>CAZVHQ010000003.1:120335-215280 GCA_964627225.1 uncultured Mesoterricola sp.
AGAAGGCCAAGAAGGTCAAGAAGGCGAAGAAGGATGCCGCTGCTCCGGCCGCTGCTCCCGCGCTGAACGCCCAGGCTCCTGCCGCGACCCCCGCGCCCGCCGCCCCTGCTGATCCCGCCGCCAAGCCCATGAAGAAGGCCAAGAAGGTCAAGAAGGCGAAGAAGGATGCCGCTGCTCCGGCCGCTGCCCCCGCGCTGAACGCCCAGGCTCCTGCCGCGACCCCCGCGCCTGCCGCCCCGGCCGATCCCGCCGCCAAGCCCGCGAAGAAGGCCAAGAAGGTCAAGAAGGCGAAGAAGGATGCCGCTGCTCCCGCCGCTGCCCCCGCGCTGAACGCCCAGGCTCCTGCCGCGACCCCCGCGCCTGCCGCCCCGGCCGATCCCGCCGCCAAGCCCGCGAAGAAGGCCAAGAAGGTCAAGAAGGCGAAGAAGGATGCCGCTGCTCCCGCCGCTGCCCCCGCGCTGAACGCCCAGGCTCCTGCCGCGACCCCCGCGCCTGCCACCCCTGCCGATCCCGCTGCCAAGCCCGCGAAGAAGGCCAAGAAGGTCAAGAAGGAAAAGAAGGCCGCTGCGGCTCCTGCCGTCTAAGCTTTCACCAGCCAAAAGAAGAGGACCCAGCGATGGGTCCTCTTCTTTTTGGCCCTTTGTTGATCAGCAGATCTCGTGCATCCAGTTATGGGTGTCGGGCACCAGTCCGTGCTGGAGATCGAGCAGGGCCTTGCGCAACTGGGTGGCCACCGGGCCCGATTCGCCCTTGTTGATGGTCCACACGCCGTGGTTGGACTTGACCGTGCCGATCGGGGTGATGACGGCGGCGGTGCCGCAGGCGAAGGCTTCGGTCATGCGGCCTTCCTGGAGGGCCTGCTGCCAGTCTTCCACGGAGATGCGCCGCTCCTCGGCGGTGAAGCCCAGGGCCTTGGCCAGTTCCATCAGGGTGAGGCGGGTGATGCCGGGCAGCAGGGTGCCGGTGAGCATGGGGGTGGCCACCACGGTCTTGCCGTCTTCCTGGTAGACGAAGAAGATGTTCATGCCGCCCATCTCTTCCACGTAGCGGCGGTGCACGGCGTCCAGCCAGACCACCTGGTCGCAGCCTTCAGCCTTGGCCTCCTTCTGGGCGATCAGGCTGGCGGCATAGTTGCCGGCGCACTTGGCCGAACCGGTGCCGCCGGGCGCGGCCCGGACATAGTTCTCGGAGATCCACACCGTGACGGGCTTCACGCCCTGGGGGAAGTAGGCTCCGGACGGCGAGGCGATCATGATGAAAAGATATTCATGGGAGGGTTTGACGCCCAGGGCCGCTTCGGTGGCGATCATGAAGGGGCGCAGGTAGAGGCTTTCGCCGACCGCCGTGGGCACCCAGTCGCGCACCTGGCGGACCAGGGTGTCGGCGGCCTCCACGAACAACGCCACCGGGATCTCCGGCATGGCCAGACGCCGGGCTGAGGCGTTGAAGCGGTTGGCGTTGGCTTCGGGACGGAAGCTCTTGATATGGCCGTCGGGCTGGCGGTAGGCCTTGAAGCCCTCGAAGATCGCCTGGCCATAGTGCAGCACCGACGCGGCGGGATCCAGCAGAATCGGGCCGTACGGCTTGATCGTGCCCCGGCCCCAGCCGGTCTCTTCGTTGTAGGGGATGACCGCCATGTATTCGGTGAAGACCTTGCCGAACCCAGGGTTCTGCATGCGCTTGGCCCGCTCGGCGGGGGAAAGCGGCTCGTTGGCCAGCTGGATGTCGAGGTTGGTGGGTGGCGCTGTGAGGGGACTCACGGGATCTCCTTTAGGTGGAGGCGTCGGGGCGGAGGTGCATGAGCCCGCCCAGGCGCTCGATGGCCTCGCGGGTGACGCTTGGCTCATGGGTTGAGAAGTTGAGCCGAAGGCAGTTGGTGCCTCTGCCGTCGGGGAAGAACAACGGCCCGGGGGCGAATCCCAGCCCGTGGGCGATGGCGGTGCGGTGCAGGTCGAGGGAGGAGAGGTCCTCGGGCAGCACCACCCAGAGGTGCATCCCGCCCTTGGGTTCGGTCACTTCGGAATCCCTGGGAAAGCTGGCGTGGACCGCTTCCAGCATGGCGTCCCGGCGCTCGCGCAGGGCCTTGCGCAGCTTGGAGAGGTGGCGCTTGAACCCGCCCTCGGCGAGGAAATGGCCCACCACCGCCTGGGACAGGGTGGGCACCGAGATGTTGTGCACTTCCTGCACCGGGCTCAGGCGCTCCAGCATCCGGGTCGGGGCGATGATGTAGCCGAGCCGGAGGCCCGGAGCCAGGGACTTGGAGAAACTGCCCAGCTGGATCACGTGCTCGGCGCCGGGCAGGCTGCGGCAGGAGGGGATCCGGGCGCCGATGAAGCGCAGGTCGCCGTAGGTGTCGTCCTCCACCACCGGCACGCCGTAGGTCTTGGTGAGGGCGAGAATCCGTTCCCGCCTGGTGCGGCCGAAGGTCAGTCCGGTCGGGTTGTGGAAGGTGGGCACGGTGAACAGCAGCTTGGCATCGCCTTTCTGCAGCAGCGAGGCCAGCCGTTCGGTGTTCATGCCGTTGCGGTCCACCGGCACCGGCACCGGCTCCCGGCCCAGGGTCTGGATGAGGGCCAGGGCGCCCACGTAGCAGGGGCTTTCCACCAGCACCCGGTCGCCGGGAACGGTGAGCGACTCCAGCACCAGGGCCAGGCCGGCCTGGGCACCGGGCACCGCGCGCACGCCCCAGCCGTCCGGGATGGTTTCGCCCTCGTTGGCCAGCCACAGGGCGATGGCCTCCAGGTAGCCGGGATAACCCTCGGGGCCGCCGTAGGCCCAGGCATCGGCGCCGAGCTCCTTCATGGTGTGGACGTGCAGCCGGCGCAAGGCTTCGGCCGGCAGCAGGTCGGCCGGCGGGAAGTTGGCGGAAAAGCTCACCAGCGAGCGGTTCTGGGCCCGCCCCAGGGTCTCGCCCAGCCAGGGGCCCAGCTCGTGCTCGCGCACCTTCAGCGAGGAGCCTTCGAACGGGAAATTCTCCGGATCGCGCAGGGCCGGGGCCTCCGGCAGGTGATCCGAAACGAAGCTGCCCCGGCCGGTGACCGTCTGCACCCAGCCGGTGCGCTTGAGCCCGGCCAGGGCCTTGAGCACGGTCAGCCGGTGCACCTGGAAGCGCGAAGCCAGCTCCGGCACCGCGGGCAGGCGCATGCCGGGATGCCATTCACTCTTCTGGATCAGCATGCGCAGCGACCTCTGTAACTGGAGGTAGAGCGGACTGGCTGCTTCGGGATTCAGGGGATGAGTGGGGGCCATGACCCCCAAAGTTTGGTCCTTTTATAAAGAAAAGTCACTTCATGAGGGGTAAACCCATAGGCCAAAGCAGACCACCAGGTCCACCATTTGCCCTTTTGCCCGTTTCCATACCGGCACAGACCACTTACTTGAACGAAAGCAGTTCCACCTCGAACAGCAGGGTGGCCCCGGGCGGGATCGCATCCCCCGCGCCGGCATCGCCGTAGCCCAGGGCCGGCGGGACGATGAGCACGCGCTTGCCGCCTGCCTTCATGGTCTTCACACCCTCGTCCCAGCCGGGGATGACCTGGCCCTGGCCGACCGGGAAGCGGAACGGCTTGCGGGCATCCTGGGCCGAATCGAACAGCTGGCCCCGCTGCTTGTCGTTATAGAGCCAGCCGCGGTACAGCACCGAGCAGAGCTGGCCCGTGGCTGGCGATTTGCCGTGACCCGCGCGCATATCGACGAACTGGAGGCCGCTCGGCGTGGTGGTGAAGGGAGGCAGGGCCGGTTTGGCCACCAGGGCAAGGCTCATCATGGCCGCGGCGATCCCGGGCAGGCGCATTCTCATGTTCAACTCCTATGGGTGGTTCGCCTGGCATTCAAACAATGTCCATCAGGTCCCGGCGGCGGATCCCGTTGGCACGGCCCGTGCCCAGGGCAGACACCCCGAACGCCTCGGGCGTCAGCACTTCCATGGCGACCCGGTGCACCTGCTCCAGGTCCACCCGGTCGATCTCCCGGATCTGTTGATCCAGGCCCAGGATCCGGTCCATGTGGATGGCCTGGTGGGCCAGGGCGAACATGCGGCTGCTGGAGGACTCCTGGTTCAGCACCAGGCTGGTGCGCAGCTGCAGCTTGGCCCGGTCCAGCTCGTCCCGGGTGACGCCGTCGCTGCGCATCCGGGCGCACTCGGCCATGGTGCGCCGAACCAGCTCCTGGGCCCGGTCCGGGGCGCAGCTGGCGGCGATCTGCAGGGCGCCGGTGTCCCGGTACTGGCTGAGGTAGCTGCCCACCTGGTAGCACAGGGCATGCTTCTCCCTGAGTTCCATGAACAGCCTGGAGGACATGCCGCCGCCGAGCACGTAGCCCAGGAGGTTCGCCGCCGAGCGGTCCGGATGCTGGTGGGCCATGGCTGGGAAGCCCATGACCAGGCTGGCCTGCTGGAGATCCTTCCTGGGCGTGTTGAGCAGGAAGGGCCGGGGCTGGTTGGGCGCCGGCCAGGCGCCGTCGTGCCCCTCGGGCAGCCGGTCCAGGATGGGCTGGAGCAGCTCGAGGAAGGCTTCGGGCTGGATGTCCCCGGCGGCGGCGATGAGCAGGTTCGGGGCCCGGTAGGTCTTCCGGAAGAAGGCCCTGGCCTGTTCCGCACCGTAGCTGGCCACCTGGTCGCGGGTGCCGAGGATGGGGTGGGCCAGCGTTCCGCCGGGCCAGAAATGGGCGTAGAACAGCTCGCTCGCCCAATCATCAGGCTGGTCCTCGCTCTGGCTGATCTCTTCGAGGATCACCTTGCGTTCCCGGGCCAGCTCGTCCGCGTTGAAGCTTGGCGTGGTGACCAGTTCGCCCAGCAGGTCCACCAGGGCGGGAAGCTGTTCACCCAGGACCTTGCCGTAGAAGCAGGCGGTCTCCTTGCCGGTGAAGGCATCGACGTTGCCGCCCAGCCGGTCGGTGGCCTCGGCCATGACCTGGGGCCTGGGATAGCGTTCGGTGCCCTTGAACACCGTGTGCTCGATGAAGTGGGCCAGGCCCTCTTCCTCCGGCAGTTCGAAGCAGGACCCGCGGCGCACCCAGAAGCCCACGGAGCAGCTCCGCACGTGGGGCAGGGGTTCGACCAGGATTTCGGTGCCCTGGGGCGTTTTGGTACGAAAGGGGCGCTTGGGCATCCCCAGAGTGTAGCCCATGGATTCACATCCGGGCGACCCGCAGCAGCAGGTTCACCCGGTGCCGGCCTTCCTGGCCGTCCAGCGGCTTGGGGAGGCGGTCCTGGACATGCCCTTCCAGCGCCGCCAGGCCGCCTTCTTCGCTCTTGGCGGCCAGCACCATGATGGGCAAGGCCGCGCAGCCCGGCATGGCCCGCAGGCTGACGATCCAGTCCACCAGCACCGAGTCGCCGAGGGCCAGGTCCAGGGCCATGACGTCCGGGATGGCGGCCTGGATCAGCGGCAGTGCCTCGGCCAGGGACCCGCAGCCGCGGACCCGGATGGCATCCTTCTGCAGGTGGGTTTCCATCTGCGCGTGGATCACCTTGGAGGCCGAAACCACCAGCATCGAGGCGTCCGTGACCGGTTCCGGGTCGCCCTCCAGGGCCGCCAGGCGCATGCCCAGATCGAACGCCAGCCGGGACCGGAGCCGGAAGACCACCTCATGCTCCAGCTTCGACAGGTAGTCGTCGGCGCCCGCGTCGAGGCTGCGGGCGCGCAGCTCCCCCTTGAGGGCGGTGAGGATGACCACCGGAATGGTCTGGAACAGGGGATTGGTCTTGAGCCGGCGGCACAGGTCGAACCCGTCCATGCCCGGCATCACCGCGTCGGTGATGATCACGTCCGGACGGTGGCCTTCCAGGAACGTCAGGGCGGCCTGGGCGCTGGGCACCGCCTCCACCTCCGCGTCCAGGTGCTCCAGGCGCGCCGTCATCAGCCGGCGCATGTAGGCATCGTCATCGACGAACAGGACGTTCGGCTTCAGGTGCTGGGTATCCGGGGGCATCGGACCGTCCCCCCAGGGGGTGTTGCGCTCATTCTCCCCATCATGGCTGGCAAAGCTGTTCATCCAGATTCTCCTGGGCCCTCCATCAGAAGCGGTAGAAGACGCCGCCCTTGATGGAAGTGGCCGTTCCCACCACGGAATGGCCGTAGTCGACATTGAATTCCATGGCCACTGCGGAATTGAACCGGTGCCCCACGCCGACCATCACGCTCGGGGACGTGTCCCGCTGGCTGCCCTGGTAGCGGTATTGGGCATTCCACCAGTTCAGGGCGATCCCGCCGACCGCGTAGAGCCCGCGGTTGCGCCCCTCGAAATAGCTCAGGTAGTCCGCGCCGATGCCGATCGCCTCGACCAGGGTGCTGCCCGAGAGGGCCGTCACGCTGAAGGAGCCGCCGTCGTAGCGGGTGTAGTCGATCCGCGGCCGCACTTCGCTGCCCCCGCCCAGATCGATCGCGCCGTGGACGCCGACATCGAAACCGACCCTGCCGTTCACGGCGCTGCGCAGATCGGACTGGGGAAACAGCAGCGAACCCTGGATGCCCGCCTCGGTCTGTTGGGCGGAAAGCGGCAGGACCGCCACGGCCAGGATGAGGGAACGGAACAGCTTTTTCATGGGCATCGCGTCTCCAGGGCTATGGGAATAGCGTACCAGCTTGGCATAAGAAAATGCCCGGCTCGCTGCCGGGCATTTTCATTCCCTGGGCAAAAGGCCTATTCGCCGACGATCTCGGCGCGGCGGCGTTCCTTGAGCCGGCCGGCCTTGCCGAGCTTCTCCCGCAGGAAATAAAGCTTGGCGCGCCGCACCTTGCCGCTGCGCAGGATTTCCAGGTGATCGATGGATGGGCTGTGCAGCGGGAAGATCCGCTCGACGCCCACCCCGACGCTGATCTTGCGCACTGTGAAGGAGGTGCGCATGCCGCCGCCCCTGATGCCGATCACGATGCCCTGGTAGACCTGGATGCGCTCTTTCTCGCCTTCCTTGACCTTCACGTGGACCTTGACGGTGTCGCCCGGGGCGATCTTCGGCAGGTCGGTTCGGACCATGCCGGCTTCGAGGCGGTCGATAATATTTGCCATGTCATCTCCTGTGGGGCCAGCGGTCCAGACACCAACAACGGCGGGACATGGAACCCGAACCCTGGAAGGGGGCCTTACAGTGTATCGGATCCGGCGCCAAAAGGAAGCGAGTATTTCCATCCCTTCCAGCCCTTGGGCCTGGCGCGCGCGCGGTCCTCGGGATGCTCCGCCTGCCACGCGCACCACTGGTCGGCCCGGGGCAGGGTCTCCAGCCGTTCGGCCAGGAAGGTCTGCCATAGCCGGGGGCGCAGCCGCCGGGTGCGTTCCATGGCCTCCCGCAAACGCCACAGCCGGATCGCTTCGTGGTCGCCGCCCAGCAGGACCGCGGGGGCCGGCAGGCCTTCGAACTCGGCAGGCCGGGTGAAATGCGGGTGGTCCAACAGCCCGGTGGCGAAGCTGTCCGCCGGGGCCGAGCCTTCGTTGCCCAGCACCCCGGGCAGCCACCGGCAGACCGCGTCGATCAGGCACAGGGCGGGCAGCTCGCCGCCGGAGAGCACGGCCTCGCCCACGCTGAGCTCCTCGTCCACGTACAATTCCACGGCCCGCTGGTCCAGCCCTTCGAAGCGCGAACACACCAGGATCACCTGGTCCAGGGCCGCCAGCTGCACCACCTTGGCGTGGCTGAGCGGCGGCGCCGCGGGCGAGAAGTGGATCACCCGGCTGGCGGCGCGCCGCGGCACCGCCGCCAGGGCATCGCGCAGCACGTCCGGCCGCAGCACCATGCCGGGACCGCCGCCGAAGGGCGGGGCATCCACGTGGCCGAAGGCGTTCCGGGCAAAGGGCCGGTAGCTCGAGGCCGCCAGCTCGTGCCCCAGTTCACGGAAGGCGCGGCCGGTGACGCCGACGCGGGCGGCGTCGAACAGTTCAGGGAAAAGGGTGAGGACATCGAAGCGCATGAATTTCTTCTAGCATGGCCGGCGCGGGAAACGCCGGAGGAAAAAGCGGCCGTGGCCCGACAAATGAAAGATGCGCCGCCCCCTCGGTGCATCCAATAGCCAACTGCCCCACCCATCCGGCGCGCGGCCGGGGAACATATCCACGATTTCATCAACCAAGGAGTGCTTTATGGAAGCAAGTGCCATCGGCCTGGGCGCCGGTGCCGGCCTGTCCCTCGGCATCATCGCCACGATCATCCTGAAACTGTTGAAAATCATCACTTTCTTTATCGGTTGATGCCCATTCACATGGAGGTGCATATGCTGGTCGGCCATGCAGAGGTCCTGCTTCATGGGAACGTTTTCGATTACTTTGGGCTGCTCATCGCGGTGCTGACCGTGGTGCAGATGGTCTGGAGCTGGTTCACCGGGAGGTGACTCAGTCCTCCGGTTCGGACCAGCCCTCGCCGTTTTCCAGATCCGGGGCTTCGGGCACCCGGTAGGCCTCGGCGCTCCATGCCCCCAGATCCATGACCCGGCACCGCTCCGAACAGAAAGGGCGGGTGGGGGCGGTTTCCCAGGGCACGGGCTTGCGGCAGACGGGACAGGGACGGATCACCATGGCGAAATGTTAGCTGGTATTCGGTTCATTTGGGCGCTCCAGGGTCCGTGTGTCCGTCCAACGCCTTGCTTGTCGAGGCTTAAACAAATCTTAGTCCAAAATAGAAGATTTGCTTGACGCCCATCCTGGGTGGCCTACACTGGAAGCATGGGTGGCCCCGGAGGTCATCGCGCACCATTCACGGAGGCACAGGCATGGGCAAGATCATCGGTATCGATTTGGGCACAACCAACAGTTGCGTGGCCATCATGGAGGGCGGTCAGCCCAAGGTCATTCCCAACGCGGAAGGCTCCAACACCACCCCCAGCGTGGTGGGCTTCAACCCCAAGACCGGGGAGCGCCTGGTGGGCGCGCCGGCCAAACGGCAGGCCGTGGCCCAGCCCAAGAACACCGTGGCCTCGATCAAGCGCTTCATGGGCCTGCCTTTCAACGAATCGGAAAAGGAACAGCGCCTGGTGCCCTACCTGGTGGAGCGCAACGAGAAGGGCGGCTGCGCCGTCAACATCATGGGCAAGCACTACACCCCCGAAGAAATCAGCGCCATGGTCCTGCTGAAGATGAAGGACAGCGCCGAAGCCTACCTGGGCGAAAAGGTGAGCGAGGCCGTCATCACCGTGCCCGCCTACTTCAATGACGCCCAGCGCCAGGCCACCAAGGACGCCGGCGCCATCGCCGGCCTGGATGTCAAGCGCATCATCAACGAGCCCACCGCGGCCGCCCTGGCCTACGGCCTGGACAAGAAAAAGGACGGCACCATCGCGGTGTTCGACTTCGGCGGCGGCACCTTCGACATCTCCATCCTGGAGGTGTCCGAGGGCGTGGTGGAGGTGAAGTCCACCAACGGCGACACCCACCTGGGCGGCGACAACGTCGACCAGATCCTCATCGACTGGCTGGTGGAGGAATTCCAGAAGCTCGAAGGCATCGATCTGCGCAAGCAGGCCGACGCCATGCAGCGGCTGAAGGAAGCCTCCGAAAAGGCCAAGTGCGAGCTGAGCAGCACCACCCAGACCGAGATCAACCTGCCCTACATCACCGCTGACGCCAGCGGCCCCAAGCACATCACCCAGCTGCTCACCCGGGCCCGCTTCGAGGCCATGATCGAGCCGATCCTGCAGAAGCTGAAGGTGCCCTGCGAGAACGCCCTGAAGGACGCCAAGCTGTCCCATCGCGAGATCGAGGAAGTCGTGCTGGTGGGCGGTTCCACCCGCACGCCCAAGGTGCAGGAACTGGTGAAGTCGATCTTCGGCCGGGAACCCAACAAGAGCGTCAACCCCGACGAGGTGGTGGCCGTGGGCGCCGCCGTGCAGGGCGGCGTGCTCGCCGGCGACATCAAGGGCGTGCTGCTGCTGGACGTGACCCCGCTGTCCCTGGGCATCAACGCCAACGGCGGGCAGATGAGCACCATCATCCCGCGCAACACCACCATCCCCACCAAGCGCTCGGAGGTCTACACCACCGCGGTGGACAACCAGCCCGGCGTGGACATCGAGGTGTTCCAGGGCGAGCGCCCGCTGGTTGAAGGCAACAAGCTGCTCGGCAACTTCCACCTGGGCGGCCTGCCGCCCGCGCCGCGCGGCATGCCGCAGATCGAAGTGACCTTCGACATCGACGCCAACGGCATCGTCCACGTGACCGCCAAGGACAAGGGCACCGGCAAGGATGCCAGCATCACCCTCACCGGCTCCACCGGCCTGTCCAAGGACGACATCGACGCCAAGGTCAAGGAAGCCGAAGCCCACAAGGCCGAGGACGAGGAGCGCAAGAAGCTGCTGGAGAACAAGAACACCCTGGACCAGACCATCTACCAGGTGGAGAAGCTGATCAAGGAGAACGGCGACAAGCTGCCCGAAGGCGACCGCAAGGATGCCGAGGCCGCCCTGACCGAAGGCAAGGAAGCCTTGGCCAGCATGGACAAGGAGCGCATCCAGAAGGCGCTCGAGAACATCACCGCCAAGTCGCACAAGCTGGCCGAGTCGATCTACAAGGACACCCCGCCGCCGCCGCCCACCGGCGGAGGCGCGGCCCCCGGCGGCGAAGGCAAGAAGGACGACGATGTGATCGACGCGGAAGTCGTGAGTTAGCCGCACTTTCCACATGCCAACAGGACGAGAGCCGGGATCTGTGTTCCGGCTCTTTTTTCAACAGGTAATAATATGAGTCCCTTTGGCGCAAATTTAAGGTAGATTGCTGCCATGGCCCACCCCGATTTCTACAAGATCCTAGGTGTCCCCAAGGGAGCTTCCGAGGACGACATCAAGAAGGCCTACCGGAAGCTCGCCCGCAAGTACCATCCCGACCTGAACCCCGGGAACAAGGCTTCGGAGGCCAAGTTCAAGGAGCTCACCGAGGCCAACGAGGTGCTTTCGGATCCCGAAAAGCGCAAGAACTACGACACCTACGGTGATCCGAGCGGACCGACGGCGCAGGCGGCCGGCCCGGGCTTCTCGTACGATGAATTCGGCCCCGGGGGGGGCGGCACCTTCCAGGACCTGTTTCGCGGCTTCGGCGGCCGGGGCCGGGGCAGGAGCGGCCCCAAGCCCGGAGAGGACACCCAGCACCCGGTGCGGATCGGCTTCAAGGAGGCCTTCCACGGCACCAAACTTTCGCTCAGCCTGCAGCGCAGCGAGACCTGCAGCACCTGCCAGGGCTCGGGCGACCTGCCCGGCTCGCGACCGACCACCTGCGCCGCCTGCGGCGGCAAGGGCTACCGGGAGGACGGAGCGTCCTTCTTCCGCACCCGCCAGGAATGCCCGGCCTGCAACGGCACCGGCAAGAAGGCGGCGCCCTGCACCGCCTGCCACGGCCGCGGCCGGGTGCCCAAGGCCGAAACGGTGACCGTGGCCATCCCCGCCGGGGTCGAGGACGGCACCCGCCTGCGGGTCGCCGGCAAGGGCGAAGCGGGTCGCCGGGGCGGCGGGCCGGGGGATCTCTACCTTCAGATCCAGGTGGAACCGGATCCGCGCTTCGAGCGCCGCGGCCCCAACTTGTATCTGGATCTGCCCATCAGTTTCTCCGAAGCGGCCCTGGGCACCAAGGTGGAGATACCCACCCCCGACGGCCATTCCACCATCAGGATTCCGCCCGGCACCCAGAGCAACGCCAACCTGCGCCTGAAGGGGATGGGCATGCCCGTCCCGGGCAGCGGCCAGCGCGGCGACCTGTTCGCGCGGGTCAAGGTCATGACCCCGAAGATCGTGGACGAACGCAGCAAGGATCTCCTGCGGGAACTGGCGGAACTGAATGACGCCGATATTCGGGCCAACGCCTGGAGGTAATGAATGCGCCGGGATCCAAAAAGCGGTTCATACATGATCGGGGTGGTGGCTGCCCGCTATGAGATCCACCCCCAGACCCTGCGCCTTTATGAAAGGGAAGGGCTGCTGCTGCCTTCCCGGACCGAAGGCAAGACGCGGCTGTACAGCGAAGAGGATCTGGAACGACTGGAATTCATCCTGAGCCTGACCCGGGATCTGGGGGTCAATCTTGCCGGAGTCGAGGTCGTGCTGAATCTTCGGGACCGGATGAAAAATATGCAGGAGGAAATGCAGCGATTTGTGGAAGGATATGAATTGAAAATGAAGGAGGCCGGCATTGAACCCGAAAGGGCCAGGGAAGGCATTCCTTCGACGGGGCTGGTGAAACTCACCTCGCAAGGCCTGCGCAAGCGCTAAGCTGGAGTCCCTTTTGTTATCCTGATCCGTCCATTGAAGGTGGAACGTGCCCCAACGGCATCTGGAAGAGCGATCCCTAGACAAGTATTTTGATTCGATCCGGGACCTGCCGCTGCTGACGGCGGAGGAGGAGAGGATCAATGGGCGCCTGTGGCAGCGGGACCGCAATCCCGAGGGCCTGCGCATGCTGGTCGAGGGCAACCTGCGCTTCGTGGTGAAGGAGGCGCGCAAGTTCCAGGGCATGGGCCTGGATCTGCTCGACCTGATCTCCGAGGGCAACCTGGGGCTGATCGAAGCGGCCAAGCGGTTCGATCCGGAGCGGGAGAACAAGTTCCTCACCTACGCCTCCTGGTGGGTGCGTCAGGCCATCTTCCACGCGCTGGCCGAGCACGGCAGCAAGATCCGCCTGCCGCAGAAGGTGGCGGGGCATCTGGTGCAGCTCAACCGCATCTCGCACCGGCTCGGCCAGGACCTGGGCCGGGTGCCCACGGTGCAGGACATCGTCGCGGCCAGCAATTTTTCCGCCGAGGAGGTGGAGCGCCTGCAGCTGCTGCAGCAGACCACCTCCACGGTCTCCACCGAGCAGGGCATGGGCGAATCCGACCTCACCCTGGGCGACAGCCTGGAGCAGAACATCGAGCCCTCGCCCATGGACACCATGGACCAGGAATCCTTCCTGGACCAGGTCCGCCTGAGCCTGGGCCTGCTGAACGACAAGGAGCGGCGCATCATCGCCCTGCACTTCGGCCTGGATGGCGGCGACCCCATGACCCTGGAGCGGATCGGCCAGTCCTTCGAACCGCCCATCAGCCGCGAGCGGGTGCGCCAGATCGAAGAGCGCGCCTTCATGAAGATCCGCGACCGGCGCAAGATCCTGCTGGGCCAGTTCCTGAAGGGGGCCCGTTCGTGAGAGGCAGGGAGGGCTGCCCCCTTTGCGGGGGGCTGGGCGTGGTGCTGGACCCCGATCCGGTCCAGCCGGCGCGTCCGTGCTCCTGCGCCGGATCGGCCGCGGCGCAGCGCATCCTGGAGGGGATTCCCAACCGCTACCGCGCGGCCAGCCTGGAAGGCTTCTGGGAGTGGTGGAAGATCCAGCACCCCAGGGAGAAGCTGACGGCGGCGCTGACCGGCGCGCACCAGCTGCTGGAGCACGCCGAGACCCGGGCCACCCTGCCCGAGGACCTGCGCTCCAAGCTCGATCTGATCGTCCACAAGTGCGGGCCCAAGCCCGGGCCGGACGGGGAGATGGGCTGGCGCGACCTGAAGCCGGCCCAGGAACCGCAGGGCTACCGGAGCCTGTACAACTGGACCCGCAACGACCGCGATCCTTCGGATTTCTGGTGGATCGACGGGCCTCCGGGCAGCGGCCGCAGCACCCTGGCCGCGGCCGTGCTGAAGGCCTGGTGCGAGCGCGTGGAGCAGCCCGGGCTGTTCGTTTCGGTGCGCGCGTTCAGCCTGGAACTGAAGGACATCTACTACGATTCGCGCTCGTTCCGCAACACCGACTTCCTCAGCGAGCGGGACCGCATGGCGCCGCTGCTCAAGGCGCCCTGCCTGGTGCTGGACGATTTCGACCGGATCGATGCGGACATCCGCGTGGTGCGGGCGGTGGCACAGCTGCTGGACCACCGCTACAGCGAAGAACTGCCCACCGTGCTCACCGCCGGGCGCTGGGCGGAAAGCCTGCAGGGCACCGACAAGGAGACCTATCCGCTGCTGCGGCTGGAGGATTCCAGCCTGTTCCGGCGCCTGGCCGCGAGCAAGCGGGTGGAGCTGCGGCCCACCCTGGAGCGGCTGCTGGAAAGCGTGAACGGGTAGCCGGTTGAAACGCGTCCTGAGGGCCCTCCTGCGTCTCCACCTGCACCGTCCCGCCGGCTTGTGGCTGAGCCTGGGCGGCCTGACCCTGCTGCTGGCCTTCGGCGTGCTCCGGGTGGAACGCCGGCTCGACCTCATGAGCCTGCTGCCCACCGACAATCCGGTGGTGCGCGCCAGCATCGAGGCGGGCGTGGGCCAGCAGGAACTGCTCTGGCTGGCCGCCGAAGGCACCCCGGCCGACCTGGAGGCGCGCGAAGCCTGGGCCGAGCACCTGGTGGAAAAGCTGATCGAGGATTCCGGGCTGCCCGACAACGGCATCGACCCGGACGGCCGGATCTCGGCGCCCATGGCGGTGCCCGAGGCCAGGGGCGCCTCCCTGTGGCCGCCGCTGCTGGCGGCGGGCAGCTTCCTGGAGGGCGACGCGGCGGTGGGCCGGCTGATGACCGAAAAGGTCTACGCCCTGGCGCCCATGCTGCTGGGCAACCGTCTGGCGCCGCTCCAGGACCCGCTGGAGCTGCGCCGGCGCCTGCGCGCCACCGCCAAGGCCCTGGCCTCGCCCGACCCCACCAAGGCCAAGCTGGCCCAGATCGATCCGCTGCGGATCCTGGACCTGATCCCGCCGGCCGACCAGACCCTGGCTGGCGCCAGCCGGTCCGCCAAGGCCTTTCCGCTCAAGCTGCGCACCGGCTACCTGGAGACCAAGGACGGCCGCTTCGTGCTGCTGCCCCTGGTGCTGGACTTCCCCAGCGGCGACAGCCAGGCCACCGCGCGGGTGCTGCACTGGCTGGGCTGGGGCGGCACCGGGCCGCTGCCCCGCAAGGTCAGCCACGCCCAGGTCAACGAGGCCCTGGGGGCCCACCCCGGGCACGCCTTCCCCATCCAGGCCACCGGGGCGCACGCCATCGCCTACTGGGAATCCTACCGGCTCACCCGGGAGATCCTCATGAGCCTGGGCCTGAGCTTCGTGCTCATCGGCCTGGTCTACTGGATCGGCTTCCGCACCCTGGCCGGCTACGGCTTCGTGGTGCTGCCGCTGCTGCTCGGCATGCTCTGGGCCCTGGGCCTCACCGGCTGGATCCTGGGCCGGCTCAACCTGATGGCGGCGGCGTTCGGCGCGGTGCTGCTGGGCATCGGCGACGACGTGGGCATCCTCCTGTTCAGCCGCTACCGGGATGAGCGCCAGATAGGCCGGAGCAAGCCCTTGGCGCTCCGGGCGGCGCTGCTGTCCACCGGCCCGGGGGTGGTGGCCGGGGGGCTGGCCACCGCCTGCGCCTTCCTGGCCTGCATCGCGGCGCCGTTCCCGGGCTTCCGCGACCTGGGGCTCACCGCCGGCCTGGGGCTGCTGGCCTGCATGGCCTCCAGCTTCCTGGTCCTGCCCGCGCTGCTGCTCGCCTTGGACCGGGGCACCGGCACCTTCCAGGCCCAGGGCGGACCCGCCCGGCGCCATGGCCGGATCCGCGGCTGGAAGCCCCTGGTGGCCCTGGCGGTGGTGCTGGCGGGCGCCTGGGGCGCGCGCAGGCTCACCTGGGAAGAGGATCTGCGCCGGTTCCGGCAGGCCGGCAACCCGGCCCTGGCGCTGCAGGAGACCCTGGCCCACGCGCTGGGCGCCGGGCTCCAGCCGCTGGCCGTGCAGATCCCCCTGGACGATCCCGACGCGCTGCCGGAAATCTGGAACCGGATCGTCCCGCCCCTGCGCCGAGAAGGCCTGCCGATGCCCGTCTGGCAGGACATGGACCCCGGCCTGCGGCGCATCCTGGCGTCGGATACCTGGTACGGGCGGGTGCTGGTCGAAGCCGGCCAGGCGGGGCTCGACCCGGTGGCCCTGGAACGCCCCCTGTCCGCCCTCCGGGCCAGCGCCGATGATCCCATGGCCGTGCCCCGGGCCCTGCAGGCCCTCATGCCGCCCATCAAGACCACGGTGGAGCACCCCCGGTGGACCCTGTTCGACGGGGTCAGGCGCCCGAAGGCCCAGCCGCCGACGCCCCCGGACGACTTCACCCTGCCCCTGCGCCTCAACGAGGGGGCCCAGGAGCGCATCCAGGGCGAGATCGAGAACGCCGGCGCCCGGATGGTGGGCACCCGGCCGCTGTTCCGGGCCATCAAGTCCGTGGCCAAGGATGCCCTCCGGCAGATCATCCTGCTGGCCCTGGCCGCGGTGCTGGCCGTGGTGGCCCTGTTCGGCCGCCGCTTGCGCTTCCTGGCCCTGGCCCTGGTGCCCCTGGCGGCGAGCCAGATCGGCGTGCTGGGCATCCTGGGCTGGACCGGCGAGCCCTTGACCTTCCTGTCCCTGGTGGCCATCCCCATCTCCCTGGGCGTGAGCGTGGACACCGCCATGAACCTGCTGCACCAGGCCCGGCTCGACCCCCAGGCGGCCGCCAAGGTGGCGCGGGTGAACGCGGTCTGCGCCGGCACCACCCTGGCCGGCTTCGGCGGCCTGGTGTTCAGCGGCTACCGGGGGCTTCAGGGCCTGGGCCTGGCCGCCCTGGGCGGCGTGGCCCTGGCCCTGCTGGTCACCCAGTGGCTGCTGCCCTGGCTCCTGGAGCACTGGCCCATCCTGAAGAAAGGCCGGCCTTGAGCATCCTGGACAGCATCGTCGCCGAACGCCTGGCCCGGGGGCCCGTGCCCGCCGCCCAGGTGATGGCCCTGGCGCTCTACCATCCCGAGGCCGGCTACTACCGCCGGTCCGAGGGCCCCTGGGGCTTTGCCGGGGCCGACTACTACACCGCCCTGGACCTGGGGCCGCTGCTGGGCGAGGCCATGGCCATCCGGCTGGCCGCGGCCTGGGAGCGGCTGGGCCGGCCCGACCCGTTCGTGGTGCTGGAACCCGGCGCCGGCCGGGGCTGGCTGGGCCGGGACCTGCTCCAGGCGGCCGCGGGGCCGTTCGCAGAGGCCCTGCGCTACTGGCACCGGGATGATAACCCCGCGGCGGCCGCCGCCGCCCGGGACGCCCTGGCCCCGTTCCTGGCCTCCGGCCAGGCCCGGCTGGTGGCCCAGGATGAATCGCTGGCGCCGTTCCGGGGCGCCGTCATCTCCAACGAGCTGTTCGATGCCCTGCCCGCCCAGCCCTGGCGCTGGGACGGCGCCGCCTGGCAGTACGAGGCCCTGGGCGCCTCCGGCCCGGTCTGGCTGCCCGGCGCGCCCTGCCCGGCCACCGACTGGTTCACCGCCCAGGCCGAAGGCGGCCTGGAATCCGGCGACGGCGCCCCCTGGTGCGAGGACCTGCCCGCCCTGGCGGGGGCGCTGGCCGGGAGCCTGGAGGCCGGCCTGTTCCTCACCATCGACTACGGCGAAAGCGCCGCCCGGCTGGTGGACAAGGGCGCCGACCTGAGGCGCTACCGGGGCCACGAAGTGGACGGCAAGTGGTGGGAGGAGCTGGGCAGCTCCGACCTCACCGCCGACGTGGACTTCACCCGCCTGGCCCTGCTGCTCGAACAAGGCGGCCTCGCCCCCGCCCCCCACCAGAGCCTCGGCCGCTGGATCCGCGCCCACGCGCCGCTGGCCCGGTGGGAAGCCGAGTGGCAGGACCTGGCGGAGCCCGACCGGATCAGGCGCACGGAAAACCTGCTGCAGCTCACCCTCCCCAACCTGATGGGCGACCGGTTCCGGGTGCTGGAGGCCTGGAAGGACACGAATTTGCCTTGCGCCCCGGACAAAAGGATGGCAATCTGATAGGCCTTGTCTTGGGCTCCTCAAGTGCGCAGCCGTTTTCCGGTTTCCGCCGCCCAAGCCTCCTTTGCGAGGATGTCATGTACGCAGTGATCCAAACCGGTGGCAAGCAGTACCGAGTGGCCGAGGGCGACATCGTCCGGGTCGAACTGCTGGAAAAGGAACTGAAGGAAGCTTTCTCGTTCGACCGCGTGCTCCTGGTGGACAACGAAGGCGAGCTGAACATCGGCAAACCCACCATCGCCGGCGCCACCGTGACGGCCGAGGTGATCGGCCATGACCGCCGCAAGAAGGTGTTCATCTTCAAGAAGAAGCGCACCACCACCTACCAGCGGACCCAGGGCCATCGCCAGGGCTACACCGAAGTCCGCATCACCGGGATCAAGGCTTAATTCGAATCTGAAAAGCAGAGAGGTTTGTCATGGCTCATAAAAAAGGCGTAGGCTCAAGCCGCAACGGCCGCGATTCCAATGCACAGCGCCTCGGGGTGAAGGCCTTCGGCGGCCAGCTGGTCACCGCGGGCTCCATCATCATTCGCCAGCGCGGCACCCAGTTCAAGATGGGCGTCAATGTCGGCATGGGGACCGACCACACGCTGTTCGCCAAGATCGAAGGCAAGGTGCGTTTCCAGGATAAGGGCCAACATGGCCGTTTCATTCATGTGGATCCCGTCGAAGCTTAATCCACGCCGTTCCTTGTGAGGGCGCGCGGCCATAGGTCTGCGTGCCCTTTTGCTTTTTCGTCCCAGTTCCTAGGCAGCCCATGTTCCTTGATCATCTGACGCTCCATGTGGAAGCCGGCCACGGCGGCGCGGGGGCCACCAGCTTCCGCCGCGAGAAGTTCGCCGAGAAGGGCGGGCCCGACGGCGGCGACGGCGGCCTGGGCGGCAGCATCTCCATCAAGGCCGACAAGAGCCTGAACACCCTGAACCCGTTCCGCAACCAGCGCAATTTCGCCGCCGGGCGCGGCGAGCCCGGCGCCGGCGGCATGTGCCACGGCAGCGACGGGGCCAACCTGGTGCTGGACGTGCCCCTGGGCACGGTGCTGAAGGACGCGGCCAGCGGCGAGTTCCTGGCCGAGCTGCTGGAGCACGGCCAGGTGGTCTGCGTGGCCCGGGGCGGGCGCGGCGGCCAGGGCAACGTGCACTACAAGAGTTCCACCAACCGGACCCCGCGGCATTCCCAGCCGGGCGAGGACGGGGAGATCCGCGACGTCGAGCTGGAGCTGAAGCTGATCGCCGATGTGGGCCTGCTCGGCTTTCCCAACGCGGGCAAATCCACCCTGGTGAGCCGGATCTCGGCCGCCCGGCCCAAGATCGCCAACTACCCGTTCACCACGCTGGAACCCCAGCTGGGGGTGGTGGCGGTGGACGAACTGGTGAGCTTCGTCATCGCCGACATCCCGGGCCTGATCGAAGGCGCGGCGGGCGGCGCCGGGCTGGGCCTTCAGTTCCTGCGCCATGTGGAGCGCACCCGCATGCTGCTGCACTTGGTGGATCTGGCGGACCCCATGACCGAACCGGAACAGGCCATCCAGGTCATCCAGGACGAACTCAAGGCCTTCTCGCCGGTGCTGGCGGCCAAGCCGTGCTGGCTGGTGGGCACCAAGGTCGACGCCCTGCAGGACGAGGACCGCCGGGTCCGCTTCTCGGCGCTGTGCCGGGCCCGCGGCCAGGAGCCGATCTTCATTTCCGGCGTCACCGGCGAAGGCCTGCGGCCCCTGGTGTTCAAGCTGGCCGAGGAACTGGCCGGGCTGCAGCAGGTTTGAATGCGCATCGGGCTGCTGGGAGGCACCTTCAATCCACCGCACGACGGCCACTTCAAGCTGGCGGAAATCGCCCTGAGGGAGCTGGCGCTGGACCAGGTGCGCTTCATGCCGACCGCTACCCCGCCGCACAAGCCCGCGCCGTCCGGGGACCCGGACGGCGCGGCGCGGCTCCGGCTGCTGGCCGAGGCGATCCCCGCCGCGGGCCTGCCGTTCCGGGTGGAGCCCCTGGAGGTCCAGCGTGGCGGCACCAGCTTCACCGTCGATACCCTGGAGCGGCTGGTCGAGCGGGAACCCGGCTGCAGCTGGATTTTCCTGATGGGCAGCGACCAGCTGCCCGGCTTCCCCGAATGGCGGCGGCCGGAGCGGATCCTGCAGCTGGCTTCCCTGGCCGTGGCGCCCCGGCCCGGAGACCCCATCCCGGACGGCCGCGAGCTGCCCGGGATGCTGGCCGGCCGGGTCCGGCCGCACTGGTCCGGCGCGCCGGGCGAACTGATCTGGCTGCCGGGCACGGAACTGGACCTGGCCTCCTCGGATCTGCGGGCCGAACTGGGCCGGGGCGGCACCCCGAAGGGGATTCCGCCGCAAGTTATGGCTGCGATTTTGCGCGAACGACAGTACCGTTAACCTTGCAATGGGAGATTCAATGAACCTTGATCAGCGGCTGGCGAGCGTGGTTGAAGCGGCACGCTCCAAGAAGGCCTTCCGGATCCGGTTGCTGGACGTGACGGGCATCGCCAGTTTCACCGATACCTTCGCGTTCATGTGCGGCGGCAGCGACCGGCAGAACCGGGCGGTGGCCGACGCCATCGAGGAAGCCTTGAAGCTCGCCGGCGAGCGCCCGCTATCTACCGAAGGCGCGCAGAACGGCAACTGGATTCTGCTGGATTACGGCGATCTCATCATCCATGTCATGGATGAGGAGACCCGAAGCTTCTATAACCTGGAAGGGCTCTGGAACACCGGCCGCGAGCTGCCGGTGCCGGCCGAGACTTCATCCCCTGCCTTTGTTGCCGAAAAACCCGAGAGGTAGCATCATGCTCAATCAGCACAGCGCGTTCGATGCCATGCAGGCCCGCTTGCGGGTCGCGGCGGGGCTGTATGGCCTGGAAGATGCCCTCTTCCAGGTATTCATCGCCCCGATCCGGTCCATCATCGTCAGCCTGCCCGTCCACATGGACGACGGCCGATGGGAGGTGTTCACCGGCTACCGCGTGCAGCACAACGTGGCGCGCGGGCCGGCCAAGGGCGGCATCCGCTACGACCCCCGGCTCACCCTGGACGAGGTGAAGGCCGGCGCCGCCTGGAACACCTGGAAGACCGCCGTGGTCGACGTGCCGTTCGGCGGCGGCAAGGGCGGGGTGGTCTGCGACCCCATCACCATGAGCCAGGGCGAGCTGGAGCGCCTGACCCGGCGCTACATCGCCGAGATCATGGACCTGCTCGGGCCGGACCGGGACGTGCCCGGGATCGACATGGGCACCAACTCCCAGGTGATGGCCTGGGTGCTGGACACCTACACCATGCACACCCGCAAGACCGAGAACGCGGTGGTCACCGGCAAGCCGATCTCCCTGGGCGGCAGCCTGGGCCGGACCGAAGCCACCGGCCGGGGCATCCTCATCTCCGCCCGGGAGGCCATGCAGCGCCTGGGCAAGCCTCTGGCCGGCGCCACCCTGGCGGTCCAGGGCTTCGGCAACGTCGGCTCCCAGAGCGCGCGGCTTTTGCACGAGGCCGGTGCCCGGATGGTGGCGGTGTCCGATCTCAAGGGCGCCATCCGCAACGACCGCGGCATCGATACCCACGCGCTGCTCAAGTACCATGCCGAATTCAAGACGGTGGTCGGGTTCAAGGGCGCCGAGCCGATGGACCCCCGGGAACTGCTCACCATGCCGGTGGACATCCTGGTGCCCGCCGCCACCGAGAACCAGATCACCGAGGACAACGCCGCCAAGGTCCGGGCCAAGGTCGTGGTGGAGGGCGCCAACGGCCCCACCTCCCCCGAGGCCGACCCCATCCTGCTGGACAACGGCGTGCTGGTGGTGCCCGACATCCTGGCCAACGCCGGCGGCGTCACCGTCAGCTACTTCGAGTGGGTGCAGAACCGGCTGGGCTTCTACTGGCGCGAGCGGGAAGTGAACGAGCGGCTGGTGGAGTACATGACCCACGCCTTCCAGGCGGTGTTCGCCACCACCGACAAGTTCAAGACCAATCCCCGGATCGGCGCCTACATCCTGGCCCTGGACCGGGTCAGCCAGTCCATGCACGATCGCGGCTTCTACGCTTGATCGGGTGAGGCAGCAGAAATTCAACCCCGGTCACGCCGGCCGGGAACCAACCGTTCACGCCAGGCACTTCGGAATGGGCGACTAATTGCTCATCAGTCCGAAGGGGGTGATGGATGGTGGCTATGCACCCGATGCCCTATCGCAAGCCGGGCAGCGATACCAAGAAACTCCCGTTCAGCCGTCCCGGTCTTCCCCCCCTCAAAGGCCAGACCCGCGCCTGGCCAGTCTGGGGATTCCTGGCCTGGACCGGCCTGGCGGTGATCCTGCTCTATGTCCTGGGCATCGGCAACCATGGCCTTTGGGGCTACGAGGAACCGTACGTGGGCGCCACCATCCGGGAGATGGTCACCCACCGGGATTTCGTGGTGCCCACCTTGAACGGCCAGCCGTTCCTGGAAAAGCCGCCCCTCTTCTACATCTTCGGGGCCCTGGTGTGCTCGGCGTTCGGGCACTTCCAGCCCTGGGCCCTGCGGCTCCCTTCGGTGCTGCTGGCCATGGCGGCCAGCGGCTGGGTCAGCTTCATCGGCTGGCGCCTGGGGTCACCCCGCGCCGCGGCCTGGGCGGGCGTCACGCTGGCCACCTCCTTCTTCTTCTTCGAAGTCGGGCACTCCATCCTGGTGGACATGGCCCTCACGGCGACGGTGACCTTCGCCCTGGGACTGGCGCTCCTGGCGCTGGCCGAGCCGAGGCATCGCGGCCGCTGGCTGCCTTGGTTCTGGCTGGGCGTCGGCCTCACCTTCATGGCCAAGGGGGTGGTGGGTCCGGTGATGGTGCTGGCCCCGCTGGCGCTCACCCTGCTCCTGGAGCGGGACCGGGCCCTGTTCCGGGCCTTGCTCGGCTGGAACTGGGGCATGCTCGCGACCCTGCTGATGATCGCCGCCTGGGTGGTGCTGCTGTGGGAGCGGGGCGGGGCCCATTTCCTGATCGAAGTGTTCTTGCGCAATTCCATCGGCCGGTTCAGCCAGCATCCGGACCTGGTGCCCATAACCGGCATCCTGGGCGAGCATGTGGAGCCCTGGTACTACTATCTCTTCCGGACCCCCGCCAATGTGCTGCCCTGGCTGGCGCTGTGGCTGGCGGCCCTCGGGTCGGCGGTTTCCCGTCATCGGCGTGGCCCCCGGAGCTATTTCCTGCCGCTGGCCTTCGCGGTCAATCTCCTGCTGCTTTCGTGCTCCCAGGCCAAGCGGGAGGTCTACCTGCTGCCGGTCCTGCCCATCACTTTCCTGAACCTGGCCCTGTGGCTGGACCGGCGGACGGCGGAGCCCCGGCAGGGCCGGGACGCGCCCCTGTCCTGGTCCATGGCCGTCACCCTGGGGCTGGTGTGCCTGGTGGCCACGGCCTTCCCCTGGCTGCTGGTGCGGGAGGCCGGGGTGTCCCCATGGCTCGCCGCGGCCAGTGGCGCCGTGTCCCTGGCCCTGACGGCCTGGTCGGCGCGCCGGCTGTGGCGGCGGGACCTTCCCGGCGCCTTCAAGGGGGCCATCCTGCAGTGGGTCCTGTTCCTGGGGGTGGTCGTCCTGTTCGGGGTGCCGGGCCTGGACCGGCGCAACTGGGCGCCGATCCGGGCCCCCTACCTCCACGCCCTGGCGCTCAGCCGGGAGGGGGCCAGCCTGGCCTGCTGCGGGCTGAACGAAACCCAGTTGGGGTATTCCAGCCTCACGTTCCACAAGGTGCTGCCGGTGCTTGGCAGCCCGGAGGAGCTGCGGGCCTTGCTGAACCAGGGCCGGCCGGTGGCGGTCCTGGTGGAGCCCGGATGGTGGGCGCGGGCGCGGGACCAGGGCGTGGGCGGCACCGTGGTGCCCACGGAAGCCGACGCGCTGCCCCCCCGGCGCAGGCTCCGGGCACCGGTGCTGGTGGTCAACCGCTGAATCAGAAGGCCCGGACGAACGCGACGAAACCGTTGAGGGTGCGCAGCCCGGACAGGTTGCTCAGCAGCCCCACGCCCAGGTCCAGGCGCACCGCGGTGAACACCCAGAAGCCCGGCAGGTCGCCGGCGGCGCCCAGGCCGGTGAAGTTCCGGGTGGCCGGGTCGTCCAGGACGCGGAACTCGGCGTGGTCCAGGGAGAGGGTGAGCCGCATGCCGGGGCCCGAAGGCAGGACCACCCCGGCCTTGGCATAGCCCAGCCGGTCGGCGGTGACGGCGTTGCCGCGCAGGCCGGCGATCCGGACGTCCCCGCCGATCCCGCCGATGTTCAGCGCATTGAACCGGTCGAAGTTCTGGCCGCCGGCCCAGCCGACCTCGCCATGCAGCCAGGCGCCGCTGCCCAGCTGGGCGTCGTAGCCGGTGCGGGCGCCCCAGCGCTGGAACCGGCCCCGGTCCGGCACGTCCTGGAGCGCGCCCGGAGGCCCGAAGACCCCATCGGGGGTCAGGCCCTGGCCGAAATAGCCGGCCAGCTGGAACCCCGCGTGCAGCCAGGACAGCTCGCCCCGCAGTTCCCGGGTCAGGCCGGAATCCGGATAGGTAAAGCCGGGGGTGCGGTAGCTCTGCTCGGTGGGCTGGGAATACACGTCCTCCTCGAACCGGGCCGAGCCGTCGAAGCGGAAATCGGCGCCCAGGTCGTGGCCCAGGGTGAGGTTCAAATTGCCGTACCTGCGGCCGACGCCCTGCTGGTCCTGGAGCCGGCCGTCGATGAAGGGCCGCTCGGTCCCGGCCACGAACAAGGACGTGGAACTGGCGCTGGCGTCGAACCCGCCCAGCACATGCGGCACAGTCACCTGGATCTGGTTGAACAGGATGGCGGTGAGCAGGTTGACCTGGACGCCGCGGTTGAAGGCGTTGAAATCGAAATAGACCAGCGCGGGCAGGGGCACGATATAGGTCGGCAGGGCCGGATCGAACAGGAGCAGCCCGGCCATGGCCCGGCCCGAGGTCTTGACCTTTTCCTCCACCTTGCGGCTGCCGTCCGGCTGCTTGAGGTAATAGCGGGTGCCCTCCGGGGTCTGCCGCATCATGGTGGCCTCGGATCGCCGGGACGCCTGGCGGGAGGCCTCGAAGCCGGGGGCGTTGGTGACGAAATCCGAATAGGCCAGGGTGCGCTGGACCTGGACCACCGCGCCGCCCAGCAGCCAGCGCTCGAAGCTTTCCGCCTTCACCATGCGCCAGGTGCCGGCCCCGGCCTCACCATAGCTGAGCACGCGCTGCTCGGATTTGACGGCGCCGGGCAGGCCTGAACGCCTGCTGCGCTCTTCCAGGATGCGACCGGTGGCCTCGTCAACCCGCAGCTCGCCGGTGAACAGCAGGGGATTGCCGTCCACCGGCTCGAACCGGATCAGGCGCTGGCCCGCGCCCGCGGGACCGCCGTCCCGGTAGCGGTAGCGTTCGGTGAGGTTGAGGGCGGCCGGGGCGGCGAGGCTGGCGCGGCTTTCAATGATCGGCAGCTGCAGCCCGGGGGCCAGCTTGGCCTTCACCCCGTTGAGCAGGACGGCCTCCTGGACGGTCTCTTCGGGCTCGCCCGCCGCCTCGAAGAAGCGGAAATTGAAGCCCACATCGGTGCCCGGGCCCTGGGCGCCCTGCAGGTGTAGGCGCACCTCCAGCCTGCCTTGCCGGTTGCGCGCCTTGACCCGGTCGGCCAGCTGGGTGGCGCGCACCCGCGCCAGGAGGGCGCCGACATCATAGGCCGCCTCGGCGGTGACGCTGACGTCGTGGCGGTCGGCGGGTTCCTCCGCCTGGGTCCAGGCACCGGCCTGGAAGCGCCAGCGGCGCGTTTCGCCCGTGCGGCGGCGCAGGGTGAGGTCGCCCAGCCCGCCTTCCACTTCGGTGAATCCCTCGGGCATCAGCGCGGCCAACTGGGCGGCTGGGCCCCCGGGCGGAACCACCAGTCGGCCGCCGTCGCCCATGAGCTCGGATAGCTGCGGGCCCGGGTCCGCGGGCAGCCAGAGGGTCCAGGGCCGCCCCGGGAACTGGGTCTGGGCCTGCATGAGCCGCTCGCGCCAGAGGCCGGGGTCGGCGCCCAGGTCCGCGGGCAGCAGCGCCCCGCCCTGGACCGCGCCCCAGGCCGTCTCGTCCCACAGGGGGGCAGCGGCCGGGTCGAAGGCCAGGAACAGGGTGACGGCCGGATCCTGGGCCCTGAGCGCCTGGGCCGCCGCCAGCAGCAGCGGCAGCCGGTCGGGGCCGGAGGGCAGCAGAAGGCGCACGGCGCCGGCGCCCAGGGACGGGGCCACCTTGCCCGACCAGGCCTGGTGCGCGGCTTCCACCTGGGCCGGATCCCGGGCGTCCCGGGGCACCAGGTCCGCCGCCGAGGCGTCGCGCAGATCCAGGGTGCGCGGCCATCCGGTGCCGACCTGGAGGGGCGCCTGGGCCGGAAGGGCCAGGCAGATGGAGATCAGGATCGGGGTCCGCAACAAAGAACGAGCTAGGCTGGCCATCCGCCCAGTCTATCGTTTCCTGACTTTCCTTTTTAGTGGATATCCTTACCTTTGTCCTGGAAGAGCCGCATGCGCTACACCGTGAAATTTACAACTGCCGCCGGGGAGATCCTGGTGCGGGATTTCGAAGGGCACTCGGTCCCCGAAGTGCGGGAGCGCGTCCTGGCCGAAGGCCATTTCCCCATGGACGTCAAGCGCTCGGGCGCGGCCTTCCGGCGCCAGCGGATCATCTCCGCGGCCTCGCTGATCCTGTTCAACCAGGAGCTGCTGGCCCTGCTCAAGGCCGGCATCCCGCTCCTGCAGTCCCTGGAACTGCTGGTGGGCCACGGCAAGGACCCGCTGCTGCGCAACTCCCTGGACCGGGTGGTGGACCTGCTGAAGGAAGGCATGTCCTTTTCCGAAGCGCTGGAGCAGACCGGCACCTTCCCGGCGGTCTACCGGGCCAACGTGGTGGCCGGCGAGCGCAGCGGCACCCTGCCGGAAGTGATCGGCCGCTGGCTGTCGTTCCAGTCCTTCGCCCAGAACAGCCGCCGGCGCATCATCGAGGCGCTGGTCTATCCCATGTTCCTGGTGGTGGTGATGATCATCGCCCTGGCGGTGATCTTCAACGTGGTCCTGCCGAGGTTCTCCGAGATCTACGCCGGCAGCGGCATGGAAATGCCCGTGGCCACCTCGATCCTCCTCGGGATGGGCGAGTTCGTGCGCAAGACCATCTATTTCCAGGCCGGCCTGCTGGTGGTGCTGGTGGTCTTCCTGCGCTGGATGTTCACCACCGAGGCGGGCAAGCGGATCCTGGAGAACTTCATCCTGATCATCCCCAGGATGGGCACCCTGTACCGGATGTACCACTCGTCCGTCTTCACCCGCACCCTGGGCGTGCTGCTGGCCGGGGGCATGCCCGTGCTGCAGGCCCTGGAAGTGATCCAGCGCACCACCCCCAGCGAGCGCATGCGCCTGCGGCTGCTCAACGTCACCGAACTGGTGCGGGCCGGTTCCTCGCTGCATCTCGCCCTGGAGCAGTCCAAGCTGCTGGATCCCCTGGCGGTGGAGATGACCCGGGTGGGCGAGCAGTCCTCGGCCCTGCCGGACATGCTCAACCACGTGGCCGACTTCTTCGACCAGGAGGTGGAGAAGGCCACCACCGCCGTCACCACCCTGATCGGCCCGATCCTGATCCTGGTCATGGGCGTGATGGTCATGGGCCTGCTGCTGGCGGTCTACGTGCCGCTGTTCAACGCCGGCAGTATGGTTCGCTAACGATAATGCACCTTCAGCCACTTGTTGGGATCCTGGGGCTGGGTGAGGTGGCGGATCTCGAAGCCCAGGCGCGGGCCGTCCAGGGTCACGCCCACCGAGCCCAGCGCCTCGCCCTGCTTGAGGATCTGCCCCTTGGCCACGGCCAGGGCCTCCAGGTGGGTGTACAGGGTGAAGAAGCCGGCCCCGTGGTCCAGGATCACCATGGGGCCATAGCTCTGGTAGAGGTCGGCGAACACCACCTTGCCTTCGGCCACGGCCACCACCGGGGCGCCCTGGTCGCCGGCGATGAGCAGCCCGCTCTGCATGGTCTTGGTGTGGAACAGCGGGTGCAGGTGCTCACCGAAGGCCTGGGCCAGGGTGCCGGGGGTAGGCTGGGGCAGCTCCCCGTGCAGGCTGGCGAAGGCGCTGGGCGCCTCGAAGGTGTCGCTCCGGGGCCTGCCCAGCAGCTGGGTCAGCATGCGCTCCAGCTGCAGCGCCTCCTCGGCCAGCTCGGCCTGGATTTCCTTCTGCCGGCTTTCGTCCTGCTTGAGGCCGTCGAGGAACTGCTGGAGGCGCGCCTCGTGCATCTGGAGGTTGCCCTGGGCCTGGATGGACAGCTGCTCGTCGGCCGCCAGGTGCTGCATGGCCGTGACCAGGTCCTGCTGGCGCTTGGCCAGGTCACTCTGCAGGGCCTGGATGCGGTCAAGCCGCCTGCGTTCCTGGTCCCTCAGGTAGACCTGGTAGCGGCCCTCCACCACGTACTGTTCGAAGCTCGAAAGGCCGGACAGGAAGCTCAATTCGCCCAGCGGCCCCTTGGCTTGCATCCAGCGCACCTGCTTGCGCAGCTCGCCGCGCAGACCGACGATCTCCTGCATGATCTGCTCTTTCCTGGCGGTGATGGCCGCCACTTCCGCCTGGGCCTGGTCCCGCTTGAGCCGGGCGGCTTCCGCCTGGGCGCGCATCCGGTCCGCATCCAGCAAGGTCGCCTGCAGTTCGACCAGGACGCCCTTGCGCCGCTTCTTCAGGGCCTCCAGCTGCACGTCGACCGTGTTCAGGCGGGCCTGGACCTCGGCCAGCCGGCGCTTGATCTGGGCCGGATCCTGCTTGCCGGGGGCCGGGGCGGGCTGCTGGGCCAGGAGGCCGAGGCAGGCGCCGAGCAGAAGCCACCCGGCTGGTTTCAAGCGCGGCTCCGCTTGGCGGCCTTGCCGGGGAGCAGCAGCAGGAGGGCGGCCAGCACCAGCGGGACACCCAGGCTGAGCGGCAGGGCGGTCCAGGCCAGGGCATCCGAAGGCAGCTGGCCCGTGGGCAGGGACTTGCCGAGCAGGGCCATGCCCTTCACCACCCCCTTGGGCACGTCCAGATCGCCCAGGAATTCGCCGCCCCAGGCCATGACCCGGCCCACTTCGGAAAGGCCGTAGGCCAGCAGCACGGCCAGGCCCCGGTTGGATTTCAGCAGCAGGCCCAGCGCCGCGGCCCAGAGCAGCAGCTGCAGCCCGAGCACCACCGCGTTCAGGTCGGCCAGCAGGATGGCGGGCGCGAACGGATTGCCCAGCAGCCGGAAGCTGGCGGCCAGGACCGGCAGCAGCGCCAGCTGGCCGAGGAACAGTCCGTGCACGAAGGCGAGCGCGGTGCCGCCGACCAGCCCCTGGTAGCGCTCGATCCGCCCGCCCGCGGCCAGCCATTCACCCAGCGGGATGAAGCCGCCCAGCAGGATCACCGCCGGCACCACGCTGTAGATGATCCGGCCCAGGTTCTGGATCACGTAGGGCTTGGGATCCTCGAAACCGAGCGGGATGCCGGCCCCGAACACCATGAGCTGGGTGCCGCCTTCGCCGAAGCCCTGGACGCTGGTGAGCACCAGCCCGGCCAGCAGCAGGCATATGCCGGCCCACACCACGCGCAGTTTCGAACTACCAAAACGATCCATCAGGTCTCCTGAACGATGCCTAGAGTTTAAGCTAACAGGGAGAACCCGATACTCTGATCGTCGGGCAGGGGCCATGTAATGTTGGAGACACCGCACATGAAGCTGATCATCTGGGACTTTGACGGGACCTTGGCGGACACCCGGCCGATCATCGAGGCGGGCATGCGCCATACCCTGGAGATCCTGGGGCTCGATCCGGGGGTGCAGGAGGCGTGGCTGGAATGCGTCGGGCTGCCGGTGGAGGAGGGCATCGCGCGCACCTTCGGGCCGCTGGGCATCGGGTCCGAGCAGGTGCTCAAGGCCTACCGGAGCTTCAAGCACACCGAGCACGATTCCCTGCTCAAGGGCTTCGAGGGCATCCACGAACTGCTGGTGGAACTCCGGGCCCTGGGCATCCCCATGGCCATCGCCTCCTCCAAGCGCGGCGAACCGCTCCGGCGGCAGCTGAAGGTGCTGGGCTGGGAAGGCTTCTTCGACCCCATGGTGACCCCCGACGAGGTCCGGGCCGCCAAACCCGATCCCGAAAGCCTGTACCTGTGCCTGGCGGCCCATGGCCTGCGCCCCGAGGAGGCGGTCATGGTGGGCGACACGCCCTTCGATCTGGACATGGCGCAGCGGGCGGGCGTGCCCAGCGTGGCGGTGGGCCACGGTTTTTCCAACGAGGAGGCCATGGCCGCCTGCGGCCCGCGCGCCTACGCCGCCGACACCGCCGCCCTGCGCGACATCCTCCTGGCCTGGAGCCGACCATGACCTTGACCCACCTGGATCCCGAAGGCCGCCCACGGATGGTGGACGTTTCCGGCAAGGCCGTCACCCGCCGCCGGGCGGTGGCGGCCGGCTACCTGACCCTGTGCGAGGAATGCGCCAACGCCCTGGAAGCCGGGGGTGGCCCCAAGGGCGACCCGTGGACCACCGCCCGCCTCGGCGCCATCGGCGGGGCCAAGCGCACCGGCGACCTGATCCCGCTCGCCCATCCCCTGGCCCTGGACGCGATCACCGTGGAGCACCACTGGGACACCGTCCGGCGCCGGGCCTGGCTGAGGGTGGAGGTGTCGGTCGAGGGGCGCACCGGGGTGGAAATGGAGGCCCTGACCGGGGTCAGCCTGGGACTGCTGGTCCTTTATGATATGCTTAAGGCTATCAGCCACCGGATGGAGATCGGTCCGGTGCGCTTGTTGCTGAAGGAAGGCGGTCGGCGCGGCCTGGTAACCCAGGCCTGGGAAGAATCTCCTTGGAAATAATTTGAAGAGTTTATTGGAATGCATTTCCGTTTGATCCCGTGAGTATTCTTGGGATAGCATCATGGATCTTGCTATGTCCACCATGGGGAATCCCCCCAGGAGGTAGTTTAAGCGTCCATAAACCATTCGACTTCCCGCATGAGGAGATCCCATGCGCACTACCCTGTTAGCGTTTGCCCTTGTCATCTCCGGTATGTCTGGGAATCTTCAAGCCACCCATCGCCCCCACGGGAGCGTGCATAAGGTCAGGAAAAGTACGATCCCGCCCCGGAAACACCGGGCCGCTCCGCTCGCCGCGCGCAAGCCGGCAACGGTGGCGCTCCGGACCAAGGGATCCAGCCCGGTGGTGCCGGTGGCTCCGCTGCCGGCCACCCCGGCCCTCGGGCCCGGATCGCTGGTCCACCTCGAGCGCATCCTGCCGCTCCAGGGGCTGACCCCGGCTCCGGTCGGCGTGGTGAGCGCGACCCGCACGCCCGCCGAACCGAGCTTCGCCTCCACCCCCTCCCTGGCCGGCCTGCGCAAGGTGCTGCCCTCGGAGGACCAGCCGGAGGAAACGCTGGCGCTGCCATCCGCCACCTCCACGGCCTTTGAGCCGGCCGACCGGGCCGACATCGACCTGCTCTGGCCGGTGCCGACCCGCACCATCAGCTCCGCCTGGGGTCCGAGGATGCGCACCCAGGTGGTCAGGGTCAGGGTCAGGGCTTCGCGCCGGGACCGGCGCATCATCAGGCGCTTCCTGGGCACGCACAAGGGCGTCGATCTCAGCGCGCCCATGGGCACCGACATCTTCGCCGCCATGGACGGCGAGGTGGTGGCGTCCGGGCGGCAGAAGCAGTACGGCAACTTCGTCGCGATCGATCACGGCAACGGCGTCGTGACGCTCTACGCCCACTGCAACCGGAACTTCGTCGAAGCCGGCGACATCGTCCGGCGCGGCCAGAAGATCGCCGAAGTGGGCCGCACCGGCAACGCCACCGGGCCGCACCTGCACTTCGAACTGCGCCTGGACGGGATTCCCCAGAACCCGTTGCCCAAGATGAACGACATGGAAGAGATCCCCGCCGAAATGGTGGCCCGCAACCAGGGTGCCCTCCCTCCGGCCGGCCAGCGCTGACAGAGCGCGGGCCGCAAACCGGCGGAGCCATGGTAGGCTTGGGTTTTAGCGGGTTTTCGAGGTGAGCATGGTATTCCCTTCCTGGCTGCGCCACGGCGCAGTGATGATCGTCATGGCGGGGCTCCTGGGGCTGGGGGTCGGGTGCCATCATTCCGGAGGCACGAACGGCAGCGTCACGGTTTCCGGCACCGTCAGCTTCAACCGGCCGACCGTGACTTACGCAACCGAGGAAGGGCCCGGCAGCGTGGCGACGACCGGCGCGTTCAACGTGTCCCGGTGCGTGCTGGTGCGAGTGTTCCAGCTGGTCTACGACCTCGACCAGAACGGGAATCTCCACCAGAACTGGCGCCTGTCCGGCTCCACCACGACCGATGTCGACGGCTACTACGCCATCGGCGACAACATCTACGAGGGCTATCCCACCTTCGTTGAAGTCGAAAGCATCTTCGAGGAGTTCGGCGGCCACTCGTCCATGCTGCAGATCCTCGCCGATCCGAACGGCATCAACAGCTCGCTGCCTGAGCCGCAACGGCCCATCTGGGCGTACCGGGTGGGCCTGGACGGCGTGCCCCGGAACACCAGCGACACGAACGTCGTCGCTCCGGACAATACGGTCATTCCCCCCAGCTACCAGATTCCCGTCATCACCGGCAACACCACGGTGAACGTCAACGTGGGCCTCACCGACTCCTGGGTCGCCACCCTGCCCAACTGGTGGGTGCCCGGCAGCGTCACCAACGCCACCTCCAAATACCAGCAGGCGCAACCGAGCGATTACCAGCCCGTGGGCGGCAGGGTCATGGCCATCATGGACAACGCCTACGTCATATCCTACTACTACGGCGATCCCACCCCCTCCCAGGTGGTGGGCGGCGTGCTCGACCTGCACTACTATCCGGGCCGGACCGAAGCCGCCCGCTCCTTTGTCATCTACGACACCCGGCGCACGCCGCTCTCCTACGATGGGACCAAGTCCCACTACTTCGGCAGCGTGGCCGCCGGACCCACCTTCGATGACGCCTGGGACGAGAAGGCGATCTACCCCATCCTGGCCCGCAACTTCCTGTACAGCCAGGCCAGGACCGCCCTGTTCCCGACCGGCACCAGCAGCCTGTCCAGCCTCTCCCCGGACCTGGCGGTGGTGGACGGGTTGGGCGACGCCATGGCGGCCATCCTGACCGTGAGCCCCTACGTCACCGACACCACGGCCGCCACGCCCTTCGTCCTCCGGGACATCCGGTCCGCGCCGACGGCGGGACCCATCCTGCCCGACAATCCGGCCATCGCCTCGCCCGCCAATCTGGCCGCCCTGGCCTGGAACCTGAGCCTCAAGGGCAGCGCCAGCCCCATCCTCCCGCCCGGCACCCCGGCCCAGTGGGCGACGCTCGATCCTTTCGCCATGGTCCGGTTCTACACCCTGATCTATCCCACCAGCAGTTACGAGGGGGCCAACGGCACCGTCACCCCCCAGACCGACATCAACAGCATCTACGCCCAGGTGGGCCGCCTGCTGGAAGGCAAGCAGAGCCAAGAGCCGGTGGACCTCGCCCGGGATTTCAGCAACCTGTCCCTGATCGGCCTGCTGGAACCGTTCAATATCTTCTGGCCGGCGGATGCGACCCTGCCGAACATCACGGATTGGCCGTTCCTGGCCACCGACTTGAACCCGACCCTGGTCTCCCCGGGGCCGGCATCCGCCGCGATGACGATCCCCTTCACCATGGCCAATGCCCAGCAGTTGACGGATCCGCTGACCGGCGCCAGCGTCTTCCCGAACGAATCCCAGGGCGAGGTCGCCTACGCCAGGCTGGCCCTTTTCTATGACACGGCCTACCAGTTGAGCGTCACGAGCAGCGCTCCGCTGCCGGTGGGCACCAGCATCGAGGCGGTGGTGGATGGGCAGATCGGCAACCCCTACCTGTTCAGTGCCGGCTCGGCGCCGATCACCCTGACCCTCACCGGCGACGCCCGGGATTCCACCAACCCCGTCGTGCATTTCATCCGGTTCCGCCTGATCAACCCGAATCTGCCGGCAGCGCCGGACTTCACGGCCACCATCCAGCTCACCCGGACCGGCAACCCTTGAACCTGCCTGCCGCCCTCGCCCTGCTCCAGCAGCGGGCTCCGTTCACGCCGGAGCTGGCGATCGTCCTGGGGTCCGGGCTGGGTGCCCTGGCCGGCTGCCCCGAGGCCGCCGCGGGCGTCGATGTGGCTTTCACCGAGCTGGGCTTCCCCGCCCAGACCGTGCCGGGGCACCAGGGCCGGCTGATCTTCTGCGAACTGGAAGGCCGCCGGGTGGTGCTCCAGGCCGGCCGCTTCCATGGCTACGAAGGCCATTCCCCGGCCCTGGTCACGGCTTCCATGCGGCTGTTCGGGCGCCTGGGAGTGCGCGCCGTGGTCCACACCAACGCCGCCGGGGCCATCCATGCCGGCTTCCAGGTGGGACAACTGATGGTGCTCACCGACCACATCAACCTCATGGGCGGCAACCCCCTCACCGGGCCCAACGTGGAACCGGGCCCGCGCTTTCCCGACATGACCGCCGCCTATGACCCCGGGCTGCGCCGGCAGCTGCACGCCGCCGCCGCCGCCCTGGGGCAGACGCTCCAGGAGGGGGTTTACCTGGGGGTGCCCGGCCCCAGCTTCGAGACGCCGGCGGAAATCCGCGCCTTCCGCCTTCTGGGTGCTGACGCCGTGGGCATGAGCACCGTCCCCGAGGTGATCGTGGCCCGCCAGGAGGGCCTGCGGGTGGCGGGCATCTCCTGCCTGTGCAACATGGCCGCCGGCATGCTGGCGCAGCCGCTCAGCCACCGGGAAGTGCTGGAGGCCGGCGCCGCCGCGGCGGGCCGGTTCGAGGCGCTGGTCCGCGCCTTCCTCGGGGATCTGGCGCTGTAGGCGGGGCCGGGCGCGCTATGCTGGGTGCCTATGGCTGAGACCCCCAAAGACACGCCGGAGCAATTGACCACGCTGGTGAAGCAGGCCCTCCGCCTGGAGCCGGGCGATCCGGAGGCGGCCGGGCTGCTGTACCAGCGGGCGCTCGCCCTGGACCCCGAACACTTCCCGGCCCTGTATCTGCATGGAGACCTGCGGGAGCGGCGGGGCGACCACGAAGCGGCGGCGGATCTGTTGGAGCGGGCCGTGATGGTCAATCCGCGCTCGGCCGGGGCGCACGCCAGCCTGGGCCGGGCGCTCTGGGGCCTGCACCGGCCCGAGGAGGCCCTGTCCCATCTGGGCCGCGCCCTCATGTACCAGCCGGATGATGTGGACGCGCTGCTGAACCGGGGCATCGTCCTGCGCCATCTGGCCCGGCCCGAAGAGGCCCTGGCCAGCCTGGACCGCGCGCTCGCCCTGCGGCCTGGCTTGGCGCAAGCGCTGCTGTCCCGGAGCGCGGTCCTGCTGGACCTCGAACGGCCCGAGGCGGCGCTGGCCGACTGCGACCTCGCCCTGGAAGGGCCCGATCAGGCGGAGGCGCTGCTGCACCGCGGCAACGCCCTCATGGAACTGCAGCGGCCCCTGGAGGCCCTGGCCGACTATGACCGGGTGCTCGCGCTGCAGCCGGACCGGGCGGAAGCGCTCACCAACAGGGGCCTTGCCTGTCTCCGGCTGGGCCGGCCGGAAGAGGCCCTGGTCTGCAGCCAGCGCCTCCTGGCGGTCCAGCCCGGGCATGTCCTCGCCTGGAGCAACCGGTGCGCTGCCCTGCTCAACCTGAAGCGGTACGCGGAGGCCCTGGAAAGTGCCGACCGGATCCTGGCGCTCTCCCCCGGACACACCGAAGCCCTGGTCAACCGCAGCACGGCCCTGCTGAGCCTGAACCGGTTCGGCGAGGCCCTGGAGAGTGCCGACCGGGCTTTGGCCCAAAGCCCCGGCCAACTCCAGGCCATGCTCAACCGCTGCACCGCCCTCCTGAACCTGAACCAATCCCGAGCGGCGCTGGACTGCATCGGCCAGGTCCTGGTCGACCAGCCCGGCCATGTGGACGCCTGGCTCACCCGGGCCGCGATCCTGATCGCCATCAATCGCTGCGAGGAGGCCCTGGAGAGTGCCGACCAGGCGCTGGCGTTGAGCCCCGGAAACCCGGGAGCCCTGCTCAACCGCGGCTCTGCCTGGCGGGAACTCAACCAGCCCAGCATGGCGCTGGATTGCTTCGACCGAATCCTGGGCGACCACCCCGATCATGCGGACGCCTGGCTGAACCGGGGCTCCACCCTGTACCTCCTCGGGCGGCACCAGGAGGCCATGGACAGCTTCGCTCGCGCCCTGGCCATCCAGCCGGGGCGGGCCGACATCCATTCCAACAAGATCTTCGTCCGGTGTTTCCTGCCCGACACGACCTTTGCCCAGTACCAGGATGAAATGCGCGCCTTCGCGCGGACCCAGACCCGTGGCATCCAGGCCCAGGCCACCCACGGCAACGACCTTGACCCGGACCGGCGCCTGGTGGTGGGCTACGTGTCCGCGGACTTCAAACGCCATTCCGCGGCTTCCGTCTTCGGGTCGATAGTGTTCCGCCACGACCGGGACCGGTTCCGGATCATCTGCTACTCCGGGGTCCTGGACGAGGACGACTACACGCAAAGGTTCCGCCAGCTGGCCGACCCCTGGCGGGAGGTGGCGGGCTTGTCCGATGACGCCCTGGCCCAGCAGATCCGCGCCGACGGCGTGGATATCCTGGTCGACCTCTCCGGCCACACCAGGGGCAACCGGCTGCTGGTGTTCGCCCGCAAACCCGCCCCCATCCAGGTGAACGCCTGGGGCGGCCTGGGGGGAACCGGACTGCCTGCCGTCGACTACCAGTTCGCCGACCCGGTGTACATCCCGGAATCCTACCGGCCGCTATGCGTGGACCCCTGCTACGACCTGCCCTGCTGCCAGACCTTCGATCCCCCGGCGGATGCGCCGGACGTGGGGCCGCTGCCGGCCCGTTCCCATGGTGCCGTCACCTTCGGCTCCCTGAACCGGTTCAGCAAGGTCTCTCCGGCCGCGCTGGCGCAGTGGGCGCGGATCCTGTCGGCCGTGCCCGGGTCCCGCCTGCTGATCAAGGACCCCGGGTTCGACGACCCGGCGCTGCGGCGGCGGGTCCTGGACACCATGGCCGGCCTGGGCATCGCGCCGGGGCAGATCGAACTGCGCGGCAAGACCTCCCGCAGGGACCACTTGGCGGCCTACAACGAAGTGGACATCGTCCTGGACACCTATCCCATCAGTGGCGGCATCACCACCTGGGAGGCCCTGTGGATGGGCGCGCCGGTGGTTGCCCTGCTGGGCCAGATCCACGTCAGCCGGGTCTCCGGCGCCATCCTGCATGCCCTGGGGCTGGGCGACTGGGTGGCGGCGTCGGAGGCCGATTATGCGGCGCTGGCGGTGCGCCGGGCCGGGGACCTTGAAGACCTGGCCCGGTTGCGCGTCGGCATGCGCGACCGCATCCTGGCTTCGGACGCCGGCAACCCGGACCGCTACACCCGGGCGGTGGAGGCCGCCTACCGGGACATGTGGCACCACTGGCTGGGGCAGCATCCGGCTCCGTAATCGGCGTTACAGTGTCTGCATGCCAAAGATCCGCGTGCTGTCCGACCAGGTCGCCAACCAGATCGCCGCCGGCGAGGTGGTGGAACGGCCCGCCTCGGTGCTCAAGGAGCTGGTGGAGAACGCCCTGGACGCCGGCGCCCGGCGCCTGGAGGTGCGCTGGGAGGAGGGCGGCAAGCGCCTGCTGGAAGTCGCCGACGACGGCTGCGGCATGGGCCGGGACGACCTCTACCTGGCCCTGGAGCGCCACGCCACCAGCAAGGTCCGCACCGCCGAGGACCTGGGCCACCTGGCCTCCTTCGGCTTCCGCGGCGAGGCCCTGCCCTCCATCGCCTCGGTGACCCGCCTGGAACTCTGCAGCGCCGAGGAGGACGGCGCCGGCTACCGGCTGCGCGGCGAATTCGGCATCATCAAGGATGTGCTGCCGGCGCCCCGGGCCCGGGGCACCACCCTCACCGTGCGCGACCTGTTCGCCCAGGTCCCGGCCCGCAAGCGCTTCCTCAAGTCCACCGAGACCGAGCATGCCCACCTGTGGGGGGTGCTCACCCGCATGGCCCTGGCCACCCCGGAGGTGCACTGGGCCCTGCGCTCGGACCGCGGCGGCGAGCTGGTGCTGCCCCCGGTGGCCGAGGCCGGTGCCCGCCTGGGCCCGCTGCTGGGCGAGCGCATGGCCGGGCTGGTGCCGTTCCGGGAAGGCGAGCCCCCGTGGAGCCTGCACGGCTACGTGTCGCCGCCGGAACTGAGCTTCCGGGACCGCAACCACCTCTACCTGTTCGTCAACGGCCGGGCGGTGCGCGACCGCCTGCTGCTGGCGGCCCTGGCCGAAGGCTGGGAGGGCTTCTTCCCCAAGGGCGGCTACCCCGCCGCCGTGCTGTTCCTGGACCTGCCGCCCGAGGCGGTGGACGTCAACGTCCACCCCACCAAGGCCGAAGTGCGGTTCCGGGAACCCCAGCGGATCTTCCCCTGGGTGAGCCGGGCCGTGCGCGAAGCCTGGGCCCAGTTGCGCGGCGACCTGCCCTCGGTGCTCGACCTGCCGCCCCGGCCGCTGGAGCTGGCCCTGGACCAGCCGCTGCGGCCGCCGGCGCCCACCGTGCCGGCCCAGCCGCACCTGTGGGCCCGGGAAGCCGGCCCGGCCGCCTTCCAGGCCATGGCCACCAGCTTCGGCCCGCCCCCCGCCGAACCGGGCGCGGCGGAGCCCTGGCCCGCCGGGCAGGTGCGCTACCTGGGGGCCTTCGACGCCACCTACCTGCTGGCCGAAGTCCAGGGTGAGCGGGAGCCGGAACTGTGGATCGTCGACCAGCACGTGGCGCACGAACGCATCCTGTACGAGCGCCTGTTCCTGCGCCATCACCGCCCGGCCGTGCAGCCCATGATGCCGCCCCAGGTGGTGCGGGTGGGGCCCGAGGCCCTGGCCCGGCTGAGCCCCTTCCTGGAGGAATTCGTCCAGGCCGGGCTGGAAGTCGAGCCGTTCGGCGAAGACGCCCTGGTGGTGCGCGGCCTGCCGGACTTCCTGATGGAACGGGATCCCCGGGCCCTGCTGGAGGACCTGCTGGCCCGGCTGGAGGCCCAGGGCAGGCTGGACCTGGACTTCTTCCGCCGGGAACTCAACGCCGAACTGTCCTGCAAGGCCGCCATCAAGAAGCACCACGCGCTCACGGCGGAACTCGCCCAAAGGCTCATCGAGGACCTCATGGCCTGCGAGGTGCCCCATACTTGCCCTCATGGCCGTCCGGTCATCAAGAAGTTGACCCGCGGCGAACTTGAACGAAGTTTCGGCCGGCGGGTCTGACGCCGATAAAGCCAATTAGAGGTGCTTCCCCCCATGAACCCAAGCCAGCCCCTGAAGACCATCATCCTGGCAGGCGGCCTGGGCACCCGGCTGTCCGAGGAAACGGTGATCAAGCCCAAGCCCATGGTGGAGATCGGCGGCCACCCGATCATCTGGCACATCATGAACATCTACGCCCACCATGGCTTCGGCGAGTTCGTGGTGGCGCTGGGCTACAAGGGCGAGATGGTCAAGGACTACTTCCTGCGCTTCAACGCCATGAGCGCCGATCTCACCGTGGATCTGGCCCAGGGCACCAGCCTGGTGCACGATGGCCACCACCCCAAATGGAAGGTCCACCTGGCCGACACCGGCCAGGACACCCAGACCGGGGGCCGCGTCTTGCGGCTGCGCAAGTGGGTGGAACAGGACGACTTGTTCATGATGACCTATGGCGACGGCGTGGCCGATATCGATGTCTCCGCCCTGGTGGCGTTCCACCGCCGGCATGGCAAGCTGGCCACGGTGACCGCGGTGCGGCCCCCGGCCCGGTTCGGCGGGATCACCATCGAAGGCGACCGGGTGGCCGGCTTCGCCGAAAAGCCCCAGGTGGGCGAAGGCTGGATCAACGGCGGCTTCTTCGTGCTGGACCGGAAAGTGCTCGATTACATCGACGGCGACCGGACCCCCTTCGAGCATGGCCCCATGGAGCGGCTCACCGCCGAAGGCCAGCTCATGGCCTACCGCCACGAAGGCTACTGGCAGCCCATGGATACCGTGCGCGAGCGCAACCTGCTGGAAGCCCTCTGGCAGACCGGGCGCGCCCCCTGGAAGGTCTGGCCATGAGCGACGCCCAACACACCGTCCTGGTCACCGGCGCCACCGGACTGGTGGGCTCCTGGCTCTGCCGGCGGCTGCTGGATGACGGCGCCCAGGTGGTCGCCCTGGTGCGCGATTGGGATCCCCAAAGCGAACTCCTCCGCAGTGGTGACATCCAGCGCTGCTCGGTGGTGTCCGGCTGCCTGGAGGACCACCCCACCCTGGTGCGGGCCATCGCCGAGCACGGCATCGACACCGTGTTCCACCTGGGCGCCCAGGCCATCGTCGGCACCGCCTTCATCAGCCCCCTGGCCACCTTCGAGGCGAACATCCGGGGGACCTACAACCTGCTGGAAGCCTGCCGGACCCAGCGGGACCTGGTGGCCCGGGTGGTGGTGGCCTCCAGCGACAAGGCCTACGGCCCATCCGAACACCTGCCCTACACCGAGGACCTGCCGCTCAACGGCCGCCACCCGTACGACGTCTCCAAGAGCTGCGCCGACCTGCTGGCCCAGACCTACGCCGAAAGCTACGGCCTGAACCTGGCCGTGGCCCGGTGCGGCAACATCTACGGCGGCGGTGACCTGAACTGGAGCCGGATCGTGCCCGGCACCATCCGAGCCGTCCTGGAGGGCAAGCCGCCGGTGCTGCGTTCCGACGGCAGTTGCCTGCGCGACTACATCTACGTGGAGGACGTGGTGGACGCCTACCTGGCCCTGGCCGGGGCCGCCGCCCGCCCGGAGGTGCGCGGCGAAGCCTTCAATTTCAGCCCCCAGCACCCGCTCAGTGTCCTGCAGATCACCCGGGCCGTGCTGGCGGCCATGGACCGGGTCGACCTGCAGCCGGTGATCCTCGGCACCGCCCGGGCCGAGATCCAGGACCAGTGCCTGGATGCCGGCAAGGCCGCGCGCCTGCTGGGCTGGGAACCCCGCTACAGCCTGGAGGATGGCCTGGAAGCCACCGTCGCCTGGTACCGCTCCTTCATGCGGGACCACGCATGACCCCCGCCGAACTGCGTGCGCAGATCCTGGACCTGGTGGGGCAGTTCCACGCCGCCAACTGGCCGGCGCAGCCCTTCGTGCCCGGCGCAAGCCCGGTGCCGGTCAGCGGCCGGGTGTTCGACGCCGACGACCTGCGCAGCCTGGTGGATGCCTCCCTGGATTTCTGGCTCACCACCGGCCGGTTCGCCGCCCAGTTCGAGCGGGAGTTCGCCGCCGTCATGGGCACGAGGTTCTGCAGCCTGGTGAACTCCGGTTCCTCGGCCAACCTCCTGGCCCTCACCGCCCTCACCGCGCCGGAGCTGAAGGACCGCCAATTGCGTCCCGGCGACGAAGTGATCACCTGCGCCTGCGGCTTCCCCACCACCGTCAACCCGATCCTGCAGAACCAGCTGGTGCCGGTGTTCCTGGACGTGCACATCCCCACCTACAACCTGGACGTCAGCCGCCTGGAGGACGCGGTGGGGCCGCGCACCAAGGCCATCATGGTGGCGCACACCCTGGGCAACCCGTTCGACCTGGCCACCGTCCTGGACGTGGCCCGGCGCAAACGCCTGTGGCTGATCGAGGACTGCTGCGACGCCGTGGGCGCCACCTGGGACGGCAAGCCGGTGGGCGGTTTCGGCGACCTGGCCACGGCGAGCTTTTACCCGGCCCATCACATCACCATGGGCGAAGGCGGGGCGGTGCTGACCTCCGATCCCCTGCTGAAGAAGCTGGTGGAGAGCTTCCGGGACTGGGGCCGGGACTGCTGGTGCGAGCCGGGGCACGACGACACCTGCGGCAAGCGGTTCGGCTGGCAGCAGGGCGAGCTGCCCCCGGGCTATGACCACAAGTACACCTACAGCAGGATCGGCTACAACCTCAAGCTGACGGATATGCAGGCGGCGGTGGGGGTTTCCCAGCTGAAGAAACTGCCGGGCTTCATCGAAAAACGCCAAACCCATTTCGAGTTCCTGAAGGGCCTGCTGCTGCCTTTGGCGAACAGCCTGATCCTTCCCGAAGCGCATCCCTCGGCCTGCCCGAGCTGGTTCGGACTGCCCCTCATGGTCCGGGCGGAAGCACCCCTGGACCGGCGGAAAGTGGTCGAGGGCCTGGAAAAGGCCGGGGTGGCCACGCGGTTGTTGTTCGGCGGCAACCTCCTGCGCCAGCCCGCCTATCAGGGCATCCAGCACCGCCTGGCGCAGGACCTGGCCCATTCGGACGCCGTGATGAACCAGGTTTTCTGGATCGGAACCTACCCTGGGTTGAATCGCGAAATGCTGCAATTCGTGGCTCAAGTGATGACGCGATTGCTGAGCCAACAGATGGCGTAATATTCAACCAATGGAACCAGGTGATAAGTTATGGCAATAAATATACTAATGGTTGACTGGCTGATTCATCTCAGTAGAAAAGGAATGGTTGGCCCGGATGCGAATCTCCTGGAACTGGGGCCGCAAACCGTCGCTCCAGCACCAGCCTTGTTGAGAAAAACCCTCAAGGATCAGTTTGATGATAAGCAAGTTGAGCAACTCCTGCAGCGGATGCTCATTAACGAAACCTACCATTCGACTGCACAAAACATGCTATATAAATTTCTCGGCTTTGGTGATTATTCTTCCGTGGATTTGATCGATGGAAGTTCGACCTGGCAGGTGGACCTCAACCATCCCATTGAAAGGACGATGCCAAGCTATTCTGTCATCACGAATTTTGGGACAGCGGAGCATGTTTTCAATATCGCCCAAGTTTTTTCAACCATTCATGACCTCTTGAAACCCAATGGCATCGCCCTCCATGTCCTGCCGGCGATGGGCGATGCCGACCGCGGGTTCTGGAACATTCATCCGACCGTCTATTTCGATATTGCTATGGATAATGGCTATGCGATAGAAGATTTCGTTTACGTCGATGCCATGAACACCCGCTGTCTGGCCAGAGAACGGAGTCGCGTGCTGACAGAAGAGGATTTTAGAAGATTCCCTATTTCCAGATCAACCCTGCTGGCGCCCGGCTTGAACCATGCAATTGGTCGACAATATATCCGCAATCTCCTCTCGGTTCAGGATATGAGCCAAGCCGAACTCCCCTATGGCATGCTGCCGTACGACTATTGTTTTGTCGCCATGCGCAAGCTGCCCACAGCTGAAAATAAAAAATTCAGTTACCCTACGCAAAAATTGTATCGCCAGACGACGCCGGACTATTCGGCCCTGTTTCATCCTGGGACCGTGGCCATTTTCGGGGCGGGCGAGGCGGGCCAGGCCATCGCCCTCCACCTGAAGAAGTCCGGCAGGACCGTGAGCTGTTTCTTCGACAATGATCCGGGCCGATGGGGCGCGACCGTCCAGGGCGTGCCTGTGCTCGCACCCGGGACCTTCAAGGCAGGAATCTTCGTGGTCGTGGCATCGTATACCCATTCGGAAGACATCAGCCGGCAGCTGGAGCGAGCCTATATGATCAAGGGCAAGGATTTCATCTGCTGGACCCTCCAGTAGCCGTTCGCTTTCCAAAGGATTCCCGCATGCCAGGCACCCCCGGTCCGACCCCGCCTTTCCACTTCTCCACGGTGGTATTTGGCCATCCTTTCGTGAACTGGTATCTGGAAGCGGCCCTTCCCAGTGAATTGGCGCCCTTGAACATTCCCGGGCTGGATCCAGGGGATCGGCCCCACGTCTACCATGTCTATACATCGTCCAAAGACCGCGAGCAGATCGAGCAACACCCGGCCTTCCTCAGGCTGAAAAGCTTCGTTGCCACCGAGTTCGAAATCATCGATGAACAGATCGATCTGTTCGGGCAGCGGCGGGTGAATCAGTACGACATCATGGGCTTCGGCTACGCCAAGTCGGCCCAGGCAGCGACCATGGATGGCGGGGTTGTCATCCCCCTTTGGGCGGACGGCATCTTCTCCAACGGTTCCTTCCAGCGTCTGCAGGCGCTGGCCCGCCAGGGCAAGAAGTCGGTGGGCATCTTTGGGCACCAGGCCGACCACGGGACCTTTGTGCCTGAGCTGAAGGATCTTTGCTTCGACCCGGCCACCCAGGCCATCACCGTGTCCGCTTCGGAACTCAACCGGCTCTATCTGAAACACATCAGCCCCAACTGGGAGGCCTTTTTCGTGGATTCGGGGCGCTTCCCTGACCAGGACCCGTCCTTTTTCGCCTGGCGGGTGGGCGACGAAGGGGTGCTGACCCGTGCCATGGTACTGCACCCGTTCCTCGCCACCCCCCTGGCCAACGGCAGTTTTCCCCCGACCCTGGGGACCGGGACCGATGCCACCCATTACTTCACGGCCATTTCGCCCGATTTCGAGCGCGACGTCCACATTGTGGAGGATACCGACGAAATATGCTTCGTCTCACTGGATGCACGCCCGCTTGTCCATCCAGCCAATCCCCACCCAAGCCCCATGCGCATGGCCAATGCCATCAAACGGCGGTCCTGGCCCCATACCCGCAAGCTGCTGGCGGCCAAGATCCGGTTCCATGTGGGTGCAAGGTCGCCCCTGTGGGATGAAGTCGAAAGGCAATCCGACCAGTTCCTGCAGGTCCTCTTCGACCAGGTGGACCTCTTCGACAAACACCCGGACCTGTTCAATGATTCGCTTCGCCTGGGCATTCCGCGCAGGCATGCGTATGTGGACAAGTTCACGGAGGAATGGCTTTGCCCCAGGGTCAACAACCTGGTGCACGGGTGGAACTCAAGGAAGAAGAAGGTGCTGATCTACGGCGCTGGGTTCCACACCAACTGCCTGGGCAGTTGGACCGATATCCTCCATGCCGATCTGGTGGGAATCGCGGATGGCAATCCGGGTCTGTATGGGAAAAACATCATGGGCTTCAATGTCATCGCGCCCAACCAGATCGAGAGCAGCGGCGCTGATGTCGTGCTGATCTCCTCGGCGAACTTTCAGGATGAGATCTACGAGCGGCTGGAAGGTATTGAAGCTAAAGGGATTGAATTGGTAAGACTATACTACTAGCGTCAGCGGCGCAGGCCTGCCGGCCAGGAGTACGCATGTCCGAAAATTTTGATCAGTCAAGGATCGCATCCGACGTGGCCCGCTCGCGGGGCCAGTATCTTGCGCGCCGGCTGGCCGCCTTCATTGTCCGGATCATGGGGCTGAATCGGGTCGGATTCCTGAGCACTGAGATCGTCCAGGCCATCAATCCGGTTCGTGAGGTCCGGACCCGGTGGGGCAGCATGAAGGTCTATTGCGGTCACGGGCGACTGCTCTGGCGGGCCGAGACCTATGACACGGAAGAACCCGAAACCATTGCCTGGTTGGACGAACTGGCCGAGGACGACCTGTTGTGGGATATCGGCGCCAACGTGGGGATGTATTCGATCTACGCTGCCAAGTTCAAGCACTGCCACGTGGTGGCCTTCGAACCGGAGTCGCAGAATTTCGCCATCCTGGTGCGCAACATCAACCTCAACGGCATCCAGGGCCTCTGCACCCCCGCCAACCTCGCCGTCGCCGATCAAAGCGGCATCGGCAAGCTCCATGTCCGCTACCTCACCCAGGGGGGAGCCTACAACTCCTTTGACAGCACGGCGGGCGGGCATGCCATCCCGGAATCAAACCAGGACATCTGGCAAACGGATGAAGTGAAACCGATCACCCAGATCATGTACGGCGCGGCCATGGACGACCTGGTGGAGAAGGCGGGGATGGAAGCCCCGACCCACATCAAGATCGATGTGGATGGCCTGGAACCGCTGATCATTGCGGGAGGCTCGCGGCTCCTGGGCCATGCGCGGGTCAAGAGCGTCCTGGTGGAGATCAACCGCAGTTCCAAACGCGACATGGAGATCCCGGAAATCATGAAATTGAAGGGCTTTCGACTCAAATCCGAACGTTCCAACTGGCTTTCGCGAACGGATCGTTCAAGGGAACAGGAAATGCCCACGACCAACATGATTTTTGTCCGGGGCGAGGAATAAGCACCAAACTCGTCAGAAGCCGAATCCGGAATTCGACGAACGCCCGGGTCGTAATCCCGGAGTCGCCGATCCTGGCCTCCTTCCAGCAAAAGATTGCAGCCGTTCAGTACAGCCGTTCCGGCCAGACCAGGAAATCCTGCCCTTCCTTCAGTCGCTGCTCGGAGAGTTGAGCGCTGATCTCTCGCCAGCAGGCGGTGGTGATCAGGATCAGGCAGCCGGCTGGCCGGTCCATGAGCGACTTCACCTCCAGGCCTCCCACCCGGGGGCCCTTGTTTGGCAGGATTGTTGTCGAGGAAGCAACAGGCCGGGCGTTGCAGGCTCCGGAGCTGGTGCGAGACCTGCTGCCCATAAAGGCCGGCCCCGAACAGGGCGATCGCCCGGCTTTGCGGAAGGGAGTCCAGGATGAACGCGGGAAGAAAAGCGGCGTCCCAGAATCGCTCGTCGCGATTGCGGTGGTCGTCGCCACCCGCCAGCGCCCGCCAATGGGCTTCGAGTTCAGCCCAGCCATGGGGAAGAACCGGGTCCGTTTGGTCGGGGGCCAGGGCTTCGCTGATCAGGTTGGGGCAGCCCAGGTCGAAGAGGTGACGGACCGTAGACCAGACCGGATCGGACTGGCCATGGGGGATGTCGTGGAAGGCGTTGGTGTACGGGTCGGGGCAGCTGCCGGTGCCCGGGGTCCATGGCGTGAACAGGCCGGTGGCGAGCGTGCTGTCGAGGTAGGCCGGGCTGAACCCCGCACGCAGGAAGGCTCGGACCACGTCAACCGGCGTCAACACCTTGATGTCGCCCCAGCCATCGAAAAGGAAGGCCTTGGGCAAGTCCCCGGAGCCTGCCAGGGCCGCCCGGGCGTTATGCAGGCAGAAGGCCAGGGCGGTGGGGCCCATTTCGCAAAGCGCGCGGTTGCAGATAACCAGGTCGAAACGCGGGGTGTCCTGGGGGAGCAGGCGCGCATAGTGCCACCAGGGGACGTGCACGGGCCTGCCGGGGACAGGGTCGGCCAGCCGGTCGGGTGTGAACCCGGATTCCGTCGCCAGTTCCCTGACGCCACCGGGTGCCAGGCGTTCCCAGGAGAGGCTCTGGTAGAGGTAGAAGCCCTGGGTGATGTCCATGGCCGCGTAGGGATACCCGGGCTGGGCCAGGAGCGCACCCAGATAACCGGTGCCCGGGCCAAGCTCGAAGATGCGCGGCCTGGCATCGCCGTAGAGCCGCTTCAGGAGCCGGAGCACGTGGATGGGCCGGAGCAGCGAGGCCCTGGGCAGGGTTGGATGGCCCCATTCCGAGGTGAGGGCCCAGACCTGTTCGGAGATGCGGGCCACCAGGGCCCATTCCCCCTCGCTCAGCCCGCCCAGGGCCTCGAAATGACTGCTGGCCTCCCCTTCATGCATGACTTCGGCGAATTTGCCGATCTCCGGCTGGGCATGGACGCGCGAGGGATAGCCGACCCGGTTGAAGTGCGCCGGCTGAAATGCTTCCACGGCCCGGTTGGCGAGCGCGGCGATGGCGGCGCGTTCGCGCTGGTCGTATTCGGCGACGAACAGGGACATGGGTGCCTCGTCAAAAGGTGGGGGCGGTGCCAGCGCTGCGGGACCCGCCGGACTCCCGGAGCAGCCGGCCCAGGGCCTCCAGGGTGCGGCGATTCCCGGCGCGCAGGTGGTCCGCGAGCGCTCTGGCGCCCTGGCGCAGCCGCCCCGGATCCGACGACCGGATGATCCGGGCGAGTTCCTCCGGGGATTCGTCCGAGGCGACGATCCCTGCCCCGAATTCCCTGACCAGTTCGGCGATGGCTGCCAGATCCTCGAAGACGATCAAGGGGATGCCCGCGGCGGCGAACGTCGTGGCGGTGGCCGACACGACGACCCGGTGATCCGGTGTGTAGGTTTGCAGGCCGGCTGATACCAGGCCGAAATCGAATTCGCCCAGCCGCCCGAATAATTCGCGCAACGGGCTCCGGCGATGATAGGCGATCCCGGAAGCCGCGCATTCCTCCATGGTGCCGGCGAAATAGGCATCCTGGTCGAGCACGAAATGGTCGGCATTGAACACCTCCACAGCGAACCCGGCGGCCCGGAAGACGCGCAGCAAAGGGAGCGGATTCCTGCCCTTGGCGATTTCCGGGAGGGATTCGATCACGGCCGGCGGGTTCATCCCCGAGGCATAGACGATCCGCAGCGGGGCGGCTGCCGATGCGGTGTGCGAATCCCGGTCCGGCTGCGGACAATCCAGGCCCGAATGATAGAGCCGATAGCGCGTGCCCAGGCGTTCCAGCGCCTCCCTCCAGATCGCGCCGGCGCGCTTCGAGATCACCAGGTCGGCCGTTCTCAGCGCATGCGCCTCAGCCAGTTGATTGAGGCGGGCATGGGCGGCGGAGACGCCCGGGATATGCCGGCCCGGGAAGTGATCCATGCTGATCGCCCACATGTCCCACATCTCCATGACGATGGTGCAGCCGGGCAGGCTTTCCCGCACCCATTCGTACAGGAAGAAGTGAATGGAATTCACCTGCAGGTATACGGTCGCGGGCTGCAACTGGAGCAGCAGGCGCCTGACCAGAGGCCAGGATTCCACGGTCGCGAAGACCGGAAAGGTATCCCCGTCGTCGGAATGCTTGGCGCCCGGCCTCAGGATGAACGTCTGCTCCGGTGGCAGGACGCTGGCGAGGGCAAGGTCGCCGAGGATCTGTTTGAAGTCGGTCCGGATGATGACATTGCGCAGGTTGGATCTGGGCCGCCCGGCCGCGTCGTCCCACAGCTCCCCGAAGATGCTGGCCGAGAAGAGGCGGACGATCTTGTTCCCGGGTATGCCCGCGCGGGCAAGGTTCCGGCAGAATTCATCCTCGCGGGAGCCATGGACCACGAGGACCTGGTCGAAGTCCCACGCCCGGGCCTGTTCGAGCGGCAGGACCGGCAGCCCCTGGACGGAGCCGAGGTCCGCATGCCGCGCATCGAAAAGCCCGAGGAGAGCGCATTCCGGGTTGTCGGCGAACGCGTCCAGGACCTGCAGGGACAACCATCCTGCGGGGTAAAGCGCCACCCGGCCCCGGAGCTTGCGCCGGATATGCTCTTTGATGAGATTCAAGACGCCATCCGGCAGGTTGTCTTCGGTGCAGCGCTCGGCCAGCAGCGTCCGCAGTTCCGCCTCTTCCTTGTCCGTGAAGGGCAGGTGGAGGCGGGACAGGTCGCATGGTTGCATCATCGAGGCCGCTCCGCTGGGGGTTCCGGGGCCGGCAGGAGCCGGTGGATCTCGCCGCCCAAGGCCAATCCCTTGAGCTGGGCGACCATATCCTCCTGGGCCCGGAAGGAGGCCACCAGGATGACCTCGGCAGCTAAGGCCGGCAGTTCCGCCGGAGACCGGATGGACCATTGGAGAAAGGGTTTGCCCCAGAGGGCGGGGTTGGAATCGACGATGCCGGCGATGGCGCAACGCCCCAGGGGCGTGTCCTCCAGGAGCTTGCGGGCCCAGGCGCTGGCCCCATGGATAGCCACCCGCTTCCCCGAAAGGGTCCATTCCCGGGCCTGGAGGGTGATCCGGTCGGAGACGGCGCGGCAGAGCGCCTCATTCTGCGGGGTGGGGGCGCTGCGCGCCTGCAGGGAGAGCAGGTCGGCATGCAGGCCGGGCCGAAGCCGCATCAGGTCCACCAGACCCAGGATGTCATCGGCGAGGCCCTGGGCCTCGGCCTCTCCCGCCACCCAGGCCGCGGAGGGTTCCCCGGTGTGGAAACGCAGGGATTGGCTGAACAGGGCGCGGGTATGGGCATGGGCGGTCCTGGCCATGGCCAGGGCCATCTCGGCGCGATTGAAAGGCCGGGGGGATTCGCGGAATGCGGCCATCCGGGAATCGATGCCGACGAAGCAGAATTCATCGGAATCGGTGACCAGGTGAATCTCCCGGTCGAAGTCGGTGCAGAGCGTCGCCAGGAAATCGGTCGTATCGATGCCGTTGGCCAGGCCCTGGAGGTTGCAGGCGGCGCTCCGCTCCGTGGGCATGGCCAGGAGGGGGTGGAAGAAGGAGCTGCGGGTGAGGATGCCCTCGTCCCCCACGCGCCATTGGATGTGGGTGGCGTCCTCGGAGGGGAAGCAGGGATGATCGGCGCAGAACTGCAGCCAGTAGGGGGTCAGATGCTCCAGGGTGAGGGCCACAACCTGGCGCGGGCTGAGGCAGAGGGCGCCCGAGGCCGGGTCCAGATGGCGGGCGCGGGCCGCGGCGACGATGCCGGGGCCGGCCTGGTTGCCGACCACGCCCACGCCCCGGATGCCCCGTGCCGCCAGTTCCTTGAGGCGCCTGAAGGTGCCGTCCGAAAAGATCACATCCGGCCAGATGGCGATGAGCGCGGCGCCTTCGGCCAGGGCCCTGGCCGAGGTGTCGGCGTAGGCGGCGTTCATGACATCGTAGGCGGAACAGGCCCGGGCCCGGAACCGTTCGACCTGGGCCTGGATATCGTGGAATTCCACCTCCACGAGCGCCTGCAGCCTGGGGTAGAGGGCGCTGGCCCGGATCGCCAGGGCCTCGGCGGCCGGAGCGTGGATGTGGTAGCAGGGCCGCGGCTGGTCGCCGGCCAGGGCCGGGAGATTGCCCGGGCTCAGCTGACTGGGGAGGCCCGCGGCCAGGAAGCGTTCCAGGTAATCCTGCCCGAAGATGGCGCTGGAAAAGTGGAAGCGTGGCCCCATGGCTCAGGTTTTCCGGTTCTGGTAGCACAAGGTGCAGGGGCCGGGGATCCGGCCGCTCAGATGGGCTCTCCGGAATTCCCGGTAGGCCGGGGCATTCCATGCCGCCACGAAGGAGGTGGCATCCCCCAGCTGAAGCACTTCCGGATTGCCGATCATGCAGCAGGGGACGATGCGCAGATCAGAGGAGACAAAGGCCCGCTCGAAGGGCCAGGGGCACATGGACGCTGGGGTCTCGCTGGAGTATTTGGTCGTGTTCCTCCAGAAGGTGACTTCCACGCCCCTGGCGCGGCCCCGCTCGATGGCCCGGGGGGCCAGTTCCAGGATCCTGGACACGTCCCCGAGCCGCTCGGCATTGGGCTTTTCCATGACCTCCTGGCCCCAGCCATGCAGGTCCATGGCGAAGGTGATCCGCCTGAAGCCCAGGTCGGCGCCCAGCTCCACCAGGTCCAGGAATTCGGCCAGGTTCAGCTGCTGCACCACGGTCCACATGCGCGTGCGCAGCAGGTCGCGCTCGTTGCAGTAGGCGTTGACCAGCTTGCAGTTGGCCACCACCTGCGCGAACCGGCTGCCGACCCGCACGGCCTGGAAGGTCTGCGCGGTGGCGCCATCCACGGAGATCTGCACTTCGTTGACCCCGCTGTCGATCAGCTTGGCGGCGTTGTCCTTGAGGTGCAGCAGGGAGGCGTTGGTGGTGGTGCGCACCCAGATGTGCTGGCTGCGGGCGTAGCGGATCATGTCGAAGAAGGGGTCGCCCTGGAGCAGCGGTTCGCCCATGCCCTGGAGCTTGATCTCCACCAGGGTGCCGAGGTCGTCGATGATCGCCTTGAAGGCCTCCAGGGTCATGTCCGCGGCGCGCCGGCCGTTTTCCCAGATGGAGACCTGGCAGGCCGGGCAGCGGAAATTGCACCGGCTGACATTCTCGAAATCCAGCTTGGCCGGCAGGGTGTCCATGCGTTCCGCCCGGTCGCGGGCCTGCAGGCGCTGGTAGTTGAGTCGCCGCTTCTCGGAGCTTTCCAGGGCCATTCGGAGGTTTTCGGCATAGGCCTGCTGGTCTGGCTGCGGTACGGGCAATGGCAATTCCGGGCTCATCAGATGTCCTTGATTCGGCGCAGCGCTTCGTGGACCACGTCGCCGATGTCGTAGTAGCGGTAGTTGCCCATCCTGCCGGCGGACAGGACCCGGTCGGAGAATTCGGCCACGTAGCGGGCGGCCTTTTCCTGCTCCGCCTTGATGGGGTAGGGATAGAGCTTGTTCTTGGTGGATGGGAATTCGATGCCCAGCAGGGTGTGGGGCGACTGGTAGCCGGTGAGCTTCTTGTATTCCACCACCCGGGTGTAGGTCTGGTTGCCGGAGTAGTGCAGGAAGAAGATCGGGTCGGGGATGACCTGCTCGGTGGGCAGCACCAGCATGAGCATCTCGCGGCCGATGTAGGGCAGCTCGCCGTAGCATTGCTCCATGAGCAGGTCCGGGGAGAGCGAACTCACCATGAGGTCGGCCCGGTGCCATTCGCCGGCGATGCGGACCCCGGGCTGCTTCACGTCGAAGGCCTCGATGGTGGTGCCGCACCGGACGGTGATGCCGGGGGTGGCGGCGGTGAGGTCGAAGAACCGGTCCCAGCCGTCCAGCCCGGTGGGGTAGTAGACGTGGTAGTGGGGATTCACTTCCCGGGTGCCGGTCTGCAGCTTGACGCCCTTGCCGTCGAACTTGAAATCCGTGAGCAGGGTGTTGGATTCCAGCTGCCACATCTTCTTGGAATAGTTCTTCACGAACTTCTCGTACAGCGTGGCGCCGACGGAATTGATCCAGTATTCCTCGAAGTTCCTGGCCAGGGCCGGGCTTTCCCGGGCCTCGAGCTCTTTCTCGATCCGGTCCCGGTCGGGCATCTTCGGGATATCGTCGGCATGGACGGGATAGGAATAGAATGCCCCGTCCTGCTCCACGTAGCTGAGCAGGTAGTGGTGCAGCCGGCGCATGGGCACGTACTGCTCGAGGAAGTCCAGGGAATCCTGGTGCGGGGTGAACAGATGCCGGGGGCCGAGGGTGTAGGGATGGCCGCCGTAGTGCAGGGTCCTGCAGCCCCCGCCGAGCTGGGCGTCCCGCTCGAAGATGGTCACCGCGAAGCCCCGCTTCCGCAGCAGCATGGCCCAGGCGCAACCCGTGAAACCTCCGCCGATGACGATCGCCTGTTTCATTCAACCTCCTGGTGCCCTAGCCTCGGATGCGGGCCGCGAGCTGGCCGGCCCCTGCGGCCAGACTGGTGGCCGTCCACCCTGGGAAAGCAAGTTCCAGGCCGGTGATATCGAACGTGAGGTCCCCCGCGGAATCGCCCTGGGGCGGTGCGAAGCGCAGATCGGGCGCCTGCTCCAGCACCCGGCCCAGGGTCGCCAGCACCTCCCGCAGGGGCAGGCTGGTGCCGGTGGCCAGGTTGAAGGTGCCCGGACGCGGCTGCAGCACGAGCCTCCGGATGATTTCGCATACATCATCCACGAAGACGAAGTCCCGGAGGATGGAACCGTCGCCAAAGATCGTGATGGGCGTCCGGTTCAGGACCTTTTCCAGGAAGGAGCCCAGCACGCTCCGTTCCCCCGGGCCCTTGCCGTAGACCCCGGGCAGGCGCAGCACGGCGACGGGGCAGTCCGGCTGCAGGGAGCGGATCATGAGGCGTTCGCCGGCGAATTTGGCGAGGGCGTAATAGGATTCGGGCAGGACCGGGCTGTCCTCGCGCAGGGGAAGCCGGGGAAAGCGGCCGTAGACGTCCACCGAGCTCAGGTAGACCATGGCGCGGATCCGGCCCCGGGCCGGCACGGCGAGGTTCTCCACCATGGCCAGGTTGCGGGTCATGGCGGCGAAGGAATCCTCCTTCCATCGGTTGATGACCGAGGTGAAGACCACGGTGGCCTGGGCGGGGAGGCCTTGCACCAGCTCCCGGGTGGCCTTGGGGTCCAGCAGGTCGCACTGGGCATGGCTGACGCCCATGACCTGGAGGCCGGACCGCTGCAGGTAGCCGCAAAGGGGAGCGCCGATGGTCCCGGCACTTCCAAATACGACGACCAGTGGGGGGGAATCCATGACGGTAGTGACCTGATGGTGGGTGGAACGGCGCGGCCAAGGACAAGGATGCTTTCTGGAAGGTAATCGTAAATCTTGAGAATGGCAAGTAGCATGGGATGACGCTGGGAGGGCTATGGGCAGGGTGCTGGTGCTCGGTCATACCGGGAAATTGGGGCGGGCGCTGGCCCGGGCCTTCGGGGCCGGGCACGAGGTGCACGGCTGCAGCCGGTCCACGGGCTTCGATGCCGGCGATTTCGCCGCGCTGCGCGCGCTCCTGCAGCGTCTGGCGCCGGAGGTCGTGGTCAACGCGGCGGCCCTCAACGGCCGGGCTCCCTGCGACGCTGACCCGGCCCTGGCCTACCGGATGAACAGCCTGCTGCCCAGGCTGCTGGCGCAGTGTTCCGCCTCCATGGGCTTCCTGCTGCTGCATTTCAGCACGGACATGGTGTTCGAGGGGGCGAAGGGGAAAGGGCCCTACGGGGAAGCGGACGAAGTGGTTCCCATCAGCACCTATGGCCTGACCAAGTTCGGCGGCGACTGTTACGTGCGGGCGGAAGCCGAGCGCTACTACGTATTCCGGTTATCCATGCTGGCCGGGGAATCCAGGCGCGGCGAGCAGTTCATCGACCGGATGATCACCCGGGCCCGGGCGGGGGAAACGGTCCGGGTCGCCCATGACGTCGCCTGCTCACCCAGCTATGTGGAAGACGTGGCCAGGGAGATCCTGCGGGTGGTGGAGCAGGGCTTCCCCGCGGGGCTCTATCACGTGGCCAATGCCGGACAAGCCACGCTCCACGAGCTGATGCGGGAAATCCTCGACGGCCTGGACCTCAAAGCGCCTTTGGAGTCCCGCTCCCAGCAGGAGTTCCCCTTCCCGTCCCGGCACGACCGGTCCACGCCGCTCTGCTCCGGCAAGCTGGAGCCGTTGCGCGACTGGCGGGAGGCCATCCGGGACTACTGCCGTTCGCAGCGCGGGCCGGCGGCTGCGGCCATCTGAGTCAGGTGGCGTCACGAAATTCCAGGATTCTGATCTCAGGGAGGTGTTCCGATGGGCCTGAATATGCCGGCAATTCAAATGATTCTCGATGAGCATCAATACCGGCCCATCACCGGGGAGTCCCTGCATATTGGACGGCAGACGGTCAATGCGGACGACGCGACCCTGCTCGGACTTTTCACCGCCACGGGGCTCCCCACGGATCGCTTGATCCAGGCCTTCAGGCAGGATCGGGACCGGGTGACCCGAGCGGCCAATGGCAACATCCTTGATAATTGTTTCTTAAACGCCTTTTCCGATGCCCATTATCACTGCATGGACGTGAGCGACTACGAGGGCGCCGATATCCTGCATGACATGAATTATGATGTGCCCGTGGACTATCACGAAAAATTTGATTATATTTATGACGGAAGTTGCATTGACAACATGTTCGACCCGGCCACTTTTATTAAAAATGTCGCCAGAATGCTGAAGGTGGGTGGCAGGGCCATCCTTGTGAACCATGCTTCGGCCTACCCTGGGGCCTATATTGCTCCGTCGGCGGAGTGGTACTATTCCTATTTCGCGGTGAATGATTTCGCCGACTGCAAGGTCTATGTCGGCCGGGCATTGCCGGGGGGGCATCGGCTCTTCGTTGAATATGATCTGTATTCCTTCAACCCCTATTTCACCAGGGACCCCGAGTACGACTATTCGGCAGCCTGCGCGGATATCCGGACCTGGCTGCTATGCATTGTCATTGCAGAGAAGAAGGCTGACTCCACCACTGAGAAAATTCCCATCCAATCGCATTACCTGACCAGGGATGCTCCGGATTGGCGCAAGCGCAGCAGCGTGTTCGAAGCGAGCGCCAGGCCCCTGGTGACGGCTTCCCGGGTGCCCGGGGTCAATGATCACCTTATGCATTCAGACCATTACCACTACCTGGGCCGGATCTGATGGGATGGGCCGGGCCAGCTCAGGCCTGGCATATCCGCCCTGGCCTGATCCAGGCGCTGGGCGGAATCGATGGCGCAGCGGTAGCCCTGGAGGGGGAAGCCGAAGGCGCGGCCGGCGGCGATCACCGCGGGGAAGACGTCCCTGGGGAAATCGCAGGCAAGTCCCGGCGGGATGGCGTCCAGTACCGAAGGCGCCATGAGGTAGACCCCGGAATTCACCCAGGGGGAGGACACCGTGGCCCGGGCGGCCTCGTCAGGACGTTCCATCAGCCGCTCCACCCGCTGTTCGGCATCCAGGCAGACGATGCTGTTGGACCGGGCCCGCTGGTGCAGGAGCAGGGTGAGGGTGGCCGAACGGTTCCGGTGGAAGGCGGCCATGGCGCCCAGGTCCTGGTTGGTGAGCACGTCGCCGTAGTGCACCAGGAAGGGGTCGGGGCCCCGCAGCAGGGTCTCGGCGTGCTTCACGCTGCCGGCGGTGCCCAGAAGATGGTCCTCGTATAGGTAGGTGATCCGGGTGCCGTAGCGGGCGCCGTCGCCCAGGGCGGCGGCGATGGCCTCGCCGTGGTAATGCAGGTTGATGACCACGTCCCCGAAGCCGTGGGCGGCCAGGTTGGCCAGGATGTAGGCCAGGATGGGCTGGCCGTTGATGTCCAGCAGCGGCTTGGGGCGGTCCTGGGTGAGGGCGCCCAGCCGGGTGCCCATGCCCGCGGCCAGGATCATGGCCTTCATCGGACGCAAAGCGCCAGGTAGTAGTTGGCCATGGGATAGAAGCCGGTGTGGATCATCTCGTCGTTCATGGAGAACAGGAACACGTGGGCGAACCGGGCCTCCAGGGTGGCGGTGAAGCGCTCGGCGTCGAACAGGTTGACGTGGCCGGCCCGGCTGGGCGGCGAGGCGAAGGCGTCGGTGGCGCTGTTGGGCGTGCCGATGACCGCCACGGCGCCCGGCTTCAGCGCGCAGAGGCAGTGGTCCAGGAAGGCCGGCTCGTCGCGGGGGTCCACGTGCTCGATGACGTCGATGCACACCAGCCCGTCGAAGCTCCCGGCGGCGGGCTGGGCCGCCACGTCGCCGCAGGCGAAGCTCATCCGGCCGCCGGCGTGGGGCGCCACCTGGGCCTGGGCGTAGGCGATCTGCTCCGCGTCGAAATCCACGCCGTGGTAGGTGGCCGGGGTGTCCCTCATGAGGATCATCGCGCCCAGCCCTTCGCCGCAGCCCACTTCGACGATGGCCGTGCAGCGGCGCAGCATCTTCGCGGCGAACTTGTAGCGGGCCAGCATGAAGCCCATGTGCTTGGGGTCGCGCAGCCAGGTCTCGGCGTTGATCGGGCCCAGGGTGAAACCGGCCGGATGGTCCAGCTCGGTGACGTTGTTCCAGGCCTTGCGGGTGTGAGTCATGGGCGGTCTCAAACGAAGGGCAGGTGCTGGGGGTCGGCGTCCAGGTACTCCAGCAACAGCTTGTTGTTGCCGTGGGCGACGCAGTGGTGGTTGCAGTGCCGGGTGGGGTCCACCTTCATGAACTGGGCCTTGCTCTCCATCCAGGCGTCCTTGAAGCGCCGGTCCTTGATCGAGAACAGCAGGCCGTCCGGGTTGTAGGCCTTGTCCTGGCAGGAATAGATGTTCAGGTCGGCGGCGATCACCGGGCGGATCTGCAGCATGGGGCACCAGTGGTAGTCCTTTTCGAAGGAGTGCAGCTGGGCGTCGAAGGCCTGGGAGATCTCGGTGAAGTGGCCGAAGTCGCGCTCGGCCCGGGCCAGCTGGTCGCGCACCAGCGCCAGGTGCGGGGCGTGGTAGGCGGTGTTCTCCTCGCCGCGGTTGCTGACGATCACCGGGGAGATCTTGATGCTGTCGGGTCCCAGGGGGGCCACCTGGCGGATCAGCTCATGCAGGTGCGGGGCGTTCTCCGCGCCCACGACGATGACGATGCTCAGGTCGCACTTGCCGCCCAGGCGCTTGAAGGCGGCCATGTTGGCCAGCACCTTGGCGAACTCGGTCTCCTTGACGTGGCGCGCCTTGGCGTAGCTGGGACCGTCCCAGCCGTCCATGGAGACCCGCACCCAGGTGGCCCGGTGGGCGAACAGCTCGGCCAGGGCGCCGCTCAGGCGCGAGCCGTTGGTGAGGCTGGCGATGGCGATGCCGGCGTCGGCCAGGCGCTCGGCGGTCCTGAACAGGTGCGGGTAGACGAACGGCTCGCCGCCGCCGCTGAAGGTGGCCGCCTGGACCTTCATCTCGATGAGGTCGTCGACGATCTCCATCATCTTGTCCAGGGGGATCTGGTCGCGCTCCACCATGGTCTCGCCCAGCTGGAAGCCCTCCTGGCGGTAGGCGCAGAACCAGCAGTCGTGGTTGCAGATGTTGGTGGGCTTGATGCGCACGTGCAGGGGCGGCAGCACGGTGTCCACCGACCCGGGCAGGGAGCGGATCTTGTCGGGGTAATGGAAGACCTTGAGGGCGGTGTTCAGGATGGCCATGGATCACTCAAAAAAAATGAATTCATAATCTCCGTCGTAACCGAAATGCCGGAGCAACCAGATCCATTCCTCATCGTCAAAAAAACTCTCCGCCGTGAGCGCCCAGCATTGCAGGTTGAACAGCTCATTGTCGTTCCGGTAGCTTTCCACCAGCATGAACTGCTGCCGGGCCACCCGGGTCAGCTCGCCCAGGGCCGCGCCCAGTTCCGGCAGGCGCAGGTTGTGCAGGGCGCCGATGGACAGCGCCAGGTCGAAGGCCTGGTCCGGGAAGGGGAAGGGCTGCCGGGCGTCATGGTGGAACAGGTGGGGCCGGATCGGTTCGGGGGCGTCCGCCAGCCCGTGGTCGGAGATATCGAAGCCGCGCAGGGTGGCCCGGGGCAGCAGCTTCTGCAATTCATAGAGCAGGTGGGCCTTGCCGCAGCCGACGTCGAGGATCTTGGCGTCGGGCCCAAGCTGGTAGACCTCGATCAGCCGTTCGGCCACGGCCTTCCAGCGGCCGTCGTAGCGGTAGCCGCCGTAGCCGTAGCGCCGGTCGCCGTCCCAGTAGTCGGGGCCGTACTGCTTGGCGACGCCCATGGCCTCGACCTTGCGGTCCACCATGCGGGCCAGGCAGTCGCGCCGGGTGGCCCGGTGCAGCGGGGTGACCAGGTTCAGCAGCCTCACAAGGACCTCCGCAGTTCGTCCACGGTGGCCACCACCGCCTCGGTGCTGAGGCCCATGTGCGCCATGAGGGAGGCCTGGGAGCCATACTGGCTGGCGAAGGCGTCGGGCAGGCCCATGCGCTTGAAGCGCTTGGGCACGGCGAACGGGGTTTCGGCGATCAGCTCGGCCAGGGCGCTGCCCAGGCCGCCGATGCGGGTGTGCTCTTCCAGGGTGACCACGACCCGGGCCGGGGCCAGGTGGGCCAGGAGGGCTTCCTGGTCGATGGGCTTGAGGGTGGGCAGGTGCAGCACCGCGGTGCCGCCCAGCCGGTCGGCCGCGTCCAGGGCCATCTGGGCCATGGTGCCGGTGGTGACGATCAGGGTGTCGCCGCCTGCGCGCAGGGGGTAGGCCTGGCCGAAGCGGAACGGCTCGGGCCGGGTGACGATGGGATCGCCGCCCTTGCCCAGGCGGATGTAGAGCGGGCCGGGAAGGTCCACGGTGAGCGGCATCATCCGGCGCATTTCGCCGGCGTCGGCGGGGGCGACGATGGTCATGCCCGGCAGGGTGCGCAGGATGCCGATATCCTCGGTGGCCAGGTGGGTGGGGCCCAGGGGCGCGTAGACCACCCCGCCGCCGCTGCCGATCAGCCGGACCTGGGTCTTGTGCAGGCACAGGTCCAGCACGATCTGCTCGAAGCAGCGCCGGGTGATGAAGGTGGCGATGGTGTTCATGTAGACGATCCGGCCCTCCAGGGCCAGGCCGGCGGCCATGCCCACCAAATGGGCCTCGCTGATCCCCTCCATGAAGAAGCGGTCCGGCATCTCGCGCTTGAAGGCGTCCAGGACGCCGGCGCCCAGATCGGAGCCGATGAAGACGATCCGCTCGTCCGCCTTGGCCAGTTCGTAGACACAATCGAGGCAGGTCTTGCGCATCAGGCACACTCCAGGGCGGCGCGCAGGGCGCTGATTTCCTCGGCCGAGGCCTTGGTCTTGTGATGCCACTTGGCGTTGCCCTCCAGGAAGGGCACCCCCTTGCCCTTGACCGTGTGGCAGATGATGACGCTGGGCCGTCCTGCGGCGAACGGCACGCGCCGCAGGGCGGCGCGCAGCGCCGCCACGTCGTGGCCGTCCAGCTCCTCGACCGCGAAGCCGAAGGCCTGCCATTTGGCGCCCAGGGGGTCCAGCGGCAGCACCTCGGCGCTGGTCCCGTAGGACTGCATGTGGTTGTAGTCCACCAGCACGGCGAGGTTGTCCAGGCGGTGCTTGGCGGCGTGCAGGGCGGCCTCCCACAGGGAGCCTTCGTCGCACTCGCCGTCGCTGTCGATGACGAACACCCGGCCCTTGCCCCGCAGCGCCAGGGCCATGCCCACGCCGATGGACAGGCCGTGGCCGAGGCTGCCGGTGGAGGCTTCCACGCCGGGCACCTTGCCGTACTCCGGGTGGCCGCCCAGCATGCCGTCGGCGGCGCAGAATTTGGCCAGCTCGGCCCTGGGGAAGAAGCCCTTGTCCGCCAGGATGGCGTAGAGGGCGAGGCAGCCGTGGCCCTTGGAAAGGATCATCCGGTCCCGTTCGGCCCAGCGCGGCCGGGCCGGGTCGAACCGGAGGATGTCGTCGTACAGCACCCGGAGCAGCTCCACCAGGGAGAAGGCGGAGCCCAGGTGGCCCCGGCCGGCGCTGGCGAAGGCGTCGACGATGGCCAGCCGGAGCTGCCGGGAGCGCCGGTCCAGATCAGGGTGCAGGGGTGAAGGGGTCATGGTCATCTCGGATCCAGTGCAGTTTCTGCCGGGTTTTCTCAAGTTGCCGGGCCTGGCGTTCCCGGGCGGAGCCCGCTTCCGGCTGGGCGAAGCGGCGGCGCTCGAGGTCACCGGGGAGGAATTCATTAAGCATGATGAGGCACCACTTGATGCCGAACAGCGGGTAGGCCAGCCGCACCCGCCGGCGCAGGGCGGCCGGGTCGGGGAACCCGGCCAGGAGGCCTTCCGCCAGCCGGAGCCGCAGCCCGGCCGGAAGCTGCATGCCCGGATGGAGCAGCAGGTCCGCCACCAGCTTGGCCGGATCGTCCCAGCCGAAGTATTCGAAGTCCAGGAACACCAGCCGGCCGTCGCGCCGGAGGGCGTTGTGGAAGCCGAAGTCCGAAGGGCTCAGGGTGCGCTCCCCGGGCGCCAGCTCGCGCTCGAACGGCACGCCCAGGCGCCGGCAGCCCGCCATGCAACGGGTCAGCGCCGCCTCCCAGGCGGGCACCAGCTCGCCGTCCAGGAACCCGGCCAGGGCCGGCACCGCCGCCAGGGCGAGCAGCCGGGAGCGCACGTTGTCCGCCACCGCCTCCAGGGAAAAGCGGGCTTCGGAAGCCGGGAGCAGCCGCTCGGCCCCGGGCTGGAGCCCAAGCCGATGCAGCTGGACCAGGAAGGCGGCGGCCTGGTCCACCTCGGCTGCCGTGGGGTCCAGGGGGCGGGTGCCGGCGATGAACTCGTACAGGCCCAGGCCCGCTTCCGGATCGGCGCCCAGGGGGCGGGGCACGCAGGCCACCCCGTGGTCCCAGAGGAAGCCCAGGGCGGCCTGTTCCGCGCCCAGCCGGTCGCGCGGGTCGCCCGGGTGGCGGAAATAATGTTTGAGCGCGAAGGTCTCCCCGGCGGCGTTGGCGACCCGGTAGACCCGGCTGTTGCGGCCGCCGGCCAGCAGCTCCAGTTCGGCCGGGGCGCCGCCCAGCAGGCGCGCCACCGCCGGGGCCGGGAGGCTAGGCATGGAAGATCTTCTCGGCGATCTCCGGCCAGGAGCGGGCCACCTGGACGCCGGGGAGGCCGGCCGCGGTGCCGGGCGCGTACAGGATGCCCTGCACCTGGGCCGGGAAGTCCGCCTCGCGGAAGGTCTCTTCCAGGTCGTCGATGAAGTGGCTGCATCCGGCCGCCCGGATCAGGGCGAGTTTTTCGCCCCGGGTGGCGCCGAAGCGGACCTCGATGGGGGTGAAGCCATGGGCCTCCAGCCAGTCCAGGGCGGCCTGGCGCAGGGGGGTGCGGCTGGGGTCGACACTGGCGAAGGGGGTCTTGTGGCTGATGACCACCACCGGCACCCGGCGCTCCCGGCACTGGGCAATAAATGCCAGGGCGCCCGGGGCCGGTTCGGCCTCGAAGATCCTGGGACCGTAGGCCTGGCCCTGGAGCGCCTGCCAGGCCAGATCCCCCGCGGCAGCGCGCACGGTGTCGCGGATGGCCTTCTTGTCCGCCCCGATGCCGTCTCCGATCAGCCCGGCTTCCAGGGCCAGCCGGTGGAAGACGGCATCGTAGCGGATCAGGGTGTTGTCGAAATCGATGCCGATCACCATGGCATCACGTGAGGTTCACGGTCTGCATGAGCTTGATGTTGGAGTAGCGCGGGTCGCCCATGGGGTCGGGCAGAAGGCCGGCCTCGAAGGCCTCCTTGAGCTCGCGCACCGCGTGTTCGATGCTGTGGCGGGGGCTGAAGCCCAGCTCGCGCCGGATCTTTTCCGAGGAGATGTGGTAGGAGCGGTTGTCGTCGGTGGGGGTGGTGCGGATGGCGATATCGTCGCCCATGACCGACTTGACGATGCCGGCGATGTCGGCGATGGTGTGGTTCTGGTAGCCGGCGTTGTAGATCCTGCCGTCGATGGCGGCGTCGGGCCAGCCGAGGGTGGCCAGGTAGAGGTCGGTCATGTCCTGGATGTGCAGGTTGGGGCGCATCTGGCCGCCGCCGAACACCTTGATCACCCGGTTGCAGTGGGCGTGGGCGGCCATGACGTTCACCGCCAGGTCCAGCCGCTGGCGCGGGGAGTAGCCGCAGACGGTGGCCGGGCGCAGGATCAGGGTGGTGAAGCCGGGCGCGCGCTTGTGCTGCAGCACGTCCTCGCACATGGCCTTGTACCTGGAATAGTCGGTAAGCGGCTCCAGGGCCAGCTCCTCGGTGACGTCCTGGCCCGGCTTGACGCCGTAGACGCTGGACGACGAGGCGTAGATGAAGCGCCGCACGCCGCTGTCCTTGGCGATGTCCACCAGGCCGAAGAAGGCGTCGTAGTTGATGCTCTTGCCCAGTTCCGGGTCCAGCTCGAAGCTGGGGTCGTTGGAGATGCAGGCCAGGTGGATGACCGCGTCGCAGCCGGGCAGGATCCGCCCGAGCAGGGCCCGGTCGCGCAGATCGCCCTTCACCTCGGTGAGCCCGGGGTGGTTCCGCACCGCGGCCAGCGGCGCGGTGCCGTAGAGGTAGAGATCCAGCACGACCACCTCGTGGCCCGCCGCCAGCAGCTTGGGCACCAGGACCGAACCCACGTAGCCGGCCCCGCCGGTGACCATGACGCGCTTGCAGGTGAGAGGGGTGGCCATCAGGGGACCTCCGTGGTGATCGAGGCCAGGACCTGGTCGGTGAGGTGGTGGATCAGCACGCCGTGGGCGGATTCCACGGCGCCGTACTCGGTGCTGGCCACATAGAAGTTCAGGTCGCCCAGGGCCCGGAGCGGGTTGCCGGGGGCGAAGCCGGAGAAGGTGAGCAGGTCGGCGCCCCGGCTCCGGGCGGCTTCGCAGGCGTTGAGGATGTTGGCGGAGCGGCCCGAGGAGCTGATCGCCACCAGCAGATCGCCCGGTTCGGCCCAGAGCCGGGTGAGGTTGCGGTAGGCGTGCTCGTAGCCGTGGTCGTTGGCCTGGGCGGTGAGGGTGCTGGGCTCGGTGAACACCAGGGCCCGGATGCCCAGGCTGTGGGCCAGGTCGGTCTGCAGGTGGCTGGCGATGGCGGCGCTGCCCCCGTTGCCCACCACCATCACCTTGCTGCGGGCGGCGCGGACCGCGAGGATCAGCTCCAGCGCGGCCAGGAAGGCGCGGTCCTGGCCGAGCGGAGCGCCCTCGAGGTCGGTGGTCTGGGTGCCGTCCAGCAGGTCCGCCAGTTGGCGGAACCAGGAAGCGGGGCGCGGTTGGGTGGCCATGGGGTCTTCCACTATCCAAGAATGGCGGTGACGTGCTGCTTCAGCTTAGCCAGATTGAGCGACTGCCGGTGGCCGACCGTGGCCACCGCGTCGGCCCCCACGACGTTGCTGAGGAAGCCCACCACCTCGGCGGGCGCGCCCTGGGCCACGCACAGGGAGGCGGCGGACAGCACCGCGTCGCCGGCCCCGACCCGGTCCAGGATCCGGTTGGAGAGCGAGGGCGACCTGGAGATGCCGGCGTCCCGGCTGAAGATGGCGTTGCCATGATTGCCGCGGGTGATCAGCATGGTCGAGCAGCCGATCTTCCCGGCCACTTCCTCGATGATGGAGTCGGACTCCCGGCCCTTGCTGCGCACTTCCAGGCGCAGCTCCCGTTCGGAAAGGCTGACGAAATCGGCCCTCGGGTACTTCGAGATGGTGTTGAACCCCTGGTTGTCCGCGTTGGCCTGGGTGTTCACGGCCAGGAAGCGGGCCTTCCGGCACAGGATCTCCACCGCCTCGGGGCCGATCATGCCGTGGCCGTAGTCGGTGACGATCACCACGTCGGCCAGGGGCACCAGTTCCTCCAGCCGCGCGCAGAGTTCCCGGGCCTCCGGGCCGTTCTCCTCCATGTGCTTGAGCATGTAGACTTCGAACAGCTTCTGCAGGGGGTAGGCTTCCACGAAGCGGCGCTTGAGGATGGTGGGCGCGTCCTCCTGGTAGACGAAGACCGGGGTCACCCGGGCGTCCAGGTGTTGCCGGATGAAGGGTTCGGTGGGATCGGGCAGGCCGTCCTGGCGGCCCAGCACGCTCAGCACGGTGACCTGGTCGCAGAAGGCGGCGACGTTGTTGGCCACGGCGAGGATCCCGCCGGCGAAGCGTTCCGAGTGCAGGTAGCGGGTGGCCAGGATGGGTTCCTTGCCCGATTTGCCCAGGGTCTCGCAGTAGTGGTACTCGTCGACGATGGTTTCGCCCACCACCAGCACCTTCAGCTTGCGCGCCCGCTCCAGCCAGCCCATGACGTTCGCGGGGCTGTGCCCGGCGGCGAACCGGTTGAGGTACTGGGAGACCTCCGGGGGGTAATCGGAGAGCGGGTTGGAAACGTGGAGGGAGGCCCTCCTGCCCTTGCGGGCCGCGCTGCGGTAGTCGGCCACGGCGCTGGAGAAACTCTGATTGGAGTCGAGGTAGGTCATGGCATCCTTCATTTACCCAGGTACTTGAACCAATCGCGGGTGGCTTCCGCCACCGAGGCGACATCCCACACCGGGGCGCTGCGCCAGAGCTCGATGTGCTCGAGCATCCGGGCGACCCCATCCGCGAAGGGCACCTGGGCCTTCCAGCCGAGGGCCTGCTCGATCCTGCGGGTGTCGGCGAAGGTGCAGTCGGGCTCGCCGGGGCGCTTGGGCACATGGACCACCTCGCCGCCGAGCAGCCGCACCAGCTCGTTGATGCTGTAGGAACCGCCCGAGCCGACGTTGAAGGCGATGCCGGCGTCGCTTCCCTGTGCGGTCCGGACCAAGGCGTCGGCCACATCGGTGACGTAGGTGAAATCCCGGGTCTGGCAGCCGTCGCCCACCACGGTGAAGGGCTTGCCCGCCAGCTTCTGGGCCAGGAACACGCCGAACACCGCGCCGTAGGTGCCGGTGGTGCGCGAGCGCGGCCCGTAGACGTTGAAGAAGCGCAGGGATACCGCGGGCAGCCGGTAGATCTTGTGCCAGTTCAGGATGATCTCCTCGCCCAGGTACTTGGTGAGGGCATAGGGATACATGGGCCGGATGGCTGCCGTTTCCGGGGTGGGAACGGTGTCGGGCAGTCCGTAGCAGGTGGAGGAGGCGGCATAGACCACCCGGCCGACCCCGGCCAGGCGCGCCGCCTCGGCCACGGCCATGGTGCCGTCCACGTTGGTGGCGTGGTAGGCCAGGGGATGCTGGATGGAGGGGACGATATCGGCCAGGCCGGCCAGGTGGAAGACCCAGTCCACCCCTTCGAAGTGCGGACGCAGGCGCGGGAAATCAGCCACGTCCAGCTGCTCCACCTGGAGCCGGGGGTGGTCCTGGAAGCCCGCCAGGTTCTCGCGGCGCCCGGTGGAAAAATTGTCCACCACCCGCACCCGGTGGCCGTCCTGGAGCAGGCGTTCCACCAGATGGCTTCCGATGAAGCCTGCTCCGCCGGTGACGAGTGTTTGTAGGGACATGGGCAACCTTTACAGATTGAGTATCGGTGAGCAAATGGTGTGCCATTAGGGGATTCCGCTCAGCCCCATGATAATGGGGTCTGCCGGGCAACATGAGCACACCTCGTCCGTCCGGTCGGCAGGGATTGAAGGAGCTATTCATGGGAAGGGCCTCATCACCCGCAGTCTTCTTGGATCGCGATGGTGTAATCATTGAAGACGTGGATCTCTTGACTCATGCCGACCGGATCCGCATCCTTCCCGGCGTGGCGCAAGCCATCAGGGAATTGAAGGAAGCCGGCTTCGCCCTGCTGGTGGTGAGCAATCAACCGGTTGTGGCCCGGGGGCTGATTGATGAATCCGGAGTGGCGGCCCTGCAACGCGAGGTGGAGGCGCGGCTGATCCTGGAGGGGGCGCCGGCGCTGGATGGCTTCTATTTCTGCCCGCACCACCCCAGGGCGACCCTGCCCGCCTACCGCCAGGCGTGCGCCTGCCGCAAGCCGCGCCCGGGGCTGCTGCTCCGGGCGGCGGCGGAGCACGGGATCGATCTGTCGGCCAGCTTCATGGTAGGCGACCGGCCCACGGACCTGCAGGCCGGAGCCCAGGCCGGATGCCGCACCATCTGGGTGGAGACCGGCATGCACCTGGCCCCGCCGATCCAGTCCGTGGAGCCGCTGCCGCCGCCCCGGCCGGACCATGTGTGCGCCGGTCTGCTCCAGGCCGCGCGCTGGATTCTCGCCCAGGGGAGGTCCTGAATGGCCGGGGCGCCTCTTTCCGATGCGACGCTTCCGCTCATGCGGGAGCGCTTCCGGCGCTGCCGGAACGAGCCGGGCCTGGGCGCGGCGCTGATCCATCAGGCCATGGCCGGCTTCGGCCCCTACCCGGGTTGGCAGCAGGACTGCGCGGCCCTGCTGGCCGGGATCCGGGCCCAGCGGCCCCGGGTGGAGCACGTGATCCTGGTGCCCAACCGGGATCTCTGGCTGGTGGTGGATGAGACCTCCCTGGCCGCTGCGTTGCCTCCGGAAACCACCGTCCGGCTCTATTACGGACCGCCAGGCAGGATGGAGGCCTCGCCGGTCTATCCAACGTTCGATGCGCGCCAGTGCCTGCCGATCATTCTGGACCTGCTGCGCGCCCTTGCCCCTTCCAGCGTTTATGGGCGCGGGTCCGCGCAGTTCAGGTGCGAACATCTGATCGCTGCGGTGAAGGCCGGCCTGCCGGACCTGTTCCTGACGTTCGAGGCCTACGACTACGCGAGCATGTTCGATGACGCATTCCTCGCGGCCTGGGGCTACACGCCGGAACTGGGCGAAGCAGCCCGGAACGCGGAGGCGTTTCTCGCCGCGCACGCGAATTGCATCATCGACAAGACCCCCGGCGCGGAATGGGAGCGGGCAGCCAGGAGCTTCATCCAGGCGCCCCGGCAGGCCTATTTCCCGACCCTCGGCACCAGCTGCCCGGACCCGGCCCCTGCACCGCCCCGCCAGCCGGGCCCGTTCCGGATCCTGTGCGCCGGCAGCATGCCCTATTTCCGCAACTACCGGCCCGGGGCCGGATTCCCCGACTGGGCCTACCAGAACATCATCGATCCCATCGTCCTGCTGTCCCGGGAGGCGGACGTCTTCGTCGACATCTTCAACGCCAGCCACGACCCCATGCTGGATCACGGACCGGCGTTCGATGGCTACCAGGGCCTGTTCGACCCCGCGCGGGTCGCCTACCACCCGCGCATCCCCCTGGCCGAGGTGGCCGCCCGGGTGCCCTCGTACGATTTCGGCATGTTCCTGTTCAGCGCCAGCACGGTGCCGGTGGACTATCCGCTCCAGCAGAGCCTGCCCAACCGCTGCATGAGCTACATCGAGGGCGACCTGCCGCTGATCGTCAACCGCGAGATGGGCTGCATGGCCGAGCTGGTGGAACGCTTCGGGGCCGGCATCGTGCTGGCCGCCACGGAGGTGGCGGCGCTGCCGGCGCGCCTGCGGGCGGCGGACCTGGCCGCCATGAAGCGCGGCGCCGCGGCCATGCACAGGCATCTGGTGGCGCGCAACCGGGAGACCCTGCGGCTGCTCGCGGCGCGGATTCAGAAGGTCTCTAATGTAAAATAATTTAAATAGTTTACGTTGTTTTATTGGGTTGGCGGTTGCTGGAATTTGGTGATGCTTTGATCGCGTATATAATCTGGATCAATATCATAATTAAGATGGTAATAGTAATGAGATAATTTTTTCTTTGTGACACCATTCTGTCGCCCGGGGCCTCGGCCTTGGAGGGCGCTCATTTGTACAGACTGCTTCAATTACGATTAACAAATTCTGTTTTTCCTCGGCGTACCTCGGCTGCCTCGGCGATAAACACTTTCATTGGTGATTCTGCGCATTAACTATTGGTACTACCGGAACCGAGAAAAAGCCTTTCGCCGAGGTCGCCGAGGCAGCCGAGGAACGCCGAGGAAAGCAGATTCAGCAAGTTGTGGTCGTCCGGGTCATTCAGCGATTTTGCACTGGTCTGTATTAGATTTCGACTACTTCTGCTATTTATTACGGACTAGGATTTTATCGTAGTCTGCATCCTGTTCAACCGGACAACCGCCAGGATTTCAACCAGGTTCTCCTGGCGCTGGGCGCGTGCACAACTTCCCGAAGGGCTGGATCCTCAAGTTCAGGCGCAATGCGTCCTGAATCGGGAAAGACCCGTAGACGGCCAACCGCACGATGGACAGCCCGGGCCAGCCGGTCAGCAGCGTCCCGGTTATCTTGGGCAATGCACTCCAGCGCGCCTTCGAATTCCCTAATGGCAGGGCCTGACCAACGAATCGCCGTCACTGGGAGGGCCACTTCTTCAGTCGGCGCCCGGCCTCCTCATGGCTTACGAAGTCACCTTCGGCCATGGCCCTTCGTCCCCGTTCCACGGCCTCAAGCAGGCGTGCCTTGCGAGTCCAGTCATCAACCAGCTGGGCGACACTCACTCCTTGCTCCGCTGCCATGACCCGCACCATGCGGGCCGTTTCAGAGGGCACCACCAGTTAGGAGGCCTATTCAGTTGCGCCGCGGACGCCAACCCAAAGCAGGCTCGCCTTGGCTAACCGGAGCGTTGGACCCCGGGCACCGCCCTGTCTGTGATCCATCGAGCCGGCGTCACCATGCCATCGGCCAATCTCCCGCCAGCGCCCCGACCTCGGAAACGGGATGCTTTTGCCTGTGGAGGAACTGGACGAAAGACCCGCTGCCCCGGCAGCCCGCAGCCGAATCCGGGCAGTGAGCTCACCGACCTCGATGGAAAGGCGTAAGCCCTTTCATTGCACCAGCGGATTGTCCAGCCGCAGTTCCCCCCGCAGTGTCCGCTCAATCTCGGCCGCATAGCCCCGGCTGGCGATCAGCACCGGGCCGGGGAAGCCGCGCAGCCACTGGGGCGGCTGGATGGTGACGCCGGCCAGGCGCCGGCCCTGGAGGTGCGGGTTGGAATCCAGGAAGGCGGCCAGGGGCACCTCGGCCAGGGCGGTGGTGGCCATGAGCCGGCAGGCGACGGTGCCCGCGCCCCACACCGCGATGGGCCGCGCTTCCCGGGCCAGCCGGTCCATGAGCTCATGCTCGCGCTCTGCCTGCCGGGCGCACAGGGCACGGTAGTGCCGGGCCGCGGCCGGCCCGGCGCGGTCCGGCTCGGGGGCCGCGGGCGGGAAGCCCTTGCGGTAGGCCCAGGCCACCACCTGCATGGTGGATCCACCGCTGTGCACGCGCTCGATGATCTGCCCGAACGCCGGGCGCAGGCCATGCCGGCCCATGAGGTTGCCCAGGCTGGCGCGGGTGAAGAAGTTGATGTGCTCGGTGCTGAATTCCTGGAACGGCGCTTCGTTGGTCAGGTGGAAGCCTTCCAGGTCGGGGACCTCCAGGTAGAGCAGGCCGCCGGGGCGCAGGGCGGCGGCCAGGTTGGCCACGGCCCGGTCCAGGTCGCGGAGGTGCTCCAGCACGCCCACGGCGATCAGGACGTCGTGGGGGCCGCCCGGCAGCGGCTCGAACACGGTGCCGGCCGCCACCTCCAGGCCGTGGTGGCGCCGGGCGGCATCGCCGCACGCCGGGGAAGGGTCCACCCCCAGCAGGCGGCGGAAGCCCTGGCGGCGCAGTTCCGCCAGCAGGCCGCCGGTGGCGCAGCCCAGGTCGGCGACCGCGGCGTCCCGGTCGGGCAGCGCCAGCGCCAGCTCCCCGGCGATGGCGCGGAACCGGGCCTGGTCGACCGGGCCCGGCAGGCCCATGCGGGTGGGATCTTCGTAGCGGGAACAGGCCTGGTAGTAGTGGTCGAAGGCAGCCTGGGCCGGGATGTCGTCGGCATAGACCATGCCGCATCGCGCGCAGGCCACCACCCGGTAGCCGGCATGCAGGCTGACCCCCTCGATGGGGGCCAGGCGGTGCTCATGGATGAGTTCCCGGGCGCTGCCGGCGCAGACCGGGCAGGGGCGGGGGACCGGGGCCGGCAGGCTCACGGCCGCACCGCGTAGAGCACCAGTTCCCAGGCGTCGGTGCCGTGGTAGCGCAGGTGCAGCGGGTGGCCGGGCATGTGCGCGTGGACCAGGTTGGGGATCGACCACAGGTGGTCCTGGGCGTGGTAGAGGCAGATGGCCAGGGCGGGGCCCCGGCGCAGCAGGGCGCTGGCGCCGCGCAGGGCGTCGTGTTCGGCCCCTTCGATATCCATCTTGATGAAGTCCGGCGGGTCATCCGCCAGCTCCTGGTCCAGGGTGCGGCAGGGCACCAGGGTGCCGCCCGGGCCGGAGGCGGCGTTCAGGGCGCCGGTGCCCTGGAAGCGCAGGGTGCCCGGGCTGGCGCCCAGGGCGGCCGGGTGGAAGCGGATGCGCTCCCGGTGCGGTGAACCCGCCATCCAGGCCTGGAACTTCCGGCCGCTGGCGGGGTCGGGCTCGAAGGCGTGGATGCGCCTGGCGCCTTCGCCCCAGAGTTCGAGCATGCGCCGGCAGGTGTCGCCGTCGAAGGCGCCGGCGTCCGCCAGCACGTCCCCCCGGCCCGGCCGGAAGAGGCCTTCCGGGAAGTAGATCTCTTCGGGATCCGTGGGTGGGAGCAGGCTGAAATCCAGGGTGAGCCGCCACAGGGCGTGGCGGATGAACAGGTCGCGCGAGCGGGCGTCCCGGAAGAGATCAAGGGCGGCCAGCACGGCCTCGCGCGCCGCCAGCGCCCGCTGGGGCAGGTCCAGGGAATAGTGCGGCAGCAGGCCTTCGGGGTGGACCCAGGCCAGGTGCCCGAAGTGCGCCACCCGGGCGACGCCCATGGCCTTCAGCCGGGCCTCGGTGTCGGTGAAGCGGTGCGGTTCGCCCTCGGCGCGCCAGATGGAGACCACGAAGCAGGCGGTCCGGCCGAAGCGCGTCGCGGCGTCGGCGGGTGCCAGCACTGGCAGGCCGTCGAGCACCGTGCCCCACTTCCCGGGGTCGTTGTCGGCAAAGGCCAGCACCGGGAAACGGGTGCCGAGCGCGGCGCGCAGCTTGCGGCCCAGGGTGCCGGCGCCGAACAGCACCAGCGGCGGCCGTTCAGTTCCGGCCCGCCGCTCCCAGATCCCCGCCATCCTGGACCGCAGGGCGGATTCGGGTTCATCGAGACATTCCATCAAGCGGGGGAAAAGGTCCATCCGGGTTCCTGAGCGGGAGAGCGAGAAAGCTATAGTGGAAGGATGCCCTGAAGGATCGCATGCCGACCAGCCAAAGCTTGAACGAGGTGCCCCTGACTTGCCCAGCCCCTATTTGCGTCGCGCGCCGATGAACGCGCAGGCGGTCATCCGGGAAGACCTGGACCGCATCCTGGCGGCCGGCCTGCCCTGGGAACGCTTCGCCGGCAAGACGGTCCTGGTGGCGGGGGCCGCGGGCTTCATCGCCGCCTACCTGGTGGAGGCGCTGCTGCGCTGCAACGAGACCCGGGGGATGGCGCCGGTGCGGGTGGTGGCGCTGGTGCGCCGGGAGGAGGCGGCCCGGCTGCGCTTCAAGGCGCACCTGGGGCGGCCCGATCTGGTCTTCCTGCACCAGGACGTATGCGCGCCGGTGTCCCTGGAAGGGCCGGCCGACTTCATCGTCCACGCCGCCAGCCCGGGCACCCCGCGCGCCTTCGGCCGGGATCCGCTGGGCACCTTCGACGCCAACGTCGCCGGCACCCGCAACCTGCTGGAGCTGGCGGTCCGCAAGGGCTCGGAGGGCTTCCTGTTCCTCAGCTCGGGCGAGGTCTACGGCCTGGGCAACGACACGGTGATCCCCACCCACGAGGACGCCTTCGGCCACCTGGACCCGGCCCAGGTGCGCGCCTGCTACGGCGAGGGCAAGCGGGCCGGGGAGACGCTCTGCGCCTGCTATGCCGCCCGGTACTCTGTACCCGCGACCATGGCGCGCATCTTCCACACCTACGGCCCCGGCATGCCGCTCGGGGACGGCCGGGTGTTCACCGATTTCGTCGCCGATGTGCTGGCGGGCCGGGATCTGGTCATGCGCAGCGACGGCGCGGCGAGCCGCGCCTTCTGCTACCTGGCGGACGCGGCGGAGGGCCTGTTCACCATCCTGCTCAAGGGCGCGCCAGGCACGGCCTACAACGTCGGCAACGACCGGGCGGAGCTGGCGGTGCGGGACCTGGCGCAGCTGCTGGCCGGGCTCGATCCGGCCCTGGGCCTGAAGGTGCGGCGGAAAGCCCGGACCGATGCGGACTACCTGCCAAGCCCCATCCGGCGCGGCTGTCCCGACCTCGCCCGGCTGCGCGCCCTGGGCTGGGCGCCCCGCACCGGCCCCGGGGAGGGCTTCCGCCGGACGCTCGCAAGCTACCGCTGAGCCATGTTGGCTCGCAGTTCCGCCCGGTCCAGCAGCGGGAACAGGTCCTCCATGGGCCGGGTGGTGATGCTGCCGTCGGGGCGCTGGTAGGAAACGGCCCGGGGCTGGGTGGGCTGGTCCGGAGCGATGCGGACCACGCAGACCAGCGGTCCGGAATGGTCCAGCAGCGCCGCCACCCGTTCGACGATGCCGTCCTGGTTTTCCAGGCGCGCCGAGGGGATGCCGAACGCCTCGGCCACCCGGCAGGCATCGGGCAGGGTGAGCCCGCTGCCGGCGTCGCAGGCCACGAAGCGGCCCTGGAAGTAGCCCCGCTGCGAACCGCGGATGGAGCCGTAGCCCTGGTTGTCCAGCACGAAGAAGGTGATCGGCAGGTCCAGCCGGCGCACCACCTCCAGTTCCTGCAGGTTCATCGCGAAGCCGCCGTCGCCGTCGATGCAGATGGTGCGCCGGCCGCCGGAGGCGATGCAGGCGCCCAGGGCGGCGGGAATGGCGAAGCCCATGGGGCCCAGCCCCTGGCTGTTGAGCATGCGCACCCCGGCCGGAAGCCGGATGGCCTGGCAGGTGAGTTCGCTGCAGGCGCCGCTGGAGCCGGGCACCAGCAGGTCGCCGGCCCGCAGGTTGCGGGAGATGGCCTCGACCAGGACATAGTTGTTGACGCAGCCGACGGTATCCCAGTATTCCGGCAGGACCACCGGATAGCGCTGCTGCCAGGCGCGGATCCGCGCCATCCAGGCCGGGCGGTGGCCGAGGCCGGCTTCGGCGATGGCTGCGCGCAGGGCCCGGAGGAAGGCGCCGGCGTCGGCGCATACCGCCCGTTCCAGGGGCATGGCCAGCTTGCCCAGCTCGGCGGGATCGATGTCCACCACGATCTTGCGCGCCCGGGGAGCGAAGGTTTCGTGCATGTAGGCCACCTGGCCGTAGTCCAGCCGGGCCCCCAGGGTCAGCAGCCAGTCGGCGTTCTGCTGGGTGAAATTGGCGGCCCGCTGGCCGGCGGCGCCGGGCCGCCCGGCATGGAGCGGATGCCCGTCCGGGATCAGGTCCGCGGCCTTCCAGGTGGGCAGCACCGGGACGCCCAGGGCTTCGGCCACCTCCAGGAACAGCCTGCCGGCGCCGGCAAGGCGCACCCCGTTGCCCACCAGGATGGCCGGGCGCTGCGCCTGGGCCAGGAGCTCCAGCACCGCCCGGGCGGTTTCACCCAGGTCCGGCTGGGCGCAGGGCGGCGCGCTGTAGCCTTCCAGGGCGTCCGGGTCCACCAGGGCGGCCTGGACGTCCAGCGGGATGTCCAGCCACACCGGGCCGGGCCGGCCGGACCGGGCGCAGTGCAGGGCCAGGTCCAGGTGCCGGCGGATCGCCGCGGGGTCCTCCACCACCGCGGCGTACTTGGTGATGGGCCGGACCATGGCGACGATGTCGATCTCCTGGAAGCCCATCTGCCGGACCCCGCGCGGGCCGGCGAAATCCTTGCGCTGCACCTGTCCGGACAGGATCAGCACGGGGATGGAATCCAGGTAGGAGGCGGCCACCCCGGTGAGGGCGTTGGTGCCGCCGGGGCCGGTGGTGACCAGCGCCGCCCCCAGCTCGCCGGAACACTGGGCGTAGGCGTCCGCCGCCACGGTCGCGCCCTGCTCATGCAGGTTGGCCACGAAGCCCAGGTCCGGGTTGCGTCCCAGGCTGTCCACCAGGTGCATGCAGCCCCCGCCGGGGACCATGAACACCTGCCGGACCCCCGCCTGGGCCAGCCGAACCATGACGTAGTCGGAGAGTTTCATCAGCCGAAGAAGTGCGTCACGTAGGTCTTGCGGTAGGGGTTCCGGTTGATGGCTTCGTCGGTGTAGAAGGAATCCTCCTTCCAGTGGGTGGAGGAGATCTCCTCCAGGATGCAGCCGCCGGGCGAACGGAAGGCGTGCCGGACCCCGCGCTCCACAGTGATGATGTCGCCCGGCTCGACCAGCCGGGTCGCGCCGTTGAGCCGCAGCTCCAGGGTGCCGTGGAGGATGTGGAAGGTCTCCTCCTTGCGCTTGTGGTACTGCTCGGGATGGCTCTGGCCGGGGAGCAGGACGATCAGCTTCTTGCAGTAGGCCCGGTTGACCACGCTGAGGATGGTGGCGCCCACCTGCTCGAACCGGTCCAGGCCGTAATGGTGGCTGATCTCCACGTCGCACTTGAGGCCCACCGCGGTGTGGCTGGCGTCCAGCAGCGCGCGCACCCGCTCGACGATATGGTTCACCTGGTCCCGGTTGTCCTTCTGGCTCACCTGGGCGCGCAGGATCGGGCCCAGCCGGGGAATGGCCTCCATGGCCTGGAATTCCACATACTTGCCCAGGTCGTTGGCGGTGAGCTGGCCTGGCCCCGCCGGCATGGCCAGGAAGATCTGCCCGGGGTCGATGCGCGCGCCCCCCGCCAGGGGGACCTTGGCATAGACGCCCCGGCGCAGGCTCCGGAGGCTTTCCAGCTCTGCCTCGCTGGGGGTGTGCCGGCCCGTTTCGTCGCCGCAGGCGGCCAGGGCGTCGCGCGCCGCGCCCAGCCAGGCGTCGATCTGCCCGGGGTCGCAGGAATAGGCGTTCAGGTCATGGCGCCCGGTGCGCAGCCCCACATGTTTTTCCAGCACCATGGCGCCCTTGGCCAGCGCCATCTGCACCGTGCGCGTGTCGCCGGGCGATTCGTGCGAGGACAGCCCGACCACGTGGTTGCCGTAGCGTTCCTTCAGCCGCTGGATCTGGTTCAGCTGCATCGCTTCGGGTGCCGCCGGGTACTCGCCCACGCAGTGCAGGAGGGTGGTCTCCCGGGAACGGTGCTCGAAGAAGCTGACCACCCGGTCCAGGGTCTCCCAGGAGCTGCCGGCGGTGGAAAGGATGATCGGCAGGGTGCTCTGGGCCACCCGCTCCATGAGCGGCCAGTCGCCCAGGGAGCAGCTGGCGACCTTGATCCACTGGCAGCCGTGCTGCTCCAGCAGGTCCACCGAGCGCTCGTCGAACGCCGAGCAGATCTTCTGGAAGCCGCGCTGTTCGAAGCGGGCCAGCAACTGCTGGAACGCCTCCGGGGTCAGCCGGGTCTCCTGGAAGCGCCGGATGTGCTTGAGGTCGGTCCGGTCCCGGAACTCCGGGTGGATGAACGTGTCCAGGTCGCGATACTGCAGCTTGAAGGCGAAGGCGAAATGCTCCCGGTAGCGGTCCGCCACCTGGCCGAAAGCATCCACCATGCGCAGGCCATGCTCCAGGTCACCCATATGGTTGTTCGCCATCTCGAAGATGACGAGGGGCTTCGCGGGGCTGGTCTTGACCATGGGCGGTCCTGGTGGGGCGGATAGGATTAGGTTGAAACGAACAAGGAGCACTGATGGGCAAATGTGACACCAATCGACCCACCGCCGCAAGCCATACCGGCGCGGAGCGCTCCCTGGCGGCCAGGGCCCGGCTGATCCGGCTGGTCCTGACCGACGTGGACGGCGTGCTCACCAGCAGCCACCTGTTCTACGGGCACGAAGGCATCCACCTGCGCGGTTTCAGCACCCGGGATGGGGCGGCCATCAACTGGCTGGGCGAAAGCGGGATTCCGGTGGGCTTCCTTTCCGCCCTGGATGCCCCCTCGACCCGGGCCCGGGCCCGGGACCTCAAGGTCGCGGAACTGCACCTGGGCGGCGGCGCCAAGGGTCCGGTGCTGCAGTCCATCCTGCTCCGGCGCGGGCTGGAGGCCAGCCAGGTGGCCTACCTCGGGGACGACCTGCACGACCTGCCGGTGCTGCGGCGGGTGGGCCTGGCCGCCTGCCCCATGGACGCGGCACCCGAAGTGCAGGCCGCCTGCCACTGGACCGTGCCTTTGCGGGGCGGCGAAGGGGTGTTCCGGGCGGTGGCGGAGTGCGTGCTGAAGGCCCAGGGGCTTTGGGAGGGTGTGCTGGCCCGGTATGAATAGTCAATTATGCCGTCTTTGCCTTGGCCTCCGCGATGGCTTCCGCGATGACCTTTTCCGCCACCCCATGGCGGCGCAAACTTTCCACGACCAGCTTCATTTGGTCTTGACCAAGCCTGGCGAGATCCTTCCGGAGTCCTTGTCCGATATAGGCCCGAATCAGAGGCTGGTAGCCGGAAAAGCCCAGGGTGGGCGCGATGGCCTTCAGGTCCGTGACCACGTCCTCGGGAATCCGGAGGCTGATGCTGGTCATGGGGCGGTCCTTCTGGAGCCGTTTCTGGATACGCTCATTCATATTCATAATTCCTCCTTTCCGAGGGTGTTGCTGTCCGGGCTGAAATGATGCGGATGATGTCCGCATGTCGGATGATATGGACGACGAAAAGGGGAGCCCAATCTTCAGTGAGTTCAATGGCGGCTTCCCATGACTCGCCCTGTTCACTGGCGTCAACCGGGCGGACGAAAGGATCGAAGAATACCTCGCACGCTCTTTCGAACGAGACGTGGTGTTTGCGAAGGTTCGCGGCAGCTTTCTTCGGGTCCCATTCAAAGGCTTGGCCCTGGATTTCAAAGGTGACATCCATCGAGGTAAATGTATATACGTTGTAAATGCATGTCAAGGGGGGCGCCGGGGCGGTGGGGGAAGAAACACTCGTTTTTGACTGCATAAGCCAGCAATCCGGCATCATGCTGGAAGGCGCTCAGGGGGCACGATGAGTCTGGTGACGATCCAAGAGAAATTGCAGCACCTGGAAGCCCTGGGCGGTCCCGCGGAGCTGGAGGCGATTGAACTCATCCTGGCCGAGCGGATCCGCCAGGTGGACGGCGAGGGCTGGACCCCGGCCCACGATGACGTCGAGCGCCGGGAGGGCCAGCTGGCCGCCGCTGGGGCCAGCTACGCGCTGGCGGTGCACCAGAAGGCCCTGGTGCACGCGCGCACCGGCAGCCTGGACGTGAAGCCCAGCGCGCCCCATGCCCGCTGGCCGTTCAGCCCGCTGGCCTGGAAGCCGGCCGGCATGCGGCGCATGACGGTCAAGGGCGCGGCCCTGGTGCTGGCGGAACTGGCGCGCCAGGTCCGGGCCGGGCTGGAGTAGGCTAAACCCCCGCCGCGCGGAACGCCGCCGCGACGATCTCCTGGGCCTCATGCTTCAGGTCGTCCAGGTGCGCCTGTCCCTTGAAGCTTTCCGCGTAGATCTTGTAGACGTCCTCGGTGCCGGAGGGCCGCGCGGCGAACCAGCCGTTCGCCGTGCTGACCTTCAGCCCGCCGATGGCGGCGCCGTTGCCCGGGGCCCGGGTCAGCTTGGCCAGGATCGGCTCCCCGGCCAGGCTGGACGCCGTGACCTGCTCCGGGGCGAGCCGGGCAAGAACCTGGCGCTGGGCGGCGTTGGCGGCGGCGTCCAGGCGCTCGTAGAGCGGCGCGCCGAAGCGCTCGGTGAGCTCCCGGTAGTGCTCGCCGGGGTCCTTGCCGGTGGTGGCGGTGATCTCGGCGGCGAGCAGGCTGAGGATGATGCCGTCCTTGTCGGTGGTCCACACCGAGCCGTCCTTGCGCAGGAAGGAGGCGCCGGCGCTCTCCTCGCCGCCGAAGCCGAAGCTGCCGTCCAGCAGCCCCGGCACGAACCACTTGAAGCCCACCGGCACTTCGGCGACCCGGCGCTGCAGGGCGGCGCCCACCCGGTCGATCATGGAGCTGCTCACCAGGGTCTTGCCGATGGCCGCGTCAGGGCGCCAGCCGGTGCGCGTCTTGAACAGATACTGGATGGCCACCGCCAGGTAGTGGTTCGGGTTCATCAAACCGGAGCTGGGGCAGACGATGCCGTGCCGGTCGAAATCAGGATCGTTGCCGAAGGCGAGGTCGTAGCGGTCCTTCAGCGCGACCAGGCCGGCCATGGCCTGGGGCGAGGAGCAGTCCATGCGGATCCGGCCGTCCCGGTCCACGCACATGAAGCCGAAGGTGGGGTCGCAGTGGCCGTTGAGCAGCTCGATGCGCAGGCCGTAGCGCTGGGCGATGGGCTCCCAGTAGCCGAGCCCGGAGCCGCCCAGGGCGTCGGCCCCCAGGTGCAGGGCTGACGCGCGGATGGCGTCCAGGTCGAGGACGTTGGCCAGGTCCTCCACGTAGGGGGTGATGAAATCGAACTCGTGGATTTGCGCGGCCTTGCGCGGGTTGGGGCTGCGCCGCACGGCGCGGTTGCCGGCGCGCAGGAGGGCGTTGGCCTGGCCGGCCACCCAATCGGTGATCTCGACGTCGGCCGGGCCGCCGTTCGACGGGTTGTACTTGATGCCGCCGCTTTCGGGCGGGTTGTGGGAAGGCGTGATGACGATGCCGTCCGCCAGGCCGGACGTGCGGCCATGGTTCCAGGCCAGGATGGCGTGGGAGACCGAAGGGGTGGGGGTGTAGACGCCGCCGGGGGCGACCATGGTTTCGACCCCGTTGGCCGCGAGCACTTCCAGGGCGGTGGTCTGGGCCGGCTCGGACAGGGCGTGGGTGTCCTTGCCGAGGAAGAGCGGACCGGTGATGCCGGCCTGCCGCCGGTGCGCGCAGATCGCCTGGACCACGGCCAGGATGTGGTCCTCGTTGAAGGTGCCGGCCGTGGAGCTGCCCCGGTGGCCGGAGGTGCCGAAACTGACCAGGCAGCGAGGGTCCTCGGGGTCGGGCCGGACCGTGTAGTAGGCGCTGACCAGGGCCGGGATATCGGCCAGGATCGACTTCGGGGCGGGCTTGCCGGCCAAAGGGTGCATCGCGAACCTCCCAGGGGACTATTGCGATCATACGCCAGGGTTTCAAGGGTTTGGTGCGCCCAGCCCGGCCCGGCGCCGTTCCGCTCCCAGGTCCAGGCCGAGCCGGCGGGCCGCTGCGTACAGGGCCGGGCGCGCCAGCCCCAGCGCCCGGGCTGTCTCGGCCACCTGGAACCGGTGCCGGAGCAGGGTCTCCAGCAGCAGGCGGCGCTGGAACTGCCGGGTGGCTTCGGCCCAGGCGCAGGGCGCCTCAGGCAGCCGGTCCAGCTCCGGGAAATGGCCGGTCTCCAGGGGGCCCGGGCCGCAGCGCAGCAGGGCCCGCTCGAGGGCGTGCTGCAGTTCGCGGAAGTTTCCCGGCCAGGCCAGCCGGCCCAGGGCCTGGGGCAGCCCGGGCTGGAGCGCGGGGGGCGGGAGCCCGGTTTCCTGGGCCAACCGGGCCACCATGCGCGGGATCAGGAAGGGGAACTCGTGGCGCCTTTCGCACAGGGCGGGCAGGGTGAGCACCGAGCCCTGCAGCCGGTAGAGCAGATCCTGGCGGAAGCTCCCGGCGGCCGCCAGGGCGTCCAAGGACCGGTGGGTGGCCGCCAGGAAACGCACGTCGATGCGCCGGCTGCCTTCGGCGCCCAGGCGCTTCACCTCGCGTTCCTGCAGCACCCGGAGCAGGAGCGACTGCAGCCGCGGGGAGAGGTCGGCCACTTCATCCAGGAACAGGGTGCCGCCTTCGGCGCATTCCACCGCGCCTTTACGGTCCCGCTGGGCCCCGGTGTAGGCGCCCTTGACGTGGCCGAACAGCTCCGATTCCAGCAGCGACTCGGCGAACGCGGAACAGTTCACCGGCACGAGCGGCCCGGGCCGCCCGGACAGGCGGTGCAATTCCCGGGCCGCCAGTTCCTTGCCGCTGCCTGAGGGCCCTGAAAGCAGGATGGATAGGCGCGAGCCCGCGACCCGGGCCAGTTCCCGCAGGACCGAAGCCATCGGCTCGCTGCCGTCGGTGAGAATCCCTTGGGGGGGCAGGGGCGGAATCACTCCACCACGGTGCCCGTTCAGCTCCCGCCCTTCAAGCCTTGGTTTCTACCGGGCGTCCAAATAGGGCCGGGCCACCACCTTGTGGGTCGCGACGTTCACGCTGTAGAAGCCGTACAGGTCCACCGTCCGGGTGTAGTCGAAGACGACGGTGCAGGTGCCGGCGCTCTTGCCGCCGGTGGTGGAGATGCTGATGGCGCCGTCGGCGCCGGCCTCGGGGATGCCCAGTTCCGCGGCCTTGGCCCGCAGCTTGTCCGCCAGGGCCGGCACCGGGTAGAGGGCGGCCTGTCCCGCCACCTCCTCGGCGGTATCCATCAGGTTGCTGTTGCTGAAGTAGACCGGCACCACCTTCAGGGCCACGGCGACGCCCACGGCCAGGACCAGCAGGGTGAGGAAGCAGCCGATCCTGCCTTCGCCGCGTTCACGGGTTCGGGATGGGACCATGGGGATCCTTTCGAAGGAATCAAGGTTTGAGATCTTCCAGGGCTTGCCGGGCCAGGGGGGCCAGGAGCGGGCCGTCGGGACCGAACAGCGTGGCCTGAGGATACTTCAAAGCCTGATTAAAGGATTGCACGGATTCAGAAAGGTAGACGTTGCCCATGTGCAGCAGGCAGACGCCGGTGTAATAGTCCAAGGTCCCTTGGCTGACCCCCTGGACGCTGGTCACCCGGGCGTCCCGCAGGATTTCCAGGGCCTTGTCGTATTCCCTGAAATGGATCAGGGCCAGGCCCTGCTGGAGGCGGAGCAGGCCGGCCTCGTCGCCGCTCGCGCCCAGGTAGCGCAGGCGCAGGTCGGAAAGGACGAAGGGATAGCACAGGTCGGCGGCGTTCACCGGCAGTTCCAGCGCCTGCGGGGCGACCGCCAGGGTGACCGGAGCTTCGCCCTGGCTGACCGTGATCTTGCCGCCCTTGGCCGAAAGCAGGGCCGCGCGCACCTCGGCCACGCTGGCCACGGGCTTGCCGTTCACCTGCTGGATGGCCCGGCCCGGCTTGATCCCCGCCTTCAGGGCGGCGGCGTCGGCCTGGAGCACCCAGGGGCCGTCCGGGGCCAGGTCGACCAGGTTGATCCCGGCCCAGGGCTCGCTCAGCGGGACCGGGGCCTCGATGCGCGTCACCAGCTGGCCGAGCGGGTCGCTTTCCAGGGGCTTGACCACCAGCCGCGCTTCTTCGCCGGTGAGGGTGGCGAGCACCAGTTCCACCTGGTGGATGGGGTGGCCGGGGACCGGCCGGGCCCGAAGCACCAGCTCCGTGTCACGGGAAGCCTGCAACCGCGCCAGGCAGTCCTTGGGCGATTCCCCCTTGGCGGCGGTGAGGAAGGCCACCTTGGTCAGGCGCGCGCCCAGGCCGGCCAGCAGATTGCCGATCCGCTCCCGGCCGGCGAATTCCTCCTCCCCTTCGAACCCGGCATAGGTGAGCCGGGGCGTGGGACGGGCGGTCACGGTGGCGGACTTGCCTTCGGCCAGCTCGATCGTCTGGGCGAAACTGCCCTGGGGGTAGCGCACCTGGAGGTCGCAGGTCTGGGCACAGACTTCCAGGTCCTTGACCGGCACCGGGCCGAAGCTCTTGCCGGAGAGGAACAGCTCGCCACCGGGGGCGGCGCTCTGCACGGTCAGCAGGCTGCGCGAAGGCTGCAGCTGGATGGGCTCCAGGTCGTGGTCGGCGAACGGGGTGGTGAACGCCTCGGGGATCTCCAGGAGCTTGGTCTGGTAGCAGGGCAGGCGGAATTCCAGGAGGTGCTTGCCGGGGGTCAGCCCGGCGAGAATGAAGCCGGCGGACAGCTGGTTCAGGGGCACGCCGAGCTTCTGGGCGTAGGGCGCCATCTCCGGCGGCGCCTGGCCCCGGGTCGCGCCCAGGCTCTTGCCGTCCATGACCAGCTCGGCTCCGGGCGGCGTGGTGAAGAGGGTGATGACCGAGGAGGTGCGCGGAAGCGACAGGCTCAGGTCGCGGCTTTCCTTGAGGGCCAGCTCCAGGCGCTGTTCCTGGGGCTGGTAGCCGGGTCGGGCATAGCCGATGGTGTGCGGTCCGGGCGCCAGGTAGCGGGTGACGGCGCCGTTCGCCGCCGGCCGGGCCTTGCCGTCGATGGTGAGGCTGCCGCCTTCCGGGGCCAGGGTGAGCTTGAGCCGGCCGAATTTCCCGGCGCGCAGGGCGTCGAAGGCGCTTTGCAGCCGGGCGTTGGTGATGTTCCGGTCGATCTCGAAATCGTGGTTGAGGTTGAGGGCGGCCTCGAGGTATTTGGGGGCCCGCTCCCGCCGGGCGGGAAGCCGGTCGTCCAGGATGGCCATCCAGTTGTAGGTTTCGCATAGCAGCTGGACCCAGGCGGCATCCAGGGTCGGGGCCACGGGCTCCAGGGCGGCGAGGATGGAGCCGAACTTGGCGGAGGAGGTTTCCCGGTCGCCCTGGGTCGCCCAGGCGGCCTTGGCCTGCAGGAAGGTGTCCTTGAGCGCCGGGTCCTGGGCGCGCAGGGCGATGCAGCCCAGCAGGGCGGCGAACAGGATGGGAAAGCAGCGGATTCTCATTATTCGAGCCGGATCAGCAGGTCGTTGGAACGGTCGGCCAGGATCAGCGCCCCCTGGCGGTCCATGGCGATGGCGCGGAATTTCCCGGAGATGCCGAGGGTCTTGTAGGAGGCCGAGCGCAGCAGGGCGCCGTCCGGTCCCCAGACCGCCACCCCCTCGAAGTCGCCGTCCACCAGCGCCGCCACGTGGCCCAGCGGATCCGAGGCGAGGGCCACCACATATTTGAAAGGCGCCGGCAGGTCCTTGCCGTAGGGCACGGTGATCCGGGTCTGACCCTGGGCGTCCAGGAACACCAGGGTCCGGCTGGCGTCCGAGGCGGCCACCACGCCGCCGGTGGGCAGGGCGGCCAGCCCCGCGACGCCGGCCACCGGCACCGGCCGGGGCGCGCCCTCGGGCGGGAAGATCGTGATGGATTGGGCCCTGGCGTCGCTGATCCAGAGGTTGCCCCAGCCGTCCCGGGCGGCGCCGCTGGGGGCCTGGAACAGCGTGGCCGGCGGCGGGGCGGCGCCGTCCTTGACCACCCCCTGCCGGGTGACCAGCCAGACCTGGCCGGCGGCGGGGATGAGCATGGCCTTGGCGGCCTTGACCGGTGGACCCTCCGGAACGAACTGGCCGTCCTTCAACACCCCGGCCTGGTCCTGGTCGTCCTGGTAGATGTAGAGTTCCCCGTCCGGACCGGTGGCCAGCAGGGTCGGCGTCTTGAGCCACTTCTGCCGGCCTTCGGGCCAGGGCCCCAGGGAACGCAGGGCGGGTTTCTGCAGGCGCTGCTTCACCCGCACCTTGATCCGCCACTCGGCCTGCTGGCTTTCCGCCGACTGCGGGGACCGGTTGCGCAGCGCCTGCAGCATGCGCAGGCAGCCGGTGGTGTCGCCCATCAGATCGAGGGTCTCGGCCGCCTGCAGCTGGGCCTGCCGGGCCACCGCCGAGGCCGGATCCAGCCGCACGGCTTCGAGGTAGTTCTGCAGGGCCCGGCCCCACTGGCCGAGCAGGCGGAAGCTTTGCCCCAGTTCATAGCGCGCCTGCAGCACGCAGGGGTGGTCGGGAAACAGGTCCACCACCCGGTTGAACTCGCCCTGGGCCTCCTTGAGCTCCTGCGGGTCGCGGCAGCGGGCCGCCAGCAGCTGGCCCCGGAGCAGCATGGCCTCGGCGGCCCACGGGCTCTTCAGGTGCTCGCTCTTGATCCGCTCCAGCAGGGGCAGGGCGGCCTCCGGCTTGTGCTCCACCTCGACCTGGTGCCGGGCCAGGTTCATGAGCGCATGGGCGGCGAAGGGCGACTTGGGTGCCTGCTGGATCAACTGGTTCCAGGTCTCCAGGGCCTCGGGATAGGCGCGGGTGGCGTAGGCGCGCTCGCCGGAGCGGAACAGCCGTTCGGGCAGGTCCGTATCCTGGGCGACCAGTGCCGGGACGATGGCCAGGGCCAGGGCGGAACAGCGCATCCCAGGTGTGAACAGCGGCATGGAGGCCTCGATAAGCGTATATAAAAGCCAGTCTATTCCAATCAGGCGTCCAACGCCTGGATGACCTGCTCCAGGGGGTAAGGTTTGAACAGGATGCCGATCACCCAGGCGGTCTGGGCCAGATCGCCGATGTCGCGCGAGGAGGTGGACACCAGGGCGTGCCGGCACCGGTTCTGCTGCCACTGCTGCTCCAGCCAGGCGGCCAGGTCGCCTTCGGCGTCCTTGCTTTCCGTCAGCACCAGGTCCACCGGGTGGTCGGCCAGGACCATTTCAGCCTCCAGGCGGCTGCCGGCTTCATCCAGCTCCCAGCTGCCCTTGGCCGCCAGCGCGTTGGCCAGGCGCTTGCGGAAGAACGCGCTGGGCTCCAGGACCAGGATGGAGCGGATCGGCGCCCGCCGGTTCAGGTCCTGCTCCTCCAGCCCGAGGGCGAGCAGGGCGGTGCGCGCCGCGCTCTTGAGGCCGAGGCCGGTGGCCTTCTGGAACACTTCGCGGATCGGCTCGACCAGCAGGTCGCCCTGGTGGGTGAGGCCGCCGACCTCGCACAGGTGCGCGGTCTCGCGCCACTCGGACGCGGGCTTCTGCAGAAGGTCCTTGACCAGGCCGGCGAGGTCCCGGGCGATCTGCGGGCGGATGATCAGCTCGGGGTCGCGCAGCGTCTCGCGCAGGGCCAGCAGCGCCTCGACGCGCTTGGGGCCGGGGGCGGGCAGCCTCTGCATCTGGCCCTGGATGGAGACTTCCTTCTGGGCCAGCTTGCCCAGGCTTTCGCCCCGGCGGGCCAGCTCCTTGACCACCGCGGCCACCCGGTCGTTGCTGTCCCGGTCCCAGGCCTCCTTGGTGCGCATGTCGAACAGGTAGTCGGAAAACCGCTCCTTCAGCAGCTCGTAGGTCGGCTGGTGGAAGACATACAGGTCCTGGGTGGCGAGCACGGCGCGCAGGCGCTGGCCCTCGCCCTCGCGCTCGTCGCAGCAGCGGTCCAGCAGCTGCATGAACGCCGGCAGCTGGTCCAGCGGCAGCGGACGGTCGTAGGCCGGGAAGGCGCTGAGCGCCCCTTCCAGGGCCAGGATCAGCACCTGCGGCTGTTTCAGCGCGGCGGCGCGGGAGAGCAGCCCGAGCGCGGCCTCCTCGGTGCCCAGCTGCTTCAGGGCCCGGGCCAGCGCCACCTGGAGATTGAGCGGCTTGCCGTCGTGCAGCAGCTGGAGCAGGACCGGCGCGCTGCCCGGGCAGCCGATGGCGGCGACGGCCTCGGTGGCCTCCACCAGGAGGGTGTCGTGGCCGTCCTCCAGGAGGAACGCCATCAGGGGCTCGGCGGCCTGGGTGGAACGGTTCTCCTTGAACGCCCAGATGGCGACGCGGATCTGCTCGGGGTTGCCCGACTGGAACAGGGCCATCTGGGCCGGGAAGCCGGAAGGCAGCTTGCCCAGGTGGTGGATGGCCAGCTGGCCCACGTCGACGATGGGGTCCTGCAGGGCCTTCATGAAGAACCCCGTCAGGGCGTCGTCCTCCCGGGCCCCCAGGGCGTTCAGGTACTGCTCGCGCCGCTCCATGTCGGGGTCGGCCAGCAGTTCATCCAGGACCTCGGTGGCCCCGGCGGGCAGCAGGCGCAGGAAGGCCTGGATGAACCCCTCGCCCCCGGCATGGGAGCGCAGGACGGCCGTGAACGGAGGCAGCACCCGCTGCAGGGCGAGCGCCCCCGAATCCACCGCGAAGGCCAGGGTTTCGGCCACCTGGTCGCACTGCAGCGCCAGTTGGCCGATCCGGGCCTCGGTGGTCTGGGAGGTCTCGGTGAGAAAGGCCGAATAGCGCGCCACCTTGCCCTCGGTCACCAGCCCGCAGGCATCCAGGAGGAACTGTTCGAACACCCCCTGGGCCACCCGGCGCAGGGCTTCCAGGGCGGGGGCGGCGTTGCCGTCCTCCTGGGTCGCCGCCTGGTGCAGGCTGGTCACCGCGGCCGGCGCCTTGGCCTCGAACCGGGCCGCGATCTGCCGGACCAGCTCCGGCTGGGTGGAGCCGCGCGGCAGGGTGTGCAGGCGGTTGAGCTGGCTCAGGAGCTGCTGGTGATCCAGGACATCCTGGCGGGTGCGCTCGGCCAGATCCAGCAGGAAGTCCTGGGCCGCGGGCTGGGGCATGAAGCCCAGGACGCGCAGGGCCAGGCGCTGGCTCAGCGGGTCGCCGTCCCGGTGGGCGGCGATGAGGGACGGAATGTCCGCCTCTCCGGCCAGCGCGGCCAGCAGCTTCGCGCCCTGGGCGGCCAGGCGCGGATTGCCCTGGCCCTCCATGAGCCGGCCCAGATGGTAGGGCAGCCCCTGATGGGACTGGAACTGGCCCAGCTCCCGGGTCAGGATCACCTGGTGGTCGGGACCCGGCCGATGGCCCTGCAGGGCCTGCAGCGCCTCGAGGCAGTTGCGGGTGCCGATGGCGCCCAGGGCGGCGCAGCCGTCGTCGAACACCCCGAGATCGGGCTCCACCAGGAGCCCCTTGAGCATCCAGGGCACCCATTCCGGCCAATCGGCCTTGGCAATGCAGGCCAGGATCGCCTTGCGCAGCCCCCGGGCCGAGGCCGCGGGGGAAAGGCGGCCGCCCAGCTCCGGCAGCGCCAGCTTCTTCAGCTTCTGCACCATCTGCCCCAGCCGCACCGGGAAGGTCGGATCACCGTCGGCGTATTCGCCCAGCAGAACCCGGAGGGCGTCCAGGGGGGTGAGGGGGGCTTTGCGGGACAGGCTGGCCATGTGTTTATTGTCATCGGTCCGGAGGCGCAATTCGAAAACTTCAGCGATAATTCTTTTTCACCCGCCTATGGAACGGGCTAGGGTTGCTCCATGCGCGCAGCCCAACGCCACCCCCTCCGGAGCACCTGATGGAACCCCTCAGGAGCCTCTGGGACCGGGCTCTCGCCCCCGCTGCCGGGTTCCGCGCCAGGGCCGCGCAGCGCGCGGGGCTGGCGGCGGCCGTCAAGGAGCTGCTCCTGGTCCGGACCCTGCCGGCGTTCGCCGGGCTCGTGCTCGGCTATGCCGCGTTCGCCCAGGGTTACGGCCGGCTGTCGCGCACCGAAGGCCCGCTATGGGACCAGGTCTGGGCCCGGCTGCCGGACCAGGTGAGCCCCGCCGACCTGAAGGCCGCCATGCAGAGCCTGCCCGCCCTGCCCGGCTGGGGGCACCTGCTGCCGTGGCTGGCGCTGCTGGCCCCCCTGGGGGTCCTGAGCCTCTGGCTGCACGACGCCGTCTGGGACCACCTGGCGCTGTGGCTGCTGAAAGGCCTGGGCGGGCGCAAAAGCTTCCGGGCCACCCTGGAGGCCGACGCCGAAGCCCTCAAGGTGGGGACCGTCGGCACCCTGGCGGGCCTGCTGAAGTATCTTCCCGGGGCCGGCTTCCTCCTGGGGCTGCTGCTCCTGCCGCTGGGGGTCTACTTCTGGGTGCTGAGGGGCTACGCCCTGGCCGCGTGGCACGGCTGCCCGGTCTGGAAGGGCGTGACCGCCACCCTGCTGCACGCGTTCCTCATGGGCGTCCTGGTGTTCGGCACCCTGGCCATGATGGCCGTGCTGGTGCTGCAGGAACTGCGGTTGGGCTGAGTACAAAGGCGACTCCCGCGGGTGGCGGGAGTCGCGGCTGGAAGAAGGCAGCCTACGGGTTGACCGTGGCCTTGTAGACCTGCTTGCCGTCCTTGATCTGGATGATGACCGCGGACTTCACCGGGTTGCGGTGCTCGTCGAACTTGATCAGGCCGGTGACGCCCTGGTAGTTGGTCTTGTCCATGGCGGCCTGGATGGCGGGGCCATCGGTGGAACCGGCGCGGGTGATGGCGTCGAACATGATCTCGGACGCCACATAGGCCAGGGTCGCGTAGGCGTCGGGCACGGAGTTGTACTTGGTCTTGTAGGCCTTCACGAACTCCTGGACCACCGGGGAGACGTCGTCGGGGGAGTAGTGGTTGGTGAAGAAGCAGCCTTCGACCGCGGAACCGCCGATTTCCACGAGCTTCGGGGAATCCCAGCCGTCGCCGCCGAGCAGGGGGCCCTTGAAGCCCAGTTCCCGGGCCTGCTTGGCGATCAGCACCACGTCGTTGTAGTAGTCGGAGACGTAGAGCACGTCAGGCTTGGCCGCCAGGACCTTGGTCAGCTGGGCCTTGAAGTCGGTGGTGCCGGTGGCGTGGCCTTCATAGCCCACCACCTGGCCGCCGAGCTCAATGAACTTGGCCTTGAAGTACTCGGAAAGCCCCTTGGTGTAGTCGTTGCCCACGTCGAACAGGCAGCCGGCAGTCTTGGCCTTCAGGTCGTTGAAGGCGAACTTGGCGCCGACCGTGCCCTGGAACGGATCGATGAAGGAGGCGCGGTAGATGTAGTTGCCCACTTCGGTGATCTTGGGGTTGGTGGCGGTGGTGACGATGTTGGGGATCTTGGCGTTCTGGGCGATGGGCGCGCCGGCCAGGCAGACCTTGGACATCACCGTGCCGATGATGGCGCAGACCTTGTCCTGCTCGATCAGCTTGGTGAAGACGGTGGCGCCCTCCGCGGGATCGCCCTTGTCGTCAGCAAACACCAGTTTGACCTGCTTGCCGAGGAGACCGCCCTTGGCATTGGTTTCGGCAACAGCCATTTCATAGCCGTTCTTGGTGGAAAGGCCGAAGGTCGCCGCTTCGCCGGTGAGGGGGCCGACGCCGCCGATCCTGATTTCCTTGGAATGCTTGTTGCACGCCACGAATGTTCCAGCCAGAGCAATGGCTAGAACCGCTGAAACATAAGACAATTTCATGGTTCCTCCTGAATATAACGGTGAAATAGAAAATTAGCGCCCAACAAAATGATGGTCGTTTTTTCCGTACAGTTTGTAGTCATATCCACAAATTGGATGCTGGGTGCAAAAAAATGTAAAGAACACCATAGATGTGGAACATGCCCATTTTACCACCCAAAGATAGGGAAGCAACGGATGCCGGGCCCTGTTCGGATACCGCTTTGGGGAATTCTGAATGTTCAGGGCGGAACCGCTTGCTCAGGGCAGACCACCGGGTACCAGGGATTCTTTCCGGCCCTCCCGGGTAAATGAAATATTAGCTTTCGCTTATCCCAATTACTGAAATCCCCTCCCTTTCGGGCGGAGAGGATGTCAAGATGGTCGCACCTACCCCACGGAGCCGTCCGATGCCCTTCCAGGAGATTCTGGACAACCTGATCGAACGCGTGCCGGAGGCGATCGCCGCCACCTTCAATGACAAGGACGGCGATCCCATCTGCGCCCGCACCATCGAGGTTCCCAACGACGCCCTGCAGCTCCTGGGCGCCTACCGGAACGTGGTGGACCGCCATCTGCGGCAGGCCATCGAGGAGTTCGACCGGGGCGAAGTGGAGCAGGTGACCTTCTGCACCAGCCAGCACTGGATCCTCATGATGGGCGCGGTGGAACGCTGCGCCCTGGTGCTGGTGATGCGGCGCGAGGGGATCCTGGGCCGGGCCCGGTTCGAAATGGAGAGGGCGCTGGAACGCTTGAACTCGGCGCTCTAGCCGTCAAGAAGCTTTTCCGCCAGGGAGGAACAGGCCCAGGGAGCCCAGCACGGCGCCGGCCACGATCAGGCCCATGGCGCAGGCCGAAAGCGGGGCCAGGCGCCGGCCGCCGGCCAGCACCAGCAGCAGGGTCGAAAGCAGCGGGGTGAGGTAGGCGAGCGCGCCGATCACCCGGGGATCGCCGCGCTTCATGGCCGCGTCCCAGGTATAGAAGGCCAGGCCCATGGGTCCCAGGCCGAGCAGCACCAGGAACAGCCAGTCCCTGGGCGTCACCGACAGGGGCGCGCCCGGCGCCGCCAGCCGCTCCAGGCCGTACAGCCCAAGCGCCAGCAGGCCCGAAGCCAGGCTGAAGCCGCCCACGGCGCCGGTGGGGAAGGGCCGGGCCCGCTTGGTGAGCAGGGAGTAGCTGGACCAGACCAGGGCGGCGCCCAGCGCCAGGAGATAACCGGGCAGATGGGCGAGGTCCAGGCTGAGCCTGCCGCCCGAGATCACCAGGGCCGCCCCGGCCAGGCCCAGGCAGGCGCCGGCCAGATGGTGCGCGCCCAGGCGGTGGCCCGGAAGGTACAGCGGCGACAGGACGACGATCAGCAGCGGCCAGAGGTACTGCAGAAGGTTGACCTCCACCGCCGGGGCATGGCGCAGGGCCAGGAAGAACAGCGCGTGGTAGCCGAAGATGCCGCCGAGGCCCAGGGCGAAGGTCCAGGGCGGCACCGGCCAATCCCGGATGCGCAGCAGCCCCACCAGCCCGCCGATGGCCAGGGCTACGCCGGCGGAAAAGAAGGCCGGCAGGTGGCTCACGCCGGAGCTGAGCAGGGTGAGCGTGCTCCAGAGCAGGATGGTGATCAGCGAAAGGGCGATGGCCATCAGAGCAGGGCAAGCATTCCGGCGATCTCCATGCGCAGGTCGGGGATCCCGGTGCCCTTTTCCGCGCTCACCCAGGCGATGTCGCCGCCCTGCAGCCCCAGGTCGGCCGCCACGTCCCGGCGCTGGGCCAGCTGGCGCGAGGGCTTCACCTGGTCGCACTTGGTGGCGACGATGCGGTAGGGGAGATCCACCGAGCGCAGCCAGTCGACCATCTGGTGGTCCAGCTTGGTCGGCCCCACCTCGGCATCCACCAGCACGTAGACCATGCGCAGGCTGGGCCGCCCGGTGAGGTAGCCCTCGATCATGGCCTGCCAGGTGGCGCGCTCCTTGGCCGGGCCCAGGGCGAAGCCGTAGCCGGGCAGGTCGACAATCCAGCGGTCGGTGCCGGTGAGGAAGACGTTGATCAGCCGGGTGCGCCCGGGGGTCTTGCTGGTCTTGGCCAGGCTCTTCTGGAAGCACAGGGCATTGAGCAGGGAGCTCTTGCCGACGTTGGAGCGGCCGACGAAGGCCACCTCGGCGTGGGCGGCCCCCAGCTGCTGGACGCTCGCGGCCGAGGTGATGAAGTGGGCATCTTTGAGGGGCTGGGACATGGATTCACTCGTGCCTTGAGGGTTTCAACAGAGTCCAGCTTGGCAGAGTTCCCGGCGGGCTCGATGGCGAATGCAAGCTTTGGGGGGCGCTATCATGGCCCATAAGCATCAGGAGGCACCATGAGTTTCGCAGCCGACGCCGGTAGCGCCGTCGAAGCCTTGGCTGAGTACCTGCGGGATTCGGGGGAGCGGATCGGCAAGGTGATCCAGCAGCAGCCCATGCGGGACTTGGCGGAAAGCCTTGAACTGGAAAAATATATCGCCCAGGGCGGGCTCACCGGCGCGGCCTTCCGCAGCTTCCTGGAACGCTACCTGGCGGCGACCACCCGGCTGCACCACCCCGGCTACATGGCGCACCAGGTGGCCGTGCCGCACCCCATGGGCGCGGTGGGTTCGCTGATCGACGGGTTGACCAACAACCCCATGGCGATCTATGAAATGGGCCCGGGCGCCGCCACCATCGAATACGTCGTGATCAACTGGATGCTGGGCAAGGTGGGCTGGATCCCGCAGCCGCTGCCGCCGGCCCCCGGTCCGCACGGCGGCGGCGTGCTCACCCATGGCGGCTCCCTGGCCAACCTCACCGCCCTGATGGCGGCCCGCGGCCGGGTCGATCCGGAGGCCTGGCAGGCCGGCGTGCGCAGGGACCTGGTCGTGCTGGCGCCCGAGGCCTGCCACTATTCCATCGCCCGGGCCGTGGGCATCATGGGGATGGGCCAGCGGGCGCTGCGGGCGGCGCCGGTGGATGCCGACGAGCGGCTGGTCCCGGACCGGCTGCCCGCGGCCCTGGGCCGGTTGCGCGATGAGGGTTCCAGCGTGCTCGCCGTGGTGGCCAATGGCTGCTGCACCGCGGCCGGCCTGTACGATCCGCTGCGCGAGACGGCCGCCTTCTGCCGGGAGCATGGCCTGTGGCTGCATGTGGATGCGGCGCACGGCGCCTCGGCCCTGCTTTCGGACCAGCTGCGCCGGCATCTGGACGGCCTGGCCCTGGCCGACTCCGTGGTCTGGGACGCGCACAAGATGCTGCGCACCCCCACCGTCTGCGCCGCCGTGCTGGTGCGCGACCATGCCGACCTGGACCGCGCCTTCCAGCAGGAAGCCAGCTACCTGTTCCACGACAAGGACCAGCCGGGCTTCGACGGCATCCACCGCACCGTGGAGTGCACCAAGGCCGGGCTCGGGCTGCGCCTGTTCCTGGTGCTGGCCGCCGAGGGCGAGGCCGCCCTGGGCCGCTACGTCGAGCAGCGGGCGGCTTTCGCCCGGGCCGCCGCCGCGCGGATCCGCCGCGAACCCGGTTTCGAGGTGGCGGTCGAACCGGAAAGCAACATCGTCTGCTTCCGGGTCGAGGGCAGCGACGAACTCCAGCTGGAGCTGCGCCGGCGGCTGCTGGAAGGCGGCCGGCACTACCTCACCACCACCGGCTTCCGCGGCCGGCGCTGGCTGCGGATCACGGCGATGAACCCGGGCACCAGCCTGGAGGACATCGAGCGGCTGCTGGCTGAACTGCGAAGCTTCCTCCCGGCGCAAAACCAGCTCGAACCAACGCCCGGTTTCCCGCACCTTTAAGGCGCACTCCCAGGAGGCGCCGTGGAAAAACTCAACATCCTCATCACCGGCGCCACCGACGGCATCGGCCGGCAGACGTCCCTGGACTGCCTGCGCCGGGGCATGCATGTGCTGGTCCACGCCCGCACCCTGCAGCGGGGCGAGCCGGTGCTGAAGGAACTCCAGGCCGCCGGTGAAGCCGAGCTGGTGGTGGGCGATCTGGCCTCCCTGGCGGAGGTGCGCGCCCGGGCCGCCCGGGTGGTGAACGTCAGTTCCATGGCCCACGAGGCGGGCCAGCTGGACTTCGACAACCTCCAGGGGGAGCGGCGCTTCGACGGCTTCAGCGCCTACGCCCTGTCCAAGCTGGCCAACGTCCTGTTCACCCTGGAAGCGGCGGAGCGCCTCCGCTTTGAGCGCGTCACCGTCAACTGCCTGCACCCCGGGGTGGTCACCACCAAGCTGCTCACCCGCGGTTTCGGCATCACCGGCATCCCGGTGGAACGGGGTTCCCGGAACGTCACCCATCTCGCGCTGGCGCCCGAAGTGGCCGGTGTCACCGGGAACTATTTCGTGGCGTGCCGGCCTGCGCCGCCTGCCGCCCTGGCCCGGCAGGCCGGGGTCCGGCGCGCGTTCTGGGAACTCACCGAAAGCCTGATCGGTCAGGCCCCGCTGTACACCCGCTCCACCCGCCCGTTGATCTGGCAGGTGACCTCATAGGTGATGGTGCCGAGGGTCTCGGCCCATTCGTCCACGGTGATCTCGGCGCTGCCGCTGCGGCCGATCAGGACCACCTCGTCGCCCACCCGGACCGGCGTTTCCGGGCCCAGGTTGATCATGGCCTGGTCCATGCAGACCCGGCCCACCACCGGGTAGGAGCGGCCGCCCACCAGCACCCGGCCCCGGTTGGAGAGCAGCCGGTTGAAGCCGTCGGCGTAGCCCACCGGCAGGGTGGCGATCCAGGTGTCCTCCGGGGCGCTCCAGGTGAGGCCGTAGCCGACCCGGGTGCCCGCGGCCACCCGCTTCAGGAACGAGACCCGGGTGAGGAAGGACAGGCCCGGCAGCAGCGGGATGGTCCGGGGAGTGCCCGGGTCGGGATAGAAGCCGTAGATCATGATGCCCGGCCGGACCAGGTCCATGAGCCCTTCCGGATGGCCCAGCACCGCTCCGGAGTTGGCGCAATGGACCAGCTCCAGTTTGTGGCCCAGCGCGGCCTCCACTGCCGCCACGGCGGTGCGGAAGCGCTGGATCTGAGCTTGGGTGTAAGTGGGATCGGCGGCGTCGCTCACCGGCAGGTGGGTGAAGGCGCCCTGGACCCGCAGGTGCGGGCATTTTTCCGCCAGGAACAGCGCCATGGCCGGAGCCTCCGGGGGCTGCACCCCGATCCGGGACATGCCGGTGTCGATCACCAGGTGCACGGTGGCCTGGGCGTTCCGGGCGGCACACACCGCCTCCAGTGCCTGGGCGTTGCTTTGGTCGCAGACCGCGAGGGTGATGGTTCCTGCCACGGCCGCATCCATTTCCTCAGGGAAGGCGGGGGAAAGCTTGAGGATGGGCAGGCCGATGCCGGCTTCGCGCAGCTGCAGCCCTTCCGGCACGGTGGCCACGCCCAGCCAGTCGACGCCGGCCTTCTCGGCCATGCGCGAAACCGCCACCGCCCCGTGCCCGTAGGCGTTGGCCTTGACGGCGATCAGCAGCTTCCGGGCCGGTCCTATCGCCGCGCGGATGGCCAGCAGGTTGGCCCGGATATGATCCAGGTGGATGACGAGATGAGTCTGGTAGAGCATGACTTCATCCTACACCGGCAAGCGGGCGATGGTCAGAGCAACCCATCCCGGCCGACTTTGAGCAGCTCCGGAACCGTGTGGGCGAAGCTATGGCCGTAGCTGGGGCTTTGGATGCGCAGCTTGCCCGTGTGCAGCTTGCCCTGGGTGGTGCGGATGCGCACCTGCTGGCCCAGCTCCGCATCCTCCAGCAGGAATCCGGAAACCCGGACGGTATAGGCGGGAATCACCGCCGGATCCACCGGATGGCCCGGCTGCCGGGGTCCGGGTCCGAGCAGGATGCGCTCCACTTCAACCCAGGTTCCTTTGGGGATTTTGCTCATCGGTACACCTGAAAAGAGAAGGCCGCATGGGGCCTGGTTCCAAACTTCCGGGGGTCATTCAAACGATCAGACGAGCTAGCTGACAGCCTGGCATCCAAAACGCTCATCACTTGCGAAATGATGACACAAATCATCAAGCCCGCCAGAGCAAGTTTTCGCCTTTTGTGGGGCTGGAAGTGCAGCCATATATCGATGTAATGAAAGCATTTTCTTTTTGTAAGCCTGGGTTTTTGACCGGTGAATGTGCATCATCCAAAATGCAGGTTTTCGACAAAAAAATTTACAATTCGTAAAACACTACGCTGAGGTGTGCGGCTGACTTGAATTGGGCCCGGCTCCCTCATTCATCCATGGACGGATGCCATTGGTCTCGGTGGCCACCACCGGATGCCGTTTTCTGGCTCCTCGCTGAATCGTGTGGGTAAACCAGGGTTATAACCACGGTCCTT
>CAZVHQ010000004.1:0-141461 GCA_964627225.1 uncultured Mesoterricola sp.
TCTCGATCATGCCCAGCACCATGCCGCCCAGCAGGGCGCCGGTGAGGTTGCCGATCCCGCCCAGCACCGCGGCGGCGAACGCCTTGATGCCCGGCATGAAGCCGACGAACGGGTCGATGCGGGTGAACTTGAGCGCATACAGGACGCCGGCGGCGCCGCCCAGGGAACCGCCCACCAGGAAGGTGAGCGAGATGATGCCGTTGACCCCGATGCCCATGAGGGCGGCAGTGGCCTTGTCCTGGGATACGGCCCGGATCGCCTTGCCCACCTTGGTGGCCTTCACCAGGTAGTTGAGGGCGACCAGCATGACCACGGCGGCGAGGATGACCACCACCGATTTCACCTGGATGTCGATCAGCTTGCTGCCGATGTGGAACAGGCCGAGCCGGTTGTCGAAGTTGCCGAAGGTCGGGATCACCCGGTAGAACTGGCCGGTGGTGAGGCTTTCCGTCAGGCGGATGACGTCCTGCAGGGCGAACGAGACGCCGATGGCGGAAATGAGCGCGACCAGGGTGGGCGAATTGCGCAGCGGCCGGTAGGCCACCCGCTCCACCAGGACCGCCATGCCGCCGGCGGCGGCCATGCCGATCAGCAGCGCCAGGCCGAGGTAGCCGAAGGAGCCGATGGCTCCGGCCCGGGCCAGGATGCCGGCGCCGTTCAGGGCGATGAGGGATTCCACGCCGCAGAAGGCCCCGATGGCGAAGATCTCGGAGTGGGCGAAATTGATGAACTGCAGGACGCCGTACACCATCGTGTAGCCCAGGGCGATGGCCGCGTAGACGAAGCCGATCGTCATGCCGTCGATGAGCACCTGGGGCAGGTTGTTGACGGTATAGGTGAGGATGCCGACGCCTTGGGTGGCCTGGAGGATATGATCAGCCCCCGACCCCCGGCAGAGCAAAGCGAGAATGATCATGATCACGGAACAAAGGGCGCCCGCGCCCGCGACAAATATAGCCATCTGCCCGATGGGCATGAATATTTGACGCAGGTCGATCGAGCCCATGTACTTTCGCATAGGGTCTCCGGAAAAAACCCCCCCCTGTTCAGGAGGGGGGGGTGCGTTATAGCTGAGCGTCTACTGGGGAGGAGCGATATCCAGGGTCTGGTCGATCCGGTTCGCAGCCCACTTCGCAGGGTCGGGCGAGGAAACCTGAATGATGAAGTACTTGCCCTTCGCGAGATCGCCCTTGGTGTTGAAGGTGATCGTCGCGGTCACGCCGTGGAAGGCCTGCAGGGCGCGGACGGCCTTGCAGACATCGGCGCGGGCCGGCACCTTGTTGTTGTTGTCCTTGGCGGCGTTCTCGATGGCCTTCAGCAGGAGGGCGGCGCAGTCATAGGACTGGGCCGCAAAGGGCTGCGGGTTGTTGCCGAACTTGGCCTTGAAGTCGGCGATGAACTTGGCGGTGTCGGGATAGGCGTTGGCCGGGCCGGCGACGGTGGAGAAGTAGGTGCCGGCACCCTGGAGCAGGGCGTCAGAGCCGATCTTGGCGGCGTCGGGGGAATCGAAGCCGTCGTCGGAGAGGCACATGCCCTTGAAGCCCTTCTGCCGGGCCTGCTTGAACAGCACCGAAGACTGGTCGAACATGCCGCCGAAATAGATGCACTCGGGCTTGGAAGCGATGATGGGGCTGAGGATGGCGTCGAAGTTGGCCTTTTCCTCGGTGCCGGCGAAGCCGACCACCTTGATTCCCTGGGTCGTGGCTTCCTTCTGGAAGTATTCGGCGATGCCCTGGCCGTAGGCGGTCTTGTCGTGCAGCACGTAGGCGCTCTTGATGCCCTTGCTCTTGGCGAACTGGGCACCCACGGCGCCCTGCACGTCGTCACGGCCGCAGATGCGGTTGACTTCCAGGTAGCCGCGATCGGTCACCTTGGGGTTGGTGTTGGCGGGGCTGACGTTGCACAGGTTGGCAGCGTGATATTCCTCGGAGGCCGGGATCTGCACGCCGGAATTGTAGTGGCCGACGATGCCCAGCACGGCCGGGTCGGAAACGATGGCCTTGGCGTTGGCCACGCCGGTGTCCGGGTTGCCCTGGTCGTCGAAGGGCGCCAGTTCGACCTTGAAGCCCATCTTGGTGAGGGGCTCGGACAGCTGCTCGATGGCGAGCTGGGTGCCGCTCTTGATGTCGCTGCCGATGACCGACATGGCGCCGGACAGGGGGCTCTGGGTGGCGATCTTGATGGTCTTGTTTTCCTTGTCGCAACCCGCTGCGAGCAGCAGGAAGAGTGTCGCGGCCGTTGGCGCGAGTATGGAAACGAGTTTCTTCATGGGTTGACCTCCAGGGATGGGTTTTCCTTGATTATCCGAATGCTTGAGATGCTTCGGCGGCAGTGTGATCGATTGCACAAGAGAGGGGAAAGAACAACCTGGACGGCTCCGGGCTTCCTATCATTAGAGGAACGACGGGCCAGCGCCGTTACTGACCGGGCTGCCCGTGCGAAGGTTGATGCCTTCGGCCTTCACTGGTCCCGTTCAGGTTCGGCGGGAAAACCATTTCAAAAGATCGCAGGGGACTAATTTCGGTAGGTATTTTTTATAACGATATATGAATGAACAGATTAGTCAAGAAAATAAGTTGTGACCGAGATCATTTTGAGAATTATGATCGAATAATGAATGGAATGGAGTGGCTAACCCCATAATTATGTTTCAATCATTTCTGCAGAGGGGGTTCGAGGTGCGGCTGCCATCCAGGGCAGGAAGGCTTCCCTGGACCTGGAGTCTGCGACAACGTGGAAGCCTGACGGGCCAAGCTTCCAGGTTCCTGGCTCCGGGCACCAGTATAATCGGTTTGCCCGCCGGGGGTTGGTCAACTTGCGGGACAGGTTGTCTGTATACACGGTTTGTCGCTGGCTTGGTATTTCCAGTGACAACCCAAAAAAAATGGGCGCTGCCCACCGAAAGGGGCCAGGACCCAGCGGATCCTGGTCTCTGGCCGGCCGGGCGCCATCAGTGCCGGGCTGAATAATACATGGAAATTCCCTGGGCGAGGTCGGCCTTGGCGGCGGCCCCGATCAGCTTGAGGCATCCGGCACCCTTGGTCATTTGAGCCCGTGCCGCGCCTTGAATACCGGCCAATCGGCCTTGAGGCGCAGGAAGGCGGCCTCGTCAGGGCAAAGCAGGAACGGGTTGGCGGCCCGTTCCAAGGCCACGGTGGAACTGGGGCGGGCGCCGTAGTCGTGGCCGGGCCAGATGGTGGCGTGGGCCGGCCAGTCGCGCAGCAGGCGGTGCAGGCTGTCCCATTCGGTGCGGGCATCGGCGTCGCTGCCGGTGCCGCCGACCTTGCCGACGAACAGCAGATCGCCGGTGATGCCGGCGTTGAACGGTTCGACCAGGAAGGCGAGGTGGTCGGGGCAGTGGCCGGGCACCTGCCAGACCCGCAGGCTGAAGCCGCCGAAGCCGACCAGGTCGCCGTCCTGCAGCACCTTGTCGAGCGGGCTCGGGTGCTCCGGGCCGCCGGCCACGGCCGCACCGGTGAGCGCCTTGGCGGTGGCGTTGCCGTTGCTGTGGTCGGAATGGCCGTGGGTGTTCAGGATGGTGCTGATGCGCAGGCCCTGGGCCTCGGCCCGGGCCACCATGAGTTCGGGGTCGAACGACGGGTCCACCAGGATGCCTTCGCCCGCTTCGCGATCGCCCAGCAGATAGCCGAAGTTGCGGTCCCCACCTACGCGCACCTGCTCAAAAATGAACCGCATGGCTCCTCCGGCCCCTTAGGATACTCCCGCCCGGCCCGGCTGGGGCCCGCCCATCCTCCCGGCTGGCTATCCTGGAGGCTGACGAGGTGGGCATGCTGGAGGCGGTGCATGGGGAGCGATCGGCGGAGCTGGCCCTTTTCGCGCCGGACGGCATGGGCGCATGGGGCGAGCTCCAGCTGGACTGCGGGCGGTTCCCGGTGCTGACCCGGGAATTCTGGACCGCGCGCCAGCGGCAGGCCAGCAACCTGCACGAGGTGAGCTACCGGGCCTGCTACAAGCCGCAGCTGCCCAGGCTGTTCATCGAGCAGCTGACCTTGCCCGGGGAGCTGGTCTACGACCCGTTCGGCGGGCGCGGCACCACCGCCGTGGAGGCGGCCCTGCTCGGGCGCAGGGTGGCGAGCAACGACATCAACCCGCTGTCCAGGCTGTTCGCGGCGCCGCGGCTGGAGCCGCCGGAGCCCGAGGCGGTAGCGGCCCGGCTGGAGCAGGTGCCGACGGCCGGCTGCGGATCGGATGGGCTGGACCTGGCCATGTTCTACCACCCCGACACCGAGGCCGAGATCCGGGCCCTGCGGGCCTGGCTGCTGGACCGGGAGGCGCGCGGCCTGGAGGACGGGGTGGACCGGTGGATCCGCATGGTGGCGACCAATCGCCTCACCGGGCACAGCCCCGGGTTCTTCAGTGTCTACACGCTGCCTCCCAACCAGGCGGCCAGTTGCAGAAAGCAGCTGCTGATCAACGCGAAGCGGGGCCAGACGCCGGGCTACCGGAACACCCGCGAGCTGATCCTGAAGAAGACCCGCCAGCTGCAAAAGGGCCTGTCCGGGCCGGAGCGGGCCAACCTGCGGGACGCCGCCGCCTCGGCCCGCTTCCTCACCCATGACGCCCGCAGCACCCCGGAGCTGGCGGACGGTTCGGCGGCCCTCACGGTCACTTCGCCGCCGTTCCTGGACGTGGTGCAGTACGCCGGCGACAACTGGCTGCGCTGCTGGTTCAACGGCCTGGACGCCAAGGCCGTGGCCGAGGGCATCACCATGTCCCGCAAGCTGGAGGCCTGGACCGGGGTGATGGGCGAGGTGCTCCGCGAGCTGCACCGGATCACCCGGCCCGGCGGGCACGTGGCCTTCGAGGTGGGGGAGATCCGCGGCGGCTCCCTGCGCCTGGAGGAAGCCGTGCTGCCCATGGGGATGGCGGCGGGGTTCAGGAGCCTGGGGGTGCTGGTGAACCGGCAGGCGTTCACCAAGACCGCGCACATCTGGGGGGTCGACAACAACCAGGCCGGCACCAATTCCAACCGCATCGTCATCTTCAGGAAGCCATGAAACCCAAGGAACTCTCACCCAGGCAGGTGCTGATCCTGGCCGTGGCCACCGGCGTGGCGGTGGCCTGCAACTACTACGCCCAGCCGCTGCTGCCCACCATTGCCCGGGCGTTCCGGCTCTCCCCGGCCCGGGCCGGGTTCATCGTCACCACCGCCCAGCTCAGCTACGGCCTGGGGCTGCTGCTGATCGTTCCGCTGGGCGACCTGATGGAGCGGCGCGGGCTGGTGGTGGGCCTGTCGCTGCTGACCGCCGCGGGCCTGGTGATCACCGCCATGGCGCCGTCCATGACCCTGGTGCTGGTGGGCACCGCGCTCACCGGCCTGTTCTCGGTGGTGGCCCAGGTTTTGGTGCCGCTGGCCGCCACCCTGGCGGCGCCCGAACGGCGCGGCAAGGTGGTGGGCACGGTGATGAGCGGCCTGCTCCTGGGCATCCTGCTGGCCCGGACCGTGGCCGGGGCCCTGGCCAACCTGGGCTCCTGGCGCACCGTCTACTGGGTGGGCGCCGCCGCCATGCTGGCGACGGCGGCGGTGCTGGGCCGCGCCCTGCCGCGCTACCGCGAGCCGCTGGAGCTGAGCTACCTCGAGCTGATGCGCTCGATCTTCACCTTGTTCCGGGAGGAACCGGTGCTGCGCCTGCGGGCGCTGGTGGGCGCCGCGGGATTCGGCGCGTTCGCCGTGCTGTGGACCTCGCTGAGCTTCCTGCTGGCCGCGCCGCCCTACGGCTATTCCGCCGGCACCATCGGCCTGTTCGGCCTGGCCGGCATGGCGGGGGCCCTGGCCGCCTCCGGCGCCGGGCGCCTGGGCGACCGCGGCCACGGCGAGCAGGTCACCAGCTGGGGGCTGGTGCTCCTGGTGGCGTCCTGGGCGGTCCTGGCCTTCGGCCCGCGTTCCCTGGTCGCCCTGGTGGCCGGGATCCTGCTCCTGGACCTGGCCGCCCAGGGCCTGCACATCAGCAACCAGGGGGCCATCTACCGGATCCGGCCCGAGGCGCGCAACCGTCTCACGGCCGCCTACATGACCTGCTACTTCATCGGCGGGGCCGCGTGTTCCCTGCTTTCCGCCTCGGCCTACAGCGTGGCCGGCTGGCATGGGGTGACGCTGGTGGGCGCCGGGGTCAGTGCCGTCGGCCTGGTGGGGTGGACCCTGGGGCGCCGGCGCGCGCCGGCCCGGAGGTCGGCCGAAGGGGCAGCCTGATATGCTGAACCATCTCACGGAGTCTGCCATGGCCCAGATCGTCGTCGTCGCCACCATCACCGCCCGGCCCGGGGCCGAAGCCGCCCTGGCCGGCGAGCTGTCCGCCCAGGTGGCCCCCACCCGCCTGGAAGCCGGCTGCCTGCGCTACGACCTGCACCGGGATCCGGCCAACCCGGCCACGCTGGTGTTCCTGGAGACCTGGGAAAACCGGGAGAACCTCAAGGCGCACATGAACACCCCGCGCTTCCTCGCGGCCCGGGAGCGCCAGCAGGAGCTGGTGGCGGGCAGGGACATCAAGGTGCTGGAACAGATCTGATTTCCTGAATCACCGGTAGCTGCCCAGCCGCTGCAGGCGCAGCACCGGCGCGCCCGCGCTGCGGGAGGCGGCGAGGTCCACCTCGAATTCGGCCACCCAGTCGTTGTTCTCCTCCGGGTCCACCAGCATCTGCTGCACCCGCCAGGTCAGCTTGTCCTCGGCCGGCAGCACATAGGTGTGGCGCGCGTTGCGGCCTTCGGGGTCCAGGCGGAAGGCGCCGTGGTCGGTGCGGTAGTCCGCCATGAGGGCCTTGAGCCGGTCCGCGGTCCAGGGCTCGCCTGACTCGGGGGCGGCCTCCTGCTGGGCCGCGGCCTCCTCGAAGTCCATGGCCAGCAGGCTGCGCAGGAAGGTGAAGATCCGGTTGCGGATGGCGGCGGTGAAGGCCTTGGCGTCGCGGGTGATGTCCCGGTCCGCCGCGTCCGCCCCGGGCGGCCGGAGCTCCTGGGTTTCCAGCCGCAGGTAGTTCGGATCGCGCATCTTCTCCCATTCGTCCAGCAGGCTGGAATCCACCTGGCGGATCAGGGCGCCCAGGTAGACCTCCAGCTCGCGCACCTCGTCGTTCTTGGCGGAATCGGGCACGGTCTGGGTCAGCACCTTGTAGACGCTGTTCAGGTGCCGCAGCAGCAGCCCCTCGGAGCGCTGGATATCGTATTCCCGGACGTAGTCGGCGAACGAGCAGTACTGCTCGAACATCTCCCGGGCGATGGATTTCGGCCGGATGTTCTCTTCGCCCACCCAGGGGTGCCGGGCGGCGAAGGCGTTGAAGGTGCCGTAGATGAAATCCCGCTGGGGCTTGGGGTATTCCAGCTTGTCCAGCTCGGCCATGCGCTCCTCGTACTCGATGCCGGCCATCTTCATTTCGGCCAGCTTCTTCTGCTTCACCCGGTCCAGCTGCTTGCGCAGGATGATCTCCGGGTTCTCCAGGATGGCTTCCACCAGGGTGATCAGGTTGAGCCCGTAGTCGGGCGCCTCGGGATCGAGCAGGGGCAGGGTCTCCAGCAGGTAGAGCGAAAGGGTCTGGTTCATGGAGAAGTCGTCCTGGAGCTCCACGTTCACCCGCAGCTTGGGCGCCCCGGGTTCCTGGCTGAACTCGACGATGTGCCGGTCCACCAGGGCGCGGAACAGCTGCCAGGCGCGCTTGCGGTGGGCGTCCTTGACCGTGTCCCAGTCATGGCAGACGCGGATCAGCTCGCGCATGGCCCGGCAGCCGTCGCCCTTGCGGCTGAGCACGTTCAGCAGCATGCCGTGGGTCACCTGGAAGCGCGAGACCAGCCGCTCCGGCTGGGCCACGATGAGGCGCTCGAAGGTCTGCTTGTCCCAGTTGACGAAATTCTTGTCGGGCGGCTGGCGCTTGACGAACTTCTTGCCGCCGGCCGCCGCCTTGGCGGCCAATTTGAGGTTCTCGATGGCGTGCTCCGGGGCCTGGGCCACCACCCAGCCCACGTCGTCGAAGCCCTTGCGCCCGGCCCGGCCGGCGATCTGGTGGAAGTCCCGGGCGCTCAGGATGCCGGTCTTCTGGCCGTCGTACTTGCACAACCGGGTGAACAGCACGGTGCGGATCGGCACGTTGATGCCCACGCCGAGGGTGTCGGTGCCGCAGATGATCTTGAGCAGCCCCTTCTGGGCCAGCTGCTCGAGCAGGATGCGGTACTTGGGCAGCAGCCCGGCGTGGTGCAGGCCGATGCCGTGGCGCAGCCAGCGCTTGATGTCCGGGCCGTACGGGCTGTTGAACTTGAAGCCCTCGATGGCCTGCTGGATGGCGGCCTTCTCTTCGCGCGAGCAGAGGTTGAGGCTGGTGAAGTCCTGGGCGCTCTGGGCGGCCTCCAGCTGGGTGAAATGCACCAGGTAGACCGGCGCCTGGCCGTTCTCCACCAGACGTTCCAGGGTGAGCGACAGGGGCGAATCGGCATAGCTGAACTGCAGCGGCACCGGGCGGTGGGTGGATTTCACCGCCACCGAGGGCAGGCCGTTCAACCGGGTCAGTTCCTGCTCGAAGAAGGTGGTGTCGCCCAGGGTCGCGGACATGAGCAGGAACCGGGTGCGCGGCAGGGTGAGCAGCGGCACCTGCCAGGCCACGCCGCGCTCCCGGTCGGCGTAGTAGTGGAACTCGTCCATGACCACGTCCTGGACATCGGTGCCGGCGCCTTCGCGCAGGGCGATGTTGGCCAGCACCTCGGCGGTGCAGCAGAGGATCGGGGCGTCGCGGTTGACGCTGGCGTCGCCGGTGCTGAGGCCGACGTTCTCCGGGCCGAATTCGCCGCACAGGGCCAGCCACTTCTCGTTGACCAGCGCCTTGATCGGGCAGGTGTAGACCGAGCGCCGGCCCTGGGCCAGCGACTTGAAGTGCAGCGCCGCCGCCACCAGGGACTTGCCGGACCCGGTGGGGGTGTTCAGGATGACGTTCTTCTCTTCGAACAGTTCCAGGATGGCGGCTTCCTGGGCGGGGTAGAGGGTCAGTCGCTTGCCCTCGGCGTATTCCAGGAAACGGCCGAGCAGGTTGTCGCTGCTGACGTCGCCGTCGCGGGGGATGAGATCGAACAGGGTTGGGGGCATGGTGGGGGGCTCATCATCTGGGTGTTCACGGGACAGGCTGCTGCTTCCACCGTACTACAGCCCGGCCCGGGCATATTACGCAATGGCAAGGGAACCGGATCCAGGTTTGATGTAGGATGGGGCATCCAATACGGGCGGCAGACATGAGCGAATGGTTCGGGGAACGGGTGTTCACCATCGGCATCATCGGCGGCGGCCGGGGCGGCCTGGGCCTGCTGAAGTTCTTCGGCAACACCAAGGTGACCCGCATCAGCTACGTGGTCGACGCCAACGGCAGCGCTCCCGGCATCGTCGAAGCCCACGACCAGGGGATCCCCACCTTCACCGAGGTGGATTCGGCGCTGCGGGGCGACCTGCCGGATTTCCTGTTCGACACCACCGGCGACGCGGGGGTGGAAACCCGGATCCGCGAACGCCTGCGCGGGACGCCCACCCGGCTGATCACCCCGCTCACCAGCCGGATGATGGTGGACGTCCTGAACATGAACGCCAATGCGGTGCGGGAGGACATCTCCGGGATCGTCGGCACCATCCAGCAGGATCTCAGCCGGAGCCTGGAGACCAGCACCAGCGTGGTGAGCCGGATCAATTCGGTCATGTCGAACATGCAGATGCTGGCCCTGAACGCCAGCATCGAGGCGGCCAAGGCGGGCGTGCACGGCCGGGGCTTCTCGGTGGTGGCCGAGCACCTGGGCAAGTCGGTGGACGCGGTGCGCAACCTCACCCAGGAGATCAACCAGGTGAACCAGAACATCATCCAGGTTTCCGAGCGCAGCGCCAGCGTGCTGGAAAAGCTGAAATAGGAGGACGGGCCGTGGAACCCAGGACCTGCTCAATCGCCGAAGCGGTGTTCCAGCGCTTTCCCGACTACCTGCGGGGGGTCGTGGTGGCCCACGGGGTGCGCAACGGTCCGTCGTCGCCGGAGCTGGTGGCCCTGCTGCGGGAGGCCGAAGCCTCGGTGCGGGACACCTTGCCGGCCGGGGAGGTCACCACCCATCCCCGGATCGCTTCATGGCGCGCCGCCTTCAAGGCCCAGGGCATCAACCCGAAGGACTTCCGCTGCTCGGTGGAGGCCATGGCCCGGCGGGCGCTCAAGGGCCAGCAGCTGCCCAGCATCAACGCCCTGGTGGACATCGGCAACATCCTGTCGCTGCGCCATCTGCTGCCCATGGGCGGGCACGCCATCGACCATGCCGTCCAGGGCTACTGCCTGCGGCCGGCCAGCGGCCGGGAGGACTTCGTGCCGTTCGGCTCGGACCAGGTGGAGCACCCGGATCCCGGGGAGATCATCTACGCCGAGGGCGACACCGTCCTGACCCGGCGCTGGAGCTGGCGCCAGGCCAACCACAGCCTGACCCTGCCGGAAACCACGGCCATCCAGTTCAACCTGGACGGCCTGCCGCCGGTCACCCGGACCGGGCTTGCGGCCATCGGCGCGGAGCTGGCGGAGCTGGTGGCGCGCCACTGCGGCGGGCGGATCCGCCAGGGGATGCTGAGCGCGGCCGAGCCGAGCCTCTCTATGGAGCCATGATCCGGTCCAGGGCCTGGGCGGTCAGCGCCTCGGCCAGGTCCAGGATGTCCTGCAGCTCGCCCGCGCGCAGCTGGTCCAGGTGGATGCCGCAGGAGAGCGTGACCGCGGCGTCCAGGCGGGAGGCGAAGCGGGCGGCGAGGGTCCGGGCCAGGTCGTCCTCCTTGTGCCCGGGGAGGGCGATGACCGAGGTGGTGGCGCTGATCCCGCCGCCCGGTTCGCGGCTGGGCCGGGGCTGGCTGACCGCCACCGCGCCGATGTGCGCCTGATCGCCGCCGCACAGGGTCACCGAAAGATCCCGGCCCATGGGCACGCAGACCATCGTCAGAACGATCCGGCCGCGCCCGGCGGTCAAGGTCATCGGTGCCTGGAAGGTCATGGTCGCCTCGCCGTCGTGCTTGAATGGGAACGCCGGACCTTCCATTTTCACAGCTCGCCCCCGGAAAGGAAACCACCATGGCAGTCCAGGACTACGACCAGCAACTGGCCTCGATCATCGACCACACCCTGCTCAAACCCGACGCCACCGCCGCCGAGATCGCCCAGCTTTGCCGGGAGGCCCGCGACTACCGGTTCGCTTCGGTCTGCGTGAACAGCTTCTGGGCGCCGCTTTGCCGGGACCTGCTCCAGGGCTCGGGGGTGAAGCTGTGCTGCGTGGTGGGCTTCCCCCTGGGCGCCATGGCGGCCGAGGCCAAGGCCTTCGAGGCCGGGCAGGCGGTGGCGCTCGGCGCGGATGAGGTCGATATGGTGCTCAACCTGGGCGCCCTCAAATCGCTTGAGCCGGAGGTGGTGGAGCGGGACATCCGCGGCGTGGTGGAGGCGGCCCGGGGCCGGGCGGTCAAGGTGATCCTGGAGACCGGCCTGCTGAGCGAGGCGGAGAAGATCCTGGCCTGCCGGCTCAGCCAGCGCGCCGGAGCCGCGTTCGTCAAGACCGCCACCGGGTTCGCCGCCGGCAGCGCCGCCACCGCCGAGGACATCGCCCTGATGCGCCGCACCGTGGGGCCCGGCATGGGGGTCAAGGCCTCGGGCGGCATCCGCACCCGGGCCGACGCGGAACGGATGGTCGCCAGCGGCGCCGACCGGCTGGGGACCCGGTCCGGCATCGCCATCGTCACCCAGTGACCAGTGACCGGCCTCAGGACATTGCCATCAGGGCCTGGATCTCCTGGATGGGAAGCACGGTGGCGTTTTTCGCGAGGGGGTAGCTTTCGGTGGCTTGGCAGACGATGACGCCCTGGGCGCCGATATCTTCCAGCGCCTGCCAGAAGCCCCGGGTGGGGGCGGGTGCCTTGGTCAACTTGACCTCGATGCCCAGGGGCTTCAGGTTGCCGGGACGCTCCAGCACGAGGTCCAGTTCCGCGCCGGCGCTCGTGCGGTAGAAGGTCGGCCGCCAGGAGGAGGGCGCGGCGGCAAGGATCTGCTCGATGGCAAAGCCTTCCCAGGAAGCGCCGGCGGCAGGGTTGCCGAGCAGGTCCTCCATGCCGCGCACCCCCAGAAGCGCGTGCAGCAGGCCGCTGTCCCGCACATAGACCTTGGGCTGCTTGACCAGCCGTTTTCCCAGATTCGCGTGGAAAGGCTGCAGTTGCCGGACCATGTAGGTGCCTTCCAGGACATCGAGGTAGCGCCGGACGGTGGGAGCGGAAATGCCCAGACTCGCCGCAAGCTGGGAAGCGTTCCAGAGCCCTCCGTGCCCATGGGCGATCATTTGCCAGAAACGCCTCAGCTGTGCCGGCGGGAGCCGCAGGCCCAGCGACGGGATATCCCGCTCCAGGTGGGTCAGGATGAACGACTCGCGCCAATCCATGGACGCGGCGTTCGAGCGCGCCAGGAAACTGCCAGGGAACCCGCCACGCAACCACAAGGACTGGAAGTTCCCGGAACCCACCTCCCTGAGATCCAGGGGGCCCAGTTCCAGGAACCGGATTCTTCCTGCCAGGCTTTCGGAAGCCCCCTGCAGCAGTTCCGGCGAAGCCGATCCCAGGACCAGGAACCTGCCGGGTCGGCGGTCCTCGTCCACCAGCGCCCGGAGCAGCTGGAAAAGGCCGGGAATCCGCTGGATTTCGTCCAGCACCACCAGTTGCTGTCGGTGCTGTTCCAGATAAAGTTCGGGATCCGCCATTCTCCTCCGGTCCGAAGGGCGTTCCAGGTCGAGCAGGATGGCAGATCCTGACCCCCTGGCCACCTGCCGGGCCATCGTCGTCTTCCCCACCTGCCGGGCGCCCACAAGGCCGACAACGGGAAATCGTTCGAGCGATTCCTGGAGAATGGGCTGGATGGATCGAGCGATCATCCTTGCAATTTGAATGCTATGCATTCAAATTGCAAGGATGAATTTTGCGATTCCCCCGGCCCGGGAACCGGTCCAGCATCGGGTCGTCCAGCGGAGGGAGAACTGTGAAATGATCAAGCAAGACGCTCCGCCCAACCAACGAGGACGATATGACTCCTACGCATGCCAGCCGCGGGTCCCTGGGGCTCGCCGGAAAGATCATCCTGACCGGGCTGGTGCCGGTGGGCTTGTTCCTCGCGTTGATCTTCCTGTACGTCATGCCCAGGGTGCACGCGACCCTGCTGGGCAGCCGGAAGGACAATGTCCAGCAGATCGTCCAGGTGGCCTCGAGCATCCTGCGCAACCAGGAGGGTGAAGTCCAGGCCGGCCGGCTGACCCGCGACCAGGCCCAGCAGCGGGCCAAGGAGCTGATCAGCGCGATCGTCTTCGACGGGACCAACTATGTCTACATCCAGGGGCCGGGCCCCGTCGTGCTCGCCCATCCCCGGGCCGATCTGGTGGGCAAGGCGACGTCCACGTTCGAGCCCGGCCTGGCCAAGCTGTTCATGGACCTGGACCGGGCGGCCCAGGACCCCAACGGCGGGTTCCTGGCCTACCGCTTCACCCGGAAAGGCAGCCCGGACCTCTTCCCCAAGATCACCTTCGTCCAGAAGTTCGAACCCTGGGGCTGGATCGTCGGCGCGGGGGTCTATGTGGATGACGTGGACCGGGACATGCGCAACCTGCTGGCCAAGGTGCTCCTGGCGGTCCTGCTGGTGACGGTCGCGGTGGTGCTGGTCTCCTTCCGGCTGGCCAAGGGCATCGTCCACCCGGTGGAACAGCTGGTCCAGGGGCTGCGCACCAGCGACCTGTCGCGCCGGATCCAGGTGTCCAGCCGGGACGAGATCGCCCAGGCGGCCGAGGCGTTCAATGAATACAACGGGGGCATGCGGGTCACCGTCATGGAGGTCCGGGGGTTCGCCGACCAGGTCGCCTCCGGCAGCGCCCAGCTGGCCGCTTCGGCGGTGGAAATGACCCGGGCCGTGGATGAGATCTCCCGGGTCAGCGAGGAGCTGAAGGAGGCCGGCGAGCAGGTTTCCGCGGCCATGGCGTCCCTGGGAACGGGCGGCGCCGCCATGGTCCAGCGCACCGAGCTGACCGGCACCCAGAGCCAGGAGGCCGTTTCGGATACCGCCCGGGGGGCGGAGGCCGGGCGGGGCGCGGAGCGGGGCATGGGCGAGATCCAGACGGTGACGACGCAGATCGTCAGTTCGATCCAGGTGATCCAGGACATCGCCCGGCAGACCAACCTGCTCTCCCTCAACGCCGCCATCGAGGCGGCCAAGGCCGGCAGCCTGGGCAAGGGCTTCGCCGTTGTGGCGGAGGAGGTGCGCAAGCTGGCGGAGCGCTCGCGCAGTTCGGCCCAGGACATCCAGAAACTGATCCAGCGCACCCAGGAAGTGGTGGCCGGCGGGGTGGCGGGCGTGGCCATCACCCTGGAAAACCTGGAATTGATCCGCACCCGCAGCACCAGCATCGCCGCCAGCGTGCAGGAAATGGGCCGGCTGAGCCACGACCAGGCCAGCACCAGCGTGGCGGTCGGCCAGAGCATGAACCAGACCGCCCTGCGCCTGTCGCAGAATGCCGCCGCCACCCAGGAGCTGGCCGCCACCGTGCAGCAGATCGCCCACACCTCGGACGACCTGGCCCGGGTGGCCGAGGGCCTGCGCAAGGTGGTGGAGGGATTCCATATCTAGCTGGGCTTCCTGGCCGGGTCCGTCCAATTGGCAACCGGACGATCAGATTGGACGATCGCCGGCCCGGGATCGGTTCCTGAGGGCATGCGCCTGCCGCTTACGGCGGAATCCATCCGGCACCCGACCGGGCCCTCACCGCGGGTGCCCGGAGCGGTTTGATGCGTTCTTAACACAAAGGCCTCATACCTTAACGCTGTCCTGACACTGATAAATCGTCTAATGGTTTTGGATGATTTGCTTTTCGGACCGTTATTAACAAACAAGGAGGAGATCCGCGTGAATGGTGTCATCTGGTTTGTATCGATGTTTCTTTTGGGGATAGCAGCCCTAGGAGTCTGCGCCCTATTCATGAGGGCTTGCGAAAAAATATAAAAAGAAAGGAAAGCACTGATGATCTACTGCACCCTGGCCATTGTGGCCTCTCTATTCGTGTACCTATTCATAGCCTTGATCCGGCCGGAATGGTTCTGAACCTGCGCTGCGGCGGTCGCTGAACGGCCGCAAGGAGTCGAAACAATGAATGTCCAAATATGGTTGCTACCCCTGGCCCTGCTGGCCACCGCGACCATCCTCGCGTTCCCATTAAGCCGGTACATGGCATGGATCATGGACGGGAAATTCCGCCAGCTTCCGGGCATGGCCTGGGTCGAACGGCGGCTGGACAGCGGTCCCCAGGACTGGAAACAGTATCTGTTGTCCCTGCTCGCCTTCAACACAGTGCTGTTTGTCTTCAGCTTCCTGGTCCTGGCGCTCCAGCCCTGGATGCCGCTGAACCCCGATGGCAAGGGCATGCTGGCGGGCAGCACCATCTTCAACAGCGTGGCGTCGTTCATCACCAATACGGACATCCAGCACTACGCGGGGGACGTCCACCTGTCGAATTTCAGCCAGATCTTCTTCGGCATCTCCAACCTGTTCCTGTCCGCTTCGGTGGGCCTGTGCGCCCTGGTGGCGATCATCCGGCTGTTCCGCGGCCATGCCAAGGTCGGCAATTTCTTCGTGGACATGTGGCGGGTGGTGGTCTACCTGTTCGTGCCCGCGGCCCTGGCCTTCGGCCTGCTGTTCATGGCCCAGGGCAGCCCGATGACCCTGAAAAGTTCCGTCCAGGTCGCGACCCTCGAGCCGGGCGCCATGGGCACCACCGACAAGGGCGAAGCCAGGAAGCAGACCCTCGTGGTCGGGCCGGTGGCGGCCTTCGAATCCATCAAGATGCTCGGGACCAACGGCGGCGGCTTCTTCGGCATGAACTCCGCGCACCCCTTCGAAAACCCCACCGGGCTCTCCAACTTCTTCAACACGCTGGCCATGATGGTCTTTCCGTTCGGCCTGGTGCTGATGTACGGCCGGATGCTGAACCGGTTCCGGCATGGGCTCGTCATCTTCTCGGTCATGCTGTCGCTCATGGCGGGCACGGTCGCCTGGTCGGTCTATTTCGATACCCTGCGGCCGAACCCCGGCCTGACCGCCCATGCCGCCGGCCAAACCTACCAGATCGCCAACCCCAAGGCCCCGGGCGGCCTGCAGGCGCTGTCCACGCCGGCGGTGGCGGGACTGCCGGTGGACCAGCACCTGGGCAATCTCGAAGGCAAGGAGATGCGTTTCGGCACTTCGGCCGGCGCCACCTTCGCCTCGCTCACCACGGATGTGACCTGCGGCGCGGTCAACGCGGAATCCGACAGCCTCAACCCGGTTTCCGCCCTCGGCCCCATGGTCGGGATGTGGCTGAACTGCGTGTTCGGCGGCAAGGGCGTGGGCATGATCAACATGCTGATGTACATCATCCTCGGCATCTTCATCGCCGGCATGATGGTGGGCCGGACGCCCGAATACCTGGGCCGCAAGATCGGGGCGCGGGAGGTCAAGCTGGTGGTGCTCGCCATCATGGTCCACCCGCTGCTGATCCTCATGCCCACCGGGTTGTTCGCGGCCACCAGCTGGGGGCTCAAGGCGGTCAGCAACCCCGGCGCCCATGGGTTCTCCCAGATGCTCTACCAGTTCTCCTCGGCCTCGGCCAACAACGGCTCGGCCTTCGACGGCCTGCAGACCACCCTCGGCTTCGCCAGCAACATGACCCCGGCCGGCCTCGGCGCCATCCCCTGGGATATCGCCACCGGGCTGGTCATGCTGTTCGGCCGCTTCCTGCCCATCATCGCGCCCTTGGCCATGGCGGCCTACCTGGGGGCGAAGCAACCGAGCCCCGACGGCCTTGGCACCCTGCACGACAACACCCCCACCTTCGGCCTCCTGCTGATCGGGACGGTGCTCATCGTCGGCGCGCTGCTCTTCCTGCCGGTGGCCGTGCTCGGCCCGGTGGCGGAGCACCTGGGTCCCTTCCCGTTCGGCGGCTGAGCGGGCGGGTCCGATGGAGCTGGATGAAATGAAAAAGATGACTCAATGGAGTGCTCGATGACGATGACCATGATTCCCCCCCAGAACGCGCGGCGGCTCAGCCCCGCCCTGCCGCCGCACCGGCGCAAGCCGAAGCCCGGAGGCGGGCTGCTGGACCGGGCGACGGCGCTGCCCGCGCTGAAGCAGGCCTTCGTGATGCTGCGGCCAGACCTGCAGTGGAACAACCCGGTCATGTTCGTGGTGGAGGTGGGGGCGTTCCTGACCCTCGGCTACATCGCCCAGATGGCCTTGGGCAAGGCACTGAGCCTGGCGCCCATCACTTATTTCATTGCCCTGGACGCCTGGCTGTTCCTGACCGTGCTGTTCGCCAATTTCGCCACGGCGCTCGCCGAGGCGCGGGGCAAGGCCAGGGCCGATGCCCTGCGCGGGTCGCGCCAGAACACCCTGGCCTACCGCAGGTCAGCCGCCGGAGCCATCGAGGAGGTCTCCTCGGCCGACCTCAAGGAGGGCGACATCGTGGTGGTGGAGGCTGGGCAGATGATCCCCGGCGACGGCGAGATCATTGAAGGCGTCGCCTCGGTGAACGAGTCGGCCATCACCGGGGAATCGGCGCCGGTCATCCGGGAATCCGGCGGCGACCGTTCCGGGGTCACCGGGGGGACCGAAGTGCTTTCCGACCGCATCGTGGTCCGGATCACCTGCGGCCAGGGCGACTCCTTCCTGGACCGGATGATCGCCCTGGTGGAAGGGGCCATCCGCCAGCGCACCCCCAACGAGATCGCGCTCACCCTGCTGCTTTCCGCCCTCACCCTGGTGTTCCTGATCGTGGTGGTGCCGCTCTGGCCGATGGCCTGGAACGCCGAGCAGTACATGATGGGCTACCTGGGCCTTCCGGAGCCCCTGAAGAGCCTCGGCACCGACATCCCCACCCTGATCGCCCTGGTGGTCTGCCTGATCCCCACCACCATCGGCGCCCTGCTGGCGGCCATCGGCATCGCCGGCATGGACCGCGCCATGCAGGCCAACATCATCGCCAAGAGCGGCAAGGCGGTGGAACTGTGCGGCGACATCGACGTCATCCTGCTGGACAAGACCGGCACCATCACGGTCGGCAACCGGCACGCCACCAGGTTCATCCCGGTCGGCGCGCATTCGGCCGCCGATCTGGGACGCTGGGCCGCCCTGGCCTCCGCGGCCGACGATACCCCCGAAGGCAAGAGCATCGTCGCCCTGTATGAACGGCAGAGCGCGACCTCGGTCACCGTGCCGGCCGATGCCCTGGCCGTGCCGTTCACCGCCCAGACCCGCATGAGCGGCGTGGATTTCGCAGATGGACGGAGGATCCGGAAAGGGGCCTCGGATGCGGTCATCGATTATGTGGAGCTCCAGCAGGGTGAGGTGCCGGCCGATCTCGGCACGGTGGTCGACCGGGAAGCCTCTCTGGGAGCGACCCCGCTGGTGGTCGCGGTCGGCGCCCGGGTCGTGGGCGTCGTGGTGCTGGAGGACATCCTGAAGCCGAACATGCGCGAACGCTTCGAACGGCTGCGCATGATGGGTTTGCGCACGGTCATGATCACCGGGGACAATCCGCTGACGGCCGCGGCCATCGCGGCGCGGGCCGGGGTCGATGACTTCGTCGCCCAGGCCACGCCGGAACGCAAGCTCGCCTACATCAAGGAACAGCAGGCCTCGGGCCATCTGGTGGCCATGACCGGGGACGGCACCAACGATGCGCCCGCGCTGGCCCAGGCGGACGTCGCCCTGGCCATGAACGCCGGCACCCAGGCGGCAAAGGAGGCGGCGAACCTGGTGGACCTGGACAGCGACCCCACCAAGCTGATCGAAACCATCGAGATCGGCAAGCAGCTCCTGATGACCCGGGGAGCGCTGATGACCTTCTCCATCGCCAACGACGTGGCCAAGTATTTCGCCATCATCCCGGCGTTGTTCGCCGGCGCGCTGCCCTGGCTGGCCCCGATCAACATCATGCGCCTGCACTCGCCCACGTCGGCCATCCTTTCGGCGGTCATCTTCAACGCGCTCATCATCCCGGCGCTCATCCCCATCGCCCTCAAGGGCGTCAAGTACCGGCCGCTGGGCGCCGATGCCCTGCTGCGGCAGAACCTGCTGATCTGGGGGCTGGGCGGGGTGGTCATTCCGTTCATCGGCATCAAGCTGATCGACCTGGCCCTGGTCGGGGCGCACCTGACCGTCTAGCCTTCCCTGCCTTGAGGAGATATCAACATGTTCCGCATCATTTCCAAGAGCATCCTGCTCGCGCTGTTCTCGGTGGCCGTGTGCTGCGTCCTCTACCCGGCTGCGCTGTGGGCCATCGGCCAGACCGTCTTCCCCTTCCAGGCCAACGGCAGTCTGCTGAAGGGTCCGGACGGCGCGGTGGTGGGGTCGAAGCTCATCGCCCAGCCCTTCACCAGGGACGGCTACTTCCAGCCGCGCCCGTCCGCGGTGTCGTATGATGCCTCGGCGTCCGGCTCGTCCGCCCTGTCCGCTTCCAACTACGCCCTGCGCGACCGGGTGGCCCGGGCGCTTGGGCCCATCGTGAAATACCGGACCGGCCAGCCGGTGGCGCCGGACATCGAGCAGTGGTTCCAGAAGGACAGCTTCCAGGGCAGCCCGCATATCGTCGCCCAGTGGGCGGACCTGCACAACGGGCTGGCCCAGGCCTGGGTCAATGCCGACCCGAAGAATGGCGCCTATGTGGACGGCTGGGCCAGGCAGCATCCCGCCCTCGTGGCCCAGTTCATCAAGGACAACCCGGCTACCCCCGCGCCCAAGGCTGCCGATCTGGCGGTGGTGTTCTTCAAGGACTTCTCCAGCGCCCACCCCGGGAGGTTCCCATCGGCCGTGACCCGGCCCGGGCCCGACGGCAAGCCGGTGACGGCGATCGAACCGGTCAAGGACGGTTCGGACATCCAGTCGATCACCTTCGACATGTGGCGCCAGGAGCATCCCGGGGCTGCGCTGGCGGAGGTCCCGGGCGACCTGGTGACCACCTCCGCTTCGGGGCTGGATCCGCATATCTCCTTGCAGAACGCCGAGTTCCAGTTGGATCGCGTGGCCGCCAAATGGGCCGCCGACCTGAAGCTCGACCCGGGCTCGGTCCGGGCGGAGATCGAGCAGCTGCTGCAGCGGCACGCCGCAGCGCCGTTCCAGGGGCTGGCCGGGGAGAAGTATGTCAATGTGCTGGAATTGAACCTGGTTCTTCGCAAGCGTTTCGGCCAGCCGTCCTAGTTCTACTGAGGCGTCCGTCGTCCCGTGCCTCGCGCAGGCCCAACGCGGGTCCCGGGACTTGGCCCTGACCCACCGGTACTCGGAATTCTAAAAACGTGCTCGCAAGCTGCGCGCGCTTTTAGATTCCGAGTTTGCCGTAGAAGCCGCGCATGGCTTTGGATTCGGTGCTTTAGCGACAAATGGGTGGAAGGCAATTCCACCTGGGTTGGACGAGACGAACGCCCCCCTCCAGTCGGCTTCGACGGCAAACTCGGAATTTAAGATCGCGCGCAGCTTGCGAGCACGTTTTTAGAATTCCGAGTACCGGTGGGTCAGGGCTTGAACCCGGGACCCGCGTTGGGTCTGCGCGAGGCACGGGACGACGGACGCCTCCGGTGGAACTAGCCTTCCTGCAGCAGCGCCAGCAGGGTCTTGGCGTCCAGGCTCGCGGCCATGGCGCTTTCGCTGAGGATGTCGTCGGCCAGCTGGCGCTTGTGCTGGTGCAGGCCGAGGATCTTCTGCTCCACGGTGCCCTTCAGCACCAACCGGTAGACGGTCACCGGCCGGGTCTGGCCGATGCGGTGGGCGCGGTCCGAGGCCTGGTCCTCCACGGCGGGGTTCCACCAGGGGTCCATGTGGATGATGTAGTCGGCGGCGGTCAGGTTGAGGCCGGTGCCGCCGGCCTTCAGGCTGATCAGGAACAGCTCGCCCTCGCCGGCCTGGAACGCCTTCACGGCGGCGGCGCGCTTGCGCACCGGGGTGGAGCCGTCGAGGTACTGGTAGGTCACGCCGCGCTCGTCCAGGGCCTTGCGCAGCAGCGCCAGGTGGTCCACGAACTGGCTGAACACCAGGGCCCGGTGGTCGCTCTCCAGCAGCTCTTCCACCAGGTCCATGAAGGCCTCCAGCTTGCTGGAGGGGATGTCCAGGCCGGGCTGCACCAGTTGCGGGTTGCAGCAGGCCCGGCGCAGCCGCATGAGCGCGGCCAGCACCTGCAGGGTCTGGTTCGGCCCGCCGTCCAGGGCGTCCAGGCTCTGCCGGCGCAGCGCCTCCAGGAACGCCGCCTCGGCCTCGGAGGGCTCCAGCTCAAGCACGATCTCGGTGCGCGGCGGCAGCTCCTTCAGCACCTGGGCCTTGGTGCGCCGGAGCAGGAAGGGCGAGACCATGCGCCGCAGGCGGGCCAGGGCGTGGGCGTCCTGGTCGCGCTCGATGGGCTCCTGGAAGCGCTTGCGGAACTGCTCGATGGTCCCCAGCAGGCCGGGGTTGAGGAAGCGGAACAGGTTCCACAGCTCGGCCAGGTGGTTCTCCACCGGCGTGCCGGACAGCACCAGGCGGAACCCGGCCTGCAGGTCCATCACCGCCTGGCTGCGCTTGGTGAGGGCGTTCTTGATGTTCTGGCCTTCGTCCAGGACCACGGTGGCCCAGGCGACGCCCTGCAGCCGGTCGGCCTCCAGCGGGAGCAGGCCGTAGCTGCACAGGTAGACGTCATGGGGGCCGGCGGTCTGCAGCGCGGCGGCGCGGTCGCCTTCGCCGAAGCGCTGGACCTTGAGCCCGGGCGCGAAGGTCGCGGCCTCGCTCTCCCAGTTGGCGCAGACGCTGGTGGGGGCGATCACCAGGGCCGGGCCGGCGCCGGCCCGGGCCAGCAGCAGGGCCAGGGTCTGCACGGTCTTGCCCAGGCCCATGTCGTCGGCGAGGCAGGCGCCGATGCCGGCGGAGGCCAGCCGGCACATCCACTGGTAGCCTTCCAGCTGGTACAGGCGCAACTGGGCCTGGAAGCCCTCCGGCAGCTCCGCCGCGGCGGCGAGGCTGCCCTGGAGCTGCAGCAGCATGCCCTGGAAGGCGGCGTCGGCGTGGAACGCGCCCAGCTCGGCGCCGATGCCGTCCAGCGCCAGGGCGCTGAGGCCGTGCAGGCGCAGGCCGGTGCCATGCTCCTCGCCCAGGGCGCGCAGGTCGTCCAGGCGCCGGCGGAAGGTTTCGGCCAGGGCGTAGACCCTTCCGTCGCCCAGCTTGACGAAGCGGCTGCCGCTCTGGTCGGCGGCGGTCAGCAGTTCCTGCAGGCTGGCCACCTGCCCCTGGTCGAGCTTGAGCTCGCCCTCGGCGTCGAACCAGCTGCCGTTGCGCTTGACGGTCAGGCTCATGGCTTCCAGGCCCAGCGTCCTGGGCGGGCTGAGCCGGCCGCCTTCGGGCCACTGCACCGTGGCCAGGCGCTTGGCCGCCTCCAGTTCCAGCAGCAGGTTCATGCAGCGTTCCGGATCGTCGATCATCCACTCGCTGCGGCCCTCGTCCAGGGGCAGGGTGGGCAGGGCGGCCAGCAGGGCCTCGGCGCCGGCGGTCTCCAGCGCCAGATCGCGGGACACCAGGCGCATTTCGCCCTGGCGCTCCAGCATCAGGTTGGCCCCGCCTTCGCCGGGCACGTGGTAGCCGCCGCCCGCCAGCGGCTCGACCCGCATCTGGGCCTTGAGCCCCTGGTGGAAGGGCATGAGCAGGAGCAGGATGCGCGGGTCGCCGTCGACCCGGGCGAGCCCGGCCTGGCGGGCCGCCTCGTCGGCCACGTCGACGTCGGAATGCACCGTCACCATCGGGGCGACGGCGCGCAGGGCCTGGAGCACCTGGGCTTCGGCGCCCGCCGGCACCGACAGGCCGTCGCCCAGGATCTCGGCCAGCTTGCGGTGGGCGGCGGTGATGGTGATGATCCGCACCCGGAACAGGCCTTCGGCCTGGACCATGACGTCGCCCTCCTGCAGCGGGGGGTTCAGGGTGAGTTCCAGCACCTTGCCCTTGCGGGTCACGTGCAGTTCCGGCTGGCCGGCGACCACCTCCATGCGCGCGGCCGCGTCCACGTCGGTCTCGCTCCAGAACACCAGGGGATGGCCCACCAGGGCCTGCAGGGCGGCGTCGAAATTGAGCTCGTAGCCGCGCCAGTTCTCCCGCACGCAGTTGATCAGGGCCTGGTCCTGGGGCAGCAGGAAGCTCCAGCTGCGCCCCTCCTCCTTGAGCCGCTTCAGGGAGATGGCCTTGCCCCGGGTCCACAGGCCCTTGGCGTCCCGGCGCTGCTCGCGCGGTTCGATCACGTAGGGCGCGCGCGCCTCGGGATCGCGCCAGACCCACCAGGCCAGGCGGCCCGGGCGCTTGCTGGTGCCGGGCCGGGCCAGGCCGTGCAGGTCCTCCAGGGCCTTTTCCCAGGTCTCGCTGTGCGGCACCAGGTCCAGGAACGGGAACGGGGCGGCGCTGATGCCGCCCCTGGCCCGGCGCATCAGCTCCGCCAGCTCCCGCCGGAACAGGCCCAGGGGCAGGCCGTCCAGGGCCCGCTTGGCCTGTTCCAGGGCCTCCAGGTCCATCCGGTCGGCGCAGAGGTAGGCGCACAGCGCTTCGACGAAGCCGGCCAGGGGATGCGGCCGGGGCGCCTCGGGCTTGGGCAGCTCACCGATCCGGGGCAGGCCCTGGCGGTGCAGCAGGAGCCGGCGCAGCGGCTCCAGCAGGCTGAACATGGGATCGCTCACCTGGCGCCGTTCCAGCAGCTCCAGGCGCTCGCCGGCGGCGGCCAGGCCCTCGTCGCCCCCCAGGCCGACGAAGGCCAGGAAGCAGAACAGGTCCATCAGCCCCGGGAGGTGCACCGCCTTGCGCCGGGGCCCCTTGCCGAGCTCGGCCAGGACTGCCTCGAACCCCGCGGCGGCGGCGGCGGGGTGTCCCTGGGACAGCTCCAGGGCCGATTTCAGCAGGGCGATGGGGGTGATGGCGCACTGCGCCGGACTGAGCCTTTTCAGCAGCGCCCCGGCCTCCTCCAGGCGCCCTTCCAGGATCAGGTAATCCAGCATGGGCCCCAGCGGGCTCGGCCGGGCATGGCTGCGGGCCTCCAGCCAGGCGCTGAAGGCCTCGTTGGGCTGGTTGTGCACCACCTGGTCATAGAGCAGGGCCCAGGCCGCATGGCTCTGCTGGGCGGGCGGCAGCGCCTCGAACCAGGCGGGGTCGAAGGGCTGGCCGCAGATGATGGCCAGGGGGTCGCGCTGGTCCAGGGCGGCGCGATGGGTGTGGCGCAGCCGTTCCTGGGCGGCCAGCCAATCCCCGGGGCGGCCTTCCAGGAAGGCCAGGCGGAACGCCGCCAGGTCCCGGCCCAGGCCGTCCAAAAGCAGCTTGCCGGAATCGTAGCTGGCCTGCCCTGCCGCGGCCAGGGGCTTCAGCTGGCCCTTGCGGTAGGCCCGGCGGCACACCGCTTCGAGGGCGGCGGGGGTGAGGGTCCAGAAGCCGTTGTTGACCTCCCGGGCCAGGCCGGAGTCGCGCAGGAGGTTCAGCACCGGGGTCATCCCCGCCGGGTTGGTGATCCAGGGCGCCGCCTGGGGCGCGAGCCCGGCCCGCACGACGGTCTGGGCCAAGTGGCTGCGGGCCGCGGGCTGCCCCATGGCTCCCATGGCCATGAGGAGGGCTTCAGGGAGGGGGCGGAGCTGGTCGAGCTCATGATCGGTGACCCAAAGAACAGGCATCCGATCAGGTTATCGGCTCCCGGCGGATTGCGCATTGAAGAATCCACGGGTCTGCCGTTTTTTCCCGTCCGCACGGGCCTTTGCTCCTTTGCTTGTAGCTATTTAGGCCGCGCTATGCTATTCGCCCGGAGTCCTCCCTTGCCAGCCCTCGAACCCACCTCGACCCAACGCCAGCCCGAACCGCTGCGGGCCCACGGTTTCACCGAGCCCGGCGGGGAGGACGCGCTGCGCGGCCTGGTCCAGCTGGCCGCCGTCCTGGGCGGGGGCCAGGCCGCCCTGGAACTGCGGGATGAAAGGCGGGTCTGGTTCCGCTGCGGGTTCCCCAGCGAGGACTGGGCCGTGCTGGAGCCGCTGCTGGCCGGGGGCGGCTGGAGCCGGGCGGAGCTCACCGACGCCGGCCGGGGCATCGGCCGGCTGTGGGCCCGGTGCGAAGCCCATGCGGGCGCCCTGGCCCTGCTGGCCAATCAGATCCAGCTGCTGGTGGCGCTGCGCCGGGAGCTGGGCGAACAGCGCAGCCGGCCCCGGGGGCCGGCCGGAAGCTCCTTCGTGCCGGGCCTGGTGCACGAGATGCGCAACTTCATCTTCGGCATCTCCGGCAGCCTCGACGCCCTCCAGGCCCGCTTCGGCGGCATGGCGGAAGTGGCGAAGTACCAGACCGTGCTGCGGGCCAGCGTGGACCGCCTGAACGCCTTCGTGGACGAAGTGGGCGACTACGGCGATCCCAGGCCGCCGGCCTGGGCCGACGGCAACCTGGAGCTGCTGCTGCGCGAGGCCGCCCTGCAGCTCCGGCCCCGGGCCGCGGCGGCGGGGGTGGAGCTGCGCCTGGAGCTCCGGGGGCCGCTGCCGCCGGTCAGGGCCGACGAGCAGGGGTTGTGCATGGCCTTCCACCGGATGATCGGGCTGGCCCTGGGCCACCAGGCCGCGGGCGGCCGGGTGACGATCCACGCGGAACCCGGCTTCCAGGAGGACCGGGCGGTGATCCGCGGCTACGTGGACAGCCCCCGGATGGAGCTGCCCGGGGTGGACCTGTCCCGGCTGTTCGAGCCGTTCTATTTCCGCGCCTCGGGCTTCGGCCGGCTGGCCCTGCCGGTGGCGCGGCGGGTGCTCGAACAGCACGGCGGCAAGCTCTCGGCGGACCAGGGTCCCGGCGGCGGGGTGCGGCTGGGGTTCATCCTGCCGGCGCTGGCGGGGGCGCACCATGGCTAAGTCGAGAATCCTGGTGGTGGATGACGAGGCGGCCATCCGCTTCGCCATCAGGGACTTCCTGGAGCTGCACGGCTACGGCGTGGACGAGGCGGAAACCTGCGCCGAGGCGGAGGCGAAGTACCGCCGCGACGTCTACGACCTGGTGACCCTGGACTATTCCCTGCCGGACGGCAACGCCCTGGACCTGCTGCCCAGGCTCAAGGCGGTGGACGCCGGGGTGCCGATCATCCTGCTCACCGCCCACGGCAGCATCGAGCTGGCGGTGCGCAGCATCCAGCTGGGGGCCGAGCAGTTCCTGGTCAAGCCCTTGAACCTGCCGGCCCTGCTGGTGGTGCTGGACCGCACCGTGGAGAACCAGCGCAACCGGCGCCGGGAGCTGGCCAACGCCGCCCGGGACCAGCCGAAGCGGGCCCTGGACCTGTTCCTCGGGCTGAGCCCGGCCATCCGGAGGATGGAAGGCCAGGCGCGCCGCGCGGCCGCCGCCGAAAGCCCGATCCTGATCACCGGGGAGACCGGCACCGGCAAGAGCGAGCTGGCCCGGTGGCTGCACCGGCACAGCTCCCGGGCCTCGGAGGCCATGCTGGAGCTGAACTGCGGCGGGTTCACCCGGGAGTTCCTGGAAACCGAGCTGTTCGGCCATGAAAAGGGTGCCTTCACCGGGGCGGTCATGGCCAAGGTCGGCCTGCTGGAGGCGGCCCACCGGGGCACGGTGTTCCTGGACGAGATCGGCGACATGGATCTGCAGATCCAGCCCAAGCTGCTCAAGGCCCTCGAGGAGAAGCGCTTCCGCCGGCTGGGGGAGGTGCACGACCGCAAGGTGGATTTCCGGCTGATCGCCGCCACCCACCAGAACCTGGAGCGCCTGGTGCAGGAGCGGCTGTTCCGGGCCGACCTGTTCTACCGGGTGAGCGCCGTCCAGCTGGTGATGCCGCCCCTGGTGGAGCGGGTCGAGGACATTCCGGCGCTGGCCCAGAACCTGATGAACCGGCTGACCGACGAGTGGGGCCGGGAACCGGTGCTGTTCACCAAGGCCGCCCTGCTGCAGTTGCAGAAGCACAGCTGGCCCGGCAACATCCGGGAACTGCGCAATGTCCTGGAACGGGCCCTGCTCGGCGCCACCAGCGCCAGCATCGACGCCGCCGACCTGGATTTCGCCAGCAGCCCGCGCTCCGGGGCCGGGGGCGAAGCGCTGTCCTCGCACCTGACCTTGCGGGAAGTGGAGCGCAACCACATCAGCACGGTGCTGCGGGAGGAGGGCGGCCATGTGGAGCGGACCGCCAAACGGCTGAATATTCCCCGCAGCACCCTTTATCAGAAGATCAAGGCATATGGACTGGAGTCCTCGCGCTAGTACAGGGGATAGCTTATGCTTTATCCCCAACCCGGAGCTTCCGGACCCGAATGTGGGAGACATCAATGAAATTGTTGGAGCATCTCCTGAGCGCGAAACGGCACCGGCTCATTTCCATCGGTCCCGATGACACGGTGCTCCGGGCCCTGAGCCTCATGGCCCAGCATGACATCGGCGCCCTTCTGGTCATGGAGGGCGGCAAGCCGGTGGGCATCTTCTCCGAACGGGACTTCGCCCGCAAGGGCATCCTGCACGGCCTGGAGGCCAAGGACACCCCGGTGCGGACGATGATGAGCGAGAAGCTGATCTGCGTGACGCTCACCCAGACGGTGGAGGACTGCATGGCCATCATGACCGACCGGCACATCCGGCACCTGCCGGTGCTGGCGGAGGACGGCACGGTGGCGGGCTTCCTGTCCATCGGCGACCTGGTGAAGGAGACCATCTCCGAGCAGACCTTCATCATCGGCCAGCTTGAGCACTACATCTCACATTAAATCGAACAGGATCACCTCGCTGGCGGCCGAAGCGGTGAAGACCGCGGCCGCCTCCTCCGAGAGGGCGGCGCCGTCGCCGGGCCGCATGGCCCGGCCATTCAGCTCCAGGGCGCCCTTGGCCAGCTGGACGTAGCCATGGCGGCCCTGGGCGAAGGGGTGCCGGACGCTCGCGCCGGCCTCCAGCCGGGCCACGTAGACCCGCACATCCTGGTGCAGGACCACCGAGCCGTCGGCCCCGTCCTGGCTGGCGATCAGCCGCAGGCGGTTGTGCAGCTCCAGGTCGGGGAAGGCGGCCTCCTGGTAGCCCGGAGCGAGGTCCGGGGTGCCGGGGAGCAGCCAGATCTGCAGGAGGTGGACCGCCTCGGTGGTCGAGCCGTTGAACTCGCTGTGGCGGATGCCGGTGCCCGCGCTCATGGCCTGGGCCTGGCCGGGCCTGAGGGTGCTGCGGTGCCCCATGGAATCCTCATGGGCCAGGCTGCCTTCCAGCACCCAGGTGAGGATCTCCATCTCCTTGTGGCCATGGGTGCCGAAGCCCTGGTCGGGCTGCACCCGGTCCTCGTTGATCACCCGCAGGGCGCGGAACTGCTGGTGGGCGGGGTCATGGTAGTCGCCGAAGGAAAAGGTGTGCCACGTGTCGAGCCAACCGAAGTCGAAGTGGCCGCGGGTTTCAGCTGGGCGGAAGGTGATCATGGGGGACTCCTGTTCAGTTGGCCGCTAGCCGGGCGGTCCATTGCACGAAGGCACCGAGCGCCTGCTGGACCTCCTTGGCGGAGCGGGGATCCAGCGGGGCGCCGGCGCCGTCCAGGTTGCGGTCGGCCAGGGGCACGGTGATGGCGCCCGGCAGCGCCAGGGCCCCCAGGTTGGCCAGGACCGGGCGCCAGGAAAGCAGGGCGCGGGCCCCGCCGAAGGCGCCGGGGGAGGCGGCGGCGAGCAGCACCGGAATGCCCTTCAGCGGGTTCGGCGCGAGGGTGGACAGCCAGTCCACGGCGTTCTTGAGGTGCGGCGGGATGCCGGCGTTGTATTCGGGCGAAACGATGACCAGCCCGGCGGCCCCGGCCAGGGCGGCCTGCACGGCGAGCACCCCGGCGGGGGCCGGCAGGTCGGCGTCGTACAGGGGCAGGCGCAGGGCGTCTCCGGCCACGGACGCGACCTCGTGGCCCATGCCCGCCAGCTGCTGGGCCAGATGCTCCAGCAGGCGCCGGTTCAGGGAACCCTGCCTCAGACTTCCACCCAGGACCGCAAGTTTCATGGGGACCTCCCCCCGGACGGGGCGCGTGTGCTGTCAATGCCCAACTATTCAGCCGATGCCGGGGTCCGCGCAAGGAATTTCATTCCCGGCAAACTTGACGGTACTGTCAATCTATTTACAGACCAACTATTTACCGCGGAAAGCCACAGCATGAACTGGATCACCCCCTTCACCCTCGCGCCTGGCGACCGCTCCCACATGAGGGCCGTGCACATGGCGCTGGTGCGGAACCTGTACCGGCGCAGCCGGGTGCCGGTGGTGCTGCAGCTGGCGCTCATCGGCATCTGCTACCTCATCCTGAGGCGCCAGGTGGCGGACCTGGGCTGGCTCTGGTTCCTGTTCCCCGGCCTGGTGGTGGCGGACTTGTACCGGCTGGTCCTGGCGTTCCGCGGCGACCACCTGGAAGCGGTGATGCGCCGGCCCATCCCCCGGTTCATCCTGTTCACGGCGGGCGCCTGCGGGGTCGGGCTGTTCCTGGGCGGGATCATCCTGGTGGTCGTTTCGCACCTGGACGCCGGCCAGTTCCTGCTGATCACGCTGTGCATGGTCGGCGTGACTTCGCTGGGCTGCGTCACCATGGCCGGCAGCCCCCTCTGCTACGGGGCCTTCGTGCTGCCCGCCATGGGCAGCCTGGTGGCGGTGGGGTTCATCCATCCGCCCCTCGGCATGGGCTACCTCTTTGCCATGGCCATGCTGATCTACCTCTGCGCCCTCCTGGCCTCCGCCTTGCAGGTGCACCACGCGCTGTTCCAGACGGTGCTGCTGACCCAGCGCCTGGAGGACCTGGCCTTGCGCGATCCCCTGACCGGCCTGCGCAACCGCCGCTACCTGCACGAGTTCATGCAGGAGGAGACGCCCCGGGTGCTGCGCCACTGGCTGCTCAACGACGGGGATATCCTGAACCGGCGCAGCATCAGCCTGATCCTGGTGGATCTGGATCTGTTCAAGCATGTCAACGACGAGCACGGCCACGCCGCCGGCGATGCCGTGCTGCTGCAGGTGTCCAAGCTGCTGAAGGAGATCGTGCGCAAGCCGGACCTGGTGCTGCGCTGGGGCGGCGAGGAATTCCTGATCCTGGCCCTGGATTCGGACCGGGCCACCCCGCCGCTCATCGCCGTCCGGGTCCACGAGCAGATGGCCAACCACCCCTTCCAGCTCCCGGGTGGGCAGACCATCCGCCAGACCTGCTCGGTGGGCTACGCCAGCTTCCCCTTCCTGCCCGAGCGGCCCGAGGGGCTGGGCTGGGAGCAGGTGTTCCGGCTGGCCGACGAAAGCCTTTACGGTGCCAAGGACAAGGGGCGCAACCGCCTGCAGGGGATCCTGCCGGGCACCGGGGACCCCGACGCCATCATCACGGCGCTGCAGGCGCCGGAACCGGATTTTCCCAAGGCCGTGCAGGCGGGCTTCATCCGGATCGAGTAGACTGACGCCCGATGACCCTCTTTGCCTTCGAGAAGACCGTGGGGATACTGATCATGCCGGTCGGGCTGATCTGGCTGCTCATGCTGGCCGCCGTCCTGTTCAGCCTGTACCTGCGCCAGTGGCGGCAGGCCGCCCTGGGCCTGGTGATCGCCGCCCTGTACACCTGCGCGGGCAACGTCCATCTGGCGGGTAGGCTGATGGCCAGCCTGGAGCGCTGCGTCCCGCCGGTGGCGGTGGCTGCGCTGCCGCCCTTCGACGCGGTGTTCGTCATGGGGGGAGGCAGCGACCAGGACGAACGCGGCGAACCGGAGCTGAGCACGATCGGCGACCGCATTTTCCTGGCGGCCCGGCTGTGGCATGCCGGCAAGGTCCGGCTGCTGGTGTCCAGCGGGGCCGGCAACGGGTTCCAGGGGCGCCGCGACCTGGGCCAGGAGACCCGCGCCCTGTGGCGCGCCGTGGGCATTCCGGACAGCGCCATCCTGCCGGTGGGCGAACCTTGCTTGAATTCCCGGGAGGAGATCCAGGCCTACCGGCGGCTGCAGGCGCGGTTCGGCTGGCAGCGCATGGGGCTGCTGAGCTCGGCGTCCCATCTGCCCCGGGCCCTGGCCCTGGCGGCGAAGGCGGGCCTGGCCGTCACCCCCCTGGGTGCCGACTGGCAGGGCCAGCCGCGTGACTTCCAGCTCCAGGATCTGGTTCCCCAGGGCAAGGCGTTCAACATGAACCATGTCGCCTGCTGGGAATACTTGGGCCGGTGGCTGGGGCTTTAGCGCTACGGGCCCAAAAGCGCGAGCGGTTCCGGTCCCTGGAGCACCTGGCCCGGTTGCACCAGGACCGCCGCCACCCGGGCCCGGCCCGGCGCGCTGATCTCGAACTGCATCTTCATCGACTCCAGCAGGAACAGCAGCTGGCCCGGTTCCACCGCATCCCCCGGGGCCACATGCACCTCCAGGACCTTCCCGCCCATGGGCGCCAGCACCTGGCCGGAGGCCGCGGGGCCGGAGCGGGCCGCGGCCGGGCGGGCCTGGGGGTCCGCCAGCACCAGGGTCTCCCCGCCCACGGCCAGGGCCATGTCCGATCCCGGCAGCCGGCAGGCGGTGCAGTCCGCCGCCTCGCGTCCCGGCACCCGCAGGGTGAACCGGTCTTGCCCGGCCTCCCGAAGCAGGCTGAATACCGGCTTCGGGGCGCCGCCGATGCTCAGCTCCGGGTGCGCCAGGGCGGCGAACCGCTCGGCGGGGCCGGGCTGGGGCTGGCCCATGCCGCGCAGGGCGCAGGAGAGCGCTTCCCGGAAGGGCTGGGATTCGACCAGGGCGAGGCTTGGGGCGGGCAGGAGCGGGGCGTTCAAGCCGGCCAGGTGGTCCTGGATCCAGCTGGTGGAGCTGCGGCCGGCCAGGAAATCCGGGGCCCGGCTGATGGCCTGGAGCAGGGGCAGGTTGGTGACGCAGCCGAGGATGACGAAGCCCTCCAGGGCCGCGGACAGGCGCGCCACGGCGGCGGCCCGGTCCGGGCCCCAGACGATCAGCTTGGCGATCAGCGAATCGAACTGGGCGCCCACCTGGTCGCCCTGGCCCACCCCCGAGTCCACCCGGATGCCCGCGCCGGCGGGCTCCCGGTAGACCCGCAGCGGGCCCGGGGTCGGGATGAAACCGTGGCGGGGGTCCTCGGCCAGGATGCGGGCCTCCAGGGCCACCCCGTCGGGCGTGGGCGGGGCGAACGCCCCGGGGTCGCCCAGGGCGGCCGGCCAGCGTCCCTCGGCCAGCTCCAGCTGGGCCTGCACCAGGTCCACGTGGTAGACCTGCTCGGTGACCGGGTGCTCCACCTGGATGCGGGTGTTCACCTCCAGGAAATACCAGGAGCGTTCGGCGTCCAGCAGGAATTCCACGGTCCCGGCGCCCCGGTAGCGGGTCTCCCGCACCAGGGCCAGGGCGGCCCGGCCCAGGGCCTCGCGCAAGGCCGGGTCCACCACGGAACTGGGGGCCTCCTCCAGCACCTTCTGGTGCCGGCGCTGCAGGGAGCATTCCCGCTCGCCCAGGAACACGCCGCCGCCGCGGCCGTCGCCGAACACCTGGATCTCGATGTGCCGGGGGCCCTCCAGGTAGCGCTCGACGAACACGGTGCCGTCATGGAAGGCGGCCTCGGCTTCCAGCCCGGCCCGGCGCACCGCCTCCGGCAGCTCGCCGGCCTCGGCCACCACGCGCATGCCCCGGCCGCCGCCGCCGCCGCTGGCCTTCACCAGGAAGGGCGCCCGGATGCCCCGGGCGGCCAGCTCCGCCGCCCAGCGCGCCGGGGGCAGGCATGCCAGCTCATGGGAAAGCAGGGCGTCCAGCACCGGCACGCCGCAGGCCCGGGCCAGCGCCTTGGCGGCCTCCTTGCGGCCCAGGGCGCGCATGCTTTCCGGGGCCGGCCCGACGAAGACGAGGCCGGCGTCCTCCACCGCCTGGGCGAACCCGGCGTGCTCGGACAGGAACCCGTAGCCGGGGTGCAGCAACTGGCCGCCCCAGGCCCGGCTGGCCGCCACGATCGCCGGGATGTCCAGGAAGCTCGGCACCGGCAGCACCGCGTCGGCCTCCCGGCGCACCCTGGCGCCGGCGTCCTGGCCGGTGGAGATGACCGCCACCTGGTAGCCCATGGCCCGGCCGGCGCGCAGGATGCGGCGGGCGATCTCGCCCCGGTTGGCGATGACCAGGCGCCGGGCGGTCAAAAGGCATGCTCCCAGGGTGGGGCGCTCTTGTTGAAGAAGGCCTGGAGGCCCTGCTGGCCTTCGCTGGAGGCCCGGGCGGCGGCGATCGCCGCCGCGGTGGCCTCGAACAGCTCCGGGCCGGGCAGGGGGCTGACGCGCAGCAGCAGCTCCCGGGTGGCGCGGGCGGCCCGGGGCCCGGCCCGGAGGAAGTCCCGGAGCACCTTGGCCAGGGCCTCCTCCCCGGTCTCCTCGGGCTGCACCAGCCGCTGCGCCAGGCCCAGGGCCAGGGCTTCGGTGCCCTCGATGCGGCGGCCGGTGAGCATGAGCGGAGCGGCGTGGGCCAGGCCCAGCTTGCGCACGAGGTACGGGCTGATGACGGCCGGGACCAGCCCGAGCATGACTTCGGAAGTGGCGAACGCCGCCCTGGGCTCGGCCAGCACGTAATCGCTGCACACCGCCAGGCCCAGGCCGCCGCCGATGGCCGCGCCGCGCACGAAGCTGACCACCGGCGCGGGGAAGCCGGCCAGGGCCCGGAACATCCGCCCCAGTTCCCGGGCGTTCTCCAGGTTGCGCGCGGGCTCCGCCGAGGCCTGCTCCTTCATGTAGGCGAGATCCGCCCCGGCGCAGAACACGTTGCCTTCGCCCACCAGCAGCAGCAGCCGGAGCTGGTCGCAGGGCAGGGCCGCCAGCTCCGCCAGGGCCTGGGACAGCTCCCGGATCATCTCGGCATTGAAGGCGTTGCGCACCTGGGGACGGTCCAGCACCACGCGCGCCACCCCCTTGGCCAGGGCTTCCGCCCGGACCGTGGCGCCGGCGAACAGGGTGGCTTCCAGGGGAAACGGGGCCAGGTTGGTCATGGGGGGCCTCCTTGGGCGTTCAATTCGCCGGGGCAGGGCAGGTCATCGGCGCCGATGGTGGCCAGCAGGGCTTCGGGCAGCTCCAGCTGGCAGCGCAGCAGGGCCTGGGCCAGGGTCTTGCCCTGGGCGTCGATGAACAGGCTCAGCGTGCCGCCGCCGCCCAGGGTCGCTTCCAGCAGGAAGTTCAGGGCCCAGAGCTGGGGCACCGGGTGGCGGGTCACCGGGCCCAGGCAGTGGCCGCTGAACCACTGCTTGACCTGGCCGGCGTCGAGGTGGTCGCGCAGCCAGGCGTAGCATGGCCCGGAGCGGCCGATCAGGCCGATGTTGGCGGTGTCGCCCTTGTCGCCGCTGCGGGCATGGGCGATGCGCATGAGCGGCAGGCGCACCATGGGCCCGTCCGGCGGGAAGGGCGGCCAGGGATCGGCCGGCTCCAGGGGCGGCCGCGGGCCCGGAGTGGCGGGCCAGGGCAGCGGCCCGGTGGTGTGGAGCTGCTCCAGGCGGCCGGTGCCCCGTTCCTCCAGCAGCCGCACGCTGGGCAGGGCGAGTGCCCTGGGCATCAGCGCCGGCCAGTAGCTCACCACCTCGGTGATGGCCGGGGCGCCGCCGGTGACCGCCACCCCGGCGGGGCCGGAGAGGATCATGGACGGCAGCAGCTTGCGGAACAGCTCCAGGCCGTCCCGGCGGGCCGAATGGGCGGAGAGCCGGAGCAGGATCTCGCTGGCCGGTTGCCGGGGGCTGAGCCCGCGGTGGGTGGCGTCGTCGCCCACGCATTCGGTGCAGGTGCGCTCCAGCGGGGGGATCCCGGCCCGGTCCAGCTCGCTGCCCAGGCGCTGCCAGAAGACCCGGGCGAACAGGTCCGCCTTGGCCCGGGCGTCCGGGCCGCAGACGATCAGGGCGCCGCCGGCCTTGACCCCGTCGGCATGGGCGATGCTGACCTTCAGCAGCTCGGTGGGCGGGCGTCCCTGGATGCCTTCGATGCGCACCCGGTCGGGACCGTCCGGCTCCAGCCTGGCGCTTGCGAAGTCGGCGATGACGTCGGGGGTGAGGTAGCTCTGCGGTTCGCCCATCTCGTAGAGCAGCTGTTCCCGCACGGTCTGGCAGGTGACCAGGCCGCCGCTGCCGGGGTGCTTGGTGACGGTGAAGGAGCCGTCGGACCGGCATTCCACGATGGGAAAGCCCAGGTCGATGAAGCTGGGCACCTTCTTCCAGTCGGTGAAATTGCCGCCGGTGGCCTGGGCCCCGCATTCGATGATGTGGCCGGCGACGATGCCGGCCGCCAGCAGGTCCCAGTCCTCCGGGCCCCAGCCGAATTCGTGGATCAGCGGGGCCAGGGTGATGCCGGTGTCGGTGACCCGGCCGCAGATGACGATGTGCGGATCGAAGGCCAGCGCCTCGACCACCGGCATGGCGCCGAAATAGGCGTTGGCCGCCAGGGTCTGGTCCGCATGCCGAAACGGCGCGCCGGTCTCCAGGTTACAGAGGTCCACCCCCTGGGCCATGAGCGCGGCCAGGCGCGGGGCGACGTCGTCGCCCTCCACCACGGCGATGCGCAGCTTCAGGCCCTTGGCCCGGGCCACCGCCGCCAGGGCGGCGGCGCAGGCTTCGGGGTTGACCCCGCCGGCGTTGGTGATGATGCGGATGCGCCGAAGCAGGATCCGCTCCAGCAGGGGTTCGATCTGGGTGACGAAGTCGCGCGCGTAGCCGGCCGCGGCGTCGCGGCTCTTCTGCTTCTGCAGGATGCTCATGGTCACTTCGGCCAGGTAGTCGATGGAGATGTAGTCCAGGTCGAGCGGGCCGAGCACCTGCCGGCGCAGCGCGTGGGGGTCGTCGCCCCAGTAGCCGCCGGCGTTGCCGATCCGGATGATGCCGCTTTCCTTCATCGCCACCTCACATTCGCAGCACGCCCATGCGGGTCGCTTCCACCGGGGCCGACAGGGCGCAGGCCAGGGATGCGGCCAGCACGGCGCGGGTGGCGCGCATGTCCACCACGCCGTCGTCCCACAGGCGGGCCGAGGCGTAGGTGGGGTGGCCTTCCCGCTCGTACTTCTCGAGGATCGGCCGGGCGATGGCCTCGGCCTCGGCCGCCGTGAGCGCCCGGCCGTCCCGTTCCAGCTGCTCGCGCTTGACCGTCACCAGCACCTCGGCGGCCTGGGCCCCGCCCATGACCGAGATGCGCGCCGAAGGCCAGGACCACAGGAAGCGCGGGCCGTAGGCCCGGCCGCACATGCCGTAGTTGCCCGCGCCGAAGCTGCCGCCCAGGATCAGGGTGAGCTTGGGCACCCGGGCGGTGGCCACCGCGTGGACCATCTTGGCGCCGTCCTTGGCGATGCCGCCGCGCTCCGCCTGGGCGCCGACCATGAAGCCGGTGATGTTCTGCAGGAACACCAGGGGGATCTTCTGGGAGGTGCACAGCTCGATGAAGTGCGCCGCCTTGAGCGCGCTTTCGCCGAACAGCACGCCGTTGTTGGCCACCAGGCCGCAGGGCAGGCCCTCCACGTGGGCGAAGCCGGTGACCAGGGTGGTGGCGTAGCGCTCCTTGAACTCGCACAAGCGGCTGCCGTCCACCACCCGGGCCAGCACTTCCCGGATGTCCCCCTGGCGGCGCAGGTCCCGGGGCCAGGCGCCCAGGAGCTCCTCCGGGTCGTAGGCCGGGGGCTCGGGGGTGCGCAGGGCGGCGGCCGCCTGGGGCGCGGGGCCCAGGTGCCCCACCAGCTCCCGGAGGATCTGGATGGCCTGGGCGTCGTCCTCGGCGAAGTGGTCGGCCACCCCGGAGAACTCGGTGTGCACCCGGGCCCCGCCCAGCTCCTCGGCGCTGACGTCCTCGCCGGTGGCCGCCTTCACCAGGGGCGGGCCGCCCAGGAAGATGGTGCCGGTGCCGTTGACGATGACGGTCTGGTCGCTCATGGCCGGGACGTAGGCGCCCCCGGCGGTGCAGCTGCCCATGACCGCGGCCAGCTGGGGGATGCCGGCGGCCGACAGGGTGGCCTGGTTGAAGAAGATCCGGCCGAAGTGCTCCTTGTCCGGGAACACCTCGGCCTGCAGGGGCAGGAAGGCCCCGCCGCTGTCCACCAGGTAGAGGCAGGGCAGCCGGTTCTCCAGGGCGATCTCCTGGGCCCGCAGGTGCTTCTTCACCGTCAGCGGGTAGTAGGCGCCGCCCTTCACGGTGGCGTCGTTGGCGATGATCATGCACGGCCGGCCCAGTACCATGCCCACCCCGGTCACCAGGCCCGCGGCCGGCACGGGATCCGGGTAGACGCCCAGGGCGGCGAGCAGCCCCACCTCCAGGAACGGCGTGCCGGCGTCGCACAGCGCGGTGATCCGGTCGCGCACGAACAGCTTGCCCTGGTCCCGGTGCCGGGCCATGGCCTTGGCGCCGCCGCCCTGCTTGAGCAGCTCCTTCCGCTCGCGCAGCGCCTCGCACAGGGCCAGGTTGTGCGCATGGTTCTGCCTGAAGCTCTCGGAGGATGGCTTGAGCCGGCTCTGGATCAGGGTCACCCTCAGGCCTCCTTGATGATGTGCCGGGCGATCACCATGCGCAGCACCTCGCTGGTGCCTTCGCCGATGGTGCAGAGCTTGACGTCCCGGTAGAACTTCTCCACCGGGTAGTCCTTGATGAAGCCGTAGCCCCCGTGGATCTGCACCGCCTCGTCCGCCACCCGGCAGGCCATCTCCGAGGCGTACAGCTTGGCCATGGCCGCCGCCTTGCCGTAGGGCAGGCCCTGGTCCTTGAGCCAGGCGGCGCGGTACACCAGGCCGCGCGCCGCCTCGATCTGCACCTGCATGTCGGCCAGCTTGAACTGGATGGCCTGGTGCTCGTTGATCGCCTTGCCGAAGGTCCGGCGGATGGCCGCGTACTTCACGCTGGCCTCGAACGCGCCCTGGGCCATGCCGAGTGCCAGGGCGGCGATGCTGATGCGGCCGCCGTCCAGGGTCTTCATCGCCTGCTTGAAGCCGACCCCTTCCGCCCCCAGCAGGTTCTCCCCGGGTACCTCCACCTCTTCGAGGATCAGTTCGGAGGTGTCGCTGGCGCGCATGCCCAGCTTGTTTTCCTGCTTGCCGGGGCGGAAGCCCTTCATGCCGCGCTCCAGGATGAAGGCGCTGATGCCGTCGGTGCCCTGGCCGCTGCGGGTGCGCGCCATGACCACGGCGATCCCCGCCACGCTGCCGTGGGTGGCGAAGTTCTTGGTGCCGTTCAGCACCCAGGCGTCGCCCCGGCGCCGGGCGGTGGTGCGCAGCGCCCCCGCGTCGCTGCCGGAGCCGGGCTCGGTCAGCGCCCAGGTGCCGAGCACCTGGCCGCCGGCCAGCGGCGGGAGGAACTTCTCCCGCTGCGCCTCGCTGCCCTGGCTGTAGATATGGTTGGAACAGAGGCTGTTGTGGGCCGCCACGCTGAGCCCCACGCTGCCGTCCACCCGGGACAGCTCCTCCACCAGCACGGCATATTCCAGGTAGCCCATGCCGGCGCCGCCGTACCGCTCGGGAAAGATGATGCCCATCATGCCCATCTCGCCCAGCTGCTTCAGGACCTCCATGGGGAAGGTCCGGGCCTCGTCCCAGGTCATGACGTGGGGCCGGATCTCCTTTTGGGCGAACCTGCGGACCTCCTCGCGGAGGGCTTCGACGTGTTCGGGCAGCGTGAAATCCACGGTTTTCCTCGAAGAAGGCCTGCGTGAAATTTGAAGGAACTGCGCCCGCCGGGATCGGCAATTTCTGAGTCACGCCTACACTATACCTGCCGTGGCGCCGGGTGCCCGGGAATTTCCATGGGCGGGAACCGGCTGATGGCATAACATGATGGCAGAAGGTGCATCATGTTCAGCACGACCTTGCGCATTTCCGATGATCTCGCCGCCTACCTGCAGCAGGCGGCCAAGGCCGAGGCGATGAGCGTGAACGCCTTCCTGGCGGGCCTCCTGGAGCGGGAGCGGCAGAACGCGCGCCGGCAGCGCCTGGCCATGGACTGGGCGGCCTATGCCGCGGACGGCGACGCCCAGGATGTGGCGTATGCCTTCGCGGCCCAGGCGGAGATCGCCGCGGAGGCGGACATCCCGTTCCGGGTGGAGCCCAAGCCCAGGCGCAAGGGGAAGGCCAAGTGAAGCCGGCGGACTGCAGCCGGGGCGACATCTGGATGCTGGATTGGAGCCCGGGCCGGGGTTCGGAACAGGAGGGCTGGCGCCCGGGGGTGATCGTCCAGTGCGACGAAGGCAACCACGCGCCCGGCGCCCGCACCACCATCCTGGTGCCGCTCACCACCCAGGGGCGTTCCTACGCCTTTTACGTTCCGGTGCCCAGGACCGCCTCGACCGGCCTGCGCGCCCCGTCCTGGGCCAACTGCACCCAGGTCCTCACCGTCGACAAGGGCCGGCTGCGGAGCCGGCTCGGCACCGTGCCCGCCCCGGTGCTCGACGCCATCGGCCAGGCCCTGGCGGATACCCTGGGGCTCGGATGAAAGGTCCGGTCAGAGCGCGAGCTGGGAACCGTCCCAGCTCATGACGACCTGGTGGTGGTGCTTGAGGTCCCGCACCGTCTCGGGCCGGAAGCCGACGACGGCGCTGCCCCCCACTGCTCGCACACTGGCATAGGCCAGCCCGCGCACCGGTTGACGGTGGCCCCGGGCGAACTGCCGGGAGGCGCCGTAGATGGTGCCCCGAGATGCCATGCCGTGGCCATGTTGAAGAAGGCACGCAGCCCCGCGCCCGCCATGGCTTCAGGGGACGCCGCCGGCTCCCCCGCCCGGGCCTCGAGATTTTAGGACAAATCAATGGGCATTTATCCTTTTTGGGACTCCTTGAGCAGCTCCTCCAGGTAGGGCTTCCACACGGCCGCCTGGGTCAGGGTCTGGTGGCCGATGGTGCGGCTGCTGATGGGCACCAGGACGAAACGGCCGTTGGCGACCTTGGCGGTGAGGCCCTCCATGACCCCCAGGGAGCTGGGGTTGATCTGGTCGTCGGCGAAGTTGACGGCCAGCAGCCGGGCCTTGATGCTGCCGAGGGCGGGCTCCGGGTCGTAGTCGAAGGAAGATTCGAACCAGTACAGATAGTCGTTGGCGTCGTTCTTCCGCGCCGTGGCCACCAGCTGGTCGTAGAGCGCGTTGCCGGCCTGCCGGGTGGGACCCTGGCCCTGCAGCCGCACCGGGCTGTCGGCCATGAGGTTGAAGATCGGCGCGACGCTGGCCCAGCGGGTCGGCGGCACCTGGTAGTCGCCGCCCTTCCAGTCCGGGTCCTGGCGGATCGCTTCGGTGATGATCCGCCGCCAGAGCAGGTTGCGCCCGGAGATCTGGGTGGGCTGGCTGGCGATCGGCATGAGCGCGTCCATCATGGCCGGATAGGTCTCGCCCCACATCCAGGTCTGCATGCCGCCCATGGAGGTGCCCAGCACCAGGCGCAGGTGGTCCACGCCGAGTCCCTGGGTGACCAGCAGGTGCTGCGCTTCAACGACGTCCTGGTAGCCGTAGCGCGGGAAACGGGCGCGCAGGCCGTCGCTGGGTTTGCTCGACCCGCCGCGGCCGATGCCGTCCGGCAGGATGAGGTAGTAGCGCGAGGCGTCCAGCGGCTGGCCGGGGCCGAACAGCTCATCGGCGAAGCTGGGCGCCAGGAAGTTCCGCCCGGTGCCGGTGGTGCCGTGCAGCAGCAGCACGGCGTTGTTCACGCGGCCGTCCGGGCCGCGCCGGGGCGTGCCCAGGGTGGTGTAGTGCAGGCGCAGTTCCGGCAGGACTTCGCCGCTCTTGAAGTGGAAGTCCCTGGCGAGGTAGTCGCCTTCCCTGGACGCCGGCGCGGCGCTGTGCGCCGGCAGCGCCAGGAGCAGGCTGAGGAAGCTGAGGATGAGGGCAGTCCGCATGGTTGGCCTCGGGGTCTATGCCATTTTAATCGTTTGCCGGCTGGGCGGTGAAATCCTCGCCGGGGTTGATGAACGCGTCCAGTTCGCTGCCCTGCTGGCGGTCGTGCAGCTGCCGGTAGCGGCCGCCCAGGGCCAGGAGCTCGGCGTGCGCGCCGCGCTCGACGATCTCGCCGCCCTCCACCACCAGGATCTGGTCGGCGCTCTGGATGGTGCTCAGCCGGTGGGCGATGACGAAGGTGGTGCGGCCGGCCCGCAGCCGGCGCAGGCCGTCCCGGATCAGGGCTTCGCTTTCGCTGTCCAGCGACGAGGTCGCCTCGTCCAGGATGAGGATGCGCGGATCGGCCAGGATGGCCCGGGCGATCGCCACCCGCTGGCGCTGGCCGCCGGAGAGCTTCACCCCGCGTTCGCCGACCACGGTGTCGTAGCCCAGGTCGAACCGGGCGACGAACTCTTCCACGTGGGCGATGGCGCCCGCCGCCTCGATCTCCGCCCGGGTGGCGCCGGGCTTGGCGAAGGCGATGTTCTCGGCGATGGTGCCGTCGAACAGGAAATTGTCCTGCATCACCACGCCGAGCTTGGCCCGGTAGTCGCGCAGGCGCAGGCGCTGCAGGTCCTGGCCGTCCACCAGCACCTGGCCCTCCTGGGGGCGCTGGAAGGCCATGAGCAGGCCGATGATGGTGCTCTTGCCGGAACCGCTGGAACCCACCAGGGCCACCGTGGAGCCGGCCGGGACGCGGAAGGACAGCCCGCGCAGCACCGGCGTGCCGGGCGTGTAGGCGAACCGGACGTCGCGGAATTCCACCGTGCCGCGCAGGGCGGGCAGCGCCTCGCGGGAGGCGTCCTCCTGGTCCTCGGTGGGCAGGTCCAGGACTTCCCGGATGCGGTCGAGGCCGGCGAAGGCTTCGCTCACCTGGGTGCCGATGCTGGCGATCTGCACCACCGGCGCAGCCAGCAGCCCCACGAAAAAGGTGTACATGATCAGGTCGCCCAGGGTCATCGCCCCGGCGAAGATGGCGTGGCCGCCGACGATCATGATCAGCACGCCGACCGCGCCGACGACCGCGGTGGAGAAGGCGGTGACGGCGCTGGTGCCGGTGATGGTGCCGGCGATGTTGCGGAACAGCCGTTCGGCGCCCTCGGCGAAGATCCTGGATTCCCGGTCCTCGGCCACGTAGACCTTGAGGATGCGCACGCCGCCCACGGATTCCGCCAGCCGTCCGGTGAGCTCGGCGGTGAGCTCGCTGCGCTTGCGGAACAGCGGGCGCAGCCGCATGAAGGCCACGGCCATGGCGCCGCCGAAGATCCCCAGGAAGATCAGGATGGCCAGGGTCAGCTTCCAGTTCAGCCAGAACATGACCCCCAGCGACAGCACGGCGGTGAGCAGGCCGCCCACCAGCTGGATCAGCCCGGTGCCCACCAGGTTGCGGATGCCCTCGGAATCGTTCATCACTCGGGCGATCACCACGCCGCTGCGGGTGGCGTCGAAGTACGCCACCGGCAGGCGCAGGATGTGTTCCTGGACCCGCTGGCGCATGCCCATGATGGCGCGCTGGGCCGCCACGCTCACCACCTGCGAGTTGGCGTAGCTGGTCACCGCCTGGATCAGGGTGGCCAGCCCCGCGGCCAGGGCCAGGGGCATGAGCAGGTGGCTGTTGTGCTTGGTGATGACGTCATCGATGAGATACTTGGTGCTCAAGGGCAGCACCATGCCGGCCAGCCGGCTGACCAGCATCAGCGCCAGGCCCAGCGTCAGGGATTTCCGGTGCCGGCGGATCAGGTCGCTGGCTTCCCGCCAGGCACGGCGGGTGTTGATCTTGCCTCGGGGTTCCGCCATTCCCCCCTACCGTTCGAACAGCGGGACGTAGTGATTGAGGGTGGGCCCCTGGTAGATCTGCCGCGGCCGGTAGATGCGGCTTTCGGGATCCTCCATCACTTCCTTGTAGTTGGCGATCCAGCCCGGCATGCGGCCGATGGAGAAGATCACCGTGAACATCTCCAGCGGGATGCCGATGGCCTGCATGATGATGCCGCTGTAGAAGTCCACGTTGGGGTAGAGCCGGCGCTCGATGAAGTAGGGATCGTTCAGGGCGGCCTCTTCCAGGGTCTTGGCGATGTCCAGCAGGGGGTCGCTGATGCCCAGCTTGGCCAGCAGCTCGTCGCTGCGCCGCTTGATGATCCGCGCCCGGGGGTCGTAGTTCTTGTAGACCCGGTGGCCGAAGCCCATCAGCTTGGCGCCGCCGCCGCGGTTCTTGACCTTGTCCAGGAACTTGGTGCCGTCGTCGCCTTCCGCCTTGATCTCCCGGAGCATCTCGATCACCGCCTGGTTGGCCCCGCCGTGCAGCGGGCCCCAGAGGGCGCAGACCCCGGCCGAGGCGCTGGCGAACAGGTTGGCGCGGCTGGAGGCGACCATGCGCACGGTGGCGGTGGAGCAGTTCTGCTCATGGTCAGCGTGCAGCAGGAAGATCAGGTCCAGGGCGTCGACGATGGCCGGGTCCAGGGGGTAGTCCTCGTCCGGCTCGGAGAACATCATGTGCAGGAAGTTCTCGGTGTAGGTGTACTTCTTCTTGGGATAGATGGAGGGCAGGCCGCGCGACTTGCGGAAGGCGTAGGCGGCCAGGGTGCGCACCTGGGATAGCAACCGGGCGGCCTGCTGCTCGAACACCTCGGGGTTGTACTCGTTGGTCAGTTCGGGGATGAAGCAGCCGGCGGCGTTGATCATGGCCGACAGGATCGCCATGGGGTGGGCCGAGGAGGGGAAGCCCTCGAAATGGAACTTCATGTCCTCGTGGATCATCTGGTACTTGGTCAGCAGGCCGGAGAATTCCACCCGCTCGGATTCGGTGGGCAGATGGCCGAAGATGACCAGGTAGGCGGCCTGGACGAAGGTGGAGCCCTCGGCCAGCTCCTCGATGGGGATGCCGCGGTAGCGCAGGATGCCCTTCTCGCCGTCGATGAAAGTGACCTTGCTCTGGCAGCTGCCGGTGTTGCCGTAGGACTCGTCGTAGGTGATGTAGCCGGTCTTGGCCCGCAGATTCCGGAAATCGATGGCCCGCTCACCTTCGGTTCCCTCGATGATGGGCAGCTCCAGCACTTTGCCGTCCAGTTCCAGTTTCGCGGTGTTGGCCATGGTCGCCTCTTCAAGTTTCGGGGCAGGTTTGCCCGGGGGCACTGATTTCGTCGCGTTTCCCATTTATCCCATTCCTTTGATGATTTCCATGGCGAATTCGAAGGTGCCCACTTCCCGCACGTTGGCCCGGCCTTCCTGCAGCATGGGCCGGGCCAGGTCGAAGGTGACGGCCCCGGCGGCGATGGCCGCTTCCAGGGCGTTCTCGATCAGCCAGGCGGCCTCGCGCCAGCCGAAGTGCTGCAGCATCATCACCCCCGACAGGATGACCGAACTGGGGTTCACCTTGTTCTGGCCGGCGAACCGGGGCGCCGTGCCGTGGGTGGCCTCGAAGCAGGCGTGCCCGGTGAGGTAGTTGATGTTGGCCCCGGGGGCGATGCCCAGGCCGCCCACCTGGGCCGCCAGGGCGTCTGAGATGTAGTCGCCGTTCAGGTTGCAGGAGGCGACCACATCGTGGTCGGCGGGCATCAGCAGGATCTCCTGGAGGAAGTTGTCGGCGATACAGTCCTTCACCAGCAGCTTGCCGGGGGGCGGGTTGCCGCCGCATTCGGCCCAGGTCACGGTCTCCTCGCCGAACTCGGCCTTGGCCAGTTCGTAGCCCCACTTGCGGAAGCCGCCTTCGGTGAACTTCATGATGTTGCCCTTGTGGACAATGGTGACGCTCTTGCGCCGATTGTCCAGCGCGTGCCGGATGGCCGCGCGGATCAGCCGCTGGGAACCCTCGCGGCTCACCGGCTTGACCCCGATGCCCGAGGAGCCGGGGAAGCGGATGTTCTTCACGCCCATTTCCTCCTGGAGGAAGCGGATGACCTTGGCCACCTCCGGGGTGCCCTCCTCCCATTCGATGCCGGCGTAGATGTCCTCGGTGTTCTCCCGGAAGATGACCATGTCCACCAGCTCGGGCCGGCGCACCGGCGAGGGCACGCCCTGGAAGTAGTGCACCGGGCGCACGCAGGCGTACAGGTCGAGGGTCTGGCGCAGGGCCACGTTGATGGAGCGGATGCCGCCGCCCACCGGGGTGGTGAGCGGCCCCTTGATGCCCACCAGGTAGTCCCGGAAGGCCTCGATGGTGTCCTGGGGCAGCCAGGTGCCCGGGCCGTAGACGCGGTTCGCCTTCTCCCCGGCGAACACTTCGAACCAGGCGATCTTGCGCTTGCCGCCGTACGCCTTGGCCACGGCCGCCTCGAACACCCGCAGCGCCGCGGCCCACAGCTCCGGCCCGGTGCCGTCGCCTTCGATGAACGGGACGATGGGGTGGTCGGGCACGTTCAGCCGGCCGTCGGCCCCCATGGAGATCTTTTCGCCCGCAGGCGGCCGCAATGCCAGGGTCTGGGTCATCGGGACTCCTGGGCGCCGACGGCATTGAGGGCGGAGCCGGCCCGGAACCAGCCGATCTGTTCCTGGGTGAGGGTGTGCCGGGCCTGGAGCCGCACCGCGCGGCCGTCGGGCCTGTGCAGTACCACCTGGACCGGCCGGCCCGGGGCGAGCCCGGCCAGGTCCTGCACATCCACCCGGTCCTGGGCTTCCACCCGCTCCCAGTCGGCCGGGTCGCTGAACACCAGCGGCAGGATGCCCTGCTTCTTCAGGTTGGTCTCGTGGATGCGGGCGAAGCTGCGCGCCAGCACCACCTTGACCCCCAGGTAGCGCGGCGACATGGCGGCGTGCTCGCGGGAGCTGCCCTCGCCGTAGTTCTGGTCGCCGACGACGATGGAGCCGATCCCCTTGGCCTTGTAGCTCCGGGCGATGCGGGCGATGGGCAGGCCGGTTTCTCCGGTGACCGCGTCGGTGCCCTGGCCGCGCTCCCCGGTGAAGGCATTGGTGGCGCCCAGGAACATGTTGTCGCTGATGCGGTCCAGGTGGCCGCGGTAGCGCAGCCAGGGCCCGGCCGGCGAGATGTGGTCGGTGGTGGTCTTGCCGGCGGTCTTGAGCAGCACGACCAGCCCCTGGAAGTCCCGGCCGTCCCAGGCCGGGAACGGCGCCAGCAGGCTGAGCCGCTCCGAGCCGGGGGCGATCTCGACCGCGATGTCCCGGCCGTCCTGGGCCGGCGCCTGGAAGCCGGCGTCGCCCCGCTCGTAGCCCCGCGGCGGCAGCTCCTCGCCCCTGGGCGGGGCGAAGCGGAACGGGCCGCTGGGCCCGTCCAGGCTGTCGCGCAGCGGATCGAAGGCGAGGCTGCCGCCGAAGGCCATGGCCATGACGATCTCCGGCCCGGCGATGAAGGCGAGGGTGTCGGCCCGGCCGTCGTTGCGCCCGGGGAAATTGCGGTTGAAGGAGGTGATGATGGAATCGGCGCGCCCGGGCACCATGTCCGGCCGGGCCCACTGGCCGATGCAGGGGCCGCAGGCGTTGGTGAGCACCGTGGCGCCCAGCTCCCGGAAGGTGTCCAGGAAGCCGTCCCGCTCGATGGTGTTGTAGATCTTCTCGGAGCCCGGGGAGATGAACAGGGGGACCTTCGGCTTGAGGCCGGCGGCCAGCGCCTGCCGGGCCAGGTCCACCGCCCGGCTCAGGTCCTCGTAGGAGGAGTTGGTGCAGCTGCCGATCAGGGCCGCCCGCAGCTGGAGCGGATAGCCCTTGGCCGCCGCCTCCGCGCCCAGGCTTGCAATGGGCCGGGTGCGGTCCGGGGTGTGCGGGCCCACCACCTGGGGCGTGAGGGCGGAGAGGTCCACCTCCAGCACCTCGTCGAAAAAGCGCGCGGGGTCCAGGGCCACCTCGGGATCGGCGGTGAGGCAGTCCAGGTTGGCCTCGGCCAGGTCGGCCAGGGGGCCGCGGGAGGTGCGGCGCAGGTAGCCGGCCATGCGCCGGTCGAACGGGAAGATCGAGCAGGTGGCGCCCAGCTCCGCGCCCATGTTGGTGATGGTGGCCTTGCCGGTGCAGCTGATGCTCTCCACCCCCGGGCCGAAGTACTCCAGCACCTTGTTGGTGCCGCCCTGCACCGTGAGCCGGCCGCAGATATGCAGGATCACGTCCTTGGGAGAGACCCAGCCGCTCAGCGACCCGGTCAGCCGGATGCCGATCAGCCTGGGTTGCAGCACTTCCCAGGGCAGGCCGGCCATGGCTTCGCCCGCGTCGGCGCCGCCCACCCCCACCGCCATCATGCCCAGGCCGCCGGCGTTGGGCGTGTGCGAATCGGTGCCGATCATCAGCGCGCCCGGGACCGCGTAGTTCTCCAGGATCACCTGGTGGATGATGCCGGAACCCGGCCGCCAGAAGTCGATGCCGTACTTCCTCGCGGCCGAGGACAGGAAGGCGAACACTTCCTGGTTCTCCGCCAGGCCCCTGGACAGGTCCGCCCGGGCCCCGTCCCGGCCCTGGATCAGGTGGTCGCAGTGGATCGAGGAGGGCAGGGTGGTGCGCTCGCGGCCGGCCTGGATGAACTGCAGCAGGGCCATCTGGGCGGTGGCGTCCTGCATGGCCACCCGGTCCGGACGCAGCGCCAGCATGGCCTTGCCCCGCTCCCAGGGCTGGGCGTCGAAATCGATGGCGTGGCTGGCGAGGATTTTTTCGGTCAGGGTGACAGGGCGGCCGAAACGGAGCCGGGCCTTGATGCTGGCTGCTTGGATACGGGCATAAAGGGTTTTGGTGAGTTCCAGAGGCATGTCCAGTTCCCTTATGAAATTTTTCCAATCCCCGTGGCGCGCAGAAGACGGTGCCGCAGGTAACTTGCTAAGGCTCATTGCACTTGAGCCTCGCTCGCAAGTCAAGCGGGAAAGGCGGTACCGCTAATAATTCGATCGCCAAGGAAAATACCGGGCGGGCCGTCACGCGGGGGCGGTATTGTGCACCTCATGGGCAAGGGGTGAAGCTTGAGCTACCGGGGAGCGATCATGCTGGGCATCACGGGTATCATCGGGCTGGGCGCCCTCCTGGCGTTCGGGGTGCTGGGCAGTGCCGGCGCCCCGGAGACCAAGGCACCCATCACCGTGGAGGCGGGCGTGGACCAGCGACAGGAATCCAAGGATGAGCTCAAGCGGCGGCTGACGCCGATGCAGTACAAGGTCACCCAGGAGAACGCCACCGAACCGCCCGGGTCGGGCGAATACGAGAACAACCACGAGGCGGGGATCTACGTCAGCGTGGTGTCCGGCGAGCCGCTGTTCTCGTCCAAGGACAAGTACGACTCCGGCTGCGGCTGGCCCTCCTTCACCAAGCCGCTGGACCCCGCGGCGGTGGTCGAGAAGCGGGATGCCTCCTACGGCATGGTGCGCACCGAGGTGCGCTCCAAGGCGGCCGATTCCCACCTGGGCCACGTGTTCGACGACGGCCCCGCGCCCACCGGCCAGCGCTTCTGCATCAATTCCGCCGCCCTGCGCTTCGTCCCGGTGGCCCAGATGGCCGCCCAGGGATACGGGAAGTATCTGCCTTTGTTCGGCTTGGCCGCCACGTCCAGCCGTCCGCCCAAGCAGATCGCCACCCTGGCCGGCGGCTGCTTCTGGGGCATGGAGGAGCTGATCCGCCAGCAGCCGGGGGTGCTGGACACGCTGGTCGGCTACACCGGCGGCCACACCGTGAACCCGGTCTACGAGCAGGTCCACACCGGCGCCACCGGGCACGCCGAGGCCATCCAGATCACCTTCGATCCGGCCAAGACCAGCTATGAGGCCATCCTGACCTTCTTTTTCCACATCCACGACCCCACCACCCCCAACCGCCAGGGCAACGACATCGGGTCCCAGTACCGTTCGGCGATCTTCTACCACGATGCCGAGCAGAAGGCGGTGGCGGAGCGGGTGAAGGCCAAGGTGGACGCCACCGGCTTCTGGCCGCGCAAGGTCACCACCGAGATCGTCGCGGCCGGCCCCTTCTATCCGGCCGAGGACTACCACCAGAAGTACCTCGTCAAGAACCCGGGCGGATACACCTGTCATTTCGTCCGGAACTACTAGAACAAAGAATTTCTCATCGTCCTCGGCCGTCTGGTCGGGGCGATGATGTTTTTATTTCCCTTCCCAAGGGACCCCGGAGCGCAGCTTACCGGTGGGTTTCCTGCAGTTACCTCTGGCAGATGGAAATGCTGCCGGGCTGGTGAATCTTCCCAGCCGCCAAGCTCACTCATGGTGGGAGCGCCGGGCTCCGGCCCGGGAATTTAAGCTCAACCAGCACGGAGCCCAGCCCCGCCAAGGGGGCCGGGAGGAGGACCGTGGCCGGTCGGCTCGGCACCATACCAGAGGGGGATTTCGATGAACAACCAACCCAAGCCGCGCGCCTCCCGATTCCGGGGGCTGGGGCGCTTGATCTTGCTGGGCGCCTGCCTGTGGGGGCCGGGGACGGGCCGGGCGGCGCCGGAGGCGATGCCCATCTGCCAGGTGACGGTCATCCCCGGCACGACCCGGGCCATCAATTACCGGAACCTCACCGGCTCCACCCAGATCGGTTTCCGGGGCAGCGTGCTGCTGCCCCAGGCCAAGGGCACCGCCAAGGTCCAGAGCCGGGCCGGGGCGATGTCGGTCAAGGCCAAGTTCGACCACCTGGAGCCCGCCACCCGGTTCGGTCCGGAATACCTGACCTATGTCCTGTGGGCGGTCACGCCGGTGGGACGGCCGGTCAACCTCGGGGAGGTGATCGTCCGCAAGAGCGGCAAGGCGGAGATCGAGGCCCACACCAATCTGCAGACCTTCGGCTTGATCGTCACGGCCGAGCCGCATTTCGCCGTGTCCCAGGTGAGCAACGTGGTGGTGCTGGAGAACGCGGTGATCCGCGAGACCCGGGGCCAGGTGGAAGAGGTGGACGCGCACTACGAGTTGCTGCCGCGCGGCGCCTACCTGGTGCAGGGCACGCCCGGGCAGGGGCCGCCGCTCAAGCTGGACAGGAAGGTCAACCCCTACGTCTACCAGGCCGTCAACGCCTTCGACATCGCCCGGGCGGAGGGCGCCGAGCAGTATGCCCCCGAGGAGTTTCCCAAGGCGGCGGCGCTGATGGAGCAGCTGGAGGCGGACAGGAAGAAATGGAAGAAGCCGGCCATCATCCTGGCCCGGCAGCTGGTCCAGCAGGCCGAGGATGCGCGGCTGGTGGCGGTGAAGCGCCAGGATGAAGTCCGGCGGGAGCAGGAGCGGCAGGCAGCGGAGGAGGCCAGGAAGGAGGCGGAAGTGGCCAAGGCGGAAACCGATCGCACCCGGAGCGAGGCGGAAGCAGCCCGGATCGAGGCCGAGCGGGCCAAGCTGATGGCGGCCCAGGAGGCCCAGCGGGCCAAGGAACAGGCCTCCCGCGAGGTCAGCGCCGAGAAGCTGGCCCTGCGCAGGAAGCTGCGCGATCAGTTAAGCCGGCTGCTGGAAACCCGGGAAACCGAACATGGGGTCGAGGTCAGCCTGTCCGATCTGCTGTTTCCCACCGGGAAGGCGAACCTGCTGCCGGCGACCCGGGAGAAGCTGGCCAAGGTCGCGGGGGTGGTGCTGACGTATCCGGGGCTGAAGGTCAGCGTGGAAGGGCATACGGATAGTACGGGCAGCGATGGGTTCAACCGGCGGTTGTCGCTGCGGCGGGGGCAGGTGGTGCGGGGCTTCCTGATACGGCAGGGGCTGGCGGGGGAGGCGGTGACGGCCATGGGGTACGGGAGCGAACGGCCGGTGGCTTCGAATGATACGTTGGCGGGGCGGCAGCAGAACCGGCGGGTGGCGTTGATTGTCACGGGGGGGGTGATTGGATTCTAGTTGAGCCATTTTATCGCATAGGGCCTACAGACATGAATGAGGCGCCCAGGCGGGCGCCTCATTCATGTCAATCTTCTTCGCCCTGCGCGCGAAGATCAGTCCTCCCGCTCAGCATTCTTGAACGCATCCGCCAGCGTAGCCCGCTTGAAAGGCTGCATGCTCTTGGCGATATCCATGTCGCCGCGCTCCTGGTCCATCTCGAACTGCTTCACCGACAACCCGATGCGGTGTTCGGTGGGGTCCAGCTTGACGATCTTCATGGTCAGCTCCTGGCCGGCCGAGAATTCCTTGGTGATGTCCTCGACCCGCTTGCGGGAGAGTTCGCTCACGTGCACCAGGCCTTCGATGCCTTCGCCCAGATCGACGAACGCGCCGAAATCGGTCAGCCGGGCGATCGTGCCGGTGATGGTGTCGCCGACATGGTGGCCTTCGAAGAAGATCTCCCAGACGTTGGGCTCCATCTGCTTGACGCCCAGGCTCATGCGCTGGTTCAGGGGATCCAGGCTGAGCACCTTGGAGGTGACCTGGTCGCCCTTCTTGACGATCTCGCCGGGGTGCTTGATCTTCTTGGTCCAGCTGAAGTCGGAGACGTGGATCAGGCCGTCGATGCCCTCTTCCAGTTCCACGAAGGCGCCGAACTCGGTGATGTTGCGGACGGTGCCGGTGACGATCTGGCCGATGTTGTACTTCTCGGCGACTTCCATCCAGGGGTTGGGGGTGATCTGCTTCATGCCGAGGGAAATGCGCCGGCTTTCGGGATCGACCTGCAGGATCTGCGCCTCGACCATGTCGCCGAGGTTGACCATGCCCTTGGCGGACTTCACCTTCTTGGTCCAGCTCATCTCGCTCACGTGCACCAGGCCTTCGACGCCGGGCTCAAGTTCCACAAATGCGCCGTAATCGGTGATGGAGACGACCTTGCCCTTGACCGTGGCGTTCACGGGGTAGCGCTCTTCCACGGTGAGCCAGGGATCGGGGAACTTCTGCTTGTAGCCCAGGGAGACGCGCTCGGTCTCCTTGTCGTACTTCAGGATGGCCACTTCGACCTTGTCGCCCACCTGGAACATCTCGCTGGGGTGGTTCAGGCGGCCCCAGGACATGTCGGTGATGTGCAGCAGACCGTCCACCCCGCCCAGGTCCACGAAGGCCCCGTACTCGGTGATGTTCTTGACGGTGCCTTCCACCAGCTTGCCTTCTTCCAGGCCGGCCAGGGTCTCTTCCTTCATATTGGCGTTGATGGTCTCCAGGAACAGCTTGCGGCTTAGGACGATGTTGCCCCGGCGCCGGTTGACCTTGATGACCTTCATGTCGAACGACTTGCCGAGGAACGGATCCAGGTTGCGCACCGGCTTGGTGTCCACCTGGGAACCGGGCAGGAAGGCGCGGATGCCGATGTCCACGGCCAGGCCGCCCTTGACCTTCTCCAGCACGACCCCGTGGACCGTGAGGTTGGCCCGGAAGGCCTTCTCCACTTCGTCCCAGATCTTCATCTTCTCGGCCCGCTCGCGCGACAGCCGGACGTTGCCGTTCTGGTCTTCCAGGTGCTCGAGCAGCACTTCGACCACATCGCCCACGGCCACGCCGACGGTGCCGTCGGGGTTGTTGAACTCATCCATGTTGACCGTGCCCGAGCCCTTGTAGCCGATGTCGATGATGACATCCTTGCCACGGATCTCGACCACCACGCCGCGGACCACTTCTTCCTCGCGGAGTGCGCGGGTCTCGCTGCCAAGGGCTTCGAGGAACTCCGCGGAATCAGGGGTCTCGTCCTCCAGCATGGATGCATCAAGCACCGTGATGCGGCCCATCTGCTTGGAGCCTTTGCCCTTGATGAGTGTTGAAAGTTGGGACATTCGTCCACCTCTAATAGTTGCCCCCTCCTGGAGGGCTGGAATCCCGGCACATGTGTCCGGCAGAAAGATGAGATTATCGTGGAAGCCCTTGGGGTGACAGCTAAATTCCTTGGAATTTCAGCGGTCGCGGGTCGGGTAGGCGGGACCTGGGCACCGGAGGCTGGCCTTTTAACGTGATCTTAATTTGATTCGTGCATGAAAAATTCAATCGAGGGAGCCTTCCCTTCCCGTTCAGTGGGCTAAGTGGCGCATTTTAAATTTATTGGATTCCAAGTGCGCTTATTAAAATAACATTAAAAACATTAATCATTGAATATCATGAAGGGTAAAGCCAACGTAAAAATCTTATTTTATTGTTACGTTGATTTATCTGTATTAGTGTGCCAAAAATATTCCGTGTGAATCGTCCCATAAATCATCCGTAGGGGAAAGCCGGCACTGGATCGCCTTGGCGGCCCGGCGCGGGCACGGCCATTAAAACCCGTCCAATAAATGGCCTAAATTTGGGCTAACTGGAGTTTTCTGCGCGTTCATCCGGGCCGCCTCCCTGGAGGTCTGCCCCTGGCATGGGAGATCCGCCATGAAACCGTTCATCCGCCTTCTCGTCCTGATCTGCGCCGCGTCGTGCCCGGCCTGGGCCGTCCAGCTCGCCGCCGACGGCGCGCGCCAGGTCGAGCAATACAACTTCTCCATCCATATCCTGGCCATGTTGCTGGTGGGTTTCGGCTTCCTCATGGTGTTCGTGCGCAATTACGGCTACAGCGCCACCACCGGCACCTACCTCGTGGTGGGGCTTGGCATACCGCTTTATCTGTTCCTGCGCGCCACGGGGCTGATCTCGGCCAGCGCGCTGGCGCCCAGCACCATCCACGTCCTGCTGCTGTCCGAATTCGCCTGCGCCGCGGGCCTGATCGCCATGGGCGCGGTGCTCAGCCGGCTGCGCCTGTTCCAGTACGCCATCCTCGCCGCGCTGCTGGTGCCGGCCTACATGTTGAATGAATGGCTTGTCATGGATGGCGGGCTGGGGGTGACCAAGGGGTTCGTGGACACCGCCGGTTCGGTCTCCATCCATGCTTTCGGCGCTTATTTCGGGTTGGGGCTGGCCGTGACCCTGCCCCGCCCGCGGCTGATCGAGGTGTTGAACGTCAGCTCGGACAGCACGTCGGACCGCTTCTCCATGCTGGGCTCCATGGTGCTCTGGCTGTTCTGGCCCAGCTTCTGCAGCGCCATGGTGCCCCCGGAGCAGATGCCCCAGACCGTGCTCAACACCATCCTGGCCCTGTGCGGCGCCACCCTGGCGGCGTTCGCCGGCAGCGCCTGGCTCCGGCACGGCAAGCCGACCATCGCCGACATGGCGAACGCTTCGCTGGCCGGGGGCGTCTGCATCGGCGCCACCTGCAACCTGGTGTCGGCGCCCGGCGCCTTCGGCATCGGGCTGCTCGCCGGGGGCCTGTGCGCCATCGGCTATGTGGTGGTGCAGCCGAAGCTGCAGGCTTCGCTTGGGATCTTCGACACCTGCGGGGTGCACAACCTGCACGGCATGCCCGGGCTGCTGGGCGGGCTGCTGGCGATCCTGGTGCTGCCGGCCAGCGCCAAGGCCCAGCTGGCGGGCATCCTGGTCACGCTGGCGCTGGCCCTGGTCTGCGGCCTGGCCGGCGGCATCGTCATCCGCGCCACCGGCAAGAAGAAGCCGGCCTACATGGACGGGGACGAGTTCGCCGGCACCGAGTGGGGTTCCACCGCCGTCCGGTAGCCGCTGGAGAACTGGGCCAGCAGCTCGGCGATGGCGTCCAGGTCCGCCTGGGGCGGGTTCGTCGAGCCGGGCTCGGGGTGGTAGTTGTTGCGCAGGATGGCGAAGGCCAGCCGCTCGCCGCCGGCGCCGGTGACGTAGCCGGAAAGCGCGTGGGTGTTGCGCAGGGTGCCGGTCTTGGCGCGCAGGTTGCCCTGGGCGGCGGTGCCGGCCAGGCGCATCCGCAGGGTGCCGTCCACCCCGGCGATGGGCAGCAGGGAGCGGAACTCCGCCGCCTCGGGCTGGCGGTCCATGTAGACCAGCAGCTGGATGATGCCGTCGGGCTTCAGCAGGTTCCCGCGGGATAGGCCGGAGCCCTCTTCCAGCACCGCGCTGCCCGGGGCCAGGCCCGCCCGGGCCATCCAGGCGGCCATGGCCTGCAGGCCCCGGGGCAGGGTGCCGGCCGGCCCGGGCCGCCGGGCCCCGGCCTGGAGCAGCAGGAGCTGGGCATAGAGGTTGTTCGAATCCTTGAGCAGATCGCGCAGGATCTCCAGCAGCGGCGGGCTCTCGAGCTGGCCCAGCTCGGTCAGCCGGCCCGGGTCCAGGGGCGCGGGCCGGTCCAGGAAGTGCACCGCCTTCACCTGGCCCAGCACCTGGATGCCGTGCCGGGCCAGGGCCCGCTCCAGCAGCCGGGCGGCCCACAGGGCGGAATCCCGGACGGTGATGGTCAGCCGCACCGGGTCGGCGCCGGGGGCCAGGCTGCCGGTCACCCGGACCGCGGTTTCATAGGGCGCCCGGTCCGCCCGCACGGGTTGCTCCGCCCCGGGGGCGCAGGTGAGGGTGGCGTTGCTGAAGCTGGCCAGGCCCTGGCCCGGCTGGGCGAACAGGAAGCAGGGCCGGCCCGGGCTGGGCGCCGGGTAGACCCACACGTCCACCACGTTGTGGTGCAGGGTGAGGGCGGTGGGCTCGGCGCCGTAGGCGAAGCGCAGGTCCTCCCATTCCCAGCCGGGGCCGAAGGGCGGCCCGCTGAAATAGCTGTCGTCGCCCACCAGGTCGCCCTGGACGGTGCGCACGCCCTGGTCCTGGAGCTGCTGGGCCAGGGTCTCCAGCGGATCGGGCCGGTACGGGCCGCCGTTCCATGGGCGCATCAGGGTGGGGTCGCCCCGGCCGTAGAGGATCAGGTCGCCGGGCAGCGCGCCGTCGGCGCCGGGCTTGGCGGAGGCATAGAGGGAGGTGCGGATGCGCAGTTGCGGGCCCAGTTCCTGCAGGGCCATGGCCGCGGTGAACAGCTTGGTGTTGGAGGCGGGGACGAAGTAATTGCCGGCGTTGTGCTCGAACAGCACGCGCCCGCTGTCCAGGGAGACCACCTTGATGCCCCAGGTGGCGGCGGCGAACCGGGGCGCTTCGATGAGGCTCCGGATGCGCTCGCCCAGGCTCGCGACCGGGTCCGCCAGGGGCGCTGGCGTGGGGACGGCGCGCCCGGGCAGCGGCCCCGGGGCGAGGAGGAGTGCCAGCAGCAGGGATTGTCTGAAGCCCTCGAACATGGGATTCCTTCCAATTGGCTACCTTGAAATTCCCCCTCGGCGAGGGGGAATTTCAAGGTATTTTTTCGCCCGGATCAATGGGCGGCCAGATCCTGCAGGGTGCGCACCCGGGTCTCGCCGCGGATGGAATCCACCGCCTCGCAGGCCGCCAGGGCGGCGCTCATGTTGGTGATGCAGGGGATCTTCAGGCGCAGCGACTGGCGCCGGATGTTGGTCTCGTCGGCATAGGCGTTCTTGCCCTGGGGGGTGTTGATGACCCACTGGACTTCGCCGTTCTTCAGCAGGTCGACGGCGTTGGGCCGGCCTTCGTTGACCTTGTGGATGCGCCGCACCCGGTAGCCGGCCTGCTCCAGGGCGTCGGCGGTGCCTTCGGTGGCGCACAGGCCGAAGCCCAGCCCCACCAGGCGCCGCACCAGCTCGGGCAGCTGGGGCTTGTCCTGGTCCTTGACGCTGAGGAACACGGTGCCGCTGAGCGGCAGGCTGAGGCCCGAGGCCTCCAGGGCCTTGGCGTAGGCTTCGCCGAAGGTCGCACCCAGGCCCATCACCTCGCCGGTGGAGCGCATCTCCGGGCCGAGCACCGGGTCCACCCCGGGGAACTTGGCGAAGGGGAAGACCACGCCCTTCACGGCGATGGCCATGGGGTGGCCGTCCGTGACGCCCTGCTCGGCCAGGGACACGCCCAGGCCGATGCGGGCGGCGACGCTGGCCCAGTTGATCCCGGTGGCCTTGGAGATGAAGGGGACGGTGCGGCTGGCCCGGGGGTTGGCCTCCAGGCAGTACGGCACGCCGTCCTTGATCGCCCACTGCAGGTTGAGCAGGCCGCGCACGCCCAGCTCGAAGGCCAGGCGCCGGCTGTGCTCCTTGATGGTGGCCAGCACGCCGCCCGGAATGCCCAGGGGCGGGAACACGGCGAAGGAGTCGCCGGAATGCACCCCGGCCTCCTCGATGTGCGCCATGACGCCGGCGATGGCCACCGCGGCGCCGTCGCAGACCAGGTCCACGTCCAGCTCCGGGGCGTTCTCCAGGTAGCGGTCGATGAGCACCGGCCGGTCCTCGCTCACCAGGGAGGCCTCGCGCATGTAGCGGGCCAGCTCGGCGTCGTCGAACACGATGGCCATGCCCCGGCCGCCCAGCACGTAGCTGGGGCGCACCATCACCGGGTAGCTCACCGACCGGGCCACGGCCTGGGCCTCCTCCAGGCTGGAGGCCATGCCCCAGGGGGCGGCCGGGATGCCCAGCTTGCGGATCACCTCGCCGAACCGGTTGCGGTCCTCGGCATCCTGGATGGCCTGGTGCGCGGTGCCGAGCAGCGGGATGCCGGCCCCCTCCAGCCGCCCGGCCAGCTTCAGCGGGGTCTGGCCGCCGAACTGGGTGAACACGCCCAGCAGATGCCCGGTCGCGGCCTCCCGGTCCACCACCGCCTTGACGTCCTCGAAGGTGAGCGGCTCGAAGTAGAGCCGGTCGCTGATGTCGAAATCGGTGCTCACCGTCTCGGGGTTGCAGTTGATCAGGATGGCCTCCACCCCCTGGGCGCGGATGGCCTCCACCGCCTGCACGCAGCAGCAGTCGAACTCGATGCCCTGGCCGATCCGGTTGGGGCCGGAGCCCAGCACGATGGCCTTGGGCCGGGACGTGGGCGGGGCTTCCGAGCGCTGCTCCCAGGTCTGGTAGAGGTACGGCGTCTCCGCTTCGAACTCGCCGGCGCAGGTGTCCACCCGCTTCACGGCCCGGTGGATGCCGCGCGACTGGCGCAGCCGGGCCGCGTCGCCTTCGGCGGCGCCGCAGAACTTGCCGATCTGGAAATCGCTGAAGCCGGCGCGCTTGGCCTTGGCCATCAGCTCCTCCGGCAGGCTGTCCAGGGGGAAGCCGCGCAGGCGGCCTTCCAGCACCATGATCTCTTCCATCTCCCGCAGGAACCAGGGGGAGATGTTGGTGAGGCGCTGCAGCTCCTGCACCGTGTGGCCCACCTGCAGCGCCCGGTAGATCCAGAAGATGCGCTGCGGGCCGGGCATCAGCAGGTGCTCCTTGAGCCGCTGCAGGTCGAGCTTGCCCTTGAGCGTCCCGGCCAGGCCCAGGTAGCCTTCTTCGAGGCTGCGCAGGGCCTTCTGCAGGGCCTCCTGGAAGCTGCGGCCGATGGCCATGGCCTCGCCGACGCTCTTCATCTGGATGCCCAGGACCGGTTCGGTCTCGGGGAACTTCTCGAAGGTGAACCGGGGCACCTTGACCACCACGTAGTCCAGCACCGGTTCGAAGGCCGCCTTGGTGCGGCCGGTGATGACGTTGGGCAGCTCCCACAGGCGGTAGCCCAGGGCCAGCTTGGTGGCCACCCAGGCGATGGGGAAGCCGGTGGCCTTGCTGGCCAGGGCCGATGAGCGCGAGACGCGCGGGTTCATCTCGATGACGATCATCCGGCCCAATTCGGAATTGAGGGCGAACTGGATGTTGCTGCCGCCGGTCTCCACGCCGACACCGCGGATCACCGCCTTGGCGGCTTCGCGCATGCGCTGGTATTCCGGATCGGTGAGGGTGAGGATGGGCGCCACGGTGATGCTGTCGCCGGTGTGGATGCCCATGGGATCGAGGTTCTCGATGCCGCAGATGATCTCCACGTTGTCGTCCAGGTCGCGCACCACCTCCAGCTCGAACTCCTTCCAGCCGAGGATGCTCTCCTCCACCAGCACCTGGCGGATCGGCGAGAGGTCCAGGCCGCGGGTGATGATGGCCTCGAACTCGTCGATGTTGTAGGCGATGCCGCCGCCGCTGCCGCCCAGGGTGTAGGAGGGGCGGACGATGGCGGGGAAGCCGGTGACCTTGGCCAGGGCCCGGGCCTCGTCCAGGTTGTGGGCGAAGCCGCCGCGGCAGGTTTCCAGGCCGAGCTGCTCCATGAGCGCCTTGAACTGCTCGCGGTCCTCGCCGCGCTCGATGGCGGCCGGCTGGGCGCCGATCAGGCGCACCCCGAAGCGCTCCAGCAGCCCGGCCCGGTGCGCCTCCATGGCCAGGTTCAGGGCGGTCTGGCCGCCCACGGTGGGCAGCAGGGCGTCGGGCCGCTCGCGGTCGAGCAGCTTCTCCAGCACGGCCAGGGTGAGCGGCTCGACGTAGGTGGCATCGGCCCGGGCGGGATCGGTCATGATCGAGGCGGGATTGGAGTTCAGCAGGATGGTGCGCACGCCCTCTTCGCGCAGGGCCTTGAGCGCCTGGGTGCCGGAGTAGTCGAACTCGCAGGCCTGGCCGATCTGGATCGGCCCCGCCCCCAGCACCAGCACGCTCTTGATCTCGGGATTCCTAGGCATGGTGCGCCTCCATCATCCGCAGGAACCGGCCGAAGGCGCCGCGGGCATCGTGGGGCCCGGGCGAAGCCTCGGGGTGGTGCTGGAGGCTGAAGATGGGCAGGGTGCGGTGCCTGAAGCCTTCCACGGTGCCGTCCGAAAGGTGCCGGTGGGTCACCTGCAACTCCCGGGGCAGGGTGGCCTCGTCCACCGCGAAGCCGTGGTTCTGGGCGGTGATCTCCACCTTGTGGGTGTCCAGGTCCAGCACCGGCTGGTTCGCGCCCCGGTGGCCGAACTTCAGCTTGAAGGTGCTGGCGCCGAACGCCTGGCCCAGCAGCTGGTGGCCCAGGCAGATGCCGAAGATCGGCAGCTTGCCGATGCAGGCCGCCACCTCCCGGCACATGCCGGGCAGCGCCGCCGGATCGCCCGGCCCGTTGCCAAGAAAAAGCCCGCTGAAGCGGGCGGCGGTGAGCTCGCTGGCCGGGGTATCCCAGGGGAACACTTCCAGGTCCAGGCCGGATAGGAGCAGCTGGTTCAGGATGGAGGTCTTGATGCCGCCATCCAGCACCGCCACCCGGAACGCCGGGGCTTTGACCGTGAGTTCGTAGCGGGCGGCGCAGCTCACCACCCCGGCCAGGGCCTGGCCGGACATGTCGGGCAGCTGGGCGGCCGCGGCCACGCCGGCCGCCAGGGGGCCGTCGGCTTCGGTCCAGATGAGGCCGGGCTGGGCGCCGGCATCGCGCACGTACTGGGTGAGGGCCCGGGTGTCCACTTCGGTGATGACGGCGACCCGGTGCCGCTTCAGCCAGCTGCCCAGGTCCCCTTCGGCGAAGGCGTGGTCGGGCAGGCTGGTGATCCGGCGGCAGATGAAGCCGGTGGCCCAGGGCCGGGCGCCCTCGTTGAGGTTGGCATGGACCCCGTAGATGCCCTGTTCCGGGAAGGTCATGCAGACCATCTGCCCGGCGAAGCTGGGATCGGTGAGGATCTCCTGGTAGCCGGCCATGGCGGTGGTGAACACCACCTCCCCGCTGCCGCCCACGGCGAACGGTGCGTGGCCGGTGAAGGTCTCGCCGTCTTTCAGGATCAGGTGCGCGAGCACGGCGCCTCCAACAGCCGCCTTCAGGTGGCCCGCCCTACGGACCCCTTGTTCCGGCTTGCTGATCAGCATAGGCGGTAACGGGTTCAAGTTCTAGACTTGAACATGGAAAAGGGCTTGTGGGATAATGGATGCTTCCTGATTTGTATGTGATTTATCATCGAGTGAAAATTTTTGCTGGTGTGCGGCTTTTTGTTCATGAATGGATGGGCGATTCCATTGCGGAAGAGGGAAAGATCCCCATGCCGGATCGGGACCTCAGACGCGCCGTACCGGCCCCGGATACTGTGCCACCAGCGGATCGGCGGTAAGCAAGGCGACTCCTTCGACCATGGCCTGCGCGACGAGCATCCGGTCGAAAGGATCTTTGTGAATGGGCGGCAGTCCGTCGACGGCAACCGCATGTTCGCTGGTGATGGGCAGTTCGCTGTAGCCGTTGTCGAGCAGTCCTCGCCGCAGAAGGCGGGGATCCACACGAAAATCGCTGCGCCCGAGGCCGCGCTTGATGGCGACCTCCCATAGACTGGCCGCACTGAACATCAACTCATTCTGTGGATCATCCAACCATGGGCGGGCCGCGGCAGGCAACTGATCGGGCTGCCCTGCCGCCCAGAGCAGCAGGTGGGTGTCCAGGAGGAGCTTCACGCGTCGCCCCCGAACATGTGCTCGATTTCCTCGCTTCCCATGACATCGAAATCGGCTGGAACTGAGATTTCTCCGGCGAGGAAGCCCAGGCGGCGCGCCTGTCCCGCCGCGGGGGCATCCAGGGCCATGACCTTGACCAGCGGCTTTCCTGCCCTGGCGATGACGAACGACTCTCCACTTGCAGCCTGTTCGACCAGCCGGGAGAGATGGGTCTTTGCTTCGTGGATGTTGACGGTGCGCATGATTCGTCCTTACTGGACTAAGTCCACTTAGTCTAGTCCATTATGGGAGGATGTCAATCCTTGGTCGGCCTCAGCGCAGCCATTTGCGCAGCGGGTCCAGCACCAGCGTGATCAGGCGCTGCCGGCGCAGGGTGAAGCGGGCGTTCAGCAGCATGCCCGAGCGCAGGGGGATGCCGGCCTGCTCCACCGCGTGGGTGTCCGTGACCCGCAGCTCGATCCGGAAGGTCGGGACGGCCGGCAAGGGATTGTCCCCCAGGGCTTCCTGGATCTCGAACCGGGAAGCCAGGTCATCGCTGATCCGTTCCACCCGGGCCCGCAGCGTGCCGTATTCGGCGTAGGGCAGCTGGTCCAGTTCCAGCCGGACCTCGTCGCCCGGCTTGACGAAGGCGCGGTCCTTCTCCTCCAGGAAGGCCACGGCATGCAGGGGCGCCCGCCGGGGGATGAGCTTGCACAGCGCCTGCCCGGCCCGGACCACCTCCCCGGGCTTCACCAGCATGGCCTCCACCAGCGCGTCTTCGGGCGCCTGCAGCACGGTCTGGCCAAGGGTGAAGGCCAGCGCCTCGGCCCGCACCTCCGCGTTCTGGATGGTCTGCCGGCGCTGCCAGAGGCTTTCCTGGCGGCCATGGGCCAGGGCGGCCCACTCCTGGGCGGCCTGTTCCAGGGCTTGTTCCATGAGGTTCAACTGGCGCTGGGCACTGGCCGCGGCTTCCCGGGCCAGGTCGGCGGCGGCCGGGCTGAGGATGCCTTCCCGTTCCAGGATCAGGCTCCTATGCAGGTTCCGCTCCTGCAGGTCGATGGAACCGCGCTGGCTGGCGATCTGGCTCCTCAGCTTGTCGAGCCGCGCCGCGAGCCGGCGCGCCTGTTCGGCGTGGGCCCGGTCCTGCAGCGCGGCGGTGACCCTGAAATGGTTCCGGACCGTCTCCAGCTGGCGCCGGGCCTCCAGCAGCTGGGCCTGGACCGGCGGCGCCTCGATGCACACCAGCAGGTCGCCGGCCTTGACCTCCTGTCCGGAGCGGACCTGGAGCTGGCCCACCGTGCCTTCGACCTTGGCGAGGATCAGCCGGATGCCTGAGCGCGGCCGCAGGATGCCCCGTCCCCGCCCGGTCACCTCCACCCTGCCGAGGACGGCGGCCAGCAGCGCCGCCCCCAGCCCGGAGAGCAGCGCCAGCAGCAGGGCCCAGGTCCACGGCGGCGAGACCCGCACGAGCCCCCGGCCTTCCTCGGCCTGGAGGTGGTGACGCAGGGCTTCCTGGCGGAAGAGGGCGGGGGGAGGTGCGGTCATGCGGGGGCACCATGACGTGGCCGGCCCCCTCCTGCTGCCGGGGACGAGGGGGCGGTTGGGAATCAGATGGCGGATCCCTGCCTTTGGTTCCCTACAGCTTCACCACCGTCCGCCCCACGTGCGTGCCCGCCATGATCTCCCGGACGCAGCCGGTGATGCCGTCCAGCCCGATCTCCGTGCAGATCCGTTCCAGATCCACTTTCCAGTCGGTGGCCAGGAGGTCCCAGATGCGGGTGCGCTTGCCGGTCGGCTGTTCGGCGGAATCGATGCCCACCAGGGACACGCCGCGCAGGATGAACGGGAACACCGAGGTGTTGAACCGGCTGCCCGCCGCCATGCCGCAGGTGGTCACCACGCCGCCGGCCGCGGTGGTCTTGAGCAGATGCTCCAGGCCGGCTCCGCCGATGGTGTCCACCACGCCCGACCAGCGCTCCTTCAGCAACGGCTTGTCGCTGGTCTCCAGCTGCTCCGGGGCCAGCACCTCCGTGGCGCCCAGCTGCCGGAGCCGGCCGCGCGCCGCCTCCTTGCGGGTGATCGCGGTCACCGGGCGGCCCAGCCTGGCCAGCAGGGCGATGGCGACCATGGCCACGCCGCCGGTGGCGCCGGTGACCAGGACCGGGCCTTCGGCGCGCTGGCGCTCCTGGGTCACGATGGCGTCCACGGCCAGCGCGGCGGTGAAGCCGGCGGTGCCCAGGCGCATGCTTTCAACGGGGCTCAACCCCGCGGGCAGCGGCACGGCCCAATCGGCCGGGATGCGGATGTACTGGGCGAAGCCGCCCCAGTGGTCCATGCCGAACCGGTGGCCGGTGACGATCACCGCCGCGCCCGGGGCGAACCGCCCGGACTGGTCGGTTACCACCGTGCCCACCGCGTCGATCCCGGGGATGTGCGGATACAGCTTGGTGACGCCCGGGTTGCCGGTGGCGGAGAGGGCGTCCTTGTAGTTGATGGAGGAGCACTCCACCCGGATCAGCAGGTCTCCCGCAGGCAGCCGGTCCAGGGCGAGGTCGGTGCGCACGTCGCCGTGGCAGGCGCCTTTTTCGTCCTTGCTGACCAGGTAGGCGGAAAAGCGGTTGGTGGCGGGCATGGCTTGCTCCGGCAGCGGGGATCAGGACCCCGAATGGTCAGGACAGAATAACCGCGGCGCGCCGGGTGGGTATGCTGGAAGTCGGAGGACTGATCATGCATGTCATTGTTGATTTCACGATCGTCCCGGTGGGCACCGGGCTCTCGCTTTCACCTTATGTCGCCGAGGTGGAACGGGTGCTGCGGGGCACGGGGCTGCACCACGAGCTGCATGCCAACGGCACCAACGTGGAGGGCGAGTGGGACGCGGTCATGGCGGCCATCCGTGCCTGCCACGAGGCGCTCCACGCCATGGGCGTCGCACGCATCCACACCGACATCAAGCTGGGCACCCGCAACGACCGGGACCAGTGCATGGCCGACAAGGTGGCGAGCGTCCTGAAAAAAATCTAATTAATGTCCTTGTGCTTTCAGGAACTGGGCCAGGCGCTTGTCGTCCTCCTGGGAGTGGTGCACCAGCCAGCTTTCCAGGTAATCCATCAGGGCCGGGGAAAAGGACAAGGTCCCCTGGCGGAGCCGGTCGGACACGGCGTTGATCTGGCTGATCAGCCGGACATGGCTCGCCTGGTGCTCGCGGGTGCGGGGGTAGGCGAGGGTTTCCATGAGGGTCTCTTCCACGCCGAAATGGGTCAAGGCCACTTCCGTCAGGCTGGCCAGGGCTTCGGCCTGGTCCTTCCGCTGACTGTCCTCGCCCAGGCTCAGGGCCAGGCGGTTGAACGCGCAGATGAGCCGGCGATGTTGCTGGTCCAGCAGGGGGTAGCCCAGGTCCAGGTCCTTGGCGGCGAACAGGACAGGGCGCGTTTCGATCGACCGCAAGCCTGAAGCCGGGTCCTCCCGGCCCAGCGCCTTCCGGACCTCCCGGACCAGTGCGTGAAGCCGGTAGGGCTTCTGCAGGAAACCGGCGATGCCTTTGCCCTGGAAGTGGTCCAGCACATCCCGGGCGCAGAAGCCGCTGGTGAGGATGACCGGGGTCAGCATGCCGATGCGCCGCAGTTCCCGGTAGGCCGCCTCACCATCCATGCGCGGCATGGTGAGGTCCATGAGGATGATCCGGATGCGGTCCCGGTTCGCTTCGAAGATCTGGAGCGCCTCCAGCCCGTCCCCGGCCTCGAGGGTCTCGAAGCCGAGGTGCTGGAGGGCCTGCACCGCGATGGCGCGGACCGGCTCCTCGTCGTCCACCACCAGCACGGTGCCGCTGCCCCGGTAGTGGCCGATGGCCTCCTCGAAGCCGATTTCTTCATCTATTTGCGTTAATTCGGTATCGGGAGCGGCGGGCAGCAGCACCCTGAAACAGGTGCCCTTGCCGGGCTCGCTGCGCACCTGGATGCCGCCCTGGTGGGCCCGGAGCGTGCCGAGCACGGCGGCGAGGCCCAGTCCCCGCCCGGTGAACTTGGTGGTGAAAAAGGGATCGAACATCCGCTCCAGCACCTCCGGCGGCATGCCGGGGCCGTCGTCGGCCACCGCCAGGAACACGTACTGGCCGGGCTCCAGGGCCTGGCCGGGAAAGTTGCTCTGGATGTCCGCGGGGCTGAGGGTTTCCTGGCCGGTGCGGATGGCGATGACGCCGCTATGGGCCTCCACGGCCTCGGAGGCGTTGAACACCAGGTTCATGATCACCTGCTGGATCTGGGCGGGGTCCCCCTTGATGAGCGGCAGCCCGGGTTCCGGGATCAGGCGCAGGGTCGCCTTCCGGGACAGGGAGGCCCTCAGCAGGCGGGTGATCTCCTCCACCTGGCGGTTCAGGTCCATGGCGACGACGACCGTCCTGCCGCGGCCGGCATAGGCCAGGAGCTGCTGGACCAGGCCCGAGGAGCGCGTGATCAATCCCTCCAGGGTGTGCAGGTAGGCCTGCACCGGCCCCTCCTGGGGCGTCACCAGCCTGGCCAGTTCCACGTTGCCTTCCATGGCGCTCAGCAGGTTGTTGAAATCGTGGGCCAGGCCCCCGGCCAGGATGCCCAGGGCCTCCAGCTTCTGGTCCTGGAGATGGACCCGCTCGGCGTCCCTGCGCTCGGTGATGTCGGTGATGATCACGCCCAGGCCCCAGCAATCGCCGGTCACGCCCATCAGCGGGAACTTCTGGGCCAGCAGGCAGCGGGCGGGACCGCCGTCCCGGGACCAGGCATATTCGGTCTGCACCTCCTCGAGCTGCTGGATGACCCGGCGCTCCCGCTCCAGCCATGGGCCGCAGGTGGCCAGGGGCAGCAGCTGATCGAGGGTCCGGCCGAGGATTTCCGCTTCCGGCCGCCCGAGGAGCGCCTCGTAGCGGGGATTGATGAGCACGAACCGGCCCTCCAGGTCCTTGAAGGCGATGGCAGTGGAGGCATGGCGGATGAAACCCAGGAGCCGGGCCCGGCTTTCCTCCAGCTCCGTGGTCTGGACCCGGACCATGCCCTCCATCTGCTTCAGCCGGGCCCGGCTTTTCCAGAGCAGCGCGCCTGCGCCGGCCAGCGCGACCGCGATCAGGAGGCCCAGGCCGGCCGGTCCGTACCCGGCGAACAGGGGAGGGTACAGGCCGTCGAAGCCATGTCCGTGGATGACGAGTGAAGAAGCCTTTTTCATGTGCAGAAATACTGTCCTCCCAGAGATGGGACATACCCGGCCCTTGGGTCCAGGGGCCCTTCCCACAGGAGTGCTGCCGGATGGCCTTTCGGGCTCAACCGTCCCGAGGTCATTTCGTCACGCAATCCGGACCAGGTCATTCAAGACTGAAAGAGGCTCCTGGATTCGGACAAGCGCATCGGTTAACCTAGCCATTCAACCTTTCAACCATCAGGTTGGTCCATGGAACATGCGCAGGTTTGACCTCGCCGGGGCAAGGAGGCAGGACATGGAGTTCAAGCGAGGCGTTGTGTGGCTGGTGTTGATGCTGGGTGCCGGCATGGCGGCCGGTCACGCCCGCGGTATCCCGGCCACGCCGAGACTGGTGCTGCGTTCCGCCTCGGCGCTGGTGCAGGACCAGGGCACCGGCGAACTGCTGCTGCAGAAGAACACCGACGCGGCACAGCCCATCGCCTCCATCACCAAGCTCATGACCGCCATGGTGCTGCTCGATTCCCAGCCGGACATGCAGGCCCCCATCACCATCGAGGAAGAGGACAAGGACACCCTGAGGCACAGCCGGTCCCGGCTGCCGGTGGGCACCGTGCTCAGCCGGGGCGAGGCCCTGCTGCTGGCGCTGATGGCCTCGGAGAACCGGGCCGCCCATGCCCTGGGCCGCACCTACCCGGCCGGGCTGCCGGCCTTCGTGGCCGCCATGAACGCCAAGGCCGCCAGCCTGGGCCTGGCCACGGCCCATTTCCAGGACCCCGCGGGGCTTTCCAGCGGCAATGTCGCCTCGGCCCGGGATCTGGCCCGCATCGTCGACCAGGCCCACCACTACGCGCTGATCCGCACCTGCACCACCACGGAGGAGGTCACCATCCAGGGCCGCAGCCATCCGATCCAGTTCCACAACACCAACCGCCTGCTGCAAAGCCCGCGCTGGCAGATCGGCCTTTCCAAGACCGGCTTCATCGACGAGTCGGGGCAGTGCCTGGTGATGCAGGCCGAGCTGAAGCACAGGCCGATGGTGATCGTGCTGCTGGATTCCAACGGGCGGGGCTCCCGGTTCGGCGACGCCGACCGGATCCGGCAGTGGATGGAGGGTGCGGACCCGGCCATGCGCCCGGCAACCCGTGCGGTCTCACGCACGGTCTCCCGCACGGTCTCCCGCAGGGTGGCGCGCCTGCGCCAGGTACGGCGCCGGCGGTCAAGAATCTAGCTGCCGCGAAATAATTACACTGAAATGACCACGATCTCCGGATCCACTTCCTTGCGCAGGATCCCTTCGATGGCCATGAGCGTGCCGGTCAGGCCCGAGGGGCAGGAGGTGCAGGCGCCCTGGTAGCGGATCATGATCTGCTTCTCGTGCCGGCCGACCACGTCCAGGCCGCCGCCGTCGGCGGCCAGGGCGGGCATGATGGCGGCGGCGAGGACCTTGCGCACGTCCTGGATCATCGGGTCGTTCTCGTCCACCTCGGGCCGGTCCCAGTGGGGGGCGAGACCGGGCGCCTGGCCGGTGACGGAGGGCGCCTGGCGGATGGGCGGGGCCAGCTTGGGCAGCAGCTCGGTCCAGCCGACGCCGTCATCCTTGGTCACGGTGAGGAACTTGTCCTGCATGAACACGGAAACCACGTGGGGCACGGCGAACAGCCCCTTGGCCAGCTCGTCGTACTCGGCCATCTCCTTGTCCCGGAAGGCCTTGGGGAATCCGGAGGTGACCGGCTCCTTGAGCACGAACTTCACGGCGTTGGGATTGGGGGTGTACTCGATTTCCGCGATCTTGGGCATGGGGGCGGGGTCCTATTCGGTGCTGACGATCTCTTCGCCATGGAGGGCGCTGTGCAGGGTGGCCCAGGGCAGCACGGCGCACTTCACCCGCGAGGGCAGGTTCTTGACGCTCTGGAACAGGCTGAGCTTGCCCAGGATGTTGGGGTCCACGGCGGTATCCAGGGTGCCCCGGATCATCGCCCGGAACTGCTCGACCATCAGCTCCGCCTCCGCCAGGGGCTTGCCCTTGACGTTGACGGTCATCAGGCTGCTCGAGGCCTTGGAGATGGCGCAACCCTGGCCCAGGAAGCGGATGTCCTGGACGATGCCGTCGGCCACCACCACCTTGAGGACGATATCGTCGCCGCACAGGGGGTTGAGCCCGTGGGCATGGTGGGTGCAAGGCTCCAGGTCCCCGTAGTTCCGGGGTTTCTTGTTGTGTTCGATGATCACTTCCTGGTAAAGCTCCCGGGGGTCGGTCACTTGAATATCTCCTGCACCTTTAGAATGCCAGAGACCAGGGCGTCGATCTCCTCCCGGGTGTTGAAATATGAGAAAGATGCCCGGGTGGTGGCCGGAATGCCCAGGCGCTGCATCACCGGCTGGGCGCAATGGTGGCCTGCCCGTACCACAATCCCTTCATGGTCCAGGATGGAGCCGATGTCATGGGGGTGGATGTCCTCCAGGACGAAGGACAGGACGCTGGCCTTGTGCTTGGCCTGGCCGATGATGCGCAGGCCCGGGATGGCGGCGCAGCGCTCGCTGGCGTAGGCCAGCAGGTCGTGCTCGTGGGCGGCGATGCGCTCCAGGCCCAGGGCCTGGAGGTAGTCGATGGCCGCTCCCAGGCCGATGGCCTGGGCGATGGCGGGGGTGCCGGCCTCGAACTTGGTGGGCAGGCCGCAGAAGGTGGTCTTTTCCCAGGTGACCGACAGGATCATGCTGCCGCCGCCGTGCCAGGGCGGCATGGCCTCCAGCAGCTCCCGGCGCCCGTAGAGCACGCCGATCCCGGTGGGGCCGGACATCTTGTGGCCGCTGAAGACGTAGAAGTCGGCATCCAGGTCGGTGACGTCCACCTTCAGGTGCGGGGCGCCCTGGGCGCCGTCCACCAGCACCGGGACGTTGCGGGCGTGGGCCCGGGCGATGATCTCCTTGATCGGGTTGATGGTGCCCAGCACGTTGGAGACGTGGGTGACCCCCAGGATGCGGGTGCGCTCGGTGAGCAGGGACTCCAGGTCGTCCAGGATCAGCTCGCCGGCGTCGGTCATGGGGATGACCTTGATCTTCGCGCCCTTCTCCTCGGCCAGCAGCTGCCACGGGACGATGTTGGAGTGGTGCTCCATGGCCGAAAGCAGGATCTCGTCGCCGGCCTTGACCTGGGCCCGGCCGAAGGTCTGGGCCACCAGGTTGACGCTTTCGGTGGCGCCCCGGGTCCAGATCACCTGGGCGGCCGTTGGGGCGTTGATGAAGGCGCGCACCTTCTCCCGGGCCTCCTCGAAGCGGTCCGTGGCCTCCTGGCTGAGGGTGGAGACGCCGCGGTGCACGTTGGTGTGCTCGAGGGTCTGGTACAGGGTCAACCGGTCCACCACCGGCTTGGGGGTGAGGCTGCTGACGGCGCTGTCCAGGTAGATCACCGGCTTGCCGTGGAAGGGTGCGTTGAGCCGGGGGAAATCCTGGCGGATACGGGCGATGTCGAGGGCTTGGGTGGCGGTGGTCATGGGAGCGTCTCCAGATGCTCGGCGTTGGTGCGGGCCAGGACGGTCTGGCGGAGCTGACGCTTGAGGCTAGGAACGGGGATGCCGGCCAGCAGGTCGGAGGCGAAGGCGTAGGTGAGCAGGTTGCGGGCCAGGGCCGGGCGCAGGCCGCGGCTCTGGAGGTAGAACATGGCTTCGGGATCCAGCTGGCCGATGGCCGCGCCGTGGGCGCACTTCACGTCGTCGGCGTAGATCTCCAGCTGGGGCTTGGCGTCCACCCTTGCCTGGGTGGAGAGCAGCAGGCCGCGGCACTGCTGCTGGGCGTCGGTGTTCTGGGCGTCCTTGCGCACGTAGATGATGCCGTTGAACACCGCCAGGGACTTGCCGTCGGCGATGGTCTTGTGGGTCTGGCGGCTGATGCAGCGGGGCACGGTGTGGTCGATGAAGGAATGGGTGTCGGCCAGCTGGGCGTCGTCCAGCAGGCACAGGCCTTCCAGGGTCAGGTTGGCGCCCTCGTGGGCCAGGGTGATCTGCGGGGTGCTGCGGGACAGGGACCCGCCGAAGGTGATGGTGCGGCAGCTGTACTGGCCGTCCCGCTCCACCCGGGCGGCCAGGCTGGAGAAGTGGAACGCCTCGGCGGACTCCCGCTGGATCCGCTCGTGGCTCAGGCTGGCATTCTCCTTGACGATCACCTCGGCGACGGCGCAGGTGAGGTAGCGGCCCCGGCCCTGGAATTCCTCGACCAGGGTGGCGGAGGCGTCGCGCTCCAGCACGACGAACAGGCGGGGCAGGGAACAGGTCGCCTGGCCGCCGTCCTGATCGCTGAGGTACAGCACGTGCAGCGGCGCTTCCAGGTGGATGCCCTTGGGGATGATCACCAGGGCGCCGTCCTGGAACCGGGCGGTGTTGAGTTCGGCGAACGGGTCGGTGCCGCCGGGGGTGGGCAGGCTGCCCAGTTCGTGGGCCAGCTCCGAGGCCGAGGCCAGGTTGAGCAGGCGCACCCCGGCGGGCAGGTTGGAGGTGTTGCTGTGGTGGGAATCGTAGCGCCCGTTGACGAACACCAGCCGCGAGCCCCGGGCTTCGGGCAGGATGCGCGCGGTGATGTCCACCATGGCCAGGGCGCCGGGGGTGAAGTCCAGGGCCTTCAGGGCGGCCAGGTCGGTGTACTTCCAGGCCTCCTGGCGGGTGCCGGGCCAGTCCAGGGTCTCCAGGCGCGCCTCGGCCTGCCGGCGCCGGGGCTCCCAGCCGGCAGGCCGGGGCTGGGCCAGGATCGCGGGCAGGAGCGGACGCTCCATGACGGCCGCCATCACGCCCTCCCGGCCGGGGCCACCTCGGCCTTGAGCCAGTCGTAGCCTCGCTCTTCCAGCTCCAGCGCCAGTTCCATGCCGCCGGTGCGGACGATCCGGCCGGCGGAGAGCACGTGCACCTGGTCGGGCTGGATGGTCTCCAGGATGCGCGGGAAGTGGGTGATGATCATCAGCGCCCGGTCCGGAGCCATGAGCGAGGTCACGGCCTCGCCCAGCACCCGCAGGGCGTCGATGTCGAGCCCGGAATCCAGCTCGTCCAGGATGGCCAGCCGGGGTTCCAGCACGCACATCTGCAGGATCTCGTTGCGCTTCTTTTCGCCGCCGGAGAAGCCTTCGTTGAGGCTGCGGTCCAGGAAGGAGCCGTCCATCTTCACCAGGCGGATCTTCTCCTGGATGAAGTCGTCGAACTCCAGCGGGTCCAGCTCGTCCCGGCCCTGGCTTTCGGCCTTCTTGTTGTAGGCCAGGCGCAGGAAGGAGGCGTTGCTCACCCCGGGCACCTCGATGGGGTGCTGGAAGCCCAGGAAGATGCCGGCCCGGGCGCGCTCGTCCGCCGCCAGCTCGAACAGGTTGCGCCCGTCGAACAGCACTTCCCCGCCGGTGACCTCGTAGGCCGGATGGCCCGCCAGCACCTTGCCCAGGGTGGATTTGCCGCTGCCGTTGGGCCCCATGATGGCGTGCACTTCCCCCGCCTTGATTTCCAGGTCGATGCCCTTCAGGACGTCGTTTTCCCCGATGCGGGCGGTGAGGTTGCGGATCGAAAGCATGCTGGACTCCGAAATGGATGGACTGGCGGTCATTAGCCGACGCTGCCTTCAAGCTTGAGGCCGAGCAGCCGGGTGGCCTCCACGGCGAACTCCATGGGCAGTTCGCGGAAGACGTCCTTGCAGAAGCCGTTGATGATCATGGAGATGGCGTCCTCGGCCGGGATGCCGCGTTGCTGGAAGTAGAACAGCTGCTCCTCGCCGATCTTGGAGGTGGTGGCCTCGTGCTCCACCTTGGCGGAGGGGTTGCCCACCTCGATGTAGGGGAAGGTGTTGGCGCTGCAGCGGCTGCCGATCAGCATGGAATCGCACTGGCTGAAGTTGCGGGCGCCCTCGGCCTTGCCCATGACCTTGACCAGCCCGCGGTAGCTGTTGGCGCTCTCGCCGGCGCTGATGCCCTTGGAGATGATGGTGGAGCGGGTGTTTCGGCCGATGTGCACCATCTTGGTGCCGGTGTCGGCCTGCTGCTTGTGGTTGGTCAGTGCCACCGAGTAGAACTCGCCCACGCTGTTCTCCCCCAGCAGCACGCAGCTCGGGTACTTCCAGGTGATGGCGCTGCCGGTCTCCACCTGGGTCCAGCTGATCTTGCTGTTGCGGCCCTTGCACAGGCCGCGCTTGGTGACGAAGTTGAAGATGCCGCCCACGCCATCCTTGTCGCCGGCGTACCAGTTCTGCACGGTGCTGTACTTGATGCTGGCGTCGTCCAGGGCCACCAGCTCCACCACCGCGGCATGCAGCTGGTTGACGTCGAACTGGGGCGCGGTGCAGCCTTCCAGGTAGCTCACCGAGGCGCCTTCCTCGGCGACGATCAGCGTGCGCTCGAACTGGCCGGATTCCTTGTTGTTGATCCGGAAGTAGGTGGAGAGGTCCATGGGGCAGGTGACGCCCCTGGGAATGAAGCAGAACGAGCCGTCGGTGAACACGGCGGAGTTGAGCGCGGCGTAGAAGTTGTCACTGGTGGGCACCACCGAGCCCAGGTACTTCTTCACCAGGTCCGGGTGCTCGCGCACCGCTTCGCTGAAGCTGCAGAAGACGATGCCCAGCTCGGCCAGCCGGCTCTTGTAGGTGGTGGTCACGCTCACGCTGTCGAACACCACGTCCACGGCGACCCCGGCCAGGGCCTTCTGCTCGTTCATCGGCACGCCGAGCTTCTCGAAGGTGCGCAGCAGCTCCGGGTCCACCTCCTCCATGCTCTGGAACTTGGGGCTCTTGGGCCTGGGCGCGGAATAGTAGACGATCTTCTGGAAATCCGGGCTGGGGTAGTGCACGTTGGCCCAGGCCGGCTCGGTGAGGGTCAGCCAGTGGCGGTAGGCCTTCAAACGGAACTCAAGCAGCCATTCGGGTTCGCCCTTCTTTTCGGAAATGAACCTGATGACGTCCTCATTGAGGCCGGCGGCCACGCTGTCCGATTCGATGTTGGTGACGAAACCATACTTGTACTCTTCGCTGGTGACCTGCTGCAAAGACGTGCTCATGGCCAACTCCCCTCACTGCTTTATTCTGCAATCATGACCTTGATTGTCAACTTTGTCACGGACGGATTTGAATCCATCAACTGTGGCCCAGGGCTTTTTCCAGGTCCTTGACCATGGTCTGCATCTTGCTGCGGAGCAGGCTCGCCTGGTCCTCGGGAAGATCGCCGGGATCCGCGTCCAGCCCGTCCAGCAGCACCGCCAGGCCCTCCTCCCGCTGCTTCAGCGCCACCAGCGCGCTGCCCAGCTGGAAATGGTTGATCATGGTGGGTTCGGCGGCCATGACCGGGCCGATCAGGTCGGTCACGTCCTTGGGCCGCTTGAGTTCCAGCAGGTACTGGCCGAGCAGGGTGCGGGCCCGCGCCTCCTGGCCGGGGAGGGGGTTGCTCTGCAGCCGGCGCACTTCGCGCAGGTCATCCTCGGTCACCGGCCCGTTCATCAGCCGGTAGGCCTGGCGGATGATGGCCGCCTCCCAGGCGCCGCTGCTCTTGGGATGCACCGCCAGGAAGGTGTTCAGGGCCAGGTTGAGGCCCTTCTCGTTGTTCTTGTCCATGTAGTAGTCCACGGCCAGGTGCAGGGCCTGGAAGCAGAGCCTGGGGTGGCGCGGCGAACCGGCGAAGGCGATGACCTTGGCCAGCTGGGCCTGGGGGTCCTTGCGGAACGCCAGCAGCAGCTCCAGCCAATCCTGCCGCTCGCTGCGGTCCTTGCGCCGGGACCGGCGCAGGGCGGTCTCCGCCTCGGCCAGGTTGTCCTCGGCCAGCCAGTCTTCGGCCTCGTCCAGCAGGAACCCGGCCTCGGCCTTGCCGCCCCGGGCGGAACGAAGCTGGGCGGGGCTTTCGGCGTCCAGCAGGAGCAGCAGGTCGTGGTCGCCGGGGTGCTGGCGCAGCAGCTCCTGCAGGATGGTGAACGCCTTCGGCCGCTCGTCGGCCAGGATGTAGCCCTCGGCCAGCAGTTCCCGGATCCGCAGGTCCCCGGGCAGGAAGCCGGAGGCTTCCTTGAGCAGGGTGATGGCCTTGGCGGCTTCGCCCCGGGCCAGCAGGATCTCGGCCAGCAGGCTGAGGGTCTCCCCGTCGCGCTGCACGCCCACCGCCTCCTTGGCCGATTCCAGCGCGCCCTGGAGGTCGTCCTCGTCCAGCAGCAGTTCCGCCAGCTGGACCTTGGGCGCGACTTCGTCCGGGCGCAGGTCGGCGGCGGTGCGCAGGGTCTCGATGGCGGCGTCGGCCCGTTCCGGGTCGTCCTGGAGGATCTTGGCCAGCAGCATCCAGCCCTCGTAGTGCCGGGGGCTCAGCGCCACCACCTTGCGCGCCAGCTGCTCGGCCTCGTCCCAGACCTGGGCCACCTCCTTGAGCGCGGCCACGGTGAACAGCAGCTCATAGTTCTTCGAGTCCATGGCCACGGCCTCGCCCAGCCGGGTGGCGGCTTCGGGCAGCAGGCCATTGTCCAGCAGGGCGGAGGTCTCCAGCAGGGCCCGGCGCAGCTGGGAGACCGCCTTGGGCTTGGCGATGGGCAGGATGCGGGCCCGGTAGCGGGTGAACATCTCCCGGGCGCTGATCAGCTGCAGGTTCTCCTCCACCAGCTGCTCCCAGCGGGAGGAGAAGGCCTGGCCGTCCAGTTGGCCCTTCTGCTCCATCTCCTGCACCAGGGACATGAGCCCGTTGCGCAGCATGACCTCCGAGCGCTCCAGCCGGCCCAGCTGGTCCGACACCGTCTCCAGGTAGGTCTCCACCCGCCGGAGGGTCTCCTCCAGGCCGGTGATGCGTTCCAGGAGGTGCTCATCCAGATCGTCATCGGCCTCGATCGGCTCTTCCTCTTCCCAGGTCTGGTCGCCGGCTACGATCAGCAGCCGGGTGCCGCATTTGCGACAAATCTCCCGTTCACCCGGATTCCAGGTGAAGCAATTCTGGCAGTAGGTTCCGGGTGAATCGTTGGCCATGGTAATGAGGATACAACCATCCGCCCCCGGCGCCACGGCCCCGGTCGGCAAAGCCGCCCGTGACTTGAAATCCGTTCTATGATGTAGCCGCCGAGGCGAGCATGAGCGACCAAGAGAAAAAACAAGAGGCGATGGAGATGGTGGGGAAGGCTTACCAGCACCACATGCGCGGCGAGATCGAGAGGGCCATCGAGCTGTACACCAAGTCGCTGGAGCTGCACGGCACTCCGGAAGCCTATACCTACCGCGGCTGGGCCCGCTCCTACCACAAGGATTTCGCCGCGGCCATCGCCGACTGCCACCGGGCCATCGACCTGGATCCCGAATTCGGCGCCCCGTACAACGACATCGGGGCCTACTATCTGGAGATGGGGCAGTATGAAGACGCGATACCATGGCTGCGCATGGCTCTCAAGGCCAAGCGCTATGAAAGCTACTGCTATCCCCACTTCAACCTGGGGCGCGCGTTCGAGGCCCAGGATCATCTGGACCAGGCTCTGGAGCACTTCCAGAGCGCACTGCGCGAAAACCCGGGGTACGCGCTGGCGGCGAAGGCCGTCGAGCGGGTGAAGGAGAAACGCTCCCTCCGGGAAAATGTTTCACCCGCTGGAGGCCACTGATGCCCTTTACCATCGCCCACAGTCCTGATTCCGATGACGCATATATGATGGCGCCCCTGGCCCTGGGCTGGCTTGATCCGGAGGGATTTGCTTTCCGGTTCGTTCGCAAGGATATTGAAACCCTTAACACCGAGGCTCTGGACAACCGTTACGAGGTCACCGCGATCAGTTTCGGCGCCTATCCGGAACTGATGGATAAATATGAACTTCTTACTGCAGGCTCCAGCATCCAGGAGGGCACCGGGCCCCTGGTGGTGGCCCGCACGGCCATGACCGCCGAGCAGCTCCGGACCGTCACCGTGGCCATTCCGGGCCTGCGCACCAGCGCCTACCTGGCCATGCGCAAGTGGCAGCCGGACCTGCGGGTCGAACTGCTGCCCTTCGACCAGATCATGCCGGCGGTGCTGGACGGGCGCTACCAGGCCGGGCTGCTCATCCATGAAAGCCAGCTCATGTACCGGGAGCAGGGGCTGCACCTGGTCCAGGACCTGGGGGCCTGGTGGAAGGCCGATTGCGACCTGCCCCTGCCCATGGGCGGCAACGCCATCCGCCGGAGCCTGCCCCAGGTGGTGAAGGACCGGTTCGCCGGCCTGATGCGGCGCAGCGTGGAGCTGGCCATGGTCCGGCACGACGAAAGCGTGGCCTACGCCCAGTCGTTCGGCCGGGGCATGGACACCGGTATGGTGGGCCGCTATGTGCGCGCCTGGGTAAATGAATTCACCGTGGACCCCGGCACCCGGGGGCGGGCGGCGGTGGACCGGCTCCTGGGCCTGGAGGCCCGCTGGGTCCAGGGCTGATAAAGGGATTGATTCTAGAAGAATCAGATGGACGTGTTAGGATTGCGGTCAAGAAACCATCAATCTACAGTAAACCTCTACCTATTTGATGCGTGAAATGAGATCCCATTCTGCAGGTGCCAAAATGCGGCTACGGACGTTCATCACCCGGGTTTTCATGCCTTTCGCCATCCTTGGGGCGCTTGCGGGCTGCGGGGGCGGTGGTTCCTCCACCAGCAACCTCCAGTCATCCGGCGCCGCGCCCGTCACCTCGATCACCGGGGTGACGCCGAACGATGCGCAGTTGAGCGAGTACAAGCCGTATACCTTCAGCGCCTCCGCGGTGGACTCGACGATCGGCCGGAGCATCGCCAGCTTCGTCTGGAATTTCGGTGACGGCACCGGGAACATCACCGTTTCGGCGGTCAACAGCGCCTGCAGCATCCAGCACGACTTCCAGACCGCGGGCGGCTTCAACGTCCTGGTGACGGCCAAGGACGACCAGGGCCTGGCCGGGACCACCGCGAGCCTTTCCGAAACCGTGGTGAGCGCCCCCACGCCGGTGACCGTCCTGCCTACGGTTCCCTCCGGCCCGACCACCCTCCAGGTGCAGATCCCCGGGGCGGTCCAGTTCACCTTCCAGTTCACCGCCACCACCACCGCCACCGGGGCCACGATCGGGCCCGCCAACGTGGCGTTCACGGTCGGCGACACCTCCGGAACCGGCTATACCCAGCCCCTGGTTGGCACCATCACCCAAAGCGGCAGCACCTTCAGCGTTCCCGTGACCTTCTACGCCAACTCGTCCACCGGCAGCCGCACCGCCACGCCGACCGTCACGGTCACCGACAGCCTGGGCAACAACAGCGCCCGGGCCACCTTCCCGGTGATCACCATCGCATCCACCGGGGTGAACCATCCGCCCACCGTGCTCATCACCCAGCCCGCGAGCACCCCCACCAACGCCTTCACCTCCAAACCGGTGACCCTGACCTTCACCCTCACCGACCAGGATGGGGATGTGGTCAGCTATGACGTGAGCTGGGGCGACGGCACCGCCGACAGCACCGGCAATACAGGCGCTGCGAACACCATCCAGGGCGTCCCCGTCTCCCTGACCCACGCCTTCCCGGATTCGTTCACCAGCACCAGCCGCATCGCCACGGTCACGGTCACCGCCAACGATGGCCGCACCCCGAACCCGCTGCCGTTCCAGACCACCGTCTTCGACGTCACCTTCAATGCCTATCCTACGGCCACGATCCTCTCCCCACAGGCCAGCGGCACCCTGCCCAACCCCCTGCCGGCCGGCGTCCCGGCGCCAAGCAGCACCACTCCCGAAATCGTGGTGATTCCCATCCACGGCCAGCTGAACTTCAGTGGCACCGGCACCCTGCCCGGCAGCCAGGATCCCGGCCTGGGGTACACCTGGACCTTCCCCAACGGGAGCCCCTCCTCCAGCAGCCTGGCCGATCCCGGGCAGGTCTTCTTCGACGGCGTCGAAGGCCAACTCACGCCCTGCCTGGTGACCTTCACCGTCACCGATGCCTTCGGCCGCAACTCTTCCGCCGCCACCGGTGCCAACGTCAATCAGTTCGAGAAATGGGTCATCGTCGATGGCACCCACACCCAGGCCTTCACGCTGGGCTTCCTGTACCGGCAGAAGAGCGACAACAACGGCGTGACGGTCCTGAACCAGGTGCAGAGCCAGTCGGACGGCCTGGGCGCCACCGTCCAGATCTACCAGGACGGCACCACCAGCACCTGGACCGTGCAATCGGGCAACAGCGCCACCATCGATATCCCGGTCCGGTCCGACCTCCCCTTCTATGTCCAGATCCCCTCCACGACCACTGACAGCCACAACTACCTGATGCGGGTCCCCAACGCGCCCACCGGCGTCTACTCGGATCCCAGCCTGGTGACCAGCAGTCCGCTTCCTGCCGGCAGCGAAGGGTTCGGGTTCGCGTATCCCACTGCCACGGCCTCCCCGTGGTGGCAGCCGACCCTGCAGGTGGTCACGGCCGAGGGCTTCACACCCGAGGGCGGCAGTCCCCAGGCCAGGTTCCTGGCCGGGGAAGTCTTCGACAACTCTGCTTATCCGGTGCTGGACATGGTCATTGGCGCTTCGCCCGTGAATTCCAAATGGGTGGACCGGCTTTCGGTGCCCCTCACGGCCGCCACGCCGATCCAGTGGGAGCAGGATTCCAATACCATCTACGGATTCAGCTCCGTTTCCGCCTACCAGATCGCCGAGTGGCCCATCGTGCCCCTGACCGTGGACAGCTTCTTCGTCGATGGGGGGAGTTCGGGGGATACCCATTCAACCGTGGAGGGCAAACCCGGCGACATGGGCTTCAATGTGAACTACCCGACCTATGCCAATTCCAACACCCAGCCAAGCACCAGCTTCATGGTCTACAAGTTGCAGGCGTTCCGGGCGCCGTCGGATCCGATCGATCCCTTCGACCTGAACGCGGCGGGTTGGAATACCCCGTCGTGCGTCAGCCCCTTGAACCCCACGCATGTAGCCATTGGCGTGCCGGCCTTTTTCGAGAACATGCTCTACCAGCCTCTCGGCAGCACTGCCCTGAGCGGCGGCCTGACGGGCATTGCGATCCCTTACCAGCCCACCGACGTCAATCGGACCCCGCTTGCCTCGCCCTTCGTCACCAGGAATTTCGACACGACCCGGAGCGTTTTCTCCTATTCCGAATACCTCTGGTCTTCGGTCTGGGTCAGGCCGCTGGTGTTGAACAGCGCCCAGCTCAACTTTACGTCTACGTTGCAAGGCAATCTCAGCGCCTATCCGTTCTTCCGGTTCTCCGAGCCGACTGCCTGGCCCCAATACGTGACTTCTACGCCCAACCCTTTACCCGCCATTCTTCCGGACAACAGCTATTTCAACCTGACCGCGTCGGGGGGCGGCAAATTCAATCCCGCAACCACGCCCGTGGGCCTGAACGATGCGACCCCGGCCGAAACGGGGGTCGGCCGCTTCTATTGGACGGCCTTCACGCCTTCCTACAACGCCGAACTCGGGGCGGTGATCAGCCGCACCTGGCTGTCGGTCGATGGCACCATGCAGCCGCCGACAGCCTTCCCCAACGCCCTGCCGACGGACGCCACCTCGGCCATCGGCTTCGTGCCGCCCCAGGACACGGCGGTGGACAAGCGCGGCCGCAATGCGGACGGCTCCCTGTCCGGGGCTTCGAGCGGGGGCTACCGGGTCCTCTGGTACAATCCGACCGTGGATACCGAGACCCCGCCGATGACGGTCGCGCCGGACTTCTGGGTGATCGAAATCACCACCGGCGCCACCAACGCCATCCCGACCGGCGGCACTTTCGACTTCATGCTGCCGGGCAATTTCCCGGCTCCGGACCCGCTCAATCCCGGCACCCAGACCCAGTCGGCCACCTCGCCGATCCTCACCGACGCCCGCACCTTCCTCCCCTCCGGCAAGTCCACCCTGCAGACCCTGCCGACACCGGACACGGTGGCTCCCGGCTACTGCTGGTTCGATGTGCCGCTGGAGCTCCGCCCCGCCGTGGGCAATTCGGCCACGATCACGGTATTCGCCCTGAAGTCGGTGCTCAGCAACAACGCTCCCGCGGGCTCACGCGCCCTCAACCGCCCCGACTGGATCGACGGCATCAAGACCGTCACGGGGGAGATCTCGATCGTGGGCGGCAACAGCAACGATGTGGGCTTCGCCCACGGGATCTCCACCAAATATCCCTGGGATATCGTCGTGGTGAATGGCCCCGCGACCTACGTCGAACCCTGAGAACCCCATGCCATTCCAGCACCCTCGTCACAAGGAGGATTCGTGAAAACATCCAGCATCCTGATCATGGTCCTTGCCGCGGGCGCCCTCGGAGCCCAGGACGCTCCCAAACTGGATGGGCGGATTCAGGTGTTTGCCGAATTGAGCCGTCCCACCCAGATCACGGTGGCCCAACCGGGCGGCGACAGCCCCGACGTGAAGGACCAGCCCAAGCGGCAGATCGGGGGGGGCATCCGCTTCCTGGGCGAGCTGGCATCTCACCCCGGCTGGTACTACGAGATCGGCGGGATGTTCGATGCCGCTTCCTATTTCACCTACAACGGCAATATCGCCCCCGTCTACACCCTTGACATGACCGGGGTCAAGGTCAGTGACAGCTACTGGTCACTGGGCGGGGCCTACATGGGCAAGATCGGCGACAGCTTGACCTGGGGCGCCCACCTGGAGGGCAGGGGCGAACACCTGAGGATAAGCGGCCAGGCGAACTACAACGGCACCGTGTTCTACCTGAACCAGGGCAACACCTACCTGCGGCCCTGGGTGCGCGGCAGCTTCGACTACACCTTCACCAGCATCGGCGCGGAGAAGCATCCCTACGTCGGGCTGGAAGGCAGCTACGCGCTGCTGCGGACCTCCCAGATCAGCACGCCGGACCTCAGCAACTTCGATGACCGCAACCTCAGGTCCTTGGCTCCCCGGGCCTCCGCCGCCCTGTACGCGGGCATCCGGTTCTAATCCAGTACCAGTTTCAATCTGGCCAAGGCCCAGTCCAGCTGCTCCCGGGTGATGACCAGGGGCGGCGCCAGGCGGATGGTGTGCTCGCGCGTTTCCTGGCAGAGCAGGCCCTCCTGGCGCAGGGCTTCGCAGGCCGCGCGGGCGCCGCCCTGCTCCGGCCGCAGCTCGATCCCCGCCCACAGCCCGATGCCGCGGATCTCCTTCACCCGGTTGCCGTCCATGGCGCGCAATTGCTCCAGCAGGTAGGCGCCCAGCTCCGCCGCGCGGTCCACCAGCTTTTCCTCAACGAGCACGTCCAGGGCCGCGGAGGCGACGGCGCAGGCCAGGGGATTGCCGCCGAAGGTGGAACCGTGGCTGCCCGGGGTGAACACGCTCATCAGCTCCTGGGAGCCGAGCAGCGCGCTCACCGGGTAGAACCCGCCCGAAAGGGCCTTGCCGATGGCGACCCCATCCGGCCGGATGCCTTCATGCTCGAAGGCGAACAGCTTGCCGGTGCGCCCCAGGCCGGACTGGATCTCGTCGGCGATGAGCATGATCCGCTGGCTGTCGCAGAATTTCCGCAGCCCGCGCAGGAAGCCCTTCGGCGGCACGATCACCCCCGCCTCGCCCTGCACCGGCTCCACCAGGACGCCGCAGGTGTCGGGCCCGGCCGCCGCCTTGACCGCGGCCAGGCTGCCGTACGGCACGATGCGGAAGCCCGGGGTGAATGGGCCGAACCCCTCGGTGGCTTCAGGGGTGTCGCTCAGGCTGACGAGGGTGGTGGTGCGGCCATGGAAGTTGCCGCTGAAGGCGATGATCTCGGCCCGGCCGGGACGGATCCTCTTGTGCCGGTAGCCCCACCGGCGCACGGCCTTGATGGCGGTCTCCACCGCCTCGGAGCCGCTGTTCATGAGCAGGGCCTGCGAAAAGCCAGTGAGGGTGCAGAGCTTTTCCAGCAGCGGGGGCAGGCGGTCATTGCGGTAGGCCCGGGACGTGAGGCAGAGCCGGAGGCATTGCTCCACCATGGCGGCGGCGATGCGGGTGTGGTTATGCCCCTGGGCCACCGCGCCGCAGCCGGCATGGAAGTCCATGTAGCGGCTGCCTTGGACATCCCATACATAGGCGCCATCGGCCCGGGTGCAGACCATATCGGATGAATGGTAATTAGCTGCCCCGTAACGGGCTTCCTGATCGATGAGACGGCTTGGCAGGGTTGGGTCCACGGTCATGTCAAGGCCTCCCGGTGCCTTACCAGTGCGGCCAGGGCGGGCGATGTTCCGGCTGTTATGAAATATGTATTATGCATGGTAAAGATGCACATGTTATCGAGCCATGATCATTAGGTATCGCTGAAATTAATCATAAGTATCTTTAATAACAAAAATTAGCCGGCATTCCCAGCGGCACCGTGGGAAACTCACCCCCTGTTTCTGGAGGTTGCCATGCCGCGTTCACCCCTGATCTGCCTGCTCACCCTGTCCCTGGCCTGGGCCCAGCCGTCCCTCCTTGCCGCGGCCCAGGCCTTCGCTGCGGCCGCGGAGCCGGACTGGGTGGCCATCGCCGGCACCTATCCCGCCCTCGGTTCGCCGCAGTCCAAGGCAGAACTGACCACCATGCATTGGCTGCAGAACACCCGCACCCAGGCGGACGTGGCCCGCGCCTGGGTGGAGACCCACCCGGACCTGGCCTTGTTCCTCACCGCCCTGGGCTCCGGGATGGACGCCTCGAACTTTCCCGCCACTGCGGCCCTGCTCAAGCAGGCCAAAGAGGATCTGAAGCCCATCGTCGCGAACCTGAAGAACAGCTTCAACCGGCCGCGGCCCTACGTGATCGACCCCACGCTCATCCCCGCCCTGGCCCAGGACGGCAGCCCCTCCTTCCCCAGCAAGCACGCCGCCCTGGGCATCCTGTTCGCCGATCTGCTCACCCTGCTGGACCCCGCCGACCAGGGCGGGTTCGCCCGGGCAGGCAAGCTCATCGGCGACGACCGGGTCATGGCCGGCCTGCACTGGCCCAGCGATGACACGGCGGGGCAGCGCCTGGGCAAGGCCTTCGCCAGCTACTGGCTCACCAGGCCCGGGAACGGGCAGATGCTCCAGAACGCGGCCACGGAATGGTCCCAGGCGGGCGGGGCCCACCGCGGCGGCGTGCCCCACCTGTAGTTGCTAGAGGCGGTCGATGCGGATCTCGATCTTGCCGGGCTTGGACGGCTTGGGCGCCTCGTGGCTTTCCCGGGCGTGCCTGGGCTGCTCCGGGGCCTTGCGCTCGGCGCGTTCCGGGGCCGCCTCGGGCTTGCCTTCGAAGCGGTGCTCCTGCCGGTGCTCCTTGTGCTCGGAGCGTTGCTCCCGGGGCTCCTGGCGGGGCTGCGGCTTGGGCTGGGCGGGCGCGGGCGGCGCTTGCGCGGCGGGCTTGCCGCCCCAGGCCAGGCCCACCTGCTTGATGCGGTCCAGCAGGCGCTGGGGCTCCAGGATCTGGATGCCGTCGCCGAACTGCATGACCCAGCGGGTGATGGCCCGGAGGTCGGTGGCGGTGAAGGAGACCTGGGCCTTGCCCTCTTCCAGGTCCTCGATGGCGAATTCCGGGAAGGGCGCCGGGGCCTGGCGCACGGCGAAGATCCACTGCTTGAGCAGCACCGCCTTGACGCGGATGGGCTCGCCGCCCAGCCAGCCGCCGATGAGGTTGGCGGCCGTGCCTTCCTTGTAGGGGCCCTGGGCCGCCCGGCCCATGCCTTCGACCGGGTTGACCTGGGCGATCAGGCTGAGCAGGTGGTGCCGCTCGGCGTTGTAGCGGCGGTCCCAGCCCCAGACGTACCAGCCCTTGGCGAAGGTGTCAAAGATCAGCTGGCGCGGCTCGAAGGTGCGCGGGGGGTTGTTCTCGGCATCGACGAACAGCAGCTCCACCGCCCGGCCCTCCTGGATGGCCAGCAGCACGGCCCGGGCCTGATCGGTGACCAGGCTGGCGGGATCGACGGCGGGCTGCACTGGGGCCGCATCCACCGGCACGGCCTCGGGAACGGGCAGCGCGACCTCGGCAACGGCCGGCGCAACCTCCGGTACGGGCAGCGCCGCCTCGGCGCTGGCAGGCTGCTTGCGGGCCTTGACCGGCGCGGTCCTGGGCTTGCGCGTCTTTGCCGCCGGGGCCTCGGGCTCAGCCACCGGGGCGGCGGCAAGAGGTTCCTTCGCTGCTTTCTTGGTCCGAGGCCGTACGGGGGCTTTGGGTTCCTTCAAGGGTTCGGGCGTGGGTTCGGATTTAGGTGTGGCGGTTTTGCGAGGGGCCATCGCGTGATTCTCCAAATCCCATCATGGCCTCAAGCGGTAGCAACGTCCACCGCTGGAGCGGGCGCGGCTTATTTTTCCCCGGAGCGGGGGTGGAGGCGGTCGTACAGCACGCGCAGGCGGGCCTGGTGCACGTGGGTGTAGATCTGGGTGGTGGAGATGTCGGCGTGGCCGAGCATGGCCTGGACCGCCCGCAGATCGGCGCCGTGGTCCAGCAGGTGAGTGGCGAAGGCGTGACGCAGCACGTGGGGGCTCACCTCGGCCGGGCTGATGCCGGCGCTCCGGGCGTAGGCCTTCAGCATGCGCCATAGGTGCTGGCGCGAGAGGGTTTCGCCGAGCCGGCCGACGAACAGGGTGTCCTCCCTGGGGTGAAAGCCGGGGCGCAGGACGATCCAGGCGCGCATCCAATGCTCGGCGCTTTGGCCGAAGGGGATCAGCCGCTCCTTGCGGCCCTTGCCCAAAATTTTTAGAAATCCTTCATCGAGATAGACCGTCCGGGCTGAAAGCCCGGCCAGTTCGGAAACCCGGAGGCCGGAGGCATAGAGCAGTTCGATCCAGGCCCGGTCGCGCACCCCCAGGGGGGTGTTCAGGTCGGGGGCGGCCAGCAGGGCCTCCACTTGGGATTCCGTCAGCGTCCTGGGCAGGATGCGCGGCGGCCGGGGCGGACGCACCACGGCTTCGGGACCGGCGGCGCCCTCGCCCTCCATGCGCAGGAAGCCCAGCAACTGGCGCAGCGCCGAGGCGAGCCGGGCCACGCTGCGGGCGGCCTTGCCGGAGCCCTGCTGGGAGACCAGGAAGCCGGTCACCCGGTCCCGGTCCAGGTCGGAAGGGGCGAGTTCCCGCTCGCAGGCCCACAGGACCAGCAGCCGCAGGTCCGAGAGGTAGCCGGATACCGTGTTGGCTGAAAGGCCCCGCTCCACCGCCAGAAATACCTCGAATTCGCGCAGCGAGGCACCCCATCCCAGGGGCCAGCCGCCTGCCGGCGCGGGAAATTCGGGCTTTTTAGGCATGACTTCCAGTATAGCCGCTTGGCATCCGGCTCTCGGCGTGATAGCCTCTCCGGGTTCTAAGGAGAGATCATGGCTGAAATCCGCAAAAAGGTAATTGCGATCATTGCCGAACAACTTGCCAAACCTGAGGATTCAATCTCAGAAAACAGCCACTTCGTTGACGACCTGGGGGCGGACAGCCTCGATACCGTTGAGATCATCATGGCCATCGAAGAGGCGTTCGGGATTGAGATTCCCGAGAGCGAGCAGGAGAAGATCCGCACGGTGGGTGATGCCATCTCCTACATCGAGAAGAATGCCAAGGCTTGACGCGGCAAGCGAAACGATTCCATCGCCGCAGGGTCGAACCCTCTGCGGCGATTGCCGTTAGTCATTCTTGTCCGGGGCCCAGCCCCGGTCCCTCAAGTTCTTGCTGTGGAGAGGCCGCCATATGTGACCTTCACAGCTCGGTTCTTGTGGCATCCTTTCCATGTTTCGAGGTGACGTCATGACCACAATCCAGCGCCGACGCGTTGTCATCACCGGGATGGGGACGGTCAATCCTTGCGGGCTGTCCGTCGCCGAGACCTGGGACAACCTGCTGGCCGGCAGGAGCGGCATCGGCCTGATCACCAAGTTCGACACCACCGATTTCTCGTGCAAGATCGCCGGCCAGGTCAAGGGCTTCAACCCGGATCTCTGCATCGACAAGAAAGACCAGAAGAAGATGGACATCTTCATCCAGTACGCCATGGCCGCGGCCACGGAGGCCATGAACGATTCCGGCCTGGCGGCGCTGGACCTGTCCAAGGCCGAGCGGGAAATGTTCGGCGTCGGCATCGGTTCGGGCATCGGCGGCCTCTCCACCATCTTCGAGGAATCCAACGGCTACCGCGGCCCGCGCCGCACCAGCCCGTTCTTCATTCCCAGCCTCATCATCAATCTGGCCGGCGGGTTCGTCAGCATCAAGTACGGCCTGCAGGGACCCAATTCCGCGGTGGCCACGGCCTGCGCCACCGGCACCCACGCCATCGGCGACGCGGCCCGGCAGATCATGTTCGGCTACGCCGACCGGATGGTCGCCGGTGGCAGCGATTCGGTGATCAACCCGCTGGGCGTGGGCGGCTTCGCCGCCATGCGCGCCCTGTCCACCCGCAACGACGCCCCCACCGAGGCCAGCCGGCCGTTCGACAAGGGCCGGGACGGCTTCGTCATGGGCGAAGGCGCCGGGCTGGTCGTCCTGGAAGAATACGAGATGGCCAAGGCGCGTGGCGCCAAGATCTATGCTGAGATCGCCGGTTACGGGATGAGCGGCGACGCGCACCACATCACCAGCCCCAGCGAGGACGGCGACGGGCCCATGCGGGTCATGAACGCCGCCATCAAGGATGCCGGTATCGTCCCCGAGCAGATCGGCTACGTCAACACCCACGGCACCTCCACCCCCGCCGGGGACCGCATCGAATGCACCGCGCTGAACCGCGTGTTCGGCGCCTACGCCAAGCGGCTCAAGGTGAGTTCCACCAAGTCCATGACCGGCCACCTGCTGGGTGCCGCCGGGGGCCTCGAGACGATCGTCTCCGCCCTGGTCGCCCGGGACGGCAGGATCCCGCCCACCATCAACGTGGTCGACCAGGATCCCGCCTGCGACCTGGACGTGACCGCGAACGTCGCCGGGACCTTCGACGGCGAGTACACCCTCAACAACAACTTCGGCTTCGGCGGCACCAACGGCTGCCTGGTGCTGCGCAAGGTTTAATTTCGCCGATGGTTCGCCCGGGGGGTGGCAGGTAGACTCGAAGTCTATGGCCACCCCCCGTTCCTTCAAACTCCAGGCCCCGTACCAAGCCGCCGGCGACCAGCCGGAGGCCATCGAGCAGCTGGTCCGGGGCTTCGAGGCCGGGGACCGGTTCCAGACCCTGCTGGGGGTCACCGGCAGCGGCAAGACCTTCACCATGGCCTCGGCCATCGCCCGGCTGGGGCGGCCGGCGCTGATCTTCGCGCCGAACAAGACCCTGGCGGCCCAGCTGTTCACGGAGTTCAAGCAGTTCTTCCCCGAGAACGCCGTGGAGTACTTCGTCAGCTATTACGACTACTACCAGCCCGAGGCCTATGTGCCGGAGCGGGACCTGTTCATCGACAAGGACGCCAAGATCAACGAGGAGCTGGAGAAGCTCCGGCTGTCCGCCACCCGCAGCCTGCTGGAGCGGCGCGACACCATCGTGGTGGCCTCGGTCTCCTGCGTCTACGGTCTGGGCGATCCCAGCAGCTACCTGAACCTGTCGGTCCAGCTGAAGGTGGGCGACACCCGGGACCGGGCCATGCTCCTGCGGGATCTGGTGGCCATCCAGTACGCCCGCAACCAGATCGCCTTCGAGCCCGGGGTGTTCCGGGTCCGGGGCGACGTGGTGGAGGTCTATCCGGCCTACGAGGACGTGGCCTACCGGATCGAACTGTGGGGCGACGAGATCGAACGCCTTTCCCGGATCGACCCGCTGCGCGGGGTGGTGCTGGAAAAGGTCGAGGAGCTGGTCATCTGGCCCAAGAGCCACTATGTGACCCCCGAGGACCGGCTCAAGTCGGCCATCCGGGAGATCAAGGTGGAGCTGGAGGCGCGCGAGGAGGACCTGCGCTCCCAGGGGCGCATCGTCGAGCTGCAGCGGCTGCACCAGCGCACCATCTACGACATCGAGATGATGAAGGAGATGGGCTACTGCTCGGGGATCGAGAACTATTCCCGCTTCCTGGACGGGCGCAAGCCGGGCGAACCGCCCCACACCCTGCTGGATTACTTTCCAGAGGATTTCATCATGTTCATGGATGAAAGCCACGTGGCCACCGGCCAGCTGCGCGGCATGTACCTGGGCGACCGATCGCGCAAGCAGACCCTGGTGGACTACGGCTTCCGGTTGCCGGCGGCGCTGGACAACCGGCCCCTCCGCTTCGAGGAGTTCGAAGCGCGGGTGAACCAGCTGGTGTTCGTCAGCGCCACCCCGGGCGACTATGAGCTGCGCCAGTCGGGCGGGGTGGTGGTGGAGCAGGTGGTGCGGCCCACCGGGCTGGTGGATCCCAGGGTGGAGGTGCGCCCGGTGGGTACCCAGGTGGACGATCTGCTGGAGGAGATCCGCCAGGTGACCGCCCGGGACGAGCGGGTGCTGGTCACGGTGCTGACCAAGAAGCTGGCCGAGCAGCTCACCGCCTACTACCAGGAACTGGGCATCAAGGCCGAGTACCTGCACAGCGAGATCGACACCCTGGAGCGGGTGGAACTGCTCACCAACCTGCGCCGGGGCGTGTTCGACGTGCTGGTGGGCATCAACCTGCTGCGCGAGGGCCTGGACCTGCCGGAGGTGAGCCTGGTGGCGATCCTGGACGCGGACAAGGAAGGCTACCTGCGCAGCTTCCGGAGCCTGATCCAGACCATCGGCCGGGCCGCCCGCCACCTGAACGGCAAGGCCATCCTGTACGCCGACCGGATGACCGATTCCATGCGCCAGGCCATCTTCGAAACCGAGCGGCGCCGGGGCAAGCAGCTGGAACACAACGAGACCTTCGGCATCACCCCGGAAACCGTGAAGCGTCAATTGGATGACGTCATGGGCGCGGCGCTGGCCCGGGAATTCATCAACGTGCCCCGGGAGGACCGGGCCGCCGAGGAACCGCTGCTGTACCTGGAGGACAAGGCCTTCGAGCGGGAGATCGCCAAGCTGGAGGCGGAAATGCGCGCCTGGGCCGGCAAGATGGAGTTCGAGAAGGCCGCGGCCCTGCGCGACCGCATCCTGCGGGCCCGGCGCGAGCGGCTGGTGGGCTAGGGCAACTGTTTTTTATCCGATCAGGCCATACTGCAAAAGGTAAAAATTTCGGCCTAGGCCTTGCTTGTTCCCCCGGTTGCCGATAATTAAATAACAGGGAGTTGCAAGATGCCCCTTCAAGCAGTCAGCGCCCAGGCGCAGGGCAAGGTCGCCCCGCTGGGCAGCTTTGTGGGTTCATCGTCCCCGCTGACCCAGCCCGGTTTCCGGGCGTCCGCCTACCTGCTTTCCCTGAGCGGCCCGGCCGCCACGATCCTGGATGGCACGGATGTCATGGCCGCTTCCACCTCCCCCCTCGGGCTCGTCCAGACGTCCCAGGGCGACAGCGAGGCTGAGGCCGCCCCGGATGCCGTCACCAACGCCGATCGGGACGTGGCCGCCGCCACGGCCAATGCCACCCAGGCCAGCCAGCTGGCCGACGATGCGCGCGCCGCCGCCATCGCCGCCGCCGCCGCCAGCAACGCTGCCACCAACGCCTTCTATGCCGCCAACGCCTCGGGCGCGGTGAGCCAGGGGTCGGCCAGCGTCGCCACCGATGCCACCGCCAAGTACATGGGGGCCGGTGCCATGGGGCTGCCGGACCGGGCCATGTCCGCCTACCTGGCGATCCAGAACGCCATCCCGGCCGTCGGCGGCGTGCTGGCCGCCTCCGCCATGGCCGCCAACACCTCCAGCAACCCGCAGAATGGAACCCCTGGAAGGGCCCAGTCCCAGGTTCCGGCCATGACCAACGGCGGCAATTTCTTTGATTTCTTGAGCTGATGCCGCATCGATTTTTTAAAAGTATTATTACTATAAATAAGGGAAATTTTTAATCAAGCGCTTTCGCCAGCCGTGCCTTCTGCCGATAAACCAGACGAAGGGTGGCGCCGCATGCCTATCGATTCCATTACCGCTATCACCGAGCCCACGGCCCAGGTCCCGGCCGAACCCCTGGAACTGGATCTCGACGCTTAGAGCCTGTCCCGGTAGGCACAGGCTCTTAATCGATCCGGTAGTTGGGTGCTTCCTTGGTGATCATCACGTCGTGCGCGTGGCTTTCCCGCAGGCCGGCGGCGCTGATCTGGACAAAGCTGGCCTTGTCCTGGAAGTCCTTGATGTCCCGGCCGCCCACCAGGCCCATGCCGGCGCGCAGGCCGCCCATGAGCTGGGTCACCAGGTCGGCCATCCGGCCCTTGTAGGGCACCTGGCCTTCGATGCCTTCCGGCACCAGCTTGCTGCTGTCCTTGCCTTCCTGGAAGTAGCGGTCCTTGGAACCGTCCTTCATGGCGCCCATGCTGCCCATGCCCCGGTAGGACTTGAAGGTGCGGCCCGAATAGAAGATGGTCTCGCCCGGCGCCTCCTCGGTGCCGGCGAACAGGCCGCCGATCATCACGCAGTCCGCACCGGCGGCGATGGCCTTGGCGATGTCCCCGGAGAACTTGATGCCGCCGTCGGCGATGCAGGCCACCTTGTGCTCCCGGCAGGCGCGGGAGGCCTCCAGGATGGCGGTGATCTGGGGCATGCCGGCCCCGGTGACGATCCGGGTGGTGCAGATGGAGCCGGGCCCGATGCCCACTTTCACGGCCGAGGCGCCGGCCTGGCAGAGGTCCTTGGCGCCCTGGTAGGTGGCCACGTTGCCGGCGATGATCGCCATGTCAGGGAAGGCCGCCCGCAGCTTGCGCAGGGCGTCCAGCACGCCCCGGCTGTGGCCGTGGCTGCTGTCCAGGCAGAGCATGTCCACCCGGGCGGCCACCATGGCCTGGGCCCGCTCCAGCAGATCGGCGCTCACCCCCAGGGCGGCGCCCACCCGCAGGCGGCCCTGGGAGTCCTTGCACGAGAAGGGGTACTCGGTGGATTTCTGGATGTCCTTGACCGTGATCAGGCCGCGCAGGGCGCCCAGCTCATCCACCACCAGCAGCTTCTCGATGCGGTGCTTCTGCAGGATGGCCCGGGCCTCCTGCAGCGTGGTGCCCACCGGCACCGTCACCAGGTTCTTGCAGGTCATCACTTCCCGTACGGGCAGGTCCCAGCGGGTCTCGAACCGCAGATCGCGGTTGGTGAGGATGCCCACCAGCTTGCCGTTCTCCACCACCGGCACGCCGGAGATGCGGTACTTGGCCATCATGGCTTCCGCTTCCCGGATTGGGGCATCCGGCCGGATCACGATGGGATCGGTGATCATGCCGCTTTCACTGCGTTTCACCTTGTCCACTTCATCGGCCTGGCGCTCGATGGGCAGGTTCTTGTGGATGATGCCCATGCCGCCCTGCTGGGCCAGGGCGATGGCCAGCCGGCCTTCGGTGACCGTGTCCATGGCCGCGGACAGGAGGGGAACCCCGAGCCGGATCTCCGCGGTAAGCTGCGTGCCCAGATCGACATCCTTGGGGTGGACGTCCGAAGAACCGGGCACCAGCAGCACGTCGTCGAAGGTGAGTGCTTGGGTCAAGGGCAAGGTGAGCATGGGAGCCTCTATGTCAACGGGAGTCCGGGGCTACGGAACCTTGCATCCCATGGTGGCACGGATCCGGCGGCTTTCGCAGGGCTAATTGCCGCCGGATCAGGCTCCCCACCGCTCTTTCTAGAACTTCTCACCGACCGGGGCGAAAAAGGCCTGGGGCTTCAGGCAGACCGGGCAGGCCTTGGGCGCCGAGACGCCTTCGTGGATGTGGCCGCACTCCAGGCAGCGCCAGAAGATCTTTTCGCCGCGCTGGAACACCGTGCCGTTCACCACGTGGTCGAGTAGCCGGCGGAACCGGTCCTCGTGCTCCTTCTCCACCTTGGACACCCACTCGAACACCCGGGCGGCCTCGGGGAAATCCTCTTCCCGGGCGATCCGGGCGAATTCCGGGTAGAGCGCGGACCACTCCTCGTTCTCCCCGGCCACGGCGGCCTTCAGCTGGGCGGCGGTGTCGCCGGCCACCACCGGGTAGCCCGCGGTGATCTCCAGCGCGCTGGGCGCCAGCTTGGCCAGCACCTTGTAGAACAGGCCGGCGTGCACCTGCTCGTTGGCCGCGGTCTCCTCGAACACCGCCGCCACATGCTCCAGGCCTTCCTTGCGGGCGATTCCAGCGGCGAAGGTGTAGCGGTTCCGGGCCTGGCTTTCGCCGGCGAAGGCCTTCAGGAGGTTCTGGGCGGTCCTGCTGTCTTTAAATTCCATGATGACTCCTTGGGGTTGGGATGGAATTGCTGCCATGGGCAACCAGTCTCTCCAGATTACGCGCTCTGATTTATGGTTAATGTCATTTTTTGGCGATGGATGTGACCGGTTTGTAACCTAGGGCACACCTTTCCCAACCGGTCTGAAATGAGGGTCAAGCGGTCTGAAATGCTATTGATAATTAGCATTTCACGGCATAGACTCATGAAGTGCGAAGCAGAATGATGTAAGGCTTTTCAGCCCTGCTTCTCCCAAAACCGGACAAACAGTTTTCGTCGGTTTACAACCGTCACGACTAGAGGAGGCACGGCATGGCCGCAAGACGCATGGTTACCTTGGATGGTAACGAGGCAACGGCATCAGTCGCTCACCGCACAGCGGAAGTGATTGCGATCTACCCCATCACCCCTTCTTCCAACATGGGCGAATGGTCCGATGAGTGGAGCGCCCAGGGCAAGAAGAACATCTGGAACACCGTTCCCGCGGTGGTCGAGATGCAGTCCGAGGGCGGCGCCGCGGGCGCGGTCCACGGCGCCATGCAGGCCGGTGCGCTGACCACCTCCTTCACCGCCTCCCAGGGGCTGCTGCTGTTCATCCCGAACATGTACAAGATCGCCGGCGAACTCATCCCGTTCGTGCTGCACGTGACCGCCCGCACCATCGCCACCCATGCGCTGTCCATCTTCGGTGACCATGCCGACGTCATGGGCTGCCGGCAGACCGGCTTCGCCATGCTGAGCTCGGATTCGGTCCAGCAGGCCCACGATTTCGCCCTCATCGCCCAGGCTTCCACCATGAAGTCCCGGGTGCCGTTCCTGCACTTCTTCGACGGCTTCCGCACCTCCCATGAAGTTTCCAAGATCGAGATGCTGAACGACGAAGACCTGCGGCAGATGGTCACCGAGTCCATGGTGGCCGACTACCGCAGCCGCGCGCTCACCCCGGACAAGCCGGTGCTGCGCGGCAGCGCCCAGAACCCGGACGTGTATTTCCAGGCCCGTGAGGCCTGCAACAGCTTCTACAACGCTACCCCCGCCATCGTCCAGGGCGAGATGGACACCTTCGCCAAGATGACCGGCCGCCAGTACCACCTGTTCGACTACTTCGGCGCGCCCGACGCCGAGCGGGTGATGATCATCCTCGGCTCCGGCGGCGACACCGCCCACGAGTACGTGGAATGGGCCCTGGCCAAGGGCGAGAAGATCGGCGTGCTCAAGGTCCGGCTGTTCCGGCCCTTCTCCATCAAGGATTTCGTCGGCGCCCTGCCGAAGACGGTCAAGAACCTCGCGGTCATGGACCGCTGCAAGGAGACCGGCGCCATCGGCGATCCGCTCTACCTGGACGTGGTCACCGCGCTGCGCGAAGCCAGTGAAGAGGGCATCAGCCACTTCGACGTGGCCCCCAAGGTGGTCGGCGGCCGCTACGGCCTCTCCTCCAAGGAATTCAACCCCAGCATGATCAAGGCCATCTACGACAACCTGGCCAAGGACAAGCCGAAGAACCACTTCACCGTGGGCATCATCGACGACGTCACCATGACCTCGCTGGACATGGACCTGGATTTCGACATCGAAGGCGCCGAGGTCAAGCGGGCGCTCTTCTTCGGGCTGGGTTCCGACGGCACCGTCGGCGCCAACAAGAACTCCATCAAGATCATCGCCGAGGGCACCCCCAACTATGGCCAGGGCTACTTCGTCTACGACTCCAAGAAGGCCGGCGCCATCACCATCTCGCACCTGCGCTTCGGCCCCAAGCCGATCCGCTCGGCCTACCTGATCAAGAAGGCGAACTTCATCGCCTGCCACAACACTTCCTTCCTGGACAAGTACGACATGCTCGCCTCCGCCGAGCAGGGCGCCACCTTCCTGCTCAACACCCCGTTCGGCAAGGATGATGTGTGGGCCTCCCTGCCCAAGGAAGTGCAGCAGTCGATCATCGCCAAGAAGCTGAAGTTCTACGTCATCGACGCCTTCGAAGTGGCCAAGGCCACCGGCATGGGCGTGCGCATCAACACCATCATGCAGACCTGCTTCTTCGCCATCTCCGGCGTGCTGCCCCGGGAAGAGGCCATCAACCAGATCAAGTACTTCATCAAGAAGACCTACGGCAAGAAGGGCGAGGCCGTGGTCAAGAAGAACTTCGAAGCGGTCGACCACACCCTGGCCCATTTGGTCGAGGTGAAGGTCCCCGCCGCGGTCTCCGCGACCCGCATGATGCCCCCCACCGTGGCCCCCGAAGCGCCGGACTTCGTCCAGCGCGTCACCGCCATCATGATGGCCGGCAATGGCGATCTGCTGCCCACCTCCGCCTTCCCGGTGGACGGCACCTGGCCCACCGGCACCACCCAGTGGGAGAAGCGCAACATCGCCCTGGAAATCCCCGTGTGGGACGGCGCGGTCTGCATCCAGTGCAACAAGTGCGCCGCGATCTGCCCGCACGCCGCCATCCGGCCCAAGGTCTACGACGCCGCCAAGCTGGCCGGCGCCCCCGAGACCTTCAAGTCGGTCGACTACAAGGGCGCCGATTTCAAGGGCCAGAAATTCACCATCCAGGTGGCCCCCGAGGACTGCACAGGCTGCGGCATCTGCGTCGCGGTCTGCCCTGCCAAGGACAAGAGCAACCCCAAGCACAAGGCCATCGACATGGCCGACCAGGTGCCCCTGCGCCACCCCGAGGCGGAGAACTTCAAGTTCTTCCTGAACCTGCCCGCCCCTGACCGCACCCTGCTGAAGAACGACATCAAGGGCACCCAGTTCATGGAGCCGTTGTTCGAGTTCTCCGGCGCCTGCGCCGGCTGCGGTGAGACGCCCTACATCAAGCTGATGACCCAGATGTTCGGCGACCGCGCCCTGATCGCCAACGCCACCGGCTGCTCCTCGATCTACGGCGGCAACCTGCCCACCACGCCCTACACCAAGAACGCCGACGGCCGCGGTCCCGCGTGGGCCAACTCGCTGTTCGAAGACAACGCGGAATTCGGCCTGGGCTACCGCCTGGCCCTGGACAAGCACCAGGTGCACGCCAGCGAAATCCTCCAGACCCTGGCCGACAAGGTGGGCGAAGAACTGGTCGCCGGCATCCTCTGCGCCGACCAGACCACGGAGACCGGGATCAAGGCCCAGCGCGAGCGGATCGCCATCCTGCAGTCGAAGCTTACGGCATTGGGCACCGACCAGGCCAAGCGGCTCTCGCTCCTGGCCGACTATCTGGTGAAGAAGTCCGTGTGGATCGTCGGTGGTGACGGCTGGGCCTACGATATCGGCTACGGCGGCCTCGATCACGTCATGGCCTCCGGCCGCAACGTGAACATCCTCGTGCTGGACACCGAAGTCTACTCCAACACCGGCGGCCAGGCCTCCAAGTCCACCCCGATCGGTGCCTCGGCCAAGTTCGCCATGGCCGGCAAGTCCCTCCCCAAGAAGGACCTGAGCATGATCGCCATGGCCTATGGCAATGTCTACGTGGCCAAGGTGGCCATGGGCGCCAAGGACGTTCAGGTGACCAAGGCCTTCCAGGAAGCCGAAAGCTACGACGGACCGTCGATCATCATCGCCTACTCGCACTGCATCGCCCACGGCTACGACCTGGTCAAGGGCTGCGACCAGCAGAAGCTGGCGGTGGACTCCGGCCACTGGCCGCTGTTCCGCTACGACCCCCGCCGCGTCGAGCAGGGCGAAGGCCCGCTGCAGATGGATTCGGCCGCGCCCAAGATCGACCTGGGCACCTACGTCCGCAACGAGACCCGCTACCGCATGGTGGAGCAGCAGAATCCCGAGCACTTCAAGCACCTGCTGGCCATGGCCCAGCGCGAAGTGACCAACCGCTACGCCACCTATGAAAACCTGGCGCGCCTCACCATGCCGGTCAACACCGTGGCTGCCGAGGAAGCCCTCGACGCCAAGAAATAAAGGCCATTCCGGCTCTTGAACCATGAAGCGGCGCCCCGGACACCCTGCGGAAACGCAGATGTGTTCGGGGCGCCGTTAATTCAGTAGCCCGGTGGGAAAAATCAATCTATTCTCGTCTCATCTATATCCCGGAGGTTGTTCATGAACTTGAAGACCCGTTACCTCGGTTTGCAGCTCGCCCATCCGCTCATGGCCGGCGCATCGCCGTTGGCCAATGATCTGGACATGGTCAGGCGGCTGGAGGATGCCGGCGTCGCCGCCATCACCATGCCCTCCCTGTTCGAAGAGCAGATCACCCGGGAACAGTCCGGCACCCTCTACGATCTGGAAGCCGGCTCCGAGTCGTTCGCCGAAGCCACCACCTACTTCGCCAACATCGGCGACGTGCGCCTGGGGCCGGACAACTACCTGGACCAGATCCGCAAGGTCAAGGCGGCGGTGAAGGTCCCGGTCATCGCCTCGCTCAACGGCGTCACCTCCTCGGGCTGGCTGGATTTCGCCAAGCAGATCCAGGAGGCCGGCGCCGACGCCCTCGAGCTGAACCTCTACTACCTGGCCAGCAACCCGCTGGAAACCGCCGACACCGTGGAGAAGCGCCAGCTGGAGATCGTCCGCACGGTCAGGTCCAGCGTGACCCTGCCGATTGCGGTGAAGCTCTCGCCCTTCTTCACCTCCCTGGCCCATTTCGTCAAGGTCCTGGAAGGCGCCGGCGCCGACGCCGTGGTGCTGTTCAACCGCTTCTACCAGCCCGACCTGGATATCGAGGCCCTGGAAGTGGAGCCCAGCCTCAACCTCTCCACCCCCTCCACCCTGCGCCTGCGGCTGCGCTGGCTGGCCATGCTCTACAGCCAGATCGGCATCCCCATGGCGGTGAGCGGCGGCGTGCACACCGCCGAAGGCGCCATCAAGGCGACCATGGCCGGCGCCACCGGCATCCAGATGGTTTCCGCCCTGCTGATGCACGGTCCCGAGCGGATCAAGACGGTGCGCCAGGACATGGTCCAGTGGATGGAAGAGCACGAGTATGAGTCCCTGGACCAGATGCGCGGCTCCCTGAGCCTCGACAAGTGCCCCACCCCGCAGGCCTTCGAACGGGCCAACTACATGCGCGTGCTGGCCGGCTGGAAGGCGTAGGCTGCAACCAGACGGGGCAGTTCGGCCATGCGCCCGAAGCAGGCGCGTGCGCCGGACTGCCCCAGCCGCTGCCGCATGGCCGGGGTGATGTGCCGGCCGCCGGTGAAGGCCAGGACCTGCATGCCGGCCGCCAAGCCCGCCTGAACTCCCACCAGGCTGTCCTCGATGACCAGGCACTGGCGCGGCACCCGGCCCATGGCCTGGGCCGCGTAGAGGTAGACATCCGGCGCCGGCTTGGGGTGGGGCACCGCCTCCGCGCTGTAGATGCGGCCCTCGAAGAGCGGCAGCAGCCCGGTGACCCCCAGTTCCAGCCGCAGCCTGGCCGTGCTGCTGCTGGAGGCCACGCAGGTGTCCAGGTCCAGCGCCCGGACCGCCGCGTCCACCCCCTCGACGGCCTCCAGTTCGCTGTGCAGCAACGGGTCCAGCCGCCTGGCGGTGCCGTTCCAGAAGCCTTCCGGGAGTTCGAGGCCGAAGCGTTCCTTGAGCAGCGCGTCGATCTGGTAGGCCTTGCGGCCCACGGCCAGCTCGACGTACTCCGGCTGCTCCAGCGCGCAGCCGCATTCCCGGAGCGCTTCGAACTCGCAGCGGTTGGCGAGGATCTCACTCTCGACCAGCACCCCGTCGCAATCGAAGATGACCAGGTCCAGCGGATGAACTCCGTCTACCACTGGTTCAAATGGATCAGCTCCGGGCGGTAGCGGTCTTCGGCATCGGCCTTTTCCGCCGGGTGGCCCAGAGGGATGAGGGCGAACGGGATGACCGCTTCGGGCATCTCGATCAGCTTGCGCAGGGCCAGGATGCGGTCCTCCCGGGGATGGACGCCAACCCACACGGCGCCCAGGCCCTTGGCGTGGGCCGCCAGGAGCAGGTTCTGGGTGGCCGCGGCGAGATCCTGCACCCACATGCCGGGGTGCTTTTCCTGCCGGGGATCGCCACAGACCAGCACGGCCACCGGCGCTTCCGCCATCATCCCGGCGTAGGGATGGAAATCGGGAATCCTGTTCAGCAGCTCATGGTCGGTGATGATGATGAAATGCCACGGCTGCTCGTTGCCGGCGGATGGGGCGTGCATGGCAGCCCGGATCAATTCCCGCACCAGGTCCAGACTCACCGGCCTGGACGTGAAAGCGCGGATGCTCCGCCGGGTGTTGAGGGCTTCTATGGCGTCCATCGATCCTCCTGGTGTGTTGCAGGAAGGCATATGATACTCCCATTGACTGATCTTGTTCGAAGCTTGGATTGCACTTTCTTCACGAACGCCCGGGTGGCCGCTGATGATACAAACAATAGACATACCATGGCTTTATGATCGACACTCGCACGTCTCGCTGTATGCGGCGCTGGCGGGCAGTCCCGACCTTTCCGGATGCACTCCCCCTGAGGCCCTCGCCCTGCTGCGCGGCCTGCCCGGGGACCGCGTGACCACTGTGGTGGGCTGGCACAGCTCCCGCCTGAGGTTCACGCCGGAGCAGCTGGAGCCGCTGCCCCCGGCCATCCTGATCAATTTCAGCCTGCACGGCTTCGCCCTCACCGGCGCGGCGCGGCGCATCCTGGGCCAGGACCATCCGGAACTGCTGGAGCGCCAGGGCGACCCGGAATGGTGCGAACGGAACATGGAGCGGCTGCTGGCCTTTTTCGGCCAATCGGCCGGGTTGACCGCGGCCAAGCTTGACAGCTTCATGGCCGGGCTCCAGCGGGTGGGCATCGGCGCGGTGGAGGACATGCTGCTCACTGACGAGGGCGCCCTGCGGGTGATCCAGGGTTCATCCTGGAGCGGCCGGATCCGCTGCTGGACCACGCCGGCCATCTACCGGACCCTGGGCCCCGATGCCCAGGCGGCGGTGGCGGGGCTCAAACTGTTCACCGACGGGGCCCTGGGCGCCCGCACGGCGGCCATGGAGCGGCCCTTCCTGGGCGGAGGGGGCGACGGCCTGCTCATCTACACCGGACCGGGCCTGGAGCAGGAACTGGCGGACCTGCAGGCCCTGGGCAAGCCGATCGCCATCCATGCCATCGGCGCCCGGGCGGTGGACCAGGCGCTGACCGCGCTGGAGCGCATCAAAGCCCAGAACCTGGCGTTCCCCTGGGTGCGCATGGAGCACGTCCAGTTCATCTCCCTGGCCGATGCCCGGCGGGCCAAGGCGCTGGGCATCATCCTTTCCATGCAGCCCAACTTCAACAGCGACAGCGAAGACTACGCCGACCGCCTGTGCCCGGCGGACCTGGCGGCCAACAACCCGTTCCGGATGCTGCTGGACCAGGCCGGCTTCCACTGCGGGGAGGATCTCATCCTCGGCTCGGACGGCATGCCCCACGGGGTGGAGTACGCCCTGCAGTGGAGCCTCTATCCTGCCTTCCCCGGCCAGCGGCTTTCGGTGGAAGAGCTGACCGCCGGCTTCGGGCTGCCGCCGGCAGGGCAGGGACGCTGCACCTTGAGCGTGGACGAAGACCGGCGCAAGGTCCGCCTGCTGAGCAGCGCGGCCGATGCGCCCTCCAGGAGCGGCGGCTTCCAGGGAGGCGGCCAACCCGGGTAAGCTTATCCGGATCGATGGGCCCCCATGGCGGAACGGCAGACGCAGGTGACTTAAAATCACCCTCCAGCAATGGAATCCCGGTTCGAATCCGGGTGGGGGCACCAGTGGACTGCCAGCAAACCGAGGAAGCCATGGACCACCCGCCCCTGACGCGCCAACTCGCCTTCATCGTGGAGGTGGACCGGCTCAAGGAGGTCCTCCGCCAGACTCCCCTCGCCAGCGGCGCGCGCCGGGAGAACAGCGCCGAGCATTCCTGGCACCTGGCGATCATGGCCAGCGTGCTGACCAGCTACGCCGCGGAGCCGGTGGACCTGCTCCGGGTGCTGCGCATGCTGCTGATCCACGATGTGGTGGAGATCGACGCCGGAGACACCTTCGCCTTCGATGACGGAGGCAACGCCACCAAGGTGGAGCGGGAGGAGCGGGCGGCGGTCAGGATCTTCGGGATGCTGCCGCCGGACCAGCGCGATGCGTTCCGGGCGCTGTGGGACGAATTCGAGGCCGGAACCACCCCGGAGTCCCGCTACGCCAACGCCCTGGACCGCCTGCAGCCGCTGCTGCTCAACGCGGAGAACGGCGGCGGCTCCTGGCGGACCCACGGCATCCGCCGGGCCCAGGTGCTCAAGCGCATGGACCCCATCCGCACGGCGCTGCCGGAACTCTGGCCTGGGGTCATGGCCGTCGTGGATTGGGCCTGCGCGGAGCGGCATCTCCTCCCTTGATTCATTCTGATGGTCCTGGCGCCCGGGCGGACCTGGCACCCGGATGGTATTTATTGAAAATGTATATAGTTAGTTATTGGTATTGAAAATGCATAAGTCGGGAGCCAGGTAAGGCGGCAAGGTCGACCCACGCACCGGACGGCGTTCACCGCTTGAGCCAAACCCCGCCGGGTTCGACGGGGCTTACCGGGAATGTCCTGCCGGGGCCCGTGGCCACCGGCGTCTTTGTTCTCGCCCCAAGCAACCATCAAGGAGATCCTGATGAAAACCGTTCAAATGCTTGCCCTGACTTCGCTCATGGCGCTCGCTCTCACCGGCACCCAGGCCCTGCAGGCCCAAGGGCTGGACCTGGGTATCCAGGCGACCGGCTCCATCCCCAAGGGCGACCTGGGCAGCAACAGTTTCCTGGACAGCAAGCTGGGTTACGGCGGGGGCGTCCATCTGGCCATCGCGGTTCCGGGCGGCGCCTTGGTGCCGCGCATCGACTACACAGAGTACGAGAACCACGGCAACGGCGAAGCCAAGGCGAGCATGCTCCAGGCGGGCGTGGACTACGACTTCTACTTCAACCGGGAATCCAACACCGGCCCCTACCTGGGCGTGGGCGCGGGCTACGGCTCCACCAGGTTCAAGCAGGCCACCCCGAACCTGAACGACACGCCGAACAACATCTACTACGCCGGCCAGCTGGGCTACATGTTCACCCATCACCTGGGGGTCGAGGCGCGCTACACCTATGCCGAGTACAAGCCCCATTTCAGCGGCGGCACCCCCGAGTACAGCTCTCCCACCTTGAATGCCAGCTTGATCCTGCAGTTCTGACCGCTGCATCGGGCTGACGCCGACAAGCACAGAGGGCCCAGCGATGGGCCCTCTGAACCGTTATGGCCTGTGGGTTAAGGGTTGGTGGTGGTGGAAGAGGAGGAAGTCGTGGTGGTGGTCTTCTTCTCCTTCTTGGCCTTCTTCGCCTTCTTCACGGGCTTGGCGGTCTCGGTGGTGGTGGTGGTGGAATCATTGGTGGTGGTGGTGCTGGGAGCCTGGGCAAGCAGGGCCGGGGCGGCCGCAGGGGCAGGCGCGGGGGTGGTGGTGGAAGTCTTGCTGGAGGTCTTCTTGACCTTCTTGACCTTGATCGACTTCTTGCCCGGCTTGGTGGTCTCGGTGGCCGTGGAGGTGGTGCTGTTGTTGGTGGTGGTGCTGGAGGACTGGGCGAACATGGCCGGGGCGGAAGCCGCGGCGGGCGACTGGGCGAAGGCAGGGATGATGAGGGCCGCTGCGACAAGCAGGTAAGCAAGCTTTTTCATTGGAGATCTCCGTTGCTGACCGGAACATCCGGTGCGATTAAACAAGTAGCAGGATTCGTTCCAATTTATAATTTGTCTATTGTCAACATTTAAAGTTTATCTCTTCGATAGCGATGTTCCATCCTGCATCATTGATGCAAATTGTATCAAACCGGCATGAGCGGGGTGGATGACGATTTTTTTCTGCTGCGCTTGGAACCAGTCCTGACGGGCGCGACGGCTGAAGGAAACCTCCAGGCAACCCCGCCCCGCGGCGATGAAGCGCGATGGGGACCAACCCGCGCAATCAGGTTGAAGGACTGATCCTCCATCCTGATCGAACCTTTCCTGGAACAGGCGGCCGGATTCAGCCGAACGCATGCGAATCAAGGCGCTATTCCAACGGAATGATTATTGCGAGCAGTCGCGTCGAGAGGAGGCTCTGGACCGTCCAGGCACCTCCACTCGTTTACCGCGGCACCTGGCCGGGATCGGCAGACCCGAATGGAGACATCCGATGAAATCAGCTGCGAACGACAAAGTGAAAGGGCTCTTCCACGAAGCGAAGGGCAAGATCAAGGAGGTTGCAGGAAAGGTGACCCGGCAACCTGACCTGGAAGCCGCCGGCACCGTGGAGAAGATCGCCGGCAAGGTCCAGGTGAAAGTGGGCCAGATCAAGACCGTCCTGAACAAATAGCGGCAAGGCCCGGAATACCCGTGCTTCCCGGTCCTTCCGGGAGGCACGGCTTGTCCAACCTCCTCGCCTTCATCCAGCAGTTGGACCGCCGGGGCAATGAGGTTTAGGTCCGGCTGGAAGGCGTCGAAGGGGCGGGTTCCGGGGGGGTGGCTTCGGAGCTGAGGACCTTCGGGGCAGGGGGCGGCATTTGGGCGGCCGGGGTATTGGCCGTTCTGGTGGCATAACTTCCGAGCAGGCCCAACGCCTTCCGCCAGCTTCCGGCGACGATGATCATACCGGCGACGAGGCCGACCAAACAGCCGATGATGAACGTAATGATGGGCATGACAGCCTCCCTGGATGGTGTGCCTGATGAATCCGCCGCCCATCGTGAAGGAGTGGGGCTTGCGGTCCAACCCATATAGCGAGCGTCATGCCTAAATGTATTTATTGTAATTAAAAGGTCTTATTGTTGTACCCCTCGCCCGGTATATGGAATATCCATTCAAAATGAGCTTCAACGGCTCCAAGCATCAGGGGGCCGGCCCCGGGCGCATTGCGAGGTCGCGCAGTTGCCGGACCCACCCTAGACTCGAAGGATGCACTCAGCCAAACCCGAACACCCCCTCCTGCGCAACCTGAATCCTCCCCAGCGGGAGGCCGTGACCCATGTGGATGGCCCCCTGCTGATCCTGGCGGGTGCCGGTTCCGGCAAGACGACGGTGATCACTCGGCGGATCGCCTGGCTGATCGAGGAGGAGGGGGTGCGGCCGGGCTGCATCCTGGCCATGACCTTCACCAACAAGGCCGCCGGGGAGATGGCCGAGCGGGTGCAGCGGCTGGTGAGCGTGCCCGCGGGGCAGTTGTGGGTGAGCACCTTCCACAGCTTCTGCACCCGGATCCTGCGCCGGGAAGGGGACCGCACGCCGGTGGGCCGGGACTTCGTCATCTTCGATCCGTCCGACCAGCGCAGCCTGGTCAAGCAGGTACTGGCGGAGCTGAAGCTGCCGGAAAAGCAGTACCACCCGAAGAAGATGCTGGAGGTCATCTCCGATTTCAAGAACCGCTGCCTGCTGCCCCAGGAGGCCCGGGAGGGCTGCCAGGACGCCTGGACCCGCAAGGTGCTGGACGTCTACGACCTGTACCAGCAGGGGCTCAAGCAGAACCGCGCCTGCGACTTCGACGACCTGCTGCTGCACACGGAACGGCTGTTCCGGGATGAATCGGTCCAGGCGGCCTATGCCGAGCGGTTCCGCTACATCCTGGTGGACGAGTACCAGGACACCAACAAGGCCCAGTATCTGCTGGTGCAGCATCTGGCGCGGGCCCACCACAATTTATGTGTAGTTGGTGATGAAGATCAAAGCATTTATGGCTGGCGCGGCGCCGATATCCGCAACATTCTCGACTTCCAGCGCGACTTTCCCGAGGCGGTGCAGATCAAGCTGGAGCAGAACTACCGCTCCACCCAGAAGATCCTGGACGCCGCCAGCTCGGTCATCGCCAACAACACCCAGCGCCTGGGCAAGACCCTCTGGACCGACCTCGGCGCGGGCAACAGCATCACCTTCAAGCTGCTCGACGAAGGGCGGCTGGAATCGGACTACGTGGTCCAGCGCATCCGGGAGGAGCGGCGCCACGCGCCGGAGGCGCGCATGGCGGTGCTGTACCGGGCCAACTGGCAGTCCAGGCAGCTGGAGGAGGCCCTGCGCGCGGAGAATATCCCCTACAAGCTGGTGGGCGGCACCAAGTTCTACGAACGCCAGGAAGTGAAGGATCTGCTGGCGTACCTGCGGCTGGTGAGCAACCCGTTCGACCTGGTGAGCTTCCGGCGCTCGGTGAACGCCCCGGCCCGGGGCGTGGGGCCCACCACCCTGGCCCGCATCGAGGCGGCCACTCCCGAGGGCGGCATGGCCCTGGAAGGCATCGCCGTGCTGCTGCAGCGGGGCGGGCTGAAGGGCCGGGCGCAGCGCGAGCTGGGGCGCTACCTGGAGCTGTTCCGCAAGGCGGCGGGCGAAGCCAAGGCGCTGGGGCTTTCGGCCCTGGTGCGCTGGGTGCTGGTGGAATCGGGCTACGTGCAGATGCTGGAGGAGGAGGCTACCCTGGAGGCGGAGGGGCGGCTGCGCAACCTGGAGGAGTTCATCTCCGCCGCGGCCGAGGCGGAATCCCTGGGCCTGCGCCTGGCGGAGTTCCTGGACCGGGTGACCCTGGCTTCGGACAGCGACGAGCTGGAGGAGGCGTCCCTCCTTTCGCTCATGACCATCCACTGCGCCAAGGGCCTGGAATTCCCGGTGGTGTTCCTGGTGGGCATGGAAGAGGATGTCTTCCCCAACCGGAACGCGCGGGAGACCGAGGACGGCATCGAGGAGGAGCGCCGGCTGTTCTACGTGGCCATTACCCGGGCCCAGCACAAGCTCTACCTCACCGCCGCCCGGCGCCGGCGGATGATGGGCCAGGAGGTGCTGGGCATGCCCAGCCGGTTCCTGCGCGAGTTGCCGGCGGAAGGGCTGGAGACGCCGATCCGCTGGGGCACTGAGCTGTACCAGTCCGGGCAGGGCGCCCAGACGCCGTCGCGGATGTCCTCGGGCGGCTCGGTCACCGAGGAGCTGAACCGGATCCGCGGCTTTTTCGAGCGGGTGAAGGGGGTGGCGGCGGCGGAGCAGGCGCCGGCTCCGGTCGAGTCTGTGCCCGAGGAGCCGCATGCCGGCGGCTGGCCCAAGGGCACCCGGGTGCTCAGCCCGCGCTTCGGCCGGGGCGTCATCACCGCCAGCACCGGCAGCGGCGACGGGCTCACCTACACGGTGCGCTTCACCGGGGGCGAGAAGCGCATCATGGCCCGGTTCGGCATGCTGGAGAAGGATGGCTAGTCCCAGTTGCGGGCTTCTTCCCGGGCCAGCGCCCGCAGGTCTCCGGAGGGTTGCCGGCCATAGGCGGCGGCGTCCGCGGCCCGGGCCAGGCGTTCCAGCTGCTCGGCCCGCTGCGGGCGCAGGGCGGCCAGGCGGGTCAGCCAGGCCCGGGCCGTCTCGGCCTCCCGGGGGGGCAGGGCGCGCCGGGCCTTGCGCAGCAGCGGCCGCAGTTCCCGGATCCGGCCGGGGCCAATGGGGGCCCGGCTGGGCAGGCGGCGGCTGAACCAACCCAGAGCGCCCAGGAGCGCCAGCCCGGCCAGGAACTCGGCCATGCGGGCCGTGCCCTGGCGGGCCAGGGCCTCGAACCGGCTCGCCGCCCAGCCCGCCCCGGCCAGCTGGTCCGCATCGGAGTAGCGGACCACGTGCCGGTCCCAGGCGAACCGGACGGTGTCGGTCCAGCGGTCCAGGGCGGCGATCAGGGTTCCCGTGCCGAACGGCGCCGGCGGCCCGAGCGGGGTGGGGTCGGCGGTGCGCCAGCCGCCGGCCGCGGCGTCGTAGTATTCCACCCAGCTGTGGGCTTCGGCCTGGGTCACCAGGAAGTAGCCGCCCTCATCGATCCAGGGCCCCAGCCGGTAGCCGTTGGCCACCCGGGCCGGCACGCCCCGGTAGCGCAGCATGAAGGCCAGGGCCGAGGCGAAGTACTCGCAGTGGCCGGCCCGGCTGCGCTCCAGGAAATCCCGCAGGGGGTTGGCGGCGCTTCCCGAGGGGTTGTCCAGGGTATAGCTGAAGCTGCTGCGCAGCGCGCGGGTGAGCTGCTCGGCCAGCTGCCGGGCGGGGAGGGTGGCCGGGACCTGCCGCAGGCTCCAGTCCGCCGCGCTCCAGGTGTCCTGGCCGGTGGCGGTGAGCAGCGCCAGCCGCTGGCCCGCGGGGGGAGGCTCGGGATCCAACGCGGCGGGGCTCAGGGCGAGCCGGACCGAGGTGAAGCGCCGCACCGGGAACACCCAGCGCAGGCTCGCGCCGCGGCCGAAGCGCAGGGCGTCGCCGGGCGGCGGATCCAGGTCCGCCTCGCCGTAGGGCAGGGGCACGACGCCCAGGAGGTTCGGCCCCACGAACAGGTCCGCCACCAGGGGCCGGCTGGCGCTGCGCCCGGACCACTGGGTCCGGCCCCGGCGCGGGGTGTCGGCGTCCACCTCCCAGCGCTGGCCGTCCAGCGCTTCCAGGGCCAGCCCGCGCAGCAGCCCCATGGCCGCGCTGTAGTCCTGGCGCGCCTGGGGCGAAAGCTGCGCCACCGGCAGGATGCGCAGCGCCACTTCCCGGTTGGCCAGGATCGGGCCGTGGCCGCCCAGATCGAGCACGTCGCTCAGCCCGGACTGCATCCCCCCCAGGCCCTGGACGCTCACCGGCAACCGGCTGAGGCCCAGATGGAGGCGGGGCAGGATGACGAAGAACCCCGCTCCCAGGACCAGCACGGCCGCGGTCCAGCCCAGGACCAGGGTGTAGGGCGGAGCCTGGTAGGGGCCGCGGCGCAGCCGGGACGCCTGCTCCCAGTTCAGCTGCAGGAACAGCGCGGCGGCCGCGGCCACCCAGGCCAGGGCCCACAGCAGGAAATCCAGGTCGGCGGTACTGACGGTGGTGCTGAGGAACAGCAGGAAGCCCATGAGGATCAGCTGGCGCCGCTGGGGGATGCCCCTGGGCAGGCAGAGCCGGACGCCGCACAGCAGGAACAGCAGGTTCACCAGGCTGAGCAGCAGCCCCAGGTGCAGCAGGAACTGCAGCAGGAACACGGCAAGGGCCAGCAGTTCCAGGCCGCGCTGCCAGCGCGCCGTGGCCCAGCCGCGCCACTGCACCAGGGCCGCGGCGAGCAGGGGCAGCGCCATGAGCAGCCATTCCCCGGGAGCGTAGGCGCCCGTGGCGGCGATCGCCCCCCAGGCCAGCCAGGGCGGCAGGTGGTCGAGCCAGGGGGCTGCCTTCACCCGGCGACCCAGCTGCCCAGCAGCACGGCGCGGCTGGCTCCGGTCACCTCCGGCAGGTTGCCGGCGACGCCGGCGGCCGAGGCGGCGCCCAGCAAGGCCCAGCTGACCGCTTCCCGGGCCCCGGGGGGAAAGTGCAGGTCCTCCTCCAGGCTCAGCCCCGGCAGGCGCTGGATCAGTTCCAGGCGCACCCGGCGGTGCCTGAAGCCGCCGCCGGAGACCAGCAGCGCCGTGCCCGGCGGCAGGGCCGGGCCCCAGGCGCGCAGCTCCTGCGCCACCGCCCCGGCGGTGAACGCGGCCAGGGTGGCCAGGCGGTCCGGCAGGGCCAGGGCCTCCAGGCGCGCCGCTTCGGCCCGCAGCCAGAGAGCGCCGAACAGCTCCCGCCCGGTGGATTTCGGCGGGGCCTTGCGGAAATAGGCGTGGTCCAGGAAGCGGTCCACCAGCCGGATATCGGCCTTGCCCCCGGCGTTGCCGCCGTCCGGGTCGAAGGGCTGGCCCAGCCACCGGTCCGCGGCCAGGTCGAGCAGGCTCATGGCCGGGCCCAGGTCCCAGGCGTGGAGACGCTGGCCGTCCCAGACCGTGGCGTTGGCGATGCCGCCCAGGTTGAGGGCCACCCAGGGCTTGCCCTGCCCGTGCAGCCAGAGCTCGGTGAGCGGCACCAGCGGCGCCCCCTGGCCGCCCAGCGCCATGTCCCGCCGGCGCAGGTCCCAGATCACCGGGCAGCGCAGCTGTTCGGCCATCAGGTAGGGGTCGGCCAGCTGCAGGGTGGCGCCCTGGGCCGGCCGGTGCTGCACGGTCTGGCCGTGCAGGCTGGCCAGGGTGGGCTGCTGGCCCAGGTCCCGGACCAGCACGGCGGCGGTGCGGGCGTGGTGCTCACCCAGCTGGCGCTGCAGGACGCACAGCTCCGACGGCGCCATCTGGTCCGCGGCGGCGGCCAGCACCGCCTTGCGCAGCCGGGCCGGGTACGGCTCGTGGTAGTGGCCGAGCAGCTCCAGGAACGGCTTGCCGTTGCGGAACCCGGCCGGAGCCACCCGGATCAGCGCGGCGTCCGCGCCGTCGGCGCTGGTACCGGCCATGAGGCCCAGAACGGTCCAGGGCGCGCCTGCGGGGAAGGGTGGCAAGGGGAACATTTCGTCATCATCATGCCACTGGCGCCGATAGAATGAGCCATCAAATGCAAGGGGGAGGTTGTTGTGTTCGACGCCGTCCTTGAGCGCCACGGCTGGACCGCGGAACCGGGCAGCCTTGCACGGGCAGCCCGGGAGGCGCCTCTGGACGCGGCCCTCACCCTGGCCCTGGAACTCGCCGGCGAACCCGCCGGGCCCCTGGAACCCTGGAAGCGGGCCATGCAGGCCGAGGCCCGGCGCCGGCTCTACCCGCAGCGGTTCGGGGCCGCGGATCCGGCCTCGGCCAGGGTGGCCGAAGCCTTCTTCCCCCTGGCCGGGGCCGCGCTGCCCTGGCTCGACGCCGACGCCATCGCCGCGCGCCTGCCGTTCCAGCCGCTGGCCGAGGAGGAGCGGCTGCAATGGCCTTCGGGCGAGGAATACCGGCGCCTGCTGGAGCACCTGGAGGGCGAAGGGTTCCTGGTGACGCTGGCCATGGCGCAGTACTGGCAGGGCCTCACCATCCAGGACCACGTGCTGGGGGTCACCGGCCTGGCCCTGTGGATCGGGCGGCAGCTGGCCCGGGCCATCCCGGTGGACCTGCCGCTGCTGCACGGCGGCGCCATCGGCCACGACGTGGGCAAGTTCGGCTGCGTGGGCGACGAGGCCCGGCGCATTCCCCGCCTGCATTACTACTACACGCACCAGTACTACGCCTCCAGGGACCTGGGCGGCCTGGGGCACATCGCCACCAACCACTCCTGCTGGGACCTGGAACTGATCCGCCTGCCCATCGAGACCCAGGTGCTCATCTACTGCGATTTCCGGGTCAAGGAGATCACCGACGGCCAGGGCCGCAGGCGCATGGCGGTGATCTCGCTCAAGGAGGCCTTCGATACGATCCTGGACAAGCTGGAGAGCGTGGACCAGGAAAAGTACCTGCGCTACCGCGCCGTCTACGGCCGGCTGCGGGACATGGAAGCCTACGCCCTGACCCTCGGCGTGGTGCTGGACCCGCCCGGTTTCCCGCGCTCCGGGCGGGCCCGGCCCTACCTGCCCGAGGGGCTGGACATCGTCGCCCTCATGGCCGGGCGGCAGCGCCCGGATGCCGCGGTCCTGGCCACCGGCGCCCAGGTGGCGGGCACCGCCCGGCTCCTGGCCACCGCCCACAGCATCGGCGTCATGGCTCGGCTGCGCGACCTGCCGAGCCTGCGCCGGCTGCTGGAGGAGATCCGCTCGTTCCGCGGCTGGCGCGAGCTGCGCACCTACCTGGGCATCCTGGGCGACTACGCGCCGGCCCTGTCCGAGGACCAGCGGGCCCTGGTGCTGGAATTCTTCCGGGAGCTGCTGGCCCACGCCGACGACGACATCCGCTACCAGGCCGCGTGCCGCATGGCCGACCTGCTGGCCCTGGGCGAGGTGGAATGGCGCAAGGACCTGCCCGACGGCGTGGCGGTGGAAGGGCCCTCCTGGGTGCTGCCCCAGGTGGCCTCGGTGCTGGACCTGCTGGACCTGGCCCCGCAGGAGGCCGCTGAGGACATGTCGCCCCAGGAGCAGATCATCTATTCGGTGCCGATCTTCCTCCGGCGCTTCTTCAGCAAGGCCGGCCCGAAGCTGGCCGCGGAGGCCCTGCCCATGGTGATCCAGCGCCTGCGGGGACGGGCCGGGGACCGGCGGCCGCTGTGCGCGCTCTACACCTGCGAATCCTTCGAGCTGCTGGCCGGGTCGCTTGACGCCGCGGGGCGCGAGGCGCTGCCCCGGGTGGTCCAGGGCTGGGCCTTCCACGAAGTGCCCAACGTCCGGCTCATGGCCTGGCGGGTGCTGCACCTGCTGGCCCGGCACGGCCGGAGCGAGCCGGGGCTGGAGCGGGAAGTGGGCCGCTGCGTGGATGGGCTGGCCGGCCATGCCCGGGCCGAGGCCAGCGTGGCCGAGCTGTTCCTGCTGGAGCGCTGCGCCCGGCTCACCGGCCGGACCGCCCTGGCCGAGCGCTGCCGCGGCCTGCGGGAGGATGACCGCACTCCGGTGCGGGAAGTCATGCTGCGCAACTTCAAGACCCGGATCGGCTGGGTGGAGAAGAAGGTGGCCTGCGACTACCTGCTGTCCCTGGTGTCGGACAGCAAGGGCCGCGAATCCGCGGTGGCCGGCGAAGTGGCCTTCCATTTCGCCAACCTGCTGAAGGTGAGCCGGGTGGAGGGCACCCGCTTCAACGCCGGGCGCTGCCTGCTGGGCCTGCTGCCGGCGCTGTCCGACACCCAGCGCAACGACCTGGCCATCGAGCTGGTGCGCAGCCTGCAGCTGGATGGTTCCGGGGTGACCCGCTACATCCCGCGCTTCCTGGGGCCGCTGCTGGCGAGCCTGCCCGCCCAGGAGCTGGACGAGCTGCTGGACGACATGGCCCAGGATGCCCGGCGCGGCAGCGAAAGCCTGCAGCAGCTCCTGGTCCAGGCCGCGGCCTGGCTGATCATCGCCCTGCCGCCCGAAGGCATGGGCCCGCTGGGCCGGATCACCAGCTTCCTGCTGGGCTCCCTGGCCGACCCCCGGCTGCCGGTGGCGCACGAGGGCTACGCCCACCTGGCGCTGCTGCTGGACTGGCTGCGGCCCGGCCCGGATCCCCGGCTCAAGGAACTGCTGTCCCTGGCCACCAAGAAGATCCTCACCCTGCTCACCCACCTGCCCGGCGACCATGGGCGCTTCTTCCTGGTGGCCCAGGTGCTCTCCAGCCTGGACAAGGGCCTGGCCGCCGTTCCGGTGCGCTTCCCGAGGGCGCCGCGGATCGGCTTCCTGCCCGGGACCTTCGACCCGTTCACCTCCGCCCACGGCGAGATGGTGCGCCGGGCCCTGGCCCACTGCGACGAGGTGTTCGTCCAGGTGGACGACTTCTCCTGGCGCAAGCATGCCCAGCCCCGGTTCCTGCGCGACGAACTGGCCTGGATGGCCCTGTCGGTCATCCCGGGCGCCTACCTGTTCCCCTACAACCCCCCGGTCAACATCGCCCACTCCGCCAGCCTGGTGCGGCTGCAGAGGCGCCTGGGCCGGCGCGTGCTGCACCTCATCATCGGCAGCGACGTGCTGGAGGGCGCCTCCGCCTACCGGGACCCTGCCTCGCCCATCTGGGACATCCCGCACCTGATCACCACCCGCGAGGAGCAGGGCTCGCGCAAGTGGGAAGGCAAGCTGGACCGCTTCCGCGGCGCGGTCCAGGTGTTCCAGGTGCCCTCGCGCATGAAGAACGTCTCCAGCACCTCCCTGCGCGAGGCGTTCGACCGGCGCGGCGAGCTGGAGCTGTACTGCGACCCGCTCATCGCCCGGGTCCTGCGCGAGCGCCGGCTCTACGTCAACTATCCGGCCCGCAAGGAGGAGGTGTACGTCTCCCAGTGGGAGCTGCGCTTCCACCGAGAGGGCGGCCTGCCTCCGGGCCTGGAGCGGCTTTCCCAGCTGGACGCCACCCGGGCCGTGGCGCGCTGGACCGGGCACCAGCCCAGGACCGCCGTGCTGCTGTCCCGGGAAACCGGAGAGGACCTGGCGGCCCTCACCTGGATGGAAGGCACCGCCGCCGCCCTGCCCGTGGCCCTGGAGGACGAATCCCTGGCCGAGGTGGCCGGCGGCAGCCTGATGGGCGCCGGAGCCCTGGTGGAGGCCATCGGCGCCTGCCGGGGCGACGAGTCCCTGGTGCATCTGGACCAGCTCCTGTCGCGGATCATCGGCCAATGGTTCAACGAAGGCCTGCTGTTCTCGCTGTTCGGCGTGCCCGTGCAGGGCGGCGAGCGGCTCTGGGAGATGCTGCGGCATCACGGCGCCGGCTGGCTGGGCGCCATGACCAGCAAGTCCCGGGGCGTGCGCTGGGCCGGGATCGAGCTCACCCACCCCCTGGTGATGGTCCACGACCTGGAACAGCTGTTGCAGCCGCCCTACTTCCGGCTGGGCCCGGCGGAGGAGGCGTTCGTCCGGATGCGCCGCGCCCTGTCGGCCTTTTTCGCCGAGCGGCTGCCCGGGAGCGGCCTGCTGCACATCCACGAAAAGGAGACCAAGCGCCAGCTGGTGGCCTGGTCGGAAGAGCGGCTGTCGGAGCGCAGCGGCTGGGTGGTGCTGGGCCTGGGCCGGCAGTTCTCCCGGGACATCGTCGGCAACAGTCCGACCCTGGCCCTGGATCTGGAGCGCTACCTCACCCGCCAGGGCTACGAAGCCGGGATCGCCCCCGCCTACGGCAGCCCCAGCCTGGAGCTGCAGCTCACCACCGCCCGGGAGCTGGGCCGCAACGCCCTGCTGCTGGTTCCCTTCCTGGACAGCGCCGAGCCGGTGCTGATGGTCGCGGCGGCCTGCCGCAAGGTCGGGGTGCGGCTGCGCGAAGTCCTGGTGGGCGCCACCAGCGCTTCGGTGCACGCCGCCCTGCAGCTCTCCGGCGTGCCGCACCGCACCGTCCTGGTGGTGCCGCACTGGCGCGGCGTGGTGCGGGAAAGCGCCGTGGTGCCGTTCGTCGGCGGCTGGAGCATCAAGGAGCCGCGGGTCCAGGGCCACTCGCTCACCCCGTCCATCAACGACTGCCTGCCCTACCACGACCCGCACCCGCTGGGCCTGGATCCCGACGGCGCCCTGGACTTTTCCCGGCTGGCCCTGGAGCAGGCCATCCTGCTGTTCCAGGTGCTGGAGGAGACCTTCCGCGTCAGTGAAGGCCGGTTGCTCACCCTGAGCGACCTCTCCGCCGTGGTGCGCTACCCGCGCTGCCCGCCCTTCCCCCAGGGCTTCACCATGCCCCGGGACCGCGCCCCCAGCGAGATCCTCAACCAGGATCTGGAAGCCCTGGCCCGCCTGCTGCCCGAAGCCCACCGCGCCCACCGGGAGGGCTGGCGAAGGAGATAGCGGTCTGTCAAGCGTCCGGCGGTGGGGTCCGGGTGGACCGGTCTGTCCTGAATCGGGAACCCAAACGGAATTTACGAAAAGTAAAACGATGTGGCCATTTCCATCGTTTCATGGATGCGCCGGACTGGGCTAAAATGGTTTAAAAATAATTGTAAGTTAATAAATACATGAAATTACGTGTGACATCGATCACATTGACCAAAAAGGTCAAAGATAGCCGTTGACCCAGCGCCAGACGTTTTGATAATAGGGGCGCGAAACCATCATTTTCCTGATTCATTCTGGGAGTCTGGCCATCGCGGGCGGCTCCCGGGACCTCGTCCGCCTTCCCGGCCAAGCCGGTGCTCCGGCCCCGGCTCTGTCCCGGCAACTTGAAAAGCGCAGCATCCACCCCAGCCCTGCGGGGCCCATCTAAGGAGTATCTCATGACATTCACGCTCCAGCTCCCCACCTCCAGCGTCAGTCACTATGTCCAGCAATTCTTCGATCGGCTCATCGCCAAGAATCCGGGTGAGAACGAATTCCACCAGGCGGTCAAGGAGGTCGTGGAAACCCTGGTCCCATGTCTGGAGCGCCACCCCGAGTTCATCAGCAACCTGATCCTGGAACGGCTCACCGAGCCTGACCGCATCTTCCAGTTCCGGGTCGCATGGCAGGACGACAAGGGCGCGATCCAGGTCAACAAGGGCTTCCGCGTGGAATTCAACAACGCCATCGGGCCGTACAAGGGCGGCCTGCGCTTCCATCCCACCGTCAACCTGGGCATCCTCAAGTTCCTGGGCTTCGAGCAGATCCTGAAGAACAGCCTCACCACCGTGCCGATGGGCGGCGCCAAGGGCGGCACCGACTTCGATCCCAAGGGCAAGTCGGATTGGGAAGTGATGCGCTTCTGCCAGGCCTTCATGAAGGAGCTCTACCGGCACATCGGCCAGAACATCGACGTGCCCGCCGGCGACATCGGCGTGGGCGGCCGGGAAATCGGCTACCTGTTCGGTGAGTACAAGAAGCTCACCCACTCCTGGGAAGGCGTGCTCACCGGCAAGGGCCTGGGCTGGGGCGGCTCCCTGATCCGTCCGGAAGCCACCGGCTACGGCGCCACCTACTTCGCCGAGGAGATGCTCAAGACCCGCGGCGACAGCCTGAAGGGCAAGGTATGCGTGGTATCGGGCTCCGGCAACGTGGCCCAGTACACGGTCCAGAAGGTCAACCAGCTCGGCGGCAAGGTCATCACCCTCTCGGACAGCAACGGCACCATCCTCGACAAGAACGGCATCGAGGGCGAGAAGTGGGATTTCATCATGGATCTCAAGAACAACCGCCGCGGCCGCATCAAGGAGTACGCCGACAAGTTCAAGTGCGAATACTTCGAGGGCATGCGTCCGTGGTTCGTGAAGTGCGACGTGGCCTTCCCCTGCGCCACCCAGAACGAGGTCAACCAGGAAGATGCCCAGATGCTGGTGGACCACGGCTGCTTCGTGGTCTCCGAAGGCGCCAACATGCCTTCCAACCCCGACGCGGTGGAGATCTTCCTCAAGCACAAGGTGCTCTACGGCCCCGGCAAGGCCGCCAACGCCGGCGGCGTCGCCACCTCCGGCCTGGAGATGGCGCAGAACGCCTGCTTCTCCAACTGGAGCACCGAGGAAGTGGATGCCCGGCTGCACAACATCATGAAGAACATCCACAAGACCTGCGTGGACACCGCCAAGGAATACGGCGACCCCGGCAACTACGTGCTGGGCGCCAACATCGGCGGCTTCCTCAAGGTCGCCAACGCCATGCTCGACCAGGGCCTGGTGTGAACTGAAGGAACCTGGCGGGGGCCGGTGGCACCTTTCCACCGGCCCTCGCCGTCTATAGGGGTCGTCGCGAAATAACCTGAGCTTTCCAGGTTGTTTCGTTACGACCCCTTATGGCGGGACACGCACCAATGGATTTCGTCATTCCATGACGAAGGCATAGCTGGACGTACCACCCGGCTGTGCTAAGGTCTCAGGCAAAATCAGGACACAGCGGGTTCAGGGGTGGAGTCATGGAGCTCTACGGGAACGGTCGAGTGGTGTTGTTGGACGATCCGGCCACCGCCGGACGGCTGGAATGGCCGGTGCGCAAGCGGTCCGCTCCGGAACCGGAGATCCGCCTGGCGCCGGCGGCCGGCGATCCGGCCCTGGAGCCGTGGATCTGCCAGGGCCGGGCGGCTGTGGGCACCGGCCCCAGGGCGCTGTGGGAAGGCGGCGGGCCCGAATGGACCTACCTGGCCGGCGTCCCAGGGCTGGACCGCTACCTGAAGGCCATGGCCGAGCCGCGCAAACGCCAGGACTTCGTGGTGGGGATCTCCGGCCTGGGCCGGGTGGGCGGCCTGGCCGCCTCGGCCCTGGCGGCCGCGGATCGCACCCGCACAAGGATCGACACCCTGCTGCTGCACGACTGCGACCGCGCCAACCTCGAACGCATGCGCCAGGAACTGGCCGCGGTGGCCAGCTGGCGCTCCGACGTGCCGCTGCCCCGGGTCGAGGCGGTGGCATTGCCCGAGCTGCTGCGCCGGTGCGACGCCTTCCTGTTCGCGGCGGCCCGCGCCGTGCCGCCCCTGGGCGCCCAGGGCGACGTCCGCCTGCCCCAGTACGAGCCCAACCACGCCGCCCTGAGCGAGGCCCTGGACGCCGCCCAGGCGGCGGACTACACCGGGCTGTTCTTCGTGGTTTCGGATCCGGTGGAGCTGCTGGCCCAGGCCAGCTTCCACGACAGCAACGCGCCGGGCGGCGCCTTCCTCGGCCGTGGGCTGGCCCCGGAACGGGTGGCGGGCCTGGCCCTGGGCATCATGTGGGGGCGCGCCCTGGCCCAGGCCGAGGCCGCCGGCGAAGGGGCCAGGGTGGCCCTCCGGGGGGTGCCGTACGGACCCCATTCCACCGATGTGCTGGTGTTCGACGATCCCGCCGACCCCGATCCGGCCTTGTCCGCGGCCATGACCCAGGCGGCGCGCACCGGCAACTACCGGGTGCGCGACCTGGGCTTCATCCCGTTCATCGGCCCCGCGCTCTCCTCCATCGCCCTCACCCTGCCGGCGCTGCTGGGCGGGCGCGAGGTGCTGGCCAGCAGCTTCCTCGACGGCATCTATTTCGGCGCCCCCTGCCGCCTGCGCTGGGGCCTGGCGCCCACCCGGCGCCAGGCGGCGCCGGCGGTGCAACGCCAGGTGGAGGCGCTGCACGGGCTGGTCAAGGAGCGGATGGCGCAGTACGGGCTGTCGTTCACGGCCGGGCATCCGGCGGTCTAGCTTTCCCGCACCACCGCCCCCAGCCCCCGGGAGCCGTCCACCATCACCTCCAGCGGCTGTTCCAGGCGGTAGTGGCGGATCCAGCCGTCCAGTTCCGAACGCACCAGCGGCTGGGCCGACAGCCAGTCCCAGTCGACGGCGCCGTCGCCGCGGCGGTGGATGGTGAAATAGGCCACGCCGAAGGCGGTCAGGTTGTGGAAGAAGTGCGAGCCCTGGGAAGGGTCCACTTCCAGGTCCAGGAAATCGGTTTCGACGATGGCGCGGGCGGTGGAGATCTGCGGCCAGGTGACCGGGATGCCCAGCCAGGGATCGGCCGAACCCCAGCGTCCGGGGCCGATGATCAGCGAGCTGCGGCCCTCCTGGCGCAGGCCCCGGTTGATGGCCTCGATCGCCTGGGCGGCCCGCGGGGTCAAGGCCCGGTCCAGGTCCCAGGGTATGGCGATGATGTCGCGGATGCCGCCCCTGCGGCCGTGGCCCAGGGTGCTGCGGGAGAACACCACGGCGCCGGCCCGCAGCGGCTCCAGGGAATCGGCGGCCGGCGCCACCCGCTCGACGTTCATCGGGCGGACCTGCAGCACATGGAAGGTCTGCGCGCCATGGGGCCTGAGGTCCACGGCGAACTCGATCTCCACCGGCACGCCGATGCATGCCTCGGTGACCTTGAGCAGCCTGGCGAGGACCTGGGGCAGCGGGAAACCCTGGCCCTTGCGCAGCCGGCTGAAGGTGACCAGGGGCGTGCCCCCGGCCAGGCCGTCGACGATCCGGTCGTCGCCGGAGCGGTAGCTGGAGGCGATGGCGTCCATGCCCGGCCCGGCCAGCGCCGCGGCCACGTCCCCCGCCACCAGGTTGGCGTCGAAGCTCATGCCCGGGATCACGTCGGAAAGGGTCATGTCCAGGCCCCAGAACTTGCGCTGGGCGTTGCGCAGGATGTCCTTGACCGCGGAGAACTGGGGCAGGACCTGGGGCTGGGCCGGGCAGAAGCGCAGGGCCTCGAAGCCCTCCACCACCGCCTTGCCCAGGCCCAGGGCGACCAGGGCGATGCCGTCCTTGGGCACCATGTCGCGGAACGGGTAGAAGTTGTAGGAGGAGGTCACGCCCGAGCAGGTCGGATAGTACAGATCCCCCCGGCGGCTGCCCACCAGGCTCTGGATCACCACCGCCATGCGCTCCTCCTCCATCCGGTGCGGGGTGGTCTCCAGGTAGTCCCGGGCGCCGCGCATGTAGGTGGAGGCGTAGACCACCTTCAGGGCCTCGAGCAGCTGGGCCAGCCGCACGTCCAGGCTGGGGTGGCTGTTGGTCAGCATGATGGTGGCGTAGACGCCGGCAAACGGCTGGTACAGGGAATCCTCCAGGATGCTGGAGGAGCGCACCGCCAGAGGGGTCCGCACCACGGACAGGAACCGGGCCAGGTTGCCGCGCACGGTCCGGTCGAAGCGGCCCTGGCGGAAGGCATCGAGGATCGAAGCGTCGCTGAGGACGGCGCATTCGTGGGGCATGCCGGCAAGGCCGTTGCGCTCCAGGAAGGCCTCGAAGATGTCGCTGGCGACCACGACGGTCCGGGGAATGGCCACCTCCACCCCGGGGCAGGCCAGGCCCTCCATGGCCAGCAGCTTCTGCATGAAGGCGAGGCCGCGGCCCTTGCCGCCCAGGGAGCCGGTGCCCATCTTGGCGAAGGTGACGAACTCGTCGTAGGTGGTGGTGTCGAAATCCGAGATGATCGTGCGCTGCACTTCGCGGATGTAGGCGAGCAGGCTGTTGCGCAGGTGCGCCCGCAGCCCGTCGATGGAGGGGAAGTGCGAGACCATCACCGGCTTGACCGCCTGGGCCAGCGTGAATTCGGTGCGCGCGGCGTACCACTGGGAAAAATGGTCGCGGTTGGCATGGTATTCCAGGGAGGCGTCGGGAACCCGGTCCAGCTGGGCCAGGAGCTGGCGCAGATCCACCGCCCGGGCCACCTCGGTCCGGTCCGGCAGGCGGAAGATGAAGTCCCCGAAACCGAAATTGTCCAGCATGAAGGAACGCAGGTCGGCCAGGAAGGTGGAGGAATCCTTGGCCAGGAAGACCAGCCCCAGCTCCTCGCCGAGCGCGCGGTTGATCGGGTCGGCGGACTGCAGCAGGATGGGCAGGTCCGGGTCCTTCCGGCGCACCTGCCGGGCCAGTTCGATGCCGGCGGCCGGGTCCATCCGCCCCTCCCGGGGGAAGCTGACATCGGAGAGGATGCCCAGCAGGTTCTCCCCGAACCGCTCGAACAGGGCCCAGGCCTCCTCGTAGGTGCGGGCCAGCAGGATCTTGGGCCGGGCCCGCATGCGCAGGATGCGGTGGGTGAGGTTCATGCCCTCCACCATCAGGCGCGAGGTCTGGTGGGTGACCTCGGCGTAGATGTGCGGCAGGAAGAAGGAGTAGAACCGGACGTCGTCCTCCACGACGATGATGGCGCGCACGCCCCGGTCCAGCACATCGTGGTCGGCGTTGCGGTGGTCCTCCTGCTGCTTGATCATGGCGAACAGCGACTTCACATCGCCCAGCCAGAGGAACACCCAGTCCACCACCTCCGGGCCCAGCTCTTCCAGCTGGGCCACCTCCCAGGGGTGGATGGCCAGCACGCCCACCGGCAGCCTCGGCACCAGCTCCTTGGCCTCGCGGGCAAAGGCCTCGATGGACATGTCCGCCAGGCGCGCCGTGGTGATCACCATGTCGAAGGCCTGGCCCGCCAGGCAGGCCAGGCCGTCCCGGCCCGTGTTCACGGTGACGAAGCGGGGCGTGCCCCTCAGGTTGATGCCCAGGTCGCGGATCTCCTGCACCAGCAGTTCGGTGAGCTGGCCATCCTCCTCCAGGATGAAGGCGTCGTAGTTGGTCGCCACCAGCAGGATCTCGAACACCCGGTAGGGCATCAGCCCGGAGAACTGCTCCATGCGCATCCCAAAACGGATTCCGGGTTCGGAAGGGTCCGACATGTGGCACATCCGGGTTACCAACGGATTCTAGGATAACCATGGGGTAAACTACGGGGGAAACTTGAGGTGGTTCATGGAAGCATCGCTGTTGAACGTCGCCCTGCTGGTCCGGAGGATGGACGAATCCTCCAGGGGGGGCGGGTTCGGGTTGTTCCTGGTGCTGATCATCATCGGCATCGTGGTCTTCCTCGTGCTGCGCGGCCGGCAGGACCGGGCCGAGGCGCTGGGCACGCCGGTGCGGCCCATGGCTTCAGGTTCGGTGCAGGGCCACATGTTCGCCAACCCCTATCCCAGGTGCCCCGCCTGCGGGGCCGCCGGGGACAAGATGCGCCAGGCCTGGGACGGCCTGCGCAAGGTCACCTGGACCTGCGGCTACTGCGGCTCGGTGGTGGGCGTCCAGGAACTCAAGGACGACGAGCTGCCCGCCGGCGCCCGCCAGCGGCTCGGCCTGGACGCGCCCCAGGGCATGGTTCCCGGCCAGCCCGGATATTATCCGCCCCAGGGCGGCGGCGGCGGCCTGCTGACCGGGATGATCCTGGGCAGCATGCTTGGCGGCGAGCGCCGCACCCGGGACGATGACGGCGGCTGGCACGGCGGTGGCGACGGCCCCACCTCCAGCAACGACTGGGGCGAGAACGACAACTCCGGCGGCGGGGACGGCGGGGGCGGCGGCGACTGGGGGGATTCCGGCGGCGGGGATTCCGGCGGCGGCGGCGACTTCTGATCCGGACTGGAATTTGATTTGCGGCAGGAGTTGACAGCCTGGTGCGGGGAACGCTATTCTATTCGTGAAATTTGTATCGATTGTTTTATCCCGATTACCCGCCGGAGCCACCTTGAACCCCACCACCGTCCCCATGCCCACCTTGCGAAGGCTGCCGCGCTACTACCAGTATCTGGAGCGGCTGCATAGCACTGGCCAGGAGCAGGTTTCGGCGGCGCGCATGGCGGAAGTGCTGGGCGTGCACCATACCCAGGTCCGCAAGGATCTCGCCATCGCCGGCTGCCAGGGCCGGCCCAAGACCGGCCACCTGGTGGCCGAGCTGCTGGATGCCATCAAGGCCTTCCTGCGCTGGGACAACCACTCGGAAGCCTTCCTGGTGGGGGTCGGCAGCCTGGGCACGGCTCTGCTGAAATACCCCGGCTTCGCCCAGGCCGGCGCGCGCATCGTGGCCGGCTTCGACCTGGATCCGGCCAAGGCCGGCAAGATCGGGGAGATCCCGGTGCTGCCCCTGGCCAAGCTGGCCGACCTCACCGTCCGGATGCACATCCAGGTCGGCATCCTGACGGTGCCGGCCGAGGCCGCCCAGGCCACGGCCGAGCTCATGGTGGCCAGCGGGATCCGCGCCATCTGGAATTTCGCCCCGGTCACCCTGGAACTCCCGGGCGACGTCATCGTCGAGAACCTGGAGCTCTTCACCAGCCTCTCCCTCCTATTGCGCCGGTTCTCCGAGCACCGGGAACCCTAGCGCTCCGGCCGCCACGGCCGACCCACACCACGCCCTGTGCCCGGCCTCACGCCGGCAGGAAACGTCTGCCCGCAGCGAAAGGAGCCCTCCCTTGAACGCCACAGCCACCATGGAACCGCAAGCAGGACGCAGGTTCGAAAAGGTCATGCAGATCCTGGACCAGCACCACCGGGATCCGTCCCGCCTGGTGCCCATCCTCCAGGCGGTGCAGGACGAGTACCGCTACCTCCCCGAACCGGTGCTGACCCTGGTGGCCACCTCCCTGGGCATCCCCGCGGCCAAGGTCTACGGCGTGGCCACGTTCTACAGCCATTTCGCGCTCGAGCCCAAGGGCAAGTACGTCATCCGCGTCTGCGACGGCACCGCCTGCCACGTCAAGGGCAGCCAGGAACTGGTGGACGCCCTGACCGGCAGGCTGGGCCTGGCCTCGGGCCGGAAGACCACGATGGACATGCTGTTCACCCTGGAAACCGTTTCCTGCCTCGGCGCCTGCGGGCTGGCGCCGGCCATGGTGGTCAACGAGGACGTGTACGGGCAGGTCAAGGCCGGGGCCGCCTGCGCGATCCTGGACGGCCTGCGCCGCAAGGAGGGCCTGTGAGCGCCATGACGGGAGCCGCCTTGAACGAACTGGGGGCCGCCTACCTGAAGGCCGCCAAGGACTACCAGCGCCGGGTGGTCATCTGCGCCGGCACGGGCTGCATGGCCAACGGCGCCATGAAGGTGTTCGAAGCCCTCACCGACCAGGCCCGGGACCTGGGCCTTTCGCTGGACATCGCGCTGGACGATGAAGAGCGCGGGCCGCGTGACGGGCTGCTCACCAAGAGCGGCTGCCAGGGCTTCTGCCAGATGGGCCCGCTGCTGAACATCGAGCCGGACGGGCTGCTCTACTGCAAGGTGCGGCCCGAGGACGTGGCCGAGATCGTCCAGGAAACCCTGGTGGGCGGCAGGCCGGTGGCGAGGCTGCTCTACCAGGATCCGGCCAGCGGCCGGGTCTGCCATGGCCACCAGGACATCCCCTTCTACGCCCTGCAGAGCCGGACCGTGCTCAAGCGCTGCGGCAGCCTCGACCCCGAGGACATCCGCGAATACCTCTCCCTGGACGGCTACCAGGGCGCGGCCAAGGCCTACCAGAGCCTGACGCCGGAAGAGGTGTGCAAGACCATCCTGGATTCCGGCCTGCGCGGCCGGGGCGGCGGCGGCTTCCCCACCGGGCGCAAATGGGAGCTGGCCCGGGTCCAGCCCGGTCCGCGGAAGTACGTCGTCTGCAACGGCGACGAAGGCGACCCGGGCGCGTTCATGGACCGCGCGGTCATGGAAGGCAATCCCCACGCCGTGCTGGAAGGCATGCTGATCGCCGCCCGGGCCATCGGCGCCGACGAGGGCTATGTCTATGTGCGGGCCGAATACCCGCTGGCGGTGGCCCGGGTGCGCCGGGCGGTGGCCGACGCGGAAAGGCTCGGCCTGCTGGGCGAGAACCTGTTCGGCAGCGGCCTGGCCTTCCGGGTGCAGGTGATGGAGGGCGCCGGCGCCTTCGTCTGCGGCGAGGAGACCGCGCTCATGGCCTCCATCCAGGGCCAGCGCGGCATGCCCATGCCCAAGCCGCCGTTTCCGGCCCAGAGCGGCTTGTTTGGCCTGCCGACGGTCATCAACAATGTGGAGACCCTGGCCAGCGTGCCGCTGATCCTGGCCCAGGGGGCCGAGGCCTACCGGGCCACCGGCACCGCGGCCAGCCCGGGCACCAAGACCTTCGCCCTCACCGGCCACGTGAGCAACACCGGCCTGATCGAGGTGCCGTTCGGCGCCACGCTGCGCCACATCGTCTTCGCGGTGGGCGGCGGGGTCACCGGCAAGGACGGCGCCGTGGACCCGGACGGCTTCAAGGCGGTGCAGATCGGCGGGCCCTCGGGCGGCTGCCTCACCCGGGACCACCTGGACCTGCCCATGGACTTCGACAACCTCACCCGCATCGGCGCCATGGTCGGCTCCGGCGGCCTGGTGGTGATGAACCAGGACACCTGCATGGTGCCGGTGGCGAAGTTCTTCATGCAGTTCACCCAGAACGAGAGCTGCGGCAAGTGCGTGCCCTGCCGGGAAGGCACCCGGCAGATGCTGGCCCTGCTGGACGACATCGTCGAGGGCCGGGGCACGTCCGAGACCCTGGACCTGCTGGAGCTGCTCGCGCGCAACGTGAAGCTCGGCGCCCTGTGCGGCCTGGGCAAGACCGCGCCGAACCCGGTGCTGTCCACCCTGACCCATTTCCGGGCCGAGTACGAGGCCCACGTCCAGCGCAAGGTCTGCCCGAGCCGGCAGTGCAAGGCGCTGCTGACCCCGGCCATCGACGCGCAGCTCTGCAAGGGCTGCACCCTGTGCGCGCGCAAATGCCCGGTGGGCGCCATCGTCGGCGAGCGCAAAGCCCCCCACCGGATCGATCCCGGCACCTGCATCCGCTGCGGCGCCTGCGTGGAAGCCTGCAAATTCAATGCGATCACTGGAGCCTGACATGAGCGCCGACCAGACCCTCACCATCGACGGTTTCGCCGTCAGCTTCCAGGGCGAACGCAACCTGCTGGAGGTGATCCGCAAGGCCCACGTCGAGCTGCCGACCTTCTGCTACCACAGTGAACTGAGCATCTACGGCGCCTGCCGGCTGTGCGTGGTGGACGTGGAGGGGCGCGGCATGGTCGCCGCCTGCTCCACCCTGCCTGAAGCCGGCATGCGCGTGCTGACCCAGACCGGGCCGATCCGGGAGCTGCGCAAAGTCAACCTGGAGCTGCTCCTGGCCAGCGGCAACCACGACTGCCCCACCTGCACCAAGAGCGGCTCCTGCAAGCTGCAGTCCCTGGCCCAGCGGCTGGGCGTCGAGCGGGTGCGCTTCCACGCGCCGCGCGAGGACAAGCCCCTGGACCGCTCCAGCCACGGCCTGGTGCGCGATCCCAACAAGTGCGTGCTGTGCGGCGACTGCGTGCGGGTGTGCCAGGAGGTCCAGGGCATCGGCGTGCTGGACTTCAGCCACCGCGGCGCCCAGGTCACCGTCGCCCCGGCCTTCAACCGGCCCATGGCCGACGTGGAGTGCGTGCAGTGCGGCCAGTGCGCCGCGGTCTGCCCCACCGGGGCGATCACCGTGAAGCAGGACGTCGACCCGGTGCAGCGCGCCCTGCGCGACCCGGCCAAGACCGTGGTGGTCCAGGTGGCGCCGGCGGTGCGGGTGGCCCTGGGCGAGCTGTTCGGCCTGGCCGACGACGGCCACGTCATGGGCCGGACCGTGGCCGCGCTGCGCCGCCTGGGCTTTCGCAAGGTGTTCGACACCGCCTTCGCCGCCGATCTCACCATCCTGGAAGAGGCCCAGGAATTCCTCACCCGGCGCGAACAGGGCGGCAAGCTGCCGCAGTACACCTCCTGCTGCCCGGCCTGGGTGCAGTTCGCCGAGCAGGAATGCGCCGGCGAGCTGGACAGCCTCTCCAGCTGCCGCAGCCCCCAGCAGATGTTCGGCTCCCTGGCCAAGGCCACCCTGCCGGCCGAGCTGGGCGTGGCCCGGGAGGACCTGGTGGTGGTCTCGGTGATGCCCTGCACCGCCAAGAAGTCCGAGGCGCGCCGGCCCGAGTTCGCCCAGGACGGCAACCCGGACGTGGACTTCGTCCTCACCACCCAGGAACTGGCGCGCATGATCCAGGACGCCGGCATCCAGCTGGGCGAACTGGAACCCGAAGGCATGGACCAGCCGTTCGGCCTCAAGACCGGCGCCGGCATCATCTTCGGCAATTCCGGCGGGGTCGCCGAGGCGGTGATCCGGCACGTGGCCGGGGTGCTGGGCGCCGGCCCGGTGCTGGAGGAGTTGCGCGGCCCCGAGGGCCGGCGCTCGGTCACCCTGGAGCTGCCCGGCGGCCCCGTGCGGATCGGCATCGTCCACGGCCTGGCCAATGCCCGGGCCCTGGTGCAGGATGTGCGGGAGGGCCGCGAGCACTATGACTTCGTCGAAGTGATGGCCTGTCCCGGCGGCTGCGCCGGGGGCGCCGGCCAGCCGGTGGCGCAGCGCTCGGTGCGCCAGCACCGGGCCGAGCAGCTCCGGCGCATCGACGCCGGCATGGACCTGCGCGTCTCCAGCCAGAACGCCCTGGTGACCCGGGCCTACCAGGAGAGCCTGGGCTTTCCCAATTCGGCCAAGGCGCACCGCCTGCTGCACACCCGCTACAGCATCCGCCGGCGCAGCACCGGCGACGGCATCGCCCTCAGCGACGCCGGCGGCGCGCGCGTCCCGGTCAGCGTGTGCGTGGGCACCTCCTGCCACCTGCGCGGTTCCCAGCAGATCCTGACCGAGCTGATGCACCACGTGGACGCCCAGGACCTCGGCGGCCGGGTGGAGATCCAGGCCACCTTCTGCCTGGAAGCCTGCGACCGGGGCCCCACCGTGCGCGTGGCGGGCCAGGTGCTGCACCGGGCCACGCTCGAGGGCGTCAAGGAGCTGCTGGACCAGGCGCTGAACCTTGATCCGGCGGGTTGTGAGGCCGGTCATGCCCATTGAGCTGGTAGTCTGCATGGGCAGCGCCTGCTTCTCCAGGGGCAATACCCGGACCCTGGAGCTGATCCAGCGCTACCTCAAGGAGCACGATCTCGAGCGGGCGGTGAAGGTCACCGGCACCCTGTGCCAGGACCAGTGCCGTACCGGACCCAACGTGACCCTCCAGGGCGAGTGCTTCTGCGCCCGCGAGCCCAAGGAGATCCTGGCCCTGCTCGAAGAGCGGCTGGCCGCCGGAGACACCCCGTGAACAGCCAGATGCCCATCTTCACCGAAAAGACCCGCTGCCAGGACTGCTACAAGTGCGTCCGGCAGTGCCCGGTGAAGGCGATCCGGGTGCAGAACGAAAGCGCGGCGGTCATCGCCGAGCGCTGCATCTATTGCGGGACCTGCGTCAACGTCTGCCCGGTGGGCGCCAAGAAGGTGCGCGACGACCTGTTCCGGGCCCAGCTCCTGGTCAAGCGCCAGCCCAGGGTGGTGGTGTCCCTGGCGCCCTCCTATGTTTCGGAGTTCCCCGGGGTGGCGCCGGCGGGGCTGATCCACGCGCTCCGGACGCTCGGCTTCTGGGGCGTGTCGGAAACCGCCCTGGGGGCCCAGCAGGTCAGCGGCGCCTGCGCCGCGGCCCTGGCCAAGGACCCGGCCGGGCTGGCCATCTCCTCGGCCTGCCCGACCGTGGTGGAGCTGATCCGCAAGTACCATCCGGAGCACCTGCCCGCGGTGACCCGGTTCCTTTCGCCCCTGCTGGCCCACTGCAAGCTGCTGCGCCAGGCCTACGGCGAGCTGGCGATCGTCTTCATCGGCCCCTGCATCAGCAAGAAGCTGGAAGCCGACCGCAATCCCAGGCTGCTGGAGGTGGCCCTCACCTTCGCCGACCTGCGCCGCTGGTTCGACCAGAAGGGCCTCGATCCCTCGGTCCAGCCCCGGGGCCCCGAGGACGTCTTCATTCCCGAAGCGGCCCGGGAGGGCGTGCTCTACCCCATGGACGGCGGCATGATCCGGGGCATCCGCGGCGCCGGCCTGCCCTCGGTGAACTTCATGGCGTTCTCCGGCATCCCCAACCTCCAGGAGGCGCTCACCGGCCTGGACGGCGATGGCGACGGCCTGTTCCTGGAGCTGCTCGCCTGCGCCGGCGGCTGCGTCAACGGGCCCCAGGCCGAACACGCCTGCGGCACGGCGCGCAAGTGGCTGCGGGTGCTGGACCAGTTCCCCGGCCAGGCGCAGGCGCCGCGGCCGCCCAGCGTGGACCCGGCCATGCCCCAGGAGCCGGATCCGGTTGCCCCCAGCCCGCACAGCCTGGACGACATCAAGCGGGCCCTGCGCCTGGTGGGCAAGAGCTCGGCCGAGGACGAGCTGAACTGCGGCGGCTGCGGCTACGACGACTGCCGGTCGCTGGCCCAGGCCCTGCTGGACGGCCGGGCCGAGCCCGGCATGTGCGTTTCGCACATGCGCAAGCTGGCCATGAACAAGGCCAATGCCCTGATCCGGGCCATGCCCAGCGGCGTGGTCATCGCCGACGAGAAGCTGGCCATCGTCGAGTGCAACCGCCTGTTCGCGGAGATGATGGGCCCCGATACGCTGATGGTGTTCGAGGCCCGGCCGGGCATGGAGGGCGCCTCCCTGGCCAAGGTGGTGCCGTTCAGCCATCTGTTCAGCGAGGCCCTGGAAGCCCAGGGCGAGCCCATCAGCAAGGACCTGAGGCTAGGCGAGCGGGTGTTCCGGCTGATGGTGTTCCCCATCGAATCCGGGCGCATGGTGGGCGGCATCCTCCAGGACATCACCGAGCCGGCCGTGGTGCGCGAGCAGATCATCCAGAAAGCCCAGGACGTGATCCGCAAGAACGTCACCACCGTGCAGCAGATCGCCTTCCTGCTGGGCGAGAACGCCGCCGAGACCGAGCTGATCCTGGGCTCGATCATCGAATCCTTCCAGCTGCCGGCGGAGCGCAAGGAAGAGGAGGCGCCGTGACCAGCCCGCGCCTGTTCATGGAGGTGGACCACTACCAGGAGCGCAAGCAGAACCAGGCCGCCTGCGGCGACGTCTTCCTCTCCCAGAAGCTGGAGGGCGGCAACCGGGTGCTGTCGGTGCTGGCCGACGGCCTGGGCAGCGGCATCAAGGCCGCGGTGCTGGCCAACCTGACCTCCACCATGGCGCTGCGCTACATGGCCTCCGACGTGGACATGCGCAAGGCCGCCGGCATCATCATGGCCACCCTGCCGGTCTGCAAGGAGCGGCAGATCGCCTACTCCACCTTCACCATCGTCGCCATGGACCCCTGGGGCGGCACCCGCATCGTCGAGTACGACAACCCGCCCTTCGTGCTCATGCGCGGCCCGAACCCGGTCCAGGTGCCCGCGGAGATCCTGCCGCTGCCGGACACCGCGGGCCGCGAGGCGGTGCTGCGCCACACCCGGTTCGAAGCCTGCCCGGGAGACCGGATCGTGTTCTTCTCCGACGGCGTGTCCCAGGCCGGCATGGGCAACCCCGGCACGCCCCTGGGCTGGGGCCAGGAGGCCGCGACCCGGCACCTGGCCAAGGTGATCCGGGAGCGGCCGCACATCTCCGCCCGGCAACTGGCCCGGGCCCTGGTGCTCCGGGCCCAGGCCCTGGACGGCGGCGCGCCCAAGGACGACATCACCTGCGGGGTGGTCTACTACCGCGAGCCGCGCGAGGTGCTGGTGTTCACCGGCGCTCCGGTGGCGCGCAACCGGGATCCGGAGCTGGCCGAGGCCGCCCGCGCCTTCCCGGGCCGCAAGGTGATCTGCGGCGGCACCACCGCGGCCATCCTGAGCCGGGAGCTGGGCCACCCCCTGGCCATGGACCTGAGCAACCTGGATCCCGACGTGCCGCCGGTCTCCAGCATGGCGGGCTTCGACCTGGTGACCGAAGGCGCCATCACCCTGGCGCGCACGGTGCGCCTGCTGGAGGAGGAGGACAGCCCCGACCTGCTCAAGCCCAACGCCGCCACCCAGCTGGCCGGCATCCTGCTGGACAGCGACATCATCCACATCGTCGCCGGCACCAAGATCAACGAGGCGCTCCAGGACCCGAGCCTGCCCGAGGACCTGGATATCCGCCGGAACATCCTGCGCGGCCTGAAGAAGGTCCTGACCGAGAAGTTCCTCAAGGAAGTGCGGATCCGCTTCGTGTAGCTACATCACCTTCGGCACCAGGAAGTAGCCCTGGTCCTGGCAGGGCGCGTTGGCCAGCGCCTGGTCCTGGGTGAAGCCGGGACGGGGTTCGTCCGGGCGCCGGGGCAGGGGCAGGTCCAGGCCGTGGGTGCAGGGTTCCACCCCTTCCAGGTCGAGGCCGTCCAGGCTCTGGGCATGGCTCAGCACCTGGGCCATGGCCAGGCGCAGCGGCTCGATCTCGGCCTCGTCCAGGCTCAGGCGGGTCAGCTGGGCGCAGCGCAGGACATCCTCCCGGGTGACTTCCATGGGCTCCTCCTAGGCCAGCGGCAGGTTCGGGTCGGCGTTCAGCGGCCAGGGATCCGGGGGCGGCTCCAGCAGGGCCCCGGCGGCGGCGATCATGGCGCCGTTGTCGGTGCAGAACCGGGGTTCGGGAATGGCCAGGGCCAGGCCCAGGCGTTCAGCGGTCAGCCTGGCCTGGGCGCGCAGCTCCGAATTGCAGGCCACCCCGCCGGAAACCACCAGGCTGCGGGCGCCGGTCTCGTCCCGGAAGGCGGCGACCGGCTTCATGAGCCAGGCGGCGATGGTCTCCTGCAGGCTCCGGCACAGGGCCTGCACCCGGGGATCCCCGGCCCCGGCTTCGGCCAGTCCCGCTTCGGCCTGGACCCGCAGCTTGACCGCGGTCTTCAGGCCGGAGAAGCTCCAGCTGGATTTGCCGTCGCGGAACTTCGGCGGGGTGAACGGGGCGCCGGAGCGGGCCGCGGCCTTGGCGCAGGTGTCGACCAGCGGCCCGCCGGGATAGCCCAGGTTGAGCATCCGGGCGGTCTTGTCGAAGGCCTCGCCGGCCGCGTCGTCCCGGGTCTTCTGCAGCAGCTCCAGGTGGGTCCAGTCGGCCGCCAGGTAGAGGTGGGTGTGGCCGCCGGAGACCAGCAGGGCCAGGGCCGGGAACGGCAGGTCCGGGGCGGTGAAGCGGGCCGCGTTCAGGTGCCCCAGCAGGTGGTGCACGCCCACCCAGGGGATGCCTTCGCGCCAGGCCATGGCCTTGCTGGCGGAGAAGGTGGAGAGCAGGGACCCGACCAGGCCCGGCCCCTGGGTGACGGCGATCCGGTCGATCGCCGGGAGGGCCACCCCGGCCTGGGCCAGGGCGCCGGCGATCACCCCGCGCAGCTGGAGCAGGTGCTCCCGGGCCGCCAGCTCCGGCACCACGCCGCCGTAGGGGCCGTGCAGGTCGTCCTGGCTCTTGCGGGTCATGGCAAGGAGCTCCGGGCCGTGGCCGGTTTCCCGCACCACGGCGGCGGAGCAGTCGTCACAGGAGGATTCAAGTCCGAGCACCAGCATGGGTCCAGTCTACCCTACCCATAGCCGAGGGCGTCCCACCGTTCCGGCGGGTGGAACCGGCAATGCCAGCCGCTCCAGCTGACCCGCTGGAAGGTGATCCGGCCGGGCCAGGGCACCCGCTCCAGGTAGCCGCGCAGGGCCGACTGCAGGCGCAGGCGCTGGGGGAAGGTCAGGGCCAGGTCGCCCCCCACCCAGGCGCCGGGGCCCCTGGCCTTGACCTCCACCGCGCGCAACTCGTCGCCCCGGGCCATCAGCAGGTCCAGCTCGAACCGCCCGGCCTTGAGGTTCATCCCGACCAGGTCCCAGCCGCGCGCCCACAGCAGCCAGAGCGTGGCCCGCTCGCAGCGCCGGCCGTAGCGTTGGGCGCGGCGGCCTCGGGTGCTGCGGGCCGGGGTGGGCATGGGCGTTCCCCGAAACAAGCTGCCAATCCCCATGTGCCGGGACGGCAGTTCCGGTTCCCGGTTATTCACGTTTCAGTGACTAATCCTGATCGGAACCCTGAAGGCCCTGGCCGCCCGGCGCCGGCTGACCCCTTCCCTGGTGGTGGCCGAGTGGATCGAGAAGGCCGAGATCCGCGAAGCCATTACCCGGGGCCGGCAGGACCTCGAAAAGGGCCATGTGGTGAGCCATGAGGAGGCTTTGCCAAGGCTCGCCAAGTGGTGATGAAGCCCCTCGGCATCAGGTGGTCCCGGCGCGCGCTCGAAACCTTGCACGAAGGCCTCGGCTACATCGCCCAGTTCAACCCGGATGCCGCCCACCGCCTGCGGATCGCCATCCTGGAGGCATTGGAGCAGGTCCGGTCGTTCCCGAAAGCCGGGCGCGTGGTTCCCGAAGAAGGCAATCCCGGGATCCGGGAAGTGCTCAGGGAACCTTTCCGGATCATGGTTGAGATCCATCCCCGGGAAATCCGCATCCTCGTGGTCCGCAGGATGGAACGCGCCGGCCTGGAAGCCGGTGAACTCTAAGAAGGGTAAACTCACGCCATGCCCGCTCCGCGCAACAACGTCGATCGCAGCCCGGCCCTCAGCCGCAAGCTAGGCGATCTGCCGACCCAGCCGGGGGTCTACCTGTACCGGGACCAGGAAGGCAACCTGCTCTACGTCGGCAAGGCCAAGGTGCTGCGCAACCGGGTGAAGAGCTACTTCCAGTCCAAGCAGCTGGACGGCAAGACCCGGCGCCTGGTGGCGCGGATCTGGGACCTGGAGTTCGTGGTCTGCGAAACCGAGCTGGAAGCGCTGGTGCTGGAGAACAACTTCATCAAGGAACAACGCCCGCCCTACAACATCCTGCTGCGCGACGACAAGAGCTACCCCTACGTGAAGCTCACCTGGAAGAACGCCTTCCCCCAGGTGTTCGTCACCCGCAAGGTGCGCAAGGACGGCTCGCTCTACTATGGCCCGTTCTTCCCGGCCTCCACCGCCTACCGCACGGCGGAGCTGGTCTACCGCTTCTTCCAGATCCGCGACTGCGACATCGACATCGACGGCAAGCGCGGCCGGGCCTGCCTGAAGTACCAGCTGCACCGCTGCACCGCCCCCTGCATCGGCGCGGTGGACCAGGCCACCTACCGGGAGCAGGCCAAGGAAGCCAAGCTGTTCCTGGAGGGCAAGCGGGAGGAGCTGAAGACGCGGCTGGAGGCGGCCATGTGGCAGGCGGCGGAGCACAGCGCCTTCGAGCTGGCGGCCCAGTACCGGGACGCCCTGCAGCAGCTGGACGCCTGGTTCAACCGGCAGAAGGCGGCCACCGTCGACCAGGAGGACACCGATCTGTACGGCAGCGCGGTGCTGGACGGCAGGGCCTGCGTGCACCGGCTGGTGATGCGCGACGGGCGCATGGTGGCGCGCCGGGAGTATCTCATCGAGGACGTGGAGGCCTTCGACGGCGCCGTGCTGGCGGAGGTGCTCAAGCGGGTCTACGCCGAGGAGGAGGTGCCCGGCCGGATCCTGGTGGAGCTGGAGCCGGACGACCTGGAGCTGCTGCGGGAATGGCTGGGCGGCATGCGCGGCGTCCGCCCGGCCATCCACGTGCCGCAGCGCGGCGATAAGGTGGAGCTGCTGGCCATGGCCCAGGAGAACGCGCGCCTGGCCCTGGAGCGCAAGTTCGAGCCGGCCCGGCTCAACCAGGCGGTGCTGGAGGGGCTGCAGGGCTTCCTGGGCCTGGCCCACCTGCCGCGGCGCATGGAGTGCTTCGACATCAGCCACGGCCAGGGCAAGGAGGTGGTGGCCTCCTGCGTGGTGTTCAGCGACGGCCTGCCGGATCGCCAGCGCTACCGCCGCTTCAAGATGACCAACCAGCAGAACGACGACTTCGCCAACATGGCCGAAGTGATCACCCGGCGCTACCAGCGGCTGCGCAACGAAGGCCAGGAATTCCCCGACCTGGTGCTCATCGACGGCGGACTGGGCCAGCTGCACGCCGCCGAATCGGCCCTGGCCGCGCTGGGCCTGGACCAGCTGGAGCGGGCCTCCCTGGCCAAGAAGGAGGAGCTGGTGTTCCGGCCCGGCAGCAGCGAGCCCCTGCGCATCCCCAAGACCAGCCCGGTGCTCCAGCTGCTCCAGCGGATCCGCGACGAGGCCCACCGCTTCGCCATCACCTACCACCGCAACCTGAGGGCCAAGCGCACCCTGCAGACCGAGCTCACCCAGATCCCCGGCGTCGGCCCCATGACCGCGCGCAAGCTGCTGCAGGGCTTCGGCAGCGTCCAGGCGGTGCGCGCGGCGCCTGCGGCCGACCTGGAAGGCAGCGTCGGCCCGGCGCTGGCACGCAGGATCGTCGCCTGGCGCGAGGCCGCGACTTAACTAGGGCTGGGTCGGGGCGAGGCCCAGCTGCTCCAGGTCCTTCGCCGCCGCCACGCTGCCGGCGGCGGCGGCCTTGCGGTACCAGCGGATGCCCTCCTTGGTGTTCTGCGGCACGTTCAGGCCGTTGTAGTACATGGTGCCCAGCATGCGCATGGCGCTGGCATCGCCGGTGACGGCACGGTCGTAGTAGGGGCGCAGGGTGGGGGGAATGGCCTTGACGGGGATGGTTTCATCCGTGAGGTCGGCGTCGGTGGATGGGCGATCGTGGAGGTAGGACAGGGCCGCGCCGGCCAGGATCAGCACGGCGATGATGCCGCCGGCCCAGTACCAGGGGCGCTGCCCGGGGTGGGCCGGGGGCGCCGGCGGGTCGACGGGGATCGGCTGGGTGGCGGCGCTGTTGCGGGCGGCTGGGTCAGGCATGGACATGGCGGACTACTCCCCCTGGGCGGCATCCCGCCACGCCTGGAGGCGGGGCACGAATACGAAGAACATGACGGTGGTCAAGGCGATGAAGCCGCGCGAATAGCGCCCGGCCATGGGGCCGCCCAGCGCGTAGTAGATGAGGCCGAACAGCGAACTGACCTCGAACAGGCAGGAATAGAGCAGGGTTTCCTGGACCAGCACGCGCATGCGCTGCCCGGCGGCGACCGCCCGGAAACCAGCGCGGACCCGGCCCCAGCGCCAGGCGACGAAGAAGGCGCAGGCGCAGGTCAGCCCGGTGAAGGTGTAGCCCAGCTCGCGGATCATCCCGGCGGGCGGCGCCGCGCTGGGCCGGATGACGGTGCCAAGCATCAACTGGAGCGCCAGCGGCCAGGCCACGCAAATGACCAGTCCGATCGGATAGGCGATGCGGTAACCCCGGTCCAGGGCTTCGTCAGGCGGCCTGGACACGGATTTCCCCGAACGGTTCCGACTGCACCAGCCGCACCCGGCCGGTTCGAGCCATCTCCAGGAGGGCCAGGAAGGTGAGCACCAGCTCCTCCCGGCTCCGGGCCACCGCCAGCAGGCCGCTGAACGGCTCCCAGCCACCGGCGGTGAGCGCAGCCAGCACCTCCTGGATGCGCTGGTCGAGGCTCTTGGGGGCGGTGCGGACCTCGACCGGGGGCGGCGGCAGGAACCGCTTCAGGGCCTCCCGGTAGGCGCCCAGCAGATCGAACAGGGTGGCCTTGATCGGCTCCTCTTCCACCTTGGCGTGTTCCTGGAGATCCAGGCCGGGGGCGAACACCACGTTGTGCCACTGCGTTTCGCGGCCGGACAGCACCTGGGCCGCGGCCTTCACCTGCTGGTAATCCAGCAGGCGCTGGACCAGGTCCTCCCTGGGATCCGCTTCGCCGTCGTCCGCCGGCGGCCGGGGCAGCATCAGCCGGGACTTGATCTGCAGCAGCTGGGCCGCCATGGCCACGAATTCCGCCGCGATCTCCAGGTTCAGCTCCTCCATCAGCAGCAGGTAGTCCATGTACTGGCGGGTCACGTCCGCCATGGGCAGGTCCAGGATGTCCAGCTTCTGCTCCCGGATCAGGTAGAGCAGCAGGTCCAGGGGCCCATCGAACGCCGCCAGGTGCAGTTCCAGGTCACGGAACCGGGTCTCGAACCCCTTGGGCGGTTCAAACGCGGCGGCGGGGGTTTCGGGGCGGAGCTCGGGCATGGGACCATTGTATTACCAACCGTGGGGCTATACTTCCAGGGATATGGCACGTCCTCCCGTCCTTCCCGGTCCCCGTCCAGCTTGGTTGAAAGTCAAGATCCCTGCTCCGGAGGTGGTGGGCGAGGTGCAGGCCCTCATGCGGGCCAACCGCCTGGTGACCGTGTGCGAGGAGGCCAGGTGCCCCAATCTCAATGAATGTTGGGGCATCCATCGGACCGCGACGTTCATGCTGATGGGCGATGTCTGCACCCGGCACTGCGGCTTCTGCAATGTCGGCAAGGGCAGGCCCGGCGCGCTGGACCCCATGGAACCCCAGCGGGTGGCGGAGGCCGTGGCCAGCCTGGGGCTGGCCTTCGCCGTGGTCACCAGCGTGAACCGCGACGATCTGCCGGAGGGCGGCGCCGGTCACTTCGCGGCCACCATCCAATGGATCCGCACCCTGAATCCCCGGTGCGGGGTGGAAGTGCTCATCCCGGATTTCTGCGGCAGCGCCAGCGCCCTGGATACCGTGCTGCAGGCCCGGCCGGAGGTGCTCAACCACAACGTGGAGACCGTGCCCCACCTCTACCGCCGGGTGCGCCCCGACGCCGACTACGGGCAAAGCATGCGCCTGCTGGCCGCCGCCGCCGCGTTCCGGGACCGGCATGCGCCCGGCATGCGCACCAAGAGCGGCATCATGGTCGGGCTGGGCGAGACCCCCGAACAGGTGCTGGAGCTCATGGCCGACTGGCGCCAGGCCGGGGTGGAGATCGCCACCATCGGCCAGTACCTGCCGCCCACCGGCCGGCACCTGCCGCTGGAGCGCTACGTGGACCCCGAGGAGTTCGCCATGTACCAGCGCAAAGGGCTGGAGATGGGCTTCCGGCGGGTGCAGAGCGGCCCCCTGGTGCGCAGCAGCTACCACGCCCAGGAAAGCTTCTCATGAGCATGCGCAGACTGGCCGTCATCCATCACCGCTTCATGGAATGGGTTCCCGCCTTGCGGGAGGCCGAACCCCGGCTGGAGATCCGCGGCTGGCACCCCCGGGAAGTTCCCGACGATCCCTGGCTCGCCGAAGCGGAAGGGCTGTTCGTGTGGAAGCTCCCGCCCGGGCTGCTGCAGCGCATGCCGCGGCTGGCCTGGATCCAGAATTCCGGGGCCGGCATGGACCACCTGGTGGGCGAAGCCATTCCGGCTTCGATCCCCATCACCCGCGCCGACGGCCAGTTCGGCTACTGGATGGCCCGCTATACGGCGGCCCACCTGCTGGAGGAGGCCCAGCGCAGCGCCGAATGCCGCGCCGCCCAGGCCGAGCGGCGCTGGGGGCCCAAGCTGATCCCGGAGGATCTGACCGGCAAGCTGGCCCTGGTCTATGGCTTCGGCCGGATCGGCCGGCAGATCGGCCGGGCGCTGCGCGAGCTGGGCCTGGAGGTGCACGGCTTCGTGCGCAGCGCCCGGGACGACGCCGAGTTCCCCATCCATGGCGGCCGGGACCTGGGCTCATGGCTGGGCCGCGCCCGGATCCTGGTGCTGTGTGCCCCGCTGACCGCCGAAACCCGCGGCCTGGTGGACGCCGGGCTGCTGGCCCAGGGCAACGCCGCCCTCACCCTGGTCAACGTCGGGCGCGGCGAACTGGTGGTGGTGCCGGATCTGCTGGACGCCCTGGACCAGGGCCGGCTGGGCCGGGCCGTGCTCGACGTGTTCCCCCGGGAGCCGCTGGAGGCCGCCTCACCGCTCTGGGAGCACCCCAAGGTGGTGGTGACCCCGCACCATTCCGGGCCGTCCACGCCCCGGGCGATCATCCCGGACATCATCGGCAACCTGCGCCGGTTCGCCGAAGGCCTGCCGATCCAGGACGCGGTGGACCGGCGGCTGGGGTATTGAGTGCTACCGGAGCAACAACCGGTTTTCCAGCAAGGTCTGCAAATCCCTTCGACCATCGGCGATCAGGCTGATGATCACCCGCCGGCCAAGTACCAGGTAGATGACCCGGTAGGGCTTGAAGAACACCTGGCGGTATTCGAGGATTCCCAGGGCGGAGAGTTCCTTCGGGTGCGCGCCCCGCTCCGGCAGCATGGCCAGCGATTCCGCAGCGGCCATGAGCCGGTCGAGCACATCATCGGCCTCGCGCTTCGATGCGGTGGCAAGGATATAGCCGTGAATGGCCTCCAGGTCCAGCTCGGCGCCTTCGGTCAGCAGCACGTCGAAGCGCATCAGGCCTCGGCCGGCTTCGCCCGGAGCCGGCGGACCACATCCTTCAGCGGGCGCACCCGGCCTTCCTCGATCTCGCGGTTCCCCTGGGCGAGCAGCTTCAGCAAGGCCATCGTCGATTGGATCTCTTCATAGGAGACGACATCCATTAGAACGGCGCGAGCTTCCCCGTTCTGGGTGATCACCATGGGTTCCCGGCGCTGGGCCAGATCCAGCAGGATTTCCGCGGCATGGGCCTTGAGTTGGCTGATGGGTTTCACCTGGGACGAGTATTGCATCCACGCTCCTGCTTCCGGCAGAACCAAATTTAGTCCTTTATCGGTCCGAAGGCAAGCGCAGCGGCACGAAGGCCACCGCCATCAGCCGGTCGATCCGGCTGCCCGCGGCGGTCTTGCGGGCCAGGATCAGCTCCTGGGTGGCATCGGGCGGGCCCATGGGCAGGGTGATCCGCCCGCCTTCGGCCAGCTGCTCCCACAGCGCCGGAGGGATGAAGGGGGCGGCGCAGCTGACCATGATGGCGTCGTAGGGGGCGGGTTCCGGCCAGCCCAGGCTGCCGTCGCCGCAGCGCATCCGGACATTGGGGCAACCAAGTTCCGCCAGCGTCCGGGCCGCCCGCTCTGCCAGCTCCGGCTCCAGCTCCACGGCATAGACCTCCCGGGACAGGGCGGACAGGACGGCGGCCATGTAGCCGGAGCCCGAGCCCACCTCCAGCACCCGCTCGCTCCCGGTCAATTCCAGGGCCTCGGCCATGGCAGCGACGATGTACGGCTGGGAAATGGTCTGGCCGGCACCGATCGGCAGGGGCCGGTCGGCATGGGCCTCGGCGGCAAGCTGGCCGGGCACGAACCGGTGCCGGGGCACATCGCGCATGGCCGCCAGCACCCGCGGATCCCGCACGCCCCGGGCCTCGATCTGGTTCCGGACCATGCCATCCCGTGCCAGGTGCCAAAGGGCCTCGGCATTCCCCGGCGCGGCGGTCGAGTTGCCAGCTTCCTGCCCGCAAGGGATGGCCATGGTCCCATCTCCCCGTGCCGGGGTCACCCCCCCCGGCCCGCACCGTCAAGCATGAACGGCGCCGCCCAGGCGTCAAGGGGGCTCGCCGGGCTCAGGGAAAGTGCTAAACTTGTATCACTGGGCCGCATCCACGGCTCCCTGATGGGTGCCGAGTATCCAGCGCTTGGCCAGAGAGGCGATCCGGTGCACAGCAGGCAGTGAACCAGACGGTGAGCGGAGTCCGAGTCCGGTCAAAGATGGTGCCCGCCGTCACCGAAGTGCGGGCGCCGCATCCTGTGCACATGAACCTGCCGTCGCCGATCCGCCACCCCGCAGGATTGCCACAGGTTGGGCAAACGAAGCCTGTAGGCCACCTCAGCCATTCCAGATCGTCCAGGCAATCCGCGTCCGTCCGGAACCAGGCCCGGAACTCCCCCAGGGACCTGGGCTACTGTGCACCTGCACGTGGATAGGGACGGGTCATGACAAGACTCTATGCTCAACTCCGGCTAAATGGAGAGCCCAGACGCGCCGTTATCACTTGTAGGACGGAACGCCAATTGATGTTGTTAAAGTGAATGATGGGATAGGTGTTTTGTAAGAGAAGCAATCAATAAGGCCTATTAAATTTCATGAAAATGATCGTGAAACATATCACAATGTTACAATTTGTAACGAGTTGTTTCACAAAAGATATTGGAATTCAATGAAGTTTCACATGCCATTTCAGCCATAATGCTCAAGAAATTAATAATTGTTATCCATTGAAGAATAGAATTGAAATTTTATTTTTTAACTTGCCCATCGCTTTTCCGCACCTAAACTGGGGTACTTATAATCATCACCGGCCCCCGATCCATGCCCGGGCCGGCCGGAACCCTAGGACCACAGCCCCGGCGGAGGAGGCTCCCATGGCCAGGATCCTGATTGTGGATGACGACCCGGATATCGTCGAGGCCTGCAGCCTGTTCCTGCGCAAAGCCGGGCACACGATCAAGGAGGCTTACAACCGCAAGGAGGGCATGGCGGCGGTGGCGTCATTCGACCCGGATCTGATGATCCTGGACGTGATGATGGAGCAACCGGACGACGGTTTCGTCATGGCCCAGGATCTGCGCCGGCAAGGGCGGAACTTTCCCATCCTCATGCTCACCTCTGTGGCAGCCGCCTCGGGGCTCGCGTTCGGCAAGGATGCGGAGATGGTTCCGGTGGACGATTTCCAGGCCAAGCCGGTGGAACCGGCGGAACTGGTCCGCAGGGTGGCCTCCTTGCTGGAGTGCCAAAGGATCTGACATGCTGATGACCGAACGGGAACGCTGTGCCGCGGAAATCAGGGCCCTGGCCGACAGATTGGGCCACGACCGCCCCTCGCTGGTCCCCATCCTGGTGGAGGTCAAGCGCAAGTATCACCGCATCGACAGCTACGCGATGCAGGTGATCGGCGACCTGCTTGGCATCCATCCGGTGGAGGTGCACAGCGTGGTCTCCTTCTATGCCTTCCTGGGCGACCGCCACCAGGGCCGGTTCGTCATCCGGCTCTGCCGCACCATTTCCTGCGCCATGCAGGGCAAGGACCGGGTCATGCGCCAGCTGGAGAACGACCTGGGCATCCGCTTCGGCGAGACCACGGCCGATGGCGGCTTCACCCTGGAGTGGGCCAACTGCATGGGCATGTGCGACCAGGGCCCGGCCCTTCTGGTGAACGACCGCATCTTCACCCGGGTCACCCCGGAGCAGGTCCACGAGATCCTGGAGGAGTGCCGCCGGGTGTTCGGCGTGCACGCCGCCGAGGCGAAGGAGGTGCATCTTTCATGAGCGCCATTCCCACCTATGCCGCCCAGGTGCCGGAGGCCGGCCTCAGGGCCGCCCTGAGCCGGAGCCGGCCCGAGATCATCAGCGAGATCGCCGCCTCGGGGCTCAAGGGCCGCGGCGGCGCGGGCTTCCCCACCAGCGTCAAGTGGAACTTCGCCGCCGCCGCCCAGGCCGAACGCAAGTTCATCATCTGCAACGCCGACGAAGGGGAGCCGGGGACTTTCAAGGACCGGGTGATCCTCATGGAGCATCCCGACCTGGTGCTCGAGGGCATGACCATCGCCGGCAGGGCGGTGGGCGCCAGGGAAGGCATCCTGTTCCTGCGGGGCGAGTACAACTACCTGCGCGGCGACCTGGAGCGGGTCCTGGCGCGCAGGCGGGAGCAGCGCCTCCTGGGCCGGGACATCCTGGGCAGCGGGCTGAGCTTCGACATCCGGATCTTCATGGGTGCCGGCGCCTACATCTGCGGCGAGGAGACCGCCCTCATCGAGTGCCTGGAGGGCTTCCGGGGCGAACCGCGCAACCGGCCGCCGTTCCCGGTGGACACCGGTTACCTGGGCTTCCCGTCGGTGGTGAACAACGTGGAGACCCTCGCCTGGGCGGCCTGCATCCTGGGCAACGGCGGCCCGTGGTTCCGGGCCATGGGCACCGAGAAGTCCACCGGCCGCAAGCTGTTCAGCGTCTCCGGCGACTGCGGCAAGCCGGGAGTGTATGAATTCCCCCTGGGCATCACCGTGGCCCAGCTGCTCCAGGAGGTGGACGGGGCCCAGGCCAAGGCGGTGCAGATCGGCGGTGCCGCCGGCCAGTGCGTTTCGGCTCGGGATTTCGGCCGGACCCTGGCCTTCGAGGACATTCCCACTGGCGGATCGGTGATCGTGTTCGGGCCGGGCCGGGACATGCTGGCCGTGCTGCACAACTTCCTGGAATTCTTCACCGATGAGTCCTGCGGCCAGTGCGCCCCGTGCCGCCTGGGCAATCCCAAGCTGCTGGAAGGGGTGGAACAGCTCCAGGCGGGCTGCTGTTCCATGGCCAACCTGAAGGAGCTGTGCGCCCTTGGGAAGACCATGCAGATCGCCTCCAAGTGCGGGCTCGGCCAGAGCAGCCCCAATGCCTTCCTCTCCGTGGTGACGCAATTCCGCGAAGAGATCATGGGTCGAATGTCCTGAGGGGGTGAGCATGACCAACCCATTCCAAGGCGACGAAGCCCCCCGCGCACCGGCGAGCCAGAAGACCCAGGTGGTGCCCGCCCCCGCCAACCTTTCTGCCATCGGCGGCATGGTGAGCCTTGCCATCAACGGCCAGGAGCTCAAGGTTCCCCTGGGCACGACCATCCTGGACGCCGCCCGCTCCGTGGGAATCAGGATCCCCACCCTGTGCCACCACCCGGACCTGTGCGTGGCCGGGGTCTGCCGGATCTGCAGCGTGGAAGTGGAGGGCCAGCGCACCCTCCAGGCCGCCTGCGCCTACCCGGTCACCACCCCCCTCAAGATCCACACCCATACCGGGAAGGTCCGCCAGGCCCGCCGGCACATCATCGACCTGCTGCTGAGCGAACACTACGGCGAGTGCTACGCCTGCGGGCGCAACAACAACTGCGAGCTGCAGACCCTGGCCAAGGAGTGCGGGGTGGACTTCTTCCGCTTTGGCCACCCGCGCGAGCCCAGGTTCCGGATCGACCGCTCCAGCTACTCGGTGGTGCGGGACAACGACAAGTGCGTGCTCTGCCGGCGCTGCGTGCGCACCTGCATCGACCTGCAGGAAGTGGGCACCATCGAGGTGCTGGGCCGGAGCAACGCAAGCCGGATCCAGACCTTCCTGGGCAAGCCCCTGGGCAGCGTGGTCTGCATCAACTGCGGCCAGTGCATCAACCGTTGCCCCACCGGCGCCCTGCGTGCCAACGACCCCACCGACGAGGTATGGGCGGCCATCCAGGACCCGGCCAAGCACGTGGTGATCCAGACCGCGCCCAGCCCCCGGGCGGCCATCGGTGAGTGCTTCGGCATGCCGCCGGGCAGGGCGCTCACCTTCGAGCTGAACACCGCCCTGCGCATGTGCGGCTTCGACCGGGTGTTCGACACCAATTTCAGCGCCGACCTCACCATCATTGAGGAAGGCACCGAACTCCTGCTGCGCCTGCAGTCCGCCCTCAAGGACGGCAAGCCGGCGGCCCTGCCCCAGTTCACCAGCTGCTCCCCGGGCTGGGTGAAGTACCTGGAACACTTCTATCCCGAATACATCCCCAACCTGAGTTCGGCCAAGAGCCCCCAGCAGATGTTCGGGGCGGTCATCAAGACCCACTACGCCAGGACCCACGGCATCGACCCCAAGGACATCGTCACCGTGGCCCTGATGCCCTGCTCAGCCAAGAAGTTCGAGTGCAACCGCCCGGAAATGGACGATTCCGGCTTCAAGGACGTGGACTACGGGCTCACTACCCGGGAGCTGGCCAAGATGA
>CAZVHQ010000005.1:0-140984 GCA_964627225.1 uncultured Mesoterricola sp.
CAAGGGCAGCTTCGGCTGCGGCGGGATCACCGGCTACTTCGTGGACATGCTGGAGCAGGGCACCTTCGAGACCCTGTTCGACGTCCAGTGCTTCGACCTGGCCGCGGTGGAATCGCTCCGGCGCAACGCGGGGCACCGGGAGATCAGCGCGGATCTGTACGCCAACCCGTTCAACCGCGGGGCCGTGGTCAACATGCTCGACTGCGTGATCCTCGGCGCCACCGAGGTGGACGTGGACTTCAACGTCAACGTCAACACCGAATCCAGCGGCTACCTGCTGCACAACACCGGCGGCCACTGCGACGTGGCGGCCGGGGCCAAGCTGGCCATCGTGGTGGCGCCCTCCATGCGCGGCCGGCTGCCCATCGTCCGGGAAGCGGTGACCACCGTCACCACCCCCGGCGAGACCGTGGACGTCATCGTCACCGAGCGCGGCATCTGCGTCGCCGAAAAGCACGCCGACCTCAAGCGCGAATTGCAGCGGCGCAACCTGCCGGTGAAGGACATCCGCCAGTTCCACGAGGAGATCACCCGGCTCACCGGCGTGCCCAGGCCGGTGGAATTCGAGGACGAGGTGGTGGCGCTCATCGAATACCGGGACGGCTCCATCATCGACGTGGTGCGGCGCGTCCATGAATGACCAGGAGCTGAGGGCGGCTCTGCTGGCAGCGCGGGACGAGCGGCAGCGCTCGCTCCGGCGCGCGCTGGGCGGCACCGCCGTGATGCTCGGCGCCAACCTGCCCGGAGCGGACAAGCACCGCCCCGGCGTCGCCCGCATGCTGCGCGCGGCGCTGGAGGCGCTGGACCGGGACATCGGCCTGGAGCTGCTGGAGAGCCGTGACGACCGGCTCGGGCTGTTCCACCTGGCGGCCACCGGCGCGGCGCCGGCCGCGGCCAAGGCGGCGGCGCTGCGGCTCGAGGCCGCGAGCCCTTCCGGACGCCTGCTGGATCTGGACGTCTATGGTCCCGACGGCCTTCCATGGGACCGGGCCATGCTGGGGCTGCCGGCGCGGACCTGCCTGGTCTGCGCCGCCCCGGCGCGCGAATGCATCCTGCTGCGCCGCCATGCCGGACCGGAGCTGGGAGAGCGGGTGGAGGCGCTGCTGCGGCCCTGGGTCACCGAAGATGGCGCCGCAGCACCGCCAGGACCTGCTCGATCTCCGGCTCTTCCAGGCCGTTGTGGAAGGGCAGCGCCAGGGTGCGCCGGCCGATCGCCTCGGTGAGCGGCAGGGTGCCGCGCAGGTCCCCGAACCGGTCGCGGATATAGGGCTGGGTGTGCACCGGGGCGAAGTAGCCGCGGCAGGGCACCCCTTCCCGTTCCATCCCGGCGATGGTGCGGTCCCGGTCGCAGCCTTCGTCCAGGGTCACCACGTAGACGAACCAGCTCATGCGCACCTCGGGCCGGACCGTGGGGGCGCGCACGCCGTCCATGGCCGCCAGGCGCTCGCCGTACTGCTGGGCCACCCGGGCGCGCCTGGCGAGGAAATGGTCCAGCCGGGCCAGCTGGGAGAGCCCCAGGGCGGCGGACATCTCGTCCATCCGGTAGTTGTGGCCCAGCCGGTCGTGCTGCAGCCAGGCGCCCATGGCGCCACGGCCCTGGTTGGCGTAGCTCCGGCACAGCCCGGCCAGCAGGTCGTCGTTGGTGACGATCATGCCGCCTTCGCCGGTGGTCATCTGCTTGTTGGGATAGAAGGCGAAGGCGCCGGCCGCGCCGAAAGCGCCGAGCCGGCGGCCCTTGTAGGCAGCGCCGATGGCTTCGCAGCAGTCGTCGATCACCGTCAGCCCGTAGCGGGCGGCGACCCGCTCCAGCCCCTCCCAGTCGGCCGGATGGCCGAACACGTCCACCGCCATGATGGCCTTGGTGCGCCCGGTGATCCGCCGTTCCAGGTCGCGCACATCGAGGTTGCAGGTGTCCGGTTCCAGCTCCACGAACACCGGGGTGGCGCCTTCGTACAGGAAGGCGTTGACGCTGGCGGCGAAGGTGAAGGAGGGCACCAGCACCTCGTCGCCGGGGCCGATGCCCAGGGCCTTGACGATCAGGTGCAGGGCCGCGGTGCCGGAACCGACCGCCACCGCGTGCTTCACCCCGGCATAGGCGGCCAGGGCGCGCTCGAAGGCGCCGGTCTTGGGCCCGAGGGCGAGCCGGCCGCTGCGCATGACCCCGAGGACCGCCTGGATGTCGGTCTCGTCCAGCTCCGCCATCGACATTTCAAGATCCCGGGTGAGCGCCGGACGGGCCCGGGCCCGGCGCTCTTCCGCCACCGCCCGGGGGGCGGCGGGGAGGGCTGGATTCAGCATGGAGGAGGGGCTGCGGGTCATGGGATGCTCCTGGTCAGGTGACGGTGCGGATGGTGACGAAAGCTTCGGCGGCAGCGAAGCCGACGGTGGCGCCCCGGAGCGTGGCCAGGGCCCGGAGCGCCGACAGGGACCGTTCGTGCGGCGCCGGCTGCAGCTGAGAGCGGTAGAGGGCCATGGCCTCGAGCTTGATGTCCAGGGTGCCGGTGATGTCCACGAAGTGGTTCGGGATGAAGGGCGGGGTGAGGAACGGGGCGTTCCAGTTGGTTTCGGAGAGGGTTTCGTAGGCGTAGACGCGCCGGGGCCAGCCGGGCCGGCCCGGCCGGGCGGCGACGATGGCCGAGCGGAAGACCAGCTGGTGGTCCAGGTGGACGTCGCCCAGGAAGGGCAGGTACAGCTCGTCCGGCGCGCAGGCGCGGACCAGTTCGTCGAGCTTGCCGTTGAGCTCCCGGTGCGGCAGGCCGTCCAGCCCGGCGGCGGGCAGGTCCAGGTACCAGGTGTGGGCGATCCCCAGCAGGCCGTGGGCGGCCCAGGCCTCCTCCCGGCACTGGACTTCGCCCGCGGCCGGGTAGAGCGGAGGTTCGCCGCGGGTGACCACCGCCACCTGGACCGAGTGGCCTTCCCGGGCCCAGCGGGCCATGGCGCCGCCGGCCCCGAGCACTTCGTCGTCGGGGTGGGGGGCGAGCACCAGCTTGACCAGCGGCTTCATGGCGCCTCCGGGCTGTCCGGGTGCCGTTCGGCGTAGGCGTCGGGCACCCCGCTCTTCTGGGAGCCGTCCGGGGCGTACACCGTGTCGGCCCGGAGCAGCACGCCCACGGTCAGCCAGAGGATGCGCAGATCCAGCAGCAGGCTGTGGTGCTCCACGTACCACACGTCCAGTGCCACCCGTTCCCGCCATGCGTGCCGGGCGGCGCCCGAGACCTGCTGCCATCCGGTCATGCCCGGCGGCACCTCCAGCCGGCGCCGGTCCAGGGCGGAGTAGTAGGGCAGGAATTCGGGCAGCAGGGGCCTGGGGCCGACCAGGCTCATGGAGCCCTGCAGCACGTTGACCAGTTGCGGCAGCTCGTCCAGGCGCAGGTTGCGCAGGATCCGGCCGGCCCGGGTGATGCGGAAGTCGTCCCGGCTGGTTTCCAGGCCGCTGCCCAGGTGGGTGCTGCCGTGGCGCATGGTGCGGAACTTGAGGATGGTGAAGGGGCGGCCGCCCAGGCCCATCCGGCGCTGGCGGAACCAGGCCGGGCCCGGGGAATCCACCCGCACGGCCACGGCCAGCGCGGCCAGCAGCGGGCTGGCCAGCAGCAGCAGGACGCTGCCCACCAGCAGGTCGAAGGCGCGTTTGGCGCGAAGGCTGCTCACCGCGCCCCCTGGACCCGGGCGGTCCGGGCCAGCAGCCCGGCCAGTTCCTCCAGGGCGGCCACCCGCAGGTGCGGCGCCTGCTCCGGCGGTGCCTCCGCCCTGGCGAACGGCCCGGTGGGCACGCCGATGGTCAGCATGCCCAGGCTTTTCGGCCCCTGGAAGTCGCACGCGGGGTCATCGCCCACGTAGACGCAGCGTTCCGGCGCCAGCCCCAGGCGGCCGCAGGCCAGCTGGAAGGGGAACGGGCTCGGCTTGTGCATGGGCTCGGCGAAATCCCCGGTGAACACCATCTGGTCGAAGCAGGGGCCCAGCCCCAGGGCGTCGATCTTGTGCCGCTGGGTCGGACCGTAGCCGTCGGTGACCAGGAACAGCTTGAAGCCGGCCTCCCGGAGCCTGCCCAGGACCGGCGCCGCGCCCGGATAGGGCTCGGCCGGCGGGCGGTGCCGGTGGTAGCGCTGCACCAGCTCGGCCACCAGGCGCGGGTCCCAGGCCCCCAGCTGGTGCAGCACGTGGTCGAACAGGCGCGGGTGGGCCAGGGTGAGCCGCTCCAGGGCCTCGTGGCAGGCGCGCAGCACGTGGCCGCGGCCCCAGCCCAGGCGCCGGCCGAATTCCACGGCGATGGTGTCGAAGAAGGAGCGGGCGAACGCATCCTGGTCCCAGAGGGTGTAGTCCAGATCGAAGCCGACGGCGTCCAGGCGCAATTCCATGGTTCAGGCCTCCTTTCCGGCCGGCGCGAGGAACACCTCGTCCCAGTAGCGGTACATCAGCAGCGGCGGGCAGGGCTTCAGCCAGGGCTCGGGCTGCCGGCCCCGGGCCAGGTCCAGGATGCCCTCGAACAGCGGCACCCCGGCGGCCTGGCTGAGGATGGCGGTCCCGGCCAGCCGGGCGTTGATCTCGGTGAAGGCGACGGCGCCCTCGGGGCTGACGAAGCACTGGAAGTTGAGCGGGCCGGCCATCCCCAGGGCCCGCACCAGGGTCCGCACCGGTTCCAGCAGGCCCTCGCGCCAGTGGGTGAGTCCCTTGGAGGAGATCCCCGATTCGGTGGCGAGCCGCTGGCGCGGCGACAGGATGCGCAGGTCCCCGTCGAGCCCGGCCAGCACGTCGATGGTGTATTCCACCCCGTCCAGGCACTCCTGCACCACCGCGCGCTCCACGTAGCGGGCGAAGAAGGCCGCCTCGGCGTGGTTGCGGGCCAGGTGCACGCCGGCGCCGCCCCGGCCGGAGCGCGGCTTGACGATGACCGGGAAGCGCGCGAAAGTCCCCTCCCGGTAGGCCTCGGCCGGCACCGTGCGCGGCGCCGGAATGCCCAGCCCGCTGAAGCACTCGGCCATGCGCAGCTTGTCGCCGCACACCGCCAGGGCCTCCGGGCTGGAAAGCAGCAGCCGGGTGCCCAGCGCCTCGAAGCGCCCCCGGTGCTCCCCGCAGAGCGCCAGCTCCTCGTCCAGGGCCGGCAGGAACAGGTCCACCGCCTCGCGCCGGCATACGGCGAGCATGCGCTCCAGGTAGTCGGCGGCGCCCACCCGGGGCACCACGTAGGCGGCGTCGGCGAAGTGGAAACCCACCGAGGCGGGATCGCAATCCGCCGCCACGATGCGGCAGCCCAGGGCCTGGAAGGCCTTGTACTGGGTCACGGTCGGCGGCGATCCGGCCGCGGTGCGCAGGAGGGTGAATCGGGTCATGGCGATGCCTTTCAGGTCAGGGGCAGCGGTAGGCGGGGAAGAAGCCCGCGGCGTCGGCCTCGGGAGGCAGGCCGCGGCGGTGCAGCAGGCCCTGGTAGACCGGGGGCTGCAGGATCATCCGGAAGGTCTGGAAGCGGCTGCGCAGCTTGGAGAAGCCCTGCTTGAAGAAGGCCAGGGAATCCTCCCTGCAGCCCACCCCGCCGCCCAGGTGGAGGAACCCGGCGCCCCGGCCCTTGGCCCAGTCGCGCATGTGGAGCAGCATCATCTTGGCGGGGCCGGCCCGGCGGAAGTCCTCGCTGGTGCCGCTGAGGTGGAACTGCACCAGGCCGTCGATCAGGGTGAACAGGCCGGCCGCCGCCGCCGCGCCCTCCGGGCTGCGCACCAGGCACAGGTGCAGGTGCCCGCCCAGGCTCCGCTTCAGGTCGTCGAAATACTCGCGGCGGAAGTGGTAGAAGGGGTCGGCGGCCCGGAAGCGCATGGTCTCCTCGTAGATCCGGATGAAGTCGTCCAGCCGCTCCCAGGCGTCCAGCTGGACCCGGAAGCCTTGCCGTTCGAGCTTGCGCACATCGGCCAGGTGGTTGACCCGGGTCTGCCGGTCCAGCTCCTCCCGGGGCAGGCTGAGGTCCAGGTAGACCGTCTCGCCGTGCGCGATCAGGGCGCCGAACTCGCGGAACGGCGCTTCGGGCAGGGGCAGCAGGGGGTGCAGGCGCAGGAAGGCGGCGACGATGCCCGCGGCCGCGCCGGCTTCCCGGAAGGCCCGGAGCATGGCGGCCAGGGTCTCGGGCCCGGGCGCGCCGCGCACCAGCGGGCAGGGATAGCCGTAGGGCGCCACCGAGTCGCGCCAGGCCGGATCCGGATCCAGCGCCGCGGGCAGCGGGCGCAGCACCATGGGCACGAGCATGGCCGCCCCCCCTTCGCGCGCCCAGAAGGCCACCGGCTCTCCGCCCTCATGCCGCGCGCAGAGGTCCACATAGGCGGGCAGGTGGTAGAAATCGTGCCGGCTGCCGGACAGGAACTCCGCCCAGCGCGGATCCGAACATTTCAGCAGCTCAGCTTGCATGGGCCCTCCCGGAACGGCACAAAACGGCTTCCCGGAGGGCCGCCTCGAAGCGGCCGGCCAGGATGCGGAAATCGAAATTCGCCTCGACGTGGGCCCTGCCGCGCCGGCCCATGGCGCGCAGCGCCTCGGGCCCCAGGGCGAGCAGCTGTTCCATCCCCGCCGCCATGGCCGGGGCCGAGCCCGGCCGCACGGTGATGCCGCAGCCGCCCTCGGCGATAGGGTTGTTCGGGCAGTCCAGGCCGAGCACGGTGGGCCGGGCCATGGCCATGAAGTCATAGAGCTTGTTGAAGCTGATCCCGTGCTGCCACAGGCTGGTGTCGTGCGAGCTGAGCCAGAAGGCGTCGGCCTGGGCCAGGGTCCGGTAGACGTCCTGCTTGGGCACCGGCGGCAGGAAGCTGAGGGCCCGGATGCCCTCGTCCCGGGCCCGGGCCTGCAGGCGCGGCTTCTCCGGCCCGGTGCCGAGCAGCACCAGGTTGAGCCGCCTGGGCGAACGGGCCTGGAGCAGCGCCGCGGCGTCCACCAGGACGTCCAGGGCGTTGGTGCGGCCGTGGGAGCCGGCGTACATGAAGGTGAAGACCGGGCCTTCGGGGGCGTCGGCCACCGGCGGCACCTGGCTCAGGTCGATGCCGTTGGACACCCAGGTGATCGCCCCGGGGTCGCCGCCGCGCTCCGCCACCCGCGGGCCGATGCCCGGCAGCAGGGTGATGATGTGGTCCGCCTCCCGGTACAGCTCGCGCTCGATCCGCTCCATGAGCCAGACCAGCGGATGCCAGCGGGAGACCCCCATCACGTCGATCAGCGACTGCGGCCACACGTCGCGGATCTCCAGCGCGAACGGCACCCCCAGCCGGCGGGCCAGGCGCAGCGCGGCCTGGGCGCCGAACAGGTGCGGGCTGCTGCCCACCACCACGTCGGGCCGCCCGTCCAGCAGCGCCGGCAGATGGTGCTCCACCGCCCGGGCGAAGGCGACCATGTTCCAGAGCCGGGCCGCGCCGCCGCTGCCCTGGTAGCCCGGGGTGCGCAGCCAGACGAAGGGCACGCCGCCGTGCAGCTCCCGGAGGCTGGCCTGCCCGGGCTGCAGCCGGTCGGTGCGGGTGATGTGGTCGAAGCCCGAGGCGGCGATGGTGGCCTGGTGGCCCAGCGCCTGGAGCGCCCTGGCCAGCGCGTAGTGCCGGGTTCCGCCCGGCTGGCTCGGGGGGAAGGCGTAGTGGTTGATCAGGAGGATCTTCATCGTGGGCACCGGAAGGAAATCAAGCGAGACGCGCCTGGCGCAGGTGCCAGCGGAGGTTGCCGGCTTCCGCCTCCCAGCGGTAGCGCGCGCGGTAGGCCTCCCGGCCGGCCCGGGCATAGCCGCGCAGGCGCTCCGGGTCCGAGCACAGGCTCACCAGGGCCCGGGCCACCGCGTCCGGCTCGGGCGCGGCCAGCAGGCCGGAACCGGCCTCCTCCACCAGCCGGCGCCATAGCGGGAAGTCCGAGGCCAGCACGGGGATGCCCATGGCCATGTACTCGAACAGCTTGGTGGGCAGGGCTTCCAGGTAGTTCGGCCGGGGCAGCAGGGTCACCAGGCCGACCCCGGCGCCCGCCGCGCGCGCCCGCAGCGCCTCCGCCCCCAGCCGGGGCACGTGGACGCACCAGCCTTCGGCCTCGGCCTGGCGGATGGCCGCGCCGACCTCCGGCTCCATGATCCAGCCGATCAGCTCCAGGCGCAGCTCCGGGATGCACCGGCGCGCCCGGCGCACCGCGTCCAGCGCCAGGATCGTGCCGCGCACCCGGGACAGCCCGCCCACGTAGATGATCCGGTGCGGTTCCGGCGGCGGCGCGGCGGCGGCGAACAGGGCCTTGGGATAGTTGTGCAGCACCCGGGTCTGGGCCGCCGGCCAGTCCCGGGCGATGGCCTCGGTGGCCGGGGCGAAGCCGCTGAACAGGGTGCCGGCGGCGCGCAGCAGCCACCCCACCAGGCGCGCGGTGGGGGCGCGCAGCGCGGGCGGCAGGTAGCCCTTGGAGGCCACCTGCAGCGCCAGGTCCTCGTGGATGTCGTACAGCAGGTAGGTCTCGGGCTGCAGGATGGCCAGCAGGGCCATGGCCGGCACCAGTTCCGGATCGTGGAAGTGCACCAGGGCGAACGGCCCGTGGCGCAGCACCTCGCGCCAGGCCAGCAAGGCCAGCAGGAACCGGCCCAGGCGCCCGCCGGGCACGGCCAGGGGATGCAGCCGCAGCCTTGGATCGGCGCTCCAGCCCGAGCGGCTTGGAGGCTGCGCCAGGGGCATGAAGAGGTGGGTCTCCACCCCCCATTCCAGGCAGGCGGCCAATTCCCGCTCGAACACCCGGGGATCGCCCCAGGCGTGGGCGGTGGTGACCACGGCCATCCGGCCGGTCATGGCGCCCTCCGGGCCGGCAGCTGCCCCAGCAGCAGGGCGGAGGTGACGAACATGAACAGCGGCCGGTTGTCGTTCACGTCGCCGCTGACCATGGCGTTGATCAGGTAGAACACGGTGCCGGCGAACACCACCCGGCCCCCCGGCGAGCCGGTCCTGGACCAGGCGGCGGCGGCCGCCGCCAGCAGCACCAGGAGGGTGGTGGCGCCGCAGATCCAGCCGGATTCCAGGGTCACCTCGGCCAGCAGGTTGTGCGGGTACTGGCGGCCGACGCCCCGTTCCGGGTCCACCCGGGTGGCGAACCCGGCCCAGCCGATCCCCCAGGGGGCGTCGCCCACCAGGTCCCAGGCCGCATGCAGCGCGCTCACCCGGTAGGTCTCCGAAGCCCCGTACTGGCCGTGGAGGAAGGCCTCCACCCGGGCCAGGGAGCCCCTGGGCGCCAGCGACAGCGAGCCCCCCAGCACCAGCACGAACAGCCCGCACGCCAGGGCCAGCCGCGCCATCCGGGGCCCCAGCCGCATGCGCCCGGCCCCGAACAGCAGGGCGAGCGCCGCCAGGGCGGCGAGGATCGGGCCGCGCGACCCGGAAAACAGCGCGGTGACGCCGGCCAGCCCGAGGATGCCGAAGGTCAGCCCCGGCAGCGGGGCCTCGCCGGCCAGGGCGATGGCGGCGTAGGTGAACAGCAGGCCGGTGGCGCGGCCCAGGGAGATGGTGCCGGCGCCGAACGCCTGCAGCCGTTCGGCATCCTGGGCGCCGCCGAACAGCCCGCCGAAGGTGATGACCAGGCAGAAATAGGCCAGCGCGTTCATCAGCTTGACCAGGTCGCCGTCATCGTCCACCAGGAACAGGGGCGCCAGCGCCGCCAGCAGGGTGAAGCTGAAGATGGTGGCGATCTTCTGGAAGCCGTAGGGGGAATCCACCGCCTGGAACAGCCCCGGCACGAAGGTCAGGAACCAGAACAGCACCATGGCCGGGCCATCCAGGGAGCGCAGCCGCGCCCCGCGCAGGAAGCGCACCACCAGCACGCCGGTGAGCAGCGCGCCGGTGAGCAGGGTGAGGTCCACCGGGAACCAGGCCAGCCGGGGGTCGGCCTTCAGGTCCCCGGCGAACAGGAAGGCCGCCAGGGCCAGGAAGCGCGGCCGGGTGGCGTAGGCTTGCAGCCAGGCCAGCAGGCTCATGAGGGCACCGCTGCCGGCCGGTGGCTGCGGATGGCGTACCAGGTGATCAGGCCATAGCCGATGTAGGCCAGGGTGCCGGTGGCACCGAACAGGAAGATGGCGGAGCGGGGCGGCCACTTGAGCAGGTAGGCCGCCAGGATGCCGCCGAGCAGCAGGCCGGTGCGCAGCACTTCCCGGTACAGGGCCAGGTCCTGGCGCTCCAGCACCAGCAGGGTGCTGTCGGCGCAGGCGGCGGTGAACTGGGCCAGCGCCATGGGCGCCAGGGCCACCACGAAGATGCCGGCCTCGCCCCAGTTCCGCCCGAAGATCAGCGGGAACAGGAACCAGCCCGCGGCCATGGCGGCGAGCATGAGCGGCAGGCCGAGCAGGAACATGCGCCGCAGGGTGCCGCGGAACAGCGGCATCAGGCCGCCGGCGTCGCGCCTGGCCACCAGGGCCACCTCGCCGAAGTAGACCTGGGCCACCGATTCGCCGATCACCGAGCTGGGCAGGGCGAACACCCGCTGGGCCAGGGCGAAGCAGCCGGCCACCGCCGGGCCGAAGGTGATGGCCAGCAGCAGCGCCGGGATGCGCAGGTTGAAGGTGTTCATCAGGGCGGTGCCGCTGCCGATCGCCGGGAACCGGCGGAAGCGCACCAGGGCGCGCCACATCCCGCCCCAGCGCACCAGCCGCAGCCGGGCCCAGTCGTTGCGCCAGTCCAGCATGGCCAGGGTGCGGGTGCCGTTGGAGCGCCCGACCGCATCCCCCACCAGCAGCCCGAGCGGGCCCTTGACCACCGAGCCCACGCACACCTGCAGGGTCAGCTGGGTCAGGCTCTGGGTCACCTTGGTGCGGGCGATGCGCTTGTAGCCGCCCTTGCGGATGGCCCAGCAGGTGAACACCTGGTAGAACCCGCAGCCGAGGATGCTGACCGGGACCAGCCACAGGTAGGGCGCCAGCGCCGGCGCGCCCATCCAGGCCAGGATCCGGTCCTGCAGCGCGTAGAGCAGCAGCGAGGCCAGGCAGGTGGTCGCCGCCACCAGGAGCATGCAGACCGCGAGCAGGTCGACCGCTTCGCCGTCGTCGGCCGGGATCGGCAGGGCGTATTCGTAGCGCAGCGACGCGACGATCACCAGGACGGCCATGAGGGAGACGTACACCACCAGCACGCCGAAATCGGCCGGGGTGTACAGCCGGGTCAGCAGCGGCGAGGCCAGCACCAGGAGGCCCTGGGCCACGGCCGTGCCGCCCGCCACCTGCAGCACCTTCAGGCGGAAGCCCTGGAACCGGAGCGCGCCGCTCATCCCCGGCCCACCTGCGCCAGCAGCGCCCGGGCCACCGCGTCCTGGGCGGCTTCCTCCATCTCCGGCCAGATCGGCAGGCTGATGACCTCGGCGCACAGCCGTTCCGCCCTGGGGCAGGCCACGTGGGCATGGCTTTGCCGGTAGAGCTTGAGCCGGTGGCAGGGCACCGGGTAGTAGACCATGGTGTCCACCCCGTCCCCCGCCAGCCGGGCCTGCAGCTGGTCCCGGTCGATGCCCGGGACCCGCACGGTGTACTGGTGGAACACGTGGCCCTCCACCACGGCCGGCACGATGATGCCGGCGCGGCCCTCCAGCAGCCGGCGGTAGGTCTCCGCCACCCGCCTGCGGCCCGCGTTCCAGGCCTCCACATGGGGCAGCTTGACCCGCAGGATGGCGGCCTGGAGCTCATCCAGGCGCGAATTGTAGCCGACCATCTCGTTGTGGTACTTCTTGCGGCTGCCGTGCACCCGGAGCGCCCGGGCCAGCTCCGCCAGCTCGTCGTCGCTGGTCGCCAGCAGCCCGGCGTCGCCGCAGGCGCCCAGGTTCTTGGACGGGAAGAAGCTGAAGCAGCCGGCCTGGCCCAGGCTGCCGGTGGGCTTGCCGCGATAGCGGGCGCCGAAGCTCTGGGCGCAATCCTCGACCACCTTCAGCCCGTGGCGCCGGGCCAGGTCCAGGATCTCCGCCATGTCGCAGGGCCGGCCGAACAGGTGCACCGGCAGGATGGCCCGGGTGCGCGGGGTGATCGCCCGCTCCGCCAGCGCCGGATCCAGGTTCATGCTCTCTTCGTCCACGTCCACGAACACCGGGACGGCGCCCACCTGGCTGATGGCCTCGGCGGTGGCGAAGAAGGTGAAGGGCGTGGTGATGACCTCGTCGCCGGGGCCGATGCCCAGCGCCCGGAGGGCGATCACCAGGGCGTCGGTGCCGGAGTTGACGCCGACCGCGTGCTTGACCCCCAGGGCGCGCGCGGCCTCCTGCTCGAAGGCGCGCACCTCCGGGCCGAGGATGTAGTGGGCGGAGCGCAGGGTGCGCTGGATGGCCTGGTTGAGCTCCGGCCACAGGGAATCCAGCTGCGGCGTGAGGTCGAGCACCGGAATGCGGGTCTGGGTGGCCACGGCTCAGCCCTCCTTCCCGACCGAGCCGTCCGGGCCGCGGCGGTAGCGCTGGCCGTAGGTGGTCACGGCACAGCCCGAGGCGTCGAACTTCAGCCGCTCGCCCCGTTCGCACATGTAGCCGATGATCCGCGCCGGCACGCCGACCACCATGGCGTAGGCCGGCACGTCCCGGATCACCACCGAGCCGGCCGCCACGAAGGCGCATTCGTTCAGGGTGATGCCGCAGACGATGGTGGCGTTGGCGCCGATGCTGGCGCCGCGCTTGACCCGGGTCTCGGCATAGTCGGCGGAGTGGTTGCGCGGAAACAGGCAGCGCGGCGTCTGCACGTTGGTGAACACCATGCTGGGGCCGCAGAACACGTAGTCTTCCAGTACCACGCCCTCGTACAGGGAGACGTTGTTCTGCACCTTGCAGAAGTCGCCGATGCCGACGCCGTCGGCGACCATGACGTTCTGGCCGAGGATGCAGTCGTGGCCGATCACGGCCTCGGGGTAGACGTGGGAGAAGTGCCAGATCCTGGTGTTCTCGCCGATCCGGGCGCCTTCGTCGACCACCGCGGTGGGGTGGATGAAGTGGGGTTTGGGGGCTGTGAGTGTGCTCATGCGCTCTCCTTGTTGGTTTGGATCAAGAACTGCCTGAGTTGGGCGTCCGCCTCCTCAAGCACCCGGACCACCTCGACCCCGCTTCGGCCGTCGCTCAGCGGCGCCGCCCCGGTGGCGAGGCAGTCCAGGAAATGCTGGTCCTCCAGGCGCAGCGGCTCGCCGTGGCCTTCGAAGACCCGCTCCGAGCCTTCATCCACCGGCGCCAGGCCGGCGGGCGGATCGCCCCCCTTCAGCCGCTTGCGGTGCAGGGTGAGGCTCTGGTCGGATTCGTTGTAGGCGATCATCCCCTCGTCGCCCAGGACCCGCAGGCCCCGGCGCTTGCCGGGCCAGTACCAGGCGGAGTGGATGTGGGCGGAGCGGCCGCCGCTGAAGCCCAGCTCCAGGTGGATGTCGTCGTGGATGCCGGGCTGCAGGAACGCGGCCCCGGAGGCCCGCACCACCCGCGGGCCTTCGCCCATGAGATGGCACAGCACCGCCACGTCGTGCGGCGCCAGGCTCCAGAGCACGTTCTCGGTCTGGCGCACCCGGCCGTGGTTGAGCCGCTCCTGGTGGATCCGCAGCACCCGGCCCACCGCGCCGGCCTCCAGCAGCCGGTGCAGCTCGCGCACCGCCGGCTGGTAGAGCAGCAGGTGGCCGACCATGAGCGGCCGGCCCATGGCCCGGGCCAGGCGCACCAGCTCCTGGGCGTCCCGGCTGCCGACGGTCATGGGCTTTTCCACCAGGACCCCCTTCCCCGCCTCCAGCGCCCGGGCGGCGAGCGCCGCGTGGGTGGGCGCCGGGGTGGCCACCACGATCCCTTCGGCGTGGTCCAGGGCCTGCTCCAGGGTGTTCCAGACCGGCAGCCCGGGATACTCCTCGTGGACCTTTTCGCGCAGGGAGGGCAGCACCTCCACCACCCCGGCCAGGGCGTCCAGCTCCTGGAAGGTGCGCACATGGTTGCGCCCCCAGGCGCCGCAGCCGACCACCGCCACCCGCGGGCTCACAGGAGCACCACCTTGGCGCGCTCGCAAGGCAGCCCGCGCGTGGCGTTGCGGGTGTCCAGCAGGAGCCGGGCGTGCTCGACCACGAAGCGGTAGTCCACCGCCGTGTGGTCGGTGAGGATCAGCACCAGGTCGGCGTCGGCCAGGGCCTCGGCGGTGAGCGGCACGCTCTCCAGCTCGTGGCCGTACTCCCGGAAGCGCGGGATCAGCGGGTCATGGTAGGCCACCGCGGCGCCGCGCAGCGCCAGCAGGTGCAGGATCTCGGCGCTGGGGCTCTCCCGGCTGTCGTCGACGTCCTTCTTGTAGGCCACGCCCAGCACCAGCACCCGCGCGCTGCGCAGGCCGAGCCCGTGGTCGCTGAGCAGGCGCATGGCCTTCTCCATGACGAATTCGGGCATGCGCCGGTTGATCTCGCCGGCCAGGGCGATGAACCGGGTGTTGAAGTTGAACTCCCGGGCCTTCCACTCCAGGTAGTGCGGATCCAGGGGGATGCAGTGCCCGCCCACCCCCGGGCCCGGATAGAAGGACAGGATCCCGAACGGCTTGGTGCCGGCCGCGTCCAGCACCTCCCACACGTCCAGGCCCATGCGGTCGCAGAGCATGGCCAGCTCGTTCACCAGGGCGATGTTCACCGCGCGGAAGGTGTTCTCGAACACCTTCACCATCTCCGCGGCCCGGGAGGAGCTCACCGGGGCCACGTGCAGGATGGCCTGGCGGTAGAAGGCCAGGGCCACCTCCCGGCTGGCGCCCTCGGCCCCCACCACCTTGTTGGTGTTGCGGGTGCTGTAGCGCTGGTTGCCCGGGTCCACCCGCTCGGGGCTGAAGGCCAGGAAGAAGTCCCGGCCCTCCTGCAGGCCCGAGGCCTCCAGCATGGGCTTCATCACCTCGTCGGTGGTGCCCGGATAGGTGGTGCTCTCCAGGCTGATCAGCTGGCCGGGCCGGATGCGCCGGGCCACCTCCGCGGTCACCGCCTCGATGTACTGCAGGTCCGGGGTCAGGTTCCGGGTGAGCGGGGTCGGCACGCAGATGACGATCACCTCCATCTCCGGGAGCCGGTCCCAGTCCTCGGTGGCGGCCAGCAGGCCCCGGTCCAGCACCACGTCGCGCAGCTCCTGGTCGTGCACGTCGCCGATGTAGTTGGCGCCGGCGTTCACCCGGCCGACCCGGTCGGGGCTGCGGTCGAAGCCCAGCACCCGGAAGCCGACCTTGGCCTTTTCCACCGCGAAGGGCAGGCCCACGTAACCCAGGCCCACCACCCCCACCCGGGCGGTGCGGTCCTTGAATTTCTCCATCAGTTCGTTGGCCGGTGTCAGCACCGTGCCGGTTTCGATTGGCATGTTCATGCGCAATGCTCCTTGGCTAGGATTCGGTTGATCAGGGCGGTGCGGTTCTGGACGGCCCAGCTGCCCACCCCCACGACGGCAGCGACGGTGAAAACGATGAGGGCCCGGGCCGGCCTGCTCTTTTCCAGCGGAAGGTTGCCGGGATCCATCAGCAGCAGGGTCTGGGTGTCGTTCTGGGCCTCCAGCAGGGCCTGCTCGTGGTTGAGCGTCAGGTTCATCACGACCTGCTTCCACAGATCGAGGCCCTCCTTGAGCTGCGCCCCATGGAAGCGGACATTGGGCGCCGGGCTGGATTCCCAGTTGCGGTTGGCGTCCTGGAAGCCCTCGAACTGCCGCCCCAGTTCCGCGTACTTGCCCCGCACCTCCTCGAGCCGGCCCAGGGTGAAGCGCGCCTTGTTCTGGCCGGCGGCCTGGCTGAGCTCCACCAGGAAATCCCGCAGGTTCGCGGCCGCCTGGCGCACCACCTGCATGGACAGCTCCGGCGAGCTGGTCTCGGCGCTGATGGTCAGCAGGCCCGACTTGATATCGCGCTGCACGGCCAGGACCTTGCGCAGCTGGCCCAGCCCCCGGTCGACGTTGGCCGCCCCCAGGTAGTCCAGCAGGGTGCCCCGGGTCGTGCGCCGCCTGGCGAAGCGCCAGGGGCGGTAGCCGTAGTCGTACTCGTGCAGCAGCAGCTGCTCGGCCATGCGCCGGCTCTTGAGGATGTCCACGTAGATGACGGTCGGCCCGTCCTCCCTGCTGGTGGGGGTTTCGGGCGGGGCGGTGGGCGCCCAGACCCCGGTGCGCAGGTTCGAGCCGCCGGCGTGGCCGGTGTCCGAAAGGATCCTGGCCTCGGACCGGTAGGCGTTGGGCAGCAGGACCGCCACCCCCGCCGCCGCCAGTCCCGCGAAGCAGGCGTGGCGCAGAGGCCGGCCCAGGGCCTCCCTGAGGGTCGATCGGGCGGGTTGGGTTTCGGGCTTGGACATGAAGGGAACCTCGGGTTGGCAGGGATCAGCCGGGAACGCTCAGCGGCCCCTCCTGGGGGGCGTGGACCGGGCGCTGCGGCCTTCGCGGAATGTGGGCCTCCTCCTGGAGGTAGCGGCCCAGCCCGGAGGGCGACGGCCGGTAAGCCGGCACCAGCTTCATGAACCAGGCCAGCATCTCCCGCTGGCGCACGCCCTCGGGCAGGCTGGGCGCCAGCCGCAGGGCGGCGAGCCCCTGCTCCAGCAGGGCCGGATCCTTGGGGTCCTGGACCGCCTCGAAGATCTTGGGGTGGACCTGGGCCTTGCGGTCCTCCACGTCGGTGAACAGCTCCTCGAAGAACTTCTCCCCGGGGCGGGCGCCGGTGAACTGGATGTCGATGTCCACCCCCGGCGCGAGCCCGGACAGGCGGGCCATGTCCCTGGCCAGGTCGACGATGTGCACCGGCTCGCCCATGTCCAGGGCGAACACCCGTCCGGTTTCGCCCAGGATGCCGGCCTGCAGCACCAGCTGGCCCGCTTCGGGGATGGTCATGAAGAAGCGCACCATGTCCGGATGGGTGACGGTGATCGGGCCGCCCCGGCGGATCTGGTCGCGGAACAGCGGGATCACGCTGCCCCGGCTGCCCAGCACGTTGCCGAAGCGCACGCTGACGTAGCGGGAACCCTCCGGGGCCTCCGCGGCGGCCTTGAGCACCAGGTGCTCGCCGATGCGCTTGGTCACGCCCAGCACGTTGACCGGGTTCACCGCCTTGTCGGTGGAGACGTTGACCACGATCCGGCTGGCCGACGCCAGGGCCGCCTTGAGCACGTTCTGGGTGCCGAAGATGTTGTTCTCGATGGCCTCCTCGGGGTACTGCTCCAGGTAGGGCACGTGCTTGTGGGCCGCGGCGTGGAACACCACCTGGGGCCGCCAGGTGTCGAACACCTGGTGCAGCCGGCCCCGGTTGCGGATGTCGCAGAGCGCCAGGGCGATCACCTGGGCCGGGAACAGCCGGCGCAGATCGCGCTCGATCTCCCACAGGCTGTTTTCGCCCCGGCCCAGCAGCACCAGGCAGCGCGGGCGGAAGCTGGCGACCCTGCGGCACAGTTCGCTGCCGATCGAGCCGCCCGCCCCGGTGATGAGCGTCACCGAGCCTTCCAGGGCCTGGCGGATGGCGCCGGTGTCCAGGTTCACCGCATCGCGCCGGAGCAGGTCCTCGATGGCGATGTCGCGCACTTCCGGTTTCCAGGGATGGTCGCCCACCAGGTCGAGGATCCCCGGCACGGTCTTGACCCGGACGCCCTGGGCCTGGAGCCGCTGGCTCAGCTCGCGGATCGTGGCGCCCGGCGCGCCGGCCATGCCCAGGATCACCAGGGAGGCCCGGTGCTGCCGGATGAAGGCCGGCAGGTGCCGGGTGGGGCCCAGCACCGGCACCCCCTCGATCCGCACGCCCTGCTTCTCCAGGGCGTCGTCCACGAAACCCACCACCTGGCAGCGGAGCCGGGGGTGTTCCCGGAGTTCCTGGCAAAGCCGCATGCCGGCCCGGCCGGCCCCGATGATGAGGGTGCGCTCGGGGCAGGGCCCGGCCGGCCCGGTCCGGAAGCGCCGGCGATGCATTCGCTGGGCCAGCACCCGGAGGCCGAACCACATCGCCCCGGTGAGCAGGCCGCCCGGCAGGAAGATCTCGGCGCCCTCCGCCCCGAGCCGGGCGGGACCGCGCAGGGCGCAGAACGCCAGCCCGGCCCCGGCGATGACCAGCGACCCGCTCAACAGGCCCCAGGCCTCGGCGAAGCCCACCAGCCGGTAGTGCTGGCTGGTGAAGCCGAACCCGGCGTTGACCGCCAGCGCCAGCACCACGAACAGGAGCGTGCCCCGGACCGTCGGCGCGGCCCAGCGGACCAGGCCGCAGGCCAGGCTCCAGGCGGCGGCCGCCAGCAGGGCGTCCAGCAGCAGCTTGCCGGTCCGGCGCACCATGGGCCGGCTGTCGAGCTTCCATAGCCGAGTCCCGGCGCCTTCGGCCCAGGCGGCGTATCTTTGATCTTTTCCCGAGATTTCCATTTTTTCATGCCTTTCGCTGGGACAGACGTCCCCTCGTCCTGGTAGGTCAGGACATTGGACTTACGAATGGTTCAAGTGCCACCGGGCTCCCGGCGGTTCAGGCAATCGTCCGCGCGCTCAGCGGCGGATGGCGTTATAGAGAATGGCGATGGGGGTCATGGCCAGCAGCGTGTCCTGCCAGGGCACGTCCTTGCGGATCCGCTGGGGCACCAGGAGCGCGTCCCCCGGCTCGATCCCGGTCCGCTCCACCCGGGAATCGATCACCCGGCCGTCGGCCTTGAGCAGGCGCACCTGGCGTTGGTCGGCGTTGCGGGTGTAGCCCCCGGCCAGCTTCAGCACATCCCGGACCCGGTCCCCGGCCTGGACGTGGAAGGTGGCGTAGGAACTGGCCACCTCGCCGACCACGCAGACCGAATCGGTCCGCCTGGGGATGAACACCCGGTCGCCGTCCTGCAGCACCACGTCCTGGCGGCGCTCCCCCTTCAGGACCGCGGGGAAGTCCACGATCATCCGGTTCAGCTCGCCCCGCACCAGGCCGTGCAGCAGCGGGCTTTCTTCCAGGGCGCCGGATTCCCGGGCGCGCCGGGTCTCGTTCAGCCGCTGCAGGATGTTGTCGATGGCGGCCAGGCTGGGCGCGTCCTCGCCCGCGCCCCCGGCGGGGTCCCTGGCGCTGAGGTCCCGGGGTTCCAGGCTCGAGCGCAGGAAGATCCCCCCGGTCGGCATCGCATCCTGGGTCAGCCCCCCGGCCCGGGCGATGAGCTGGCCCAGGGTGAACCGGTCCTCCTGGATCACGTAGGGGCCGGGCCGCTGCACCTGGCCCAGGATGGTCACGGTGCGGTGCATGCGGAAGTCCGGATTCTCGTAGATGGTGATCTGGTCGTACGGGCGCAGCCTGGGATTGACCCGGTCGTCCTTCAGCTCCACCGTCGCCCGGTCCTCGGTGGTCAGCAGGCGGGCCAGGTCCAGCCGGACCACCGAGCTGGTCCGGCCGTCCTCCATGCTGGCCAGCTCCGCGTAGCGGCGCCCGGCCGAGAGCTTCGGGATGCCGGCCCGGTAGATCAGGTCGGCGGCGCGCATGCCCTCGTGCCATTCGAAGACGCCCGGCCGGGTGAACGGCCCCAGGATGGTGACCCGCTTGGCCAGGCGCAGATCCGCCACATTGCCCAGCTCGACCCGGTCCCGGGGCTGGAGCTCGAGGTTGTGCGCCGGGTCGTTCTTGAGCGCCTTGTCCACGTCGAAGCTGAGCAGCCGGGTGCGGCCGTCGGGCAGGGTGCGCAGGATCTCGCCCCGCAGCAGGTAGGTCCCCGGCAGGAGCTGGCCGCCGGTCCCGCCCAGGGCGAGCAGATCGCCGACCCGCATGCCCTCCCGGTAGGAGAAGCGCCCCGGCACCGCGACGAACCCGGCCGCCTCCACATACTCCTCCAGCCGCTCCAGCCGCGCCAGGGCGCGCAGCACGTCGCCTTCGCAGAACCTGGCGGCGCGCAGCTCACGCGGCTCGTTGGGGATGTTGCGGATCGTGGTGATGCCGGCCGGGTCGGTGCGCTGGAGCGTCACCAGCACCTGGCTGGCCGAGGGGATGAGCCCGCCGGCGAAGTGGACCGCCTCCAGCGCGCTTTCGCCGGCGGCCAGCTCCATCAGCAGCCCCGGTGCCCCGGGCGCGGCCGCCACCCGGCGGAACGCGCCCACGGCGGTGATCCGGGTGCCGGCCAGGGGCACGAAGAGCGTGTCGCCGTCCAGGAACCCGCGGCTTTCCAGCCCGCTCCCTTCGAAGCGCAACCGGTAGAGATCGAGCGATTCGAGCGTCCTGCCGCCGCGCAGGTGGCGGATGTTCCGGTACGAGCCGCTGTCCGAGGGGCCCCCGGCCAGGCCGAGCAGCGCCATGGGCGAGCTGGAGCTGGGCACCAGGTACGACCCGGGATGGCGCACCTCGCCGATGACCATGACCTCCACGTCGTGCAGCCCCACCACCTCCAGGTTGAACTGCTCCAGCCCCGCGTATTTGCGCAGCAGGGCGGCGCGGATGAGGGCGCGGGCCGAATCCAGGCTGAGGCCGCTCACTTCCACGAGCCCGACATCCGGAACGGCCACCTTCCCGCCCCGGTCCACCTTGAGCGTGCGGGACAGGGACACGCTGCCGAAGGCGGTGAGCGCCAGCTCGTCGCCGCTGCCGATGACGTAGTCGCTGCCCATGCGCACCTCGGGCGGGCGCGGGCTGGCCAGGCCCTTGGTGAAGAGATCCGAGGCCAGGACGAACGGCCTGGGCGCGTCCGCCGGCGGTGCCGGGGACGGGCCCTTGTCCGCGTCGGGGGCCTGGGCGCCCTTCTCCGGCGCCTGCGCCGCTCCGGCCGGGGCCTGGGCCGGGCAGATCCCGGTCAGGCCGAGCCCCAGCAGGCCCAGCAGGACCCGGCCCAGGGCGGGTCGCAGGCCCCGCGCAACCCCGCGAAAACCGCCCCTGGCACCGGGTCCGGACGGACGTGGGCGGAACGGTTCAAAAAGGGATTGGAAAAGAAACTGCGTTTTCATATGCGGGCGTTCAAGCGGTAAAAAAATAGGGTTTTATTCAAATGTAGAAAGCCTATAGCATTACGGATTGAATTTCACCACATTGAAAAATAATAGTCAATGGATTCTTTAGATCAAATTTTTACTAATTGTTTCTTTCGTTATGAATAATAATTTCAAAGGATCTCCACACCTCATTGCCAATGAGTCTCCTGACTTTGAGTTCAACGAAATCCGATCCAGGCCATGGATCGAGGCGGGAGGTTGCGAAATTGGGGCTCGCCAAAGTCCCCCGAATCACGCAAAGATCCATGGATGCCTCAACCCGAACGGCTTGGGGCCCGGCATCCCGAAAAACCCGGCACCGCGCCCATAGCTCAGGCGGATAGAGCAACGGCCTTCTAAGCCGTAGGTCACAGGTTCGAGTCCTGTTGGGCGCACCAATCGGTTTATGCCTTGCCCAGGAAACTCATCGCCGCCCCCAGATCGCGCATCAGGTCCCGGGGATCTTCCAGGCCGATGCTCAGGCGCACGATGGTCCGCCCCTGGTACCTGGACGGCAGCGCCCGCTGGGCGCGCCCGGCCGTGACCAGGCTCTTGTAGCCGCCCCAGCTGTAGCCGATGCCGAACAGCTCCAGGGCGTTGACGAAGGCCGCCAGCCGGTCCGCGGGGTATTCCCGCCGGAAGGTGAAGCCGAACAGCCCGGAGGCGCCGTGGAAGTCCCGGCGCCAGAGGTGGTGCTCGGGATGGCTGGGCAGGGCCGGGTGCAGCACCTGGTCCACCAGATCGTGCGCGGACAGCCACTGGGCGATCTCCAGGGCCGACTGGCCGTGCTGGCGCAGCCGCACCGGCAGGGTCTTGAGCCCGCGCAGGGCCAGCGCGCAGTCCTCCGGCGCGGCGAACAGCTCCATGACCCGGCAGAAGGCGTCGAACGGCTCGGCCAGGGCCGGAGCGACCGTCACCACGCCCAGCAGGACGTCCGAATGGCCGGAAATGTACTTGGTCGCCGACTGCACCGACACGTCGACCCCCAGCTCGAAGGCCCGGAGGTAGAGCGGGGTCGCCCAGGTGCCGTCCAGCACGGTGAGGATGCCGCGCTCCCGGGCCAGGCTGGTGATGGCGGGGATGTCCTGCAGCTCGAAAGTGTTGGAGCCGGGCGATTCCAGCAGGACCAGCCGGGTCTCCGGCCGGAAGTACCCGGCGATGTCCGCCCCGGCGTTGGCCGGCACGGCGCTGGCTTCCACCTGGAAGCGCGCCAGGATCTCCTGGCAGAAATGGGTGGTGGGGCCATAGGCGTTGTCGCAGATGAGGATGTGGTCACCGGCCCGGGTGAAGGCCAGCAGGGTGTTGATGATGGCGCTGATGCCGGACTGGAAGGCCCGGGTCAGGCCGCCCCCCTCCAGTTGCCGGATGGCCTCCTCGAAGGCCCGCTGCACCGGCAGCCGGTCGGTGCCGTAGGTGATGCCCGGGTAGGCCCCGGCGTTGGCCGCCTCGAGATCCTCGAAGCGCTCGAACAGGATGGTGGAGGCGCGCTCCAGGCTCGGATTGATGGTCCGCACCGGCTTGCCGCCGATCTGGCCCCCGCCGGTGGATTGGATGAGCTTGGTGGCATCAAACATGGCTGCTCCTTAACGCCATGGTCGCATATCGCTGCGCAGCTGCTTGAGGGCATCGATTCCCGCGGCCGTGATCATCGTCCCCCCCCGGCCATGGTTCAGGTGGACGTAGCCGAACGCTTCGGCCTGCACCAGGGCCTTGCGGATCTGCGCTTCGGTCAGGAACAGGTCCTGCTTCCGGGCGGCCTCGACCAGGCTGCGGCGGCCGGAGCGAAGCTTGTTCTGGTGGTTGGCGTACAGGCTTTCGAAAATGAACATATAGTGGTCGCGCTCCATCCGGATCATTTCGATGAAGGCGGACAGGCCGGGATCTTCGCCGCTCCGCCCGGCGTCCGGCCATTTCAGGATCGGCGCCAGATCCCGGGCTTCGATCGTGCGCTTGTCCAGGTAGGCCAGGTATTCCGCGCAATTCTTCAGCTCGCGCACATTGCCGTGCCAGGGATAGCGCACCAGGAGCTCGGTGGTCTCCGGGGTCATGGCCAGCTCGACCCCGATCCTGCGCTTCAGGTGCTCCAGGATGAACAGGATGTCGGCCTTCCGCTCGCGCAGCGGGGGCACCTGGATCGGCAGCACGTTCAGCCGGTAGTACAGATCCCGGCGGAATCGGCCCTCCTCCACCAGCCGCCACAGGTCCTTGTTGGTGGCGGCGATGATCCGGATATCGACGTGGATCATGCTGTCGCCGCCGATGCGCATGACCTCCCGGCTTTCCAGCACGCGCAGCAGGCGGGTCTGCAGGTTCAGGTCCATTTCGCCGATCTCGTCCAGGAAGATGGTGCCCTGGTGGGCCAGCTCGAACAGGCCGGGCTTGCCGCCGCGCCGGGCGCCGGTGAAGGCGCCCTCTTCGTAGCCGAACAGCTCGCTCTCCAGCAGGCTTTCCGGCAGGGCCGCGCAGTTCACCGTCACGAATTGCCATTCCTTGCGCCGGCTGGCGTTGTGGATGGCATGGGCGAACAGTTCCTTGCCGGTGCCGGTCTCGCCGATGATCAGCACGGAGGCGTCGGACTTGGCCTTCTTGCGTGCCAGGTTCTTGATCTCGATGAAGTTCTCGTCCTGGGTCAGGATGTCCTCGAAGGTGTACCGGGCCCGGTGCCCCTTGCCCAGCAGCTGGGACCGGAGCCGGTGCTGGCTGCGTTCCTTTTCCTCGAACTTGTTGATGATGGCCAGCGCGCCCCGGGTCTTCCGGCCGGCGATCACCGGCACCACCTTGATGGAGATGTCCCGGGAATGGATCTTCACCAGGGTGTGGTCCACCTCCTGCAGATCGGCCAGCACCCGGTCGAAGGGAATCCCGGGGATCAGCTCCGCGGCCCGGCAGCCCACCAGGTCGCCCTGGGCGTCCAGCACCTCCCGGGCCTTGCGGTTGCAGGCGTAGACCAGCCCGTTGTTCTCGATGATGATGATGCCGTCGTCCATCACGTCCAGCAGGCTGGACAGCTGGCTCTCCAGGATGTTGGTCCGGTCGAACAGCGAGGTGACGCTGTCGTGGCTGGTGCGGATGCTCTGGAAATACAAGGTGAAGCGGTCTTCCTGGAGCAGCCGCTCCAGGCCCAGGCCCGTGGCCAGGTCGATCACGGTCTTGGCGTCGATGACCCGGTCGCCGATGTCGATCACCCGCTTGACGAAGGGCGGCACATGCTGGGGCTCGCCCGGCGTCACCGCGGTCTCCAGCTGCGGGACCTGGGTGGTACCGGGGTAGAACGGCACGTATTCCAGATGGTTCAAGCCCAGGCGATGGAACAGGGAGATGGTGTCCATGGTCATTTCCACGCTGTAGTTCACCAGCAGCACCGACAATCCCGCCGGCAGCCCGGCGACGCGCTGGTACTGCTCCTCGGTGAGGGTGTTGCTGATGATGATCGCCTTGGCATCCGGGGGAATGAACGGCTTGAGGTTGAGGTAGATCTGGTAGATCGAGATGACGAACAGGTCGGCCTCGATCGGGCTGTTGATGTTGACCACGTCGTAGGAATAGCATTTCAGCTCGATGGTGCCCCGGAACAGGGCTTCCAGGGTGCGCCGGTGCACCTCGGCGACACTGGAGAAGGCGGTGATCAGGGCGACCTTTTTGGCCACGGGACAAAACTCCATCAATGGGCTGAATGGGTCATAGTAACAACCCATTGCGCCCTTTGCCAAGCCCGGTCGTCCGGTCCATGCCAGATATCGCCCCGGGGAGATGCCGTTCCAGCATCCAAGTTCATGGCACGCAAAATGCATTCTTTCGCTGGCACCCCCATGCTCTCTGGTAAATGTGATAATGAGCTTATTCATAAGCCACATAAATCCATGGTTTGAAAAGAGCTCCCAATCGATTGATTCATGCGCCACCTGGTGCCCAAGGCCAGCCCAGCCCGTGCTGCCACGCCAGCCCCACCGCTGCTGTTCAACCCCCACCGCCACCCACTCCCCCAAGGAGGAGCCTCCATGAACTCGAAGCTTTTGGCCATGATCCCGCTGGCAGTCGCGCTTTGCGCGGTCATCGGCTGCGACAAGAAGAGCGACACCATCAAGATCGGTCAGGCGGTCGCCTTGACCGGCGACAACTCCACCTGGGGCCAGTCGGAGAAGAACGCCCTGGACATGGAGATCGCCAAGATCAACGCCAAGGGCGGCGTCATGGGCAAGCAGATCCAGCTCATCTCCTATGACACCCGCGCCGACGCCACCGAAGGCGTCAACGTGACCAAGCGCCTGGTCAGCGACGGGGTCTGCGCCATCATCGGCCCCGGCCAGAGCGGCGTGGCCATCGCCATGACCTCCGTGACCGAGCCGGCCAACGTGTCGTTCCTGGCCACCTCGGCCACCAACCCCAAGGTCACCGTCGACGACAAGACCGGCTCCGTGCGCAAGACCGCGTTCCGCACCTGCTTCATCGACCCCTTCCAGGGCACCGTGGCCGCCCAGTTCGCCGCCAAGAACCTGAAGCTCAAGAACGCCGCCATCATCTATGACGTGGGCTCGGACTACTCTTCCTGGCTCGGCAAGTACTTCACCACCGAGTTCGAGAAGCAGGGCTGCAAGGTGGTCGCCAGCGAGGCGTTCCGCTCGGGCGAGCTGGACTTCCGCGCCATCCTCGGCAAGATCAAGGGCTCCAACCCCGACGTGCTCTACATCCCGACCATGCAGAAAGAGGCCGCGCTGATCATGAAGCAGGCCGCCGATCTCGGCATCAAGGCGATCCCCATGGGCGGCGACGGCTGGGCCAGCCCCGACCTGATCACCCTGGGCGGCAAGGCGGTCGACGGTTCCTATTTCGTCAACATCACCAGCCTGGAAGACCCTGACATCCAGGGCTTCATCAAGGACTACCGGGCCAAGTTCAACAACGACCCGATCATGCCCAACCCGGTCATGGCCATCGACGCCCTGGACGTGATCATCGACGCCATCACCAAGACCGGCGGCACCGATCCCGCGAAGCTCACCGCCCAGATCGCCCAGACCAAGAATCTGCCCACCCTGTCCGGCAACTTCACCATCGACCCCACCAACCACAACCCGCTCAACAAGCCTGCGGTCATCCAGCAGGTCAAGGACGGCAAGTTCGTCTACGTCACCAAGTTCGTCACCCAGTAGATGGCATTTCCGGCGGGGGGCGGCGGCGACCGCCTCCCACCTTCCACGATCTGATTTGTCGCGGCGGGCCCGCGCGAGAGGGGGAGTCTTGTTCGTCCAAACCTTGCTGACCGGGCTGGCCATCGGCGGAATCTACGCGCTCATGGCGGTGGGTTACTCGCTGGTGTTCAGCATCCTCAATTTCAGCAACTTCGCCTACGGCTCCATCATCATGCTGGGCGCCTACATCAGCTATTTCTCCATGGTCAAGCTGGGCCTGCCGATCGGCGTCGCCCTGGCCCTGTCCATCCTCGGCGCGGCCCTGCTCTGCTACCTGAACGAGCGGCTGGCCTACGCGCCCCTGCGCAAGCGCCGGGCCTCCTCGCTGTTCTTCATGATCAGCGCCATGGGCACGGCGATCTTCCTGGAGAACCTGGTCTACGCCATCGTCGGCGCCCACTTCTACGCCTTCCCCGAGGTGTTCACCAAGCGCAACATCACCTTCCACGGGGTGTCGATCGGCGTGCTGGACGTGTTCGCCATCGCCTTCTCCTTCGCCGCCATCTACGCCCTGCACTACTTCCTGCAGAAGAGCCGGACCGGCATCGCCATCCGCGCGGCCAGCTACGACATCCAGGTCTGCTCGCTCAACGGCGTGAACGACAAGCACCTGATCGGCCTGGTGTTCTGCCTCGCCGGCGGGCTCGCCGGGATCTCCGGCACCTTCCTCGGCATGAAGTACATCGTCTATCCCACCATGGGCTGGATCACCAACAAGGCCTACATCGCCGCGGTGATCGGCGGCCTGGGCAGCCTGCCCGGGGCGGTGGTCGGCGGCATCCTGCTGGGGGTGACCGAGACGTTCGTGTCGGCCTACGTCTCCTCGGTGGTGCGCGACGTGTTCAGCTTTTCCCTCCTGGTGCTGCTCCTGATGGTGATGCCCACAGGACTGTTCGGACGGTTCCTTGAGGAAAAGGTGTAGCCAACCATGTGGTCATACATTTCCGGCGTCATCTCGCTCGGCCTCATCTACGTGATCGCCACCGTCGGCCTGGCGGTGTTCACCGGCTTCACCGGGCTGTTCTCCCTGGGCCACGCGGCGTTCTTCGCCATCGGCGCCTACACCGCGGCCATCCTCACCTACTTCTACGGGTTCAACTTCTACGTGGCCCTGGCCATGGGCGGGGCGGCGGGGGGCCTGGTGGGCTTCCTGATCGGCTATCCCACCCTGAAGGCCAAGCTGCGCACCGACTATTTCGCCATCGCCACCCTGGGCTTCGGCGAAGCGATCCGGGTGCTGCTGGAGAACCTGCCGATCACCCAGGGCGCCCGGGGCCTGCCCGGCATCCGCAACGAGACCAGCCTGCCGGTGCTCATGGTGGTCGCCTTCATCGTCATCTGGTTCGCCTGGAACCTCATCCACTCGCGCCACGGCCGCGCCTGCATCGCCATCCGCGAGGACTTCGTCGCCGCCGAGATGATGGGCGTGAACATCTTCATCGGCCGGCTGCGCTCGCTGGTGTTCAGCGCGTTCTGCGCCGGGCTCGCCGGGGGCCTGTTCGCCCACTACTTCTGCTTCATCCAACCGTCCATGTTCACCTCCTACATGTCCACCCAGATGACCGCCGCGGTGGTGGCCGGGGGCATGGGCAGCATCAGCGGCCCGGTGATCGCGACGCTGATCTTCATCGGCATCCCGGAAGCGCTCCGGGTCGCCAACATCTGGCGCCTGGTGGCCTACGGGCTGCTCCTGGTGCTCATCATGATCTTCCGCCCGCAGGGCCTGATGGGCTACCGGGAGCTGTCCCTGGACCTGGTCAAGGGCTGGTACCGGCGCGTCTGGAAGGGTGGCAGAGCATGAGCGAACATGTGCTGGAGCTGCGCGGGGTCACCAAGCGATTCGGCGGCATCACCGCCTGCAAGGACATCACCTTCAACGTCGAGAAGGGCCAGATCATGGGCCTGATCGGGCCGAACGGCGCGGGCAAGACCACCGCCTTCAACCTGATCACCGGGGTCTACGGCCTCACCGAGGGCGCCATCCTGCTGGAAGGCAAGGCGATCAGCGGCAAGCGGCCGGACCTCATCGTCCGCCAGGGCATCGCCCGCACCTTCCAGAACATCCGGCTGTTCCGCAACCTGAGCGTGCTGGACAACGTCATCATCGCCCTGGACTGCCACGAGACCTACCTGCTGGGCGCCTCTTTCCTGCGCCTGCCCAACGTGGTCAAGCGCGAGCGGGCGGTCCACGAGCAGGCGCTGGAGTACCTGGCCGCGGTGGGGCTGGAGGACAAGGCCGCCACCCGGGCCGACGCCATGCCCTACGGGCTGCAGCGCAAGCTGGAGATCGCCCGGGCCCTGGCGCTCAAGCCGCGCCTTTTGCTGCTGGACGAACCCGCCGCCGGCATGAACCCGGAGGAATCGCTCGACCTGGCCCGGCTGATCCGGACGATCCACGACCAGTTCGGCCTCACCACCCTGCTGATCGAGCACCACATGGACGTGGTCATGGCGCTCTGCGAGCGGATCTTTGTGATGAATTTCGGCGAAAAGCTGGCGGAGGGGTCGGCGGAGGAGATCCAGAAGGATCCCGATGTCCTCAAGGCCTACCTGGGAGAGGGGTTCAAGCGTGCTCAGCATACGCAGTCTTAACGTCAAATACGGGCATATCCACGCCCTGCACGACCTGAGCCTGGAAGTGCAGGAGGGCACGGTGGTGGCCGTGGTCGGCGCCAACGGCGCGGGCAAGACCACCCTGCTGGCCACCCTGGCCGGCCTGCTGGCCCCGGCCAGCGGCGAGATCAGCTTCCAGGGCGAGCCGCTGCCCCGGGAGGCCTACAAGGTGGTGGCCAAGGGCATGTGCCTGGTGCCGGAGCGGCGCCGGCTGTACGCCAACCTCACGGTCAAGGAGAACTTGATGATGGGGGCCTACCTGCGCAAGGACAAGGCGGGCATCGCCGCCGACCTGGAGGAGATGTACCAATTGTTCCCGATCATGCGCGAGCGGATCAACCAGTTCGCCGGCACCTTGTCGGGCGGCGAGCAGCAGATGTGCGCCATCGCCCGCGGCCTCATGTCCCGGCCGCGCCTGCTGCTGCTGGACGAACCCTCCCTGGGCCTGGCGCCCCTGATGGTCCAGCACATGTTCAAGATCATCCGGGAGATCAAGGAGAAGGGCGTGACCATCCTGCTGGCCGAGCAGAACGCCTTCCAGGCCCTGGACATGGCCGACCAGGCCTTCGTCCTGGAAACCGGGCGGGTGATCGTTTCCGGCACCGGCCAGGCCCTGCTGGATGATCCCCTGGTGCAGAAAGCCTATCTCGGAGTGACGCACTGACGTTGCCACAGTGAGTAGTGAATTGTCTTGGTCCCCGGGCGCCCTGGCGTCCCCCTGGGGTATGCGCCCCGTTGGAGAATCATCATGAGAACAGCCATAAACAAGGAAACCCTCGTCCTGCACACCGGGAACGAGATCGACCAGCAGTTCGGCGCCCTGAGCGTGCCGGTCTACCAGGTGTCCACCTTCCTGCAGGATGTGCACGGCCACGGCAAGGGCTTCGAGTACTCCCGCTCCGGCAACCCGACCCGGGACGCCCTGGAAAAGGCCTTCGCCGTGCTCGAGCACGGCAAGTGCGGGCTGGCCTTCAGCTCCGGCATCGCCGCCATCACCGCGGTGTTCATGTGCTTCAGCACCGGCGACCATTTCATCGTCTCCGACGTGGTCTACGGCGGCACCTACCGGCTGCTCACCAAGGTGCTCAGCCGCATGGGCATGACCGTGACCTTCGTGGACAGCTCGAACCTGGCGGCCATCGAGGCGGCGATCACCCCCCAGACCAGGGCCGTGTTCGTGGAAACCCCGACCAACCCGGTGATGGCGGTTTCCGACATCCGGGCCATCGCCGCCCTCTGCCGCAAGCGCGGCTTCCGCTTCATTGTCGACAACACCTTCATGAGCCCGTACTGGCAGAATCCGCTGCTGCTGGGCGCCGACATCGTCGTGCACAGCGCCACCAAGTACCTGGGCGGCCACAGCGACGTGGTGGCCGGGCTGGTGGTCACCGCCACCGCGGAGCTGGGCGAGGAGATCCACTTCCTGCAGAACGCCATGGGCGGCATCCTGGGCCCCCAGGATTCCTGGCTGCTCATGCGCGGCATCAAGACCCTGAGCGTGCGCATGGAGCAGCACGAACGCAACGCCAACGCCCTGGCGGCCTGGCTGCAGACCCTGCCGGGGGTGGCGAAGGTCTACTACCCCGGCCTGGCCAGCCATCCCCAGCATGCCCTCGCCCGGTCCCAGGCGGGCGGCTTCGGCGGCATGATCTCGTTCGAATTGACCACCCCCGAACTGGCCGAGCATTTCCTCAGCCGGCTGAAGCTGATCGCCCTGGCCATCAGCCTGGGCGGAGTGGAAAGCCTGATCTGCCTGCCGGCCAAGACCACCCACGCCTCCTTCCCGGCCGAACGGCTCAAGGCGCTGGGCATCAGCGACCGCATGGTGCGCCTGTCGGTGGGCATCGAGCACGTCGAGGACCTGAAGCAGGACATCCTGCAGGCCCTCTCCAACCAGTAGCAGCATCCGGGAGGCACCTTGGACAGCAATGAATTCAAGACCGTAGCTCCCGGCACCCCGGGCGTCATGGGCTGGGCCGGCAAGGAGCCTCTCCTCGCCGGCGCTGGCCCGGGCACCCGGTGCGTCCACGGCGGCGCGGCGCCGGACCCCGCCTATGGCGCCGTGGCGGCGCCCATCTACCAGACCAGCACCTTCGCCCTGCTGGATATCCGCACCAGCGCCGGGTTCGAGTACACCCGCTCGGGCAACCCGACCCGGGCCCGGCTGGAGGAGGCCATCGCCCTGCTGGAGGGCGGCTGCGGCGCCATCTGCACCAGTTCCGGCATGAGCGCCATTCTCGCGGTGCTGAGCCTGCTGGAGCACGGCAGCCACGTGCTGTGCCCCGACGACTGCTACGGCGGCACCTTCCGCACCCTGGCGCACGCCCGGCAGGTGCATGGCCTGGAGGCGACCTTCCTGGACATGACCGACCTGGAGGCGGTGGCCGCCGCCATCCGGCCGAACACCCGGATGATCTGGGCCGAGACTCCTTCCAACCCGCTGTTGCGCCTGCTGGACCTGGCCGCCCTGGCCGGGATCGCCAAGGCGCGCGGCCTGCTCCTGGCGGTGGACAACACCTTCATGTCGCCGCTGCTGCAGCGCCCGTTGCGCTGGGGCGCCGACCTGGTGCTCCACAGCACCACCAAGTACCTGAACGGCCATAGCGACGTGGTCGGCGGCGCGGTGGCGGCGGCCGCGGGCCGGACCGACCTGCTGGAGCGCCTGGCCACCCTCAACATGACCCTGGGCACCAGCCAGAGCCCGCACGACTGCGCCCTGGTGCTGCGCGGGCTGAAGACCCTGCACCTGCGCATGCGCGCCCACGAGGCCAACGCCCGGGCCCTGGCGGCTTTCCTGGCCGCGCATCCGGCCGTGGCCAGGGTCAACTACCCCGGCCTGCCCTGCCACCCCCAGCACGCCCTGGCCCTGCGCCAGCAGGAAGGGTTCGGGGCCATGCTCAGCTTCGAGCTGAAGGACGGCTCCCAGGCCTCGGTGGCCAAGGTGCTGCGCGCCCTGCGCTGGTTCACCCTGGCCGAAAGCCTGGGCGGCGTGGAAAGCCTGGTGGCCCAGCCGGCCAGCATGAGCCACGCCTCCATGACCGCCGCCATGCGCGGGCGGATCGGCATCCGCGACGGGCTGATCCGGCTGTCGGTGGGGGTCGAGGACCCGGAGGACCTGATCGAGGACCTCAGGCAGGCCTTGGAGGGCCGAACGCCACCGTCCGTGCCATAATGACCGGATGTTGAATTCTGTCTGGCCGGCACCTCCCCCTTCAGAGACGAGCCGGATTTTTCCGGCTTCGCTCCAGGTGGAGATGGGCATCGTCGGCGCCGGCATCCACGGCGCCGCCCTGGCCCGCGAACTCAAGCTGCGCGGCGTGTCCTGCGCCCTGATCGACCGGGGCGCGCTGGGCGGCGGCACCTCGCAGTGGTCCACCAAGCTGCTGCACGGCGGCATCCGCTACCTGGCCACCGGGGATCTGGCCCAGATGCGCGAAGGGCTCCGGGAACGGGCCACCTGGATGCGCATCGCCCCCCATCGCTGCCGCTGGGAAGCCTTCTGGATGCCCCACGAGGGGCTGTTCGAGGGACTGGCCCACCGGGTGGGCATCGGGCTCTACGACCATTGGGGCTCGGACCGGCCGGGCTGGCCGGGGCAGCTGCGCCTGGGCGGCGTCCCCCGCGGCCTGTTCGAGGCCGATCCCCGCGCTCCGGGAGGCCCGTTCCGCGGCGCGGTGGCCTATGCCGACTGCCTCACCTGGGACCGGGAGCTGGTCGCCGATCTGTATGCCTCCAGCGCCGCCGCTCTGTTCGATTTCCATGAGGTGGAGCAGTGGTCGGATGCCGCCGGCCGGCTCGGGACGGCGTCCCTGCGCGACCGCCGGGACGGCACGCGGCGCACGGTCGCCGCCCGCCAGTGGGTGTTCGCCCTGGGCCCCTGGACCGACGCCGCCCTGCGCGGCTGGTTCCAGGAGGATTCCCGGCGCCTGCGCCTGTCGGCCGGCATCCACCTCTGGCTGGACCCGGTGCCGGGCTGCGAGCGGCCCTGGGCCATGCGCCTGCCCAAGGGCCGCATCCTGTTCGCGATCCCGCGGGATGGCCTGCTCCAGGTCGGCACCACCGAGCGGGAAGTGGACGCCGGCTGGGTGCCCATCGTGGCCGCCGAACGGGAGGAGCTCTACCAGGGGCTGGAGACCTGCATGCCGGCCATCCCCTGGCGGGGCCTGGCCGTGCGCAAGGAGGAGCTGGGCGTGCGCCCGCTCATGGGCGGCCAGGGCAGCACCGCCTTCCTGGCGCGCGAGGCGAAGATGGAAACCCATCCCCGGTTCGCCAACCTCAAGCTGGTGCTGGGCGGCAAACTCACCACCGCCCGGCTGCTCATGGACCGGCTGGCGACCGGATTGACCGGGACCCCCTGCCCGGCGTCGGTCACGGAGCCCTTGCAGCGGCCTACCTGACCCTGGCCAGCAGATCATCGGCGAAGCTGCCTTCCATGACCTTCTCCACCGGCCCTTCCAGGTGCGCCGAGCCGTTGGCGAAGCTCACCTGCAGCTCGCCGCCCGGCATGTGCACGGTCACCTGGTCAGCCACCAGGCCGAGCTTCCGGGCCGCCGCCGCGGCGGCGCAGCTGGAGCTGCCGGAAGCCAGGGTGTAGCCGGCGCCGCGCTCCCAGATCTCGATCATGATCTCGGAACGGGACAGCACCTGCAGGAACTGCACGTTGGTCCTGGCGGGGAACAGGGGCGAGCGCTCGATCACCGGGCCCAGGCGGCAGGCCAGGGCCTCGCTCAAGGGCAGGCCCAGCACCACGCAGTGGGGGTTGCCCATGGATACGAAGGTGATCCGGCAGTGGTCGGCGCCGAAGTCGTGCTCCCGGTCCACGATCTCGGCCAGGCCCGCCCCGGGGGCCGCGGCGCGCGCGTCGAAGCTGGGCGCGCCCATGTCCACCCGCACCACCTTGGCGACCGGATCGGCGATCTGCGCCAGCACCGGCCCGCCCTTGGTGCGGATGGGGAACGGGGTGGTGTCGACAAAGCCGTGCTCGTACAGGAACCAGGCGAAGATGCGCAGGCCGTTGCCGCTCTTCTCCGCCTCGCTGCCGTCCGGGTTGAAGATGCGCAGGGTGGGCTGGTCCGGGTCGGCGAACGGTCCCAGCAGGATCCCGTCCGAACCGGCGCCGTAGTGCCGGTCACAGATGGCGCGCACCGCCGCGGGGGACGGATCGAACGGGAATTCCGCCGGATCGATCACCAGGTAGTCGTTGCCAAGTCCATGATATTTGTAAAAATCTGCCATGTCGGCTCCAGGGGTTATTTCACGATTGTGGCGCAATCCCGTGGCATCGGGGCCGCCACTGATACAATGGGGCTTCCCCGACGGGACCATTCGTGTGAGTCATGATTCTACGCAAGGAATACGGCTTCGAGGCCGCCCACTTCATCTACAACCACCCCGGCAAGTGCCGCAACCTGCACGGCCACAGCTATAAGTTGTTCGTGTCCCTGGAAGGCCAGGTCAATCCGGAGACCGGCATGATCATCGATTTTGATGACCTTTCCAAAGTCGTGCGGGAAAAGGTGCTCCTCCCGCTGGACCACCGGTTCCTCAACGATCTGATCCCCCTCTCCACGGCGGAGAACATCTCCACCTGGATCTGGGAGCAGCTGAAGCCCGGCCTGCCGGAGCTGTTCCAGCTGGAATTGTTCGAGACTGCCGACAACTGCGTGATCTATCGGGGGGTCTGATGCGGCTGGGCTGGGTGGCCCTTCCAGTGCTTCTCGCCATGACGGCCTGTTCGCCCGTGGGAAGATACCAGGAGGCGGCCCGCAGCCTGCGCTTCACCCTGGACCGGGTGGAGCCGGATATCCAGCTGGCCTTCCCCCTGGACCGCTCCGTGCTCAACTTCCAGGTCACCCTGGTCGTTGAGAACCCCTCCACGGTCGCGTTCCATGTCTACGGGTTCGAGGGCGTCTTCCGCCTGGACATGGACGGCAAGAACCATCCCCTGGGGGAGGTCCGGATGGCTCAGCCCCTGGATCTGCCGGCCGGGGGCCGGGAGCGGATGGCGGTGGACCTGGCCTTCGGCTACCGGGATCTGGCTTCGCGCTGGCCGGCGATCCAGGCGGCCCTGCACGGGGAGCGCCCGGGCAGCTGGGAGCTGGAAGGCACCCTGCACGGGGAGATCTACGGCATCCCGGTCAACCTGCCGGTCCGCACCCGCCGTTCCTTCGGAGCCGCCCCATGATCCGAGCCGTGGTCTTCGATCTCTGGAACACGATCGTGCACAGCCAGAATGGGGATCCGTTTCAGCACCTCCAGCGCCTGCTCGCGCCGGACCAGGACCGACACTTCCACGAACTCAAGCGGGACGCCATGGGCCGGCCCCATGCCGACGCCCAGGCGCTGCTCGCCGAATGGCAGGTCCGGCTGGGACTCAGTTCCGACCAGGTGCGGACCATGGCCGAGGTGTTCCGCACCGCCGCCGGCGACGCCGAATGTTTCCCCGAGGCGTTCCAGGCGGTGCGGGACACCCGCAGGCTGGCCCGGGCGGCGCTGCTCTCCAACACCCAGAGCTTCGACCTGGGCTTCCTGGAGCGGCTCGGCCTCACCACCCTGCTGCCCAACCGCTTCCTCAGCGCCGAATTGGGGACGCTCAAGCCCGAACTCCGGGCCTTCGAGGTGGTGCAGCGCCGGCTCGGGCTGTTCTCCGGGGAAATCGCCATGGTCGGGGACAGCTGGCGGGACGACGTCACCGGCGCCCTGGAAGCCGGCTGGACCGCCATCTGGGTGAACCGGAAGGGGGTGGAGCGCCCGCCGCACGATCCCGGGGCCGACCTGGTGGAGATCCAGGATCTCGCCCCGGTGCCCAGGATCATCGAGAACCTCCAGGCGGGAGCCCGGTGCAGTACCTGCCTGGGCTAGCCGATCCCGAAGTGCTCCCGCAGCCGCGGCGCCCCGCCGCGGCTGGCTTCGATCTCCTCGCCCCCGGCCAGCCGCACGATGGCCCTGCCGCCCAGGGTGGGCTTGAGCCCGAGTACGGCCTCCAGGCGCACCAGCAGGTGCCGGTGGATGCGCAGCAGGCCCGAACCGGGGAAGGCGGCCTCCACTTCGCTCAATGACTTCCAGTGGGTGCGCAGCCGGCCGCCGGCATGGGCCCAGACCACCTCGCTGTCCACTTCGAAGTAGGTGGTCTTGTGCAGGTCCACCAACACCACCCCCTCCCCGGCCTGGACCGGGTAGCGGTGCTGGACCGGGACGGCGGGCGCGGGCGCCGGCGCCTTGGACCAGCGCTGTTCGATGCGCTTGAGGGCGCGGTCCAGGCGCGAGGCGGTCACCGGTTTGAGCAGGTAGTCCACCGCCTCGGCGTCGAACGCCTCCACCGCATGCTCGGAAAAGGCCGTGGTGAGCACGATGGGCACCTGTCCGCCCAGGGCCTTCAGAATGGCCAGGCCGTCCAGGTTGGGCATGTGGATGTCCAGGAACACCGCCTCCACTTCCCGATGATTAATGATCCAATCATGAGCGCTTCGGCCTTCGGCGAAGCTGTTCACCACCACGCAGCCGGCCTCCTGCAGCAGGCGCACCAGCCGCTTCCGGCTCAGCGCCTCGTCCTCGGCCACCACCACTTTCATTCTGCGCATGCTCATCAAACCTCCGGTCGCCATTGCAGGGTGGCCACGGTCACCGTTCCGCGCGCCGCCAATGTGAAACGGCCCGACAGTTCCGGGCAGAGCCCCAGGCGGGCCTCCAGGTTGCCCAGGCCCACCCCCCGGCGCTCGCCCTGGAGCGGGCTGCCGGTGTTCTCCACGATCAGCTGGGTCCAGGCCCCGGCTCGGACGCAAGCGATCGCCAGCTCGCCGCCGGCCGCGTCCGGGCTGATGCCGTGCTTGATGGCGTTCTCCACCAGCGGCAGCAGGAAGAAGGGCGGCACGGGAAGCTTGTCGGCCCATTCAGGCCATTGCCAGGTCACCTTCAGCCGGTCCCCCAGACGCATCCGCTCCATGGCCAGGTAGGCCTCCACCAGCTCGCGCTCCCGTTCCAGGCGGATCAGGCCGGCATCGCCGTGGACGGTGAGCATCCGGTACAGGTCCGCCAGTCCGGCGATCGCCTCCTCGGCGGCCAGGGGATCCTCGTGCACCAGTTCCGACAGCCCGTTCAAGGCGTTGTACAGGACGTGGGGCTCCAGCTGGTTCTGCAGGGCCCGCGTCTGGGCCTGGCGCAGGAGCCCGGCGGTCCGGCGCTCGCTGGCCTCGGTGGCCTCCTTGGCGGCGCAGACCCAGCCGTAGATGATGGCGAAGGCCAGGTTCACCATGCCCAGGCCCAGCCCGGGCCGGAATGGGTGGCCAGGGAAGGGCCGCGGCCCGGGAATGGCCATGGGCGGAGGCGGAAAGGGGTGCGGCGGCGGCGACTGCCAGCCCAGGAGGTGCATGCCGCCCAGGACCAGGCCGATCCAGACCACATCGAAGCAGAGCGCCTGGACCAGGCCCCGGCCCAGCCCGGCCCGGTCAGCCTCGTCCCCGGTCCACTGCCAAGGCACCGGCGCCAGGGCCAGATGGCCGAACAAGAGGATGAAGGGCAGCAAACTGTCCGCCAGGCGGGTCTCCGGCATCCGTGTGGCCAGTTGGAAAAGGCAGAATACGCCCCCCACCAGGCCCGCCATCAACAGATTGGAAGGCAGGCCGACGCGCCGGAGTAGCGATGTGGTGACGATTTCCTGCCGCATGAATGCACCCTGGAGAACGATGGGACCTATGGGTAGATAAAAACAGCATCAGGCAGAATCACCCGAAAGATGAGCTGAATGTCTTGAATTCTGGGCTGGACACCCTCCTGGGCCGGTCGAATGGCGGGAATGCGCCCTCGCCTGGGGGGCCGGAAGGCGGAAACGGGGCGGATACGGGGCTGCCGAATTTGCCCTGTAAGCTATAAATATTTATTTTTAAACAAGTTAAAATCATCGATGAACCGAGCGGCACACCCCGTCCCGGTGTGGCCCGCCGTTCACCCCCCACCCCACGCTGTTCGCCGGTCCAATAGCGCCATTCAGCCATGCCCCCTTGGCTTCCGGCCCGGCCTGCCGAGAAAGGGGTTGTGGGTTTGGCAGGGGCCTTGCGCAGGATCCGGCGGACCGTGAGCCACCATCCCTGGAGGGGACAATGGACATTTCAACAATATCCGCGCTTGGAGCGTCAAGTGTGTCGGCGGCCAACCTGATCGCGCTGCTGACCGCCAGCAACAGCACCAGCAGCAGCAGCGACAGCCTTTCGACGACCCTCGGCAGCCAGTCGGATTCCCTGAGCATCTCCGCCCAGGGCCAGTCCGCGGCCACGGCCACCGGGGCGGGTTCCTTCATGACCGACTTCAACAATCTTGGCACCCTCATCAGTTCCGGCAACGTGACCGGAGCCCAGACGGCCTTTGCCGCCATGGAGGCCAAGATGGAGGCCCTCAAGAAGAACAGTTCGGACTCCAGCAACACCCTGGCCACCGATTTCGCCGCCCTGGGCACGGCCCTGAGCAGCGGTGACACCACCGCTGCCCAGACCGCCTGGGCGACCGTACAGAAGGATCTGAGCAACCAAGGCTCCAGCCAGTCCGGCACGAGCTCGACCGCCAATCCCCTGAAGCAGGATATGGACAAGTTGGGCTCCCTGATCAGCTCCGGCGATCTCACCGACGCCCAGACCCTGTTGACCGAGATCAGCAAGAAGCTGCAGGCCGGAGCCTCCGCCAGCCAGAGCGACACCAGCAGCACCAGTTCCAGCGGCACCAGTTCCAGCGGCACCAGCGCCATCACCTCCGACCTCTCCACCCTGGCTTCGGCCCTGAGCGGGAGCGACAGCACCTCCGCGCTTGCCGCCTGGAAAACCCTGCAGTCGGATCTGAGCAGCCAAGGTTCCAGCCAGACCGGATCAGACGACTCCTCCAACCCCATGAAGAAGGATATGGACAAACTGGGCGCCCTGATCAGCGCCGGCGACCTGACCGACGCCCAGACCCTGTTCGCCAAGATCAGCCAGCACTTGCAGAACGGGCCCGGTCCCGATCCGAGCGGAACCAGCACCAGCAGCACCAGCAGCACCAGCAGCACCGGCAGTTCCAGCTCCATCTCAAGCGATCTCACCACCCTGGCTTCGGCGTTGACCGGCAGCGACAGCAGCTCGGCCCTGACGGCCTGGCAGACCCTGCAGACGGACCTGGCCAATCTGGCCCCAAGCAGCTCGAGCAACGCCTCCAGCACCACCAGCTCGAGCACCAGCTCGAGCACCAGCTCGAGCCAGGACGCATGGCTGCTGGCCGCCTACCTCAACTCCGGGACCCTCAGCGCGACCAGCTAGAGACAAGTCTGGACGGCCGCCTACTGCCCCGGCGCGCATGGCGGCGGGGGCGGCGCCTGCTCGTCGTCGAGTTCCGCAGCAACGGCCCTGTGGGCGTCCCGTTCCCGCTGGAGGCCCTCCCGGATCCTCCTGGCCTTGGCCAGCTGATCCGGGGTCAATAGCGCATTGATTTCCTGGACCACCGCGCGGTGCTCCATCAGGGACTGCAGCCTCGCTTCCGCGGCCGCCAGGTGCAGGGTGTGCAGCCGGGTTTCCGGCACTGCGGGATCCTCCACTGCGTCGCGCAGGGCGTCCTCCTTCTCCGCCGCAGCCGTCTCCCGGGCCTTCCCGGCGGCCTTGTGCCGGTCCAGGACCGCCTTCACGGCCTTCTCCTGGTCCTGGGTCAACCCCAGGGCCTTGAACATGGCCAAGGGCCCCGGGCGGCGCATCCCCTCCGGGCCATGCTGGCCCGGGGAGCAAGGCGGCGGAAAACCGGGAGCCTGGGCCGAAATCAGCCCGCTCGCCAGGGCGAAGGAAAGGAGTGTGGCGCGGATCATGAAACCTCCTGGATGTAGTGCGGATCCAGGATGGGCGCGGGGAATGGGGAAGTCACGGTTCTTCGGCCAAACGCGCTCCGCCTTCGCCCAGCGGCGCAGAGCGACCGCCCATCGGTGCTGGAGGGCCCGGAATGCCGGCCGGATGACTCCCAAGCGGTTGGCAGCGCCACCAGGCGCCCCATGGGCTGGGACGACCTCGTCCTTTCCGCCTCCAGCGGGCCTCTCTCTACGGCCATCTGACGCTTAATCCCACATGTCGTAGAAATTGAAGAACTGGTACGGGTGGTCCGCCACGAAGCTCTCCAGGGCCTGGCTGAACTCCCGGGCATAGGGCAGGTAGGCCGCCGGCTTGCGGCCCAGGTGCGCCGGGACCCGGATGACTCGCGCCAGTTGGAGCCTGGTCCGGCCCTCCAGTTCGTAGGGGAAGATCACCGCGACCGGCGCTCCGGTGCTGGAGGCCAGCTTGTAGGGGCTGTACGGCAGCGGCACCGGGCCGCCCAGGAAATCCACGTCGACGGTGCAGGCGCCCATGCCCCGGTCGCCCATGATGCAGAGCAGCCCCCCTTCGCGCAGGACCTGGAGCATCTCCAGGGTGGAGCCCAGGTAGCCGGCCGGGTCGAGCAGGGTGAAGGGCGGGGCGCCGGACTGGTGCTCGAAGAAGTGCTTGTCCACATCGCCGCTGTCCCGGTGGATGAGCAGGCTCACCGGGACGCCCAGGGTCGCCAGGCTGGCCATGGCATGCTGCCAGCCGCCCACGTGGGCGGTCACCAGGACCAGGCCGCGGCCCTCGGTCAGCAGCGCCTTGAGCCGGGCCCGGTCCTCCAGGCTGGTGGGCGGCGCGCCCAGGCCGAGGATTCCCAGCACCGCCCGGTCCACCAGCACCTTGCCGAACGCCAGGCAGAGCCGGTAGGTGTCCCTGGCCCTGGCCCAGGCCCCGCGGCCGGGAAACCGGCGCCGCAGATAGGGCCCCGCCTTCTTCCGCACCGCCGGGCTGAACGCCACGTACCAGAGCACCACCAGCCGCAGCAGCGCATGGGCCGCCCGCCGGCCGAACAGCCCGATGACCGTGTAGAAGATCCCGTGCTGGAACCTGGAGCCAAAGCTGCGGCTGCTCCAGGCCTTCAGGGCTGGCATTCGATCAGCAGGGAGGTGTTGATCCCGCCGAAAGCGAAGTTGTTGTTCATGAAGATGCTGCCCTGCGGGACCCGGCCCGGGCCGATCAGGTAGTCCAGATCGGCGCACTTGGGATCCACCTTGGCCAGGTTGATGGTGGGGGCCACCCAGCCGCGGCGGGTCATCTCGATGCCCAGCCAGGCTTCGATCGCCCCGCAGGCCCCGAGGGTGTGCCCCAGGTAGCTCTTGAAGGAGGTGATGGGCACGGCCCGGCCGAAGGTCTCCCGGGTGGCGTGGCTTTCGGCCCGGTCGCCATGCTCGGTGGCGGTTCCGTGGGCATTCACCCAGTCCACGGCCGAGGCGGGCAGCCCCGCGTCCTTGAGCGCGATGCCCATGGTGGCGGCCATGGTCTTCTGCTGGGGCTGGGTGACGTGGGCCCCGTCCGAATTGGTGCCGAAGCCGAGGATCTCGGCGTAGATCCGGGCGCCCCGGGCCAGGGCCCGTTCCCGTTCCTCCAGGATGAGCGTGCCGGCCCCTTCGCCCAGCACCAGGCCGTCCCGGTCCTGGTCGAACGGCCTGGGGGTGGTGGCCGGCTGGTCGTTGCGCAGGCTGGTGGCATACAGCGTGTCGAAAATGGTCGCGCTGATGAAGGTCAGCTCGTCGGAGCCGCCCGCCACCATCGCGTCCTGCATGCCGTAGCGGATCGATTCGTAGGCGAAGCCGATGGCCTGGCTGCCGGACGTGCAGGCGCTGCTGGAAGGGATCAGCCGGCCCTGGATGCCGAAGAACAGCCCGATGTTCACTGCGGCGGTATGACTCATGAATTGGATATAGCTGGTCGCGCTGATGCCGGTGGCCTTGCCCTGGGCCATGCACCTGCCCAGGGCGAGCATCGGTTCGAGGCTGCCCGAGGAAGAGCCGTAGGCCACCCCCATGGCGCCGCTTTGCAGGAACGGGTCCTCCCGGAGCCCGGCATCCTCCAGGGCCATTTCCGTGGCCCTGACCCCCATGAGCGCCACCCGGCCCATGGAGCGGGTGAGCTTCCTCGGGTAGTGGCAGGGGGGGTAGAAATCCAGCAGGGGCGCCCCCAGGCGGGTCTGCAGATCCTCGTAGGCAGCCCATTCCGGCATGATCCGGACTCCGCTCTGCCCGGCCCGCAGGCTCACCTCCAGCGCGGCGTAGTTGTCCCCAAGCGAAGTCAATCCGCCCATTCCGGTTACGACCACCCGCCGATTCAAGCATCCCCCCAAGACATTCCGCATGGTTGCATGCGGAAACCCACGATGACCGCGGGATACAGACAATTCATGATCCCATGAAAAAAAATATTTCAGGATCGCTACGTCCAATGATAGTCGCTTTGTGATGGCCCTCACATGTGAAGACCCAGGGTATGTGCACCGCCAAAAGTTCGGGACAGCCCGCTCCGCTCATGTAATTTTTGACTCATGGCTCGTATCCTCCTCGTTTCAAGCAATGTCACCGAAGAGCCCATGCCGGTCTACCCGCTGGGCCTGGCCATGGTGGCCGCCGCCCTGGCCGCCGAGGGCCATCAGGTCGAGCAGTTCGATTTCCTGGTCGCGGGGCTTTCGCTGGAACGGCTGCGGGCCCGCATCCGGGCCTTCGAACCCGGCTACGTGGGCATCAGCATCCGCAACCTGGATGATTGCGACTCCCTGACCCGGACCAGCTACCCGGCCCTGGCCGAACAACTGACCGAGGTGGTGCGCGAGACGCCGGGCATCCGGGTCATCCTCGGCGGTGCCGGGTTCTCGATCATGCCCGAGGCCCTGCTCGCGCTCACCGGAGCCGACCATGGGGTGGTGGGGGAAGGCGAACGCGGCATGTGCGGGCTGATCCGACAGCTCGAGGCCGGCCGGCGGCCGCCGCCCCTGGTGCGGGAGGCCGGGCTCCTGGCCGGCGCGGACCTGCTCGCGCCCCGGTACTCGGCAGAGTTGGTCGCCTTCTACCGGGAGCGCAGCGGCATGATCAACCTGCAGACCAAGCGCGGCTGCACGGAGCATTGCATCTATTGCAATTATCCCCAGCTGGAAGGCTGCCGGCTGCGCCCGGCCGAGCCCCGGGCGGTGGTGGACACCATGGAACGGGCCCAGCGCGAACACCAGGCCGATGCCTTCTTCATCACCGACGCCATCTTCAACGACAAGGAAGGGCACTACCTGGCCGTGGTCGACGAACTGCTGCGGCGCGACCTCGGCCTTTCCTGGTACTGCTACATGAGGCCCCAGGGGCTCGACCGCGGCACGGTCGCGCTCATGGTCCGGGCCGGGCTGCGCGCGGTGGAGCTGGGCACCGACGCGGCCAGCGACACCACCCTGGCCGCCCTGGGCAAGGGGCTGACCTTCGCCGAAGTGCTCGCCGCCACCGCCGCCTGCGCCGCCGAGCAGCTGCCCTGCGCCCACTTCGTCATGTTCGGCGGCCCGGGCGAGACGCCGGCCACGGTGACCGAGGGCCTGGCCAACCTGGAACGGCTGGACCGTTCGGTGGTGTTCGCCTTTTCCGGCATCCGCATCCTGCCCGGCACGCCTTTGCAGGCATTGGCCATCCGGGACGGTATCATCTCCAGGGAGACTCCGCTTCTGGAGCCCGCCTACTATTTCGCACCGGGCCTGGACGCCGAGGCCATGAACCAGAACATCAGCCACGCCTTCCGGCACCGGCGCGACCGGGTGTTCCCGCCGGAAGAAGGCCGCCGGCGGCACCAGACCCTGAGCCGCATGGGCCACAAGGGCCTGCTCTGGGACACCCTGCTGCGCCCCACCCCCATGAACCGGACCCTCCATGCCCAACCCTGAAACCATCCTCCTGGTCCACCCCCTCGGCTATCGGGCTGATGCCGCCGCCAAGGACATCTCCCGCCTCGCCAACATCATGCCGCCCCTCGGCCTGGCCAGCATGGCCGCCTACATGGAGCCGCGGGGCATCGCCAGCGCCATCATCGACTGCTACGCCCAGCCGGATTCCGACCAGGCCATCCGCCGGTTCCTGCGCGAGCATCGGCCGTCCTTCATCGGGTTGAGCTGCACGACCTCCAGCTTCCTGGACGGGGTGCGCATCGCCCAGCTGGCCAAGGACACCCTGCCCGGCATCCGGACCGTGTTCGGCGGGCCGCATGTTTCCGCCCTCAAGGGACGGATCCTGGCGGATTATCCCGCGGTCGACTTCACCGTGGTGGGCGAGGGCGAGGAGACCCTCACCGAACTGGTGGGCAGCCGGGGCGAAGCTCCGGCCGGGATCAAGGGCCTCATCTACCGGGACGGCAGCGACGGCCCCTCGGTGTTCACCGGCTACCGCGCCCACGGCCTGGACCTGGACAGCCTGCCTTTCCCGGCCTACGAAAAGCTGGCCGGATTTCCCGACGCCTACAAGCTGCCCATCTTCAACTACCCCAGGGTGCCCAACACCAGCTGCATCTCCAGCCGCGGCTGCCCCTACGCCTGCAGCTATTGCGACCGCTCGGTGTTCCGGCGCAGCTTCCGCTACAACTCCGCCGAGTACCTGTACGCCCACCTGCGCTACCTGAGGACCCGGTTCGGCATCCGCCACATCAACTTCTACGACGACCAGTTCACCTTCAACCGGGAACGGGTGGAAGCCTTCGCCGGCCTGATGCTCAGCCGGCCCCTGGGCATGACCTTCAACTGCGCGGTGCGCGCCGAGCACATCGACGCCGACCTGCTGCGCCGGCTCAAGGCCGCCGGCTGCTGGATGATGAGCCTGGGGATCGAATCGGGCGACCAGGAGCTGCTGGCCCAGCACCGCCAGAACCCGGACCTGGACCTGCTGGCGGGCAAGATCCGGATGATCAAGGCGGCGGGCATCCGCACCAAGGGCCTGCTCATGATCGGCCTGCCCGGAGAGACCGAGCAGAGCATCCAGCGCAGCATGGATTACGTCTTCCGGCTGCCCATCGACGATTTCAACCTGGCCAAGTTCACGCCGTTTCCCGGTTCGCCCCTGTACGAACACATCCGCGAGCAGGGCAGCTTCGACGAGGACTGGGAGAAGATGGACTGCATGAACTTCCAGTTCGTCACCCGCGGCATGACCCGGGAGCGGCTGGAGGTGCTGTTCCAGACCTTCTACCGCAACCACTTCAAGCGCCCCAAGGTGCTGCTCGGCTACGTCGCCATGCTGTGGCGTTCCCCGGACAGCTGGATGCGCTTCCTGGCCAGCCTGCCGAGCTTCCTGCGCTTCACCCGGGTGACCCGGCGCTTCCTGGAGGTTGAAGCGGACAGCGCCGCCACGTATGATCAAGGCAGCCACCCTGGGAAATGAATTCAGCGCATCGGCCGCCGGCAGGCCCCAAGACCGGCACCGCCGCACCCAGGACCATCGCAGTCTTCAGGAGCCGTCCCCCATGGACCTCAAGGAAAAGCTCAAGACCATCCTCATCGCCGAGCTCAACCTGGAAGACCTGCGGCCGGAGGACATCGTCGATGCCGACCCGCTGTTCGTCGAGGGGCTCGGCCTGGATTCCCTGGACGCGGTCGAACTGGTGATGCTACTCCAGAAGCACTTCGGCATCGAGCTCAAGAGCATGGAGGAAGGCCGCCCCGCCTTCGCCTCGGTCAACGCCCTGGCCGCCTTCATCGAAGCGCGCCAGCAGGCATGACCCCGGGCGCCGTCCCCATCTCGGGCATCGGCTGCATCTGCGCCGCCGGCACCGCGCTGGAGGCCTGCATGGCCGCCATGTTCCGGGGCGAGCGGGCCCCGGCGCCGCCGCGCCGGTTCAGCACCAGCCACGCCATCCGCTACCCGGTGTTCGAGCTGCCGGACTTCCAGGAGCCGCCGGAACTGCTGCGCACCGCCGCCCTGCTGCTGCATGCGGCCCGGGAAGCCCTGGCCGACGCCGGCCTGGACCCGGAGCGGCTGGCCGGGCTCCGGGCCGGCGCCTGCATCGGCACCACGGTCGGCAGCGCCATGAACGACGAAGCCTTCTGCCGGGCGTTCCGGGCCGGCGCCAACCCGGACCTGGGGCCCATGGACCGCATCCTGCGCAGCAACCCGGCGGCGGTGCTGGCCCGGACCTTCGGCCTCACCGGACCCTGCCAGACCATCGTCAACGCCTGTTCCTCGGGCACCGACGCGGTGGGCCTGGGCGCATCCTGGATCGAGGCGGGCCTGTGCGACCTGGTGCTGGCCGGCGGGGCCGACCAGCTGGGCCGGATCACGTACAACGGCTTCATCTCCATGAGGATCTCCGCCCCGGGACCATGCCGGCCGTTCGACCGCGACCGGGAAGGGCTCAACCTGGGCGAGGGCGCGGCAGTGCTGGTGCTGGAATCCCCGGCGCTGCGCAGGCGCCGGGGCGCCCGGGCCCGCTCGTTCGTGCTGGGCTACGGCTCCTCCTGCGACGCCTACCACCCCACCGCCCCCAGCCCCGACGGGGCCGGCCTGGAGCGGGCCATCCGGGAGGCCCTGGGCGCCATCCGGGGCCCGGTGGCCTTCGTCAACGCCCACGGCACCGCAACCCCCGACAACGACCGGGTGGAGGGCCAGGTGCTGGCCCGGACCCTGCCCGGCGTCCCCTTCCTTTCCACCAAGGGCTATACCGGCCACACCCTGGGCGCCGCCGGCGCCATCGAGGCGGCCTTCACCGTGGCCTGCCTGGAGCGCGGCCAAATCCCCGCCTGCGCCGGCTTCGCCACCGCCGATCCCGGGCTCGGCGCCGAGCCGGTGCGGGAGCCCACCGCGCTGCGCGGCACCGTGGCCCTGTCGCAATCCCTGGCCTTCGGCGGCAACAACGCCGTGCTGGCCCTGGGCCTGGGCGAGCGGCCATGAGGATCACCGCGCAGGGCGTCGGCGTGGTGGGCGGGTTCGGCTGCGGCGTGGGCGACCTGGCCAAGGCGCTGGCCGCCGCCCCGGCCGCCCTGCTCCGGGCCGATCCCGGCCCCCTGGACCGGTTCGTGCCCAGGCGCGAACTGCGCCGGCTGGACCGCTTTTCGCGCATGGCCGCCCTGGCCGCGCATCTGGCCCTGGAGGACGCCGGCGCCCTGGGCGACGACCAGACCCGCCTGGGCGTGGTGGTGGCCAGCGGCTACGGCGCTACCGGCACCACCCTGGCCATGATCGATTCCATCATCGAGGGCGGCGACGCCTGCACTTCGCCGATCCACTTCGCCGGCAGCCTGCACAACGCCCCCGCCGCCCATCTCTCCATCCTGCTGGGCGCCAAGGGGCCCAGCCTGACCGTCAGCCAGTTCCAGCTGTCGGTCGGCTCGGCGCTGATGGCCGCCCGGCTCTGGCTGGACCAGGGCCGGGTCGACCGGGTGCTGTTCGGCGCCGTGGACGAATGTTCCGAGCTGACCGCCCACCTCTGGGCGCGCCGGGCGGAACTGGAGCGCCCCCTGGGGCCCGCGGGCGCCCCCTGCGGGGAAGGGGCGGCCTTCCTCCTGCTCTCCAGCCGGGCGGAAGCGGCGGTCCCTTATTGCACCCTGGACCAGGCCGCCATCGGCCGGGGCCCGGCCCCCGCCCTTCCGGCCGGGGGCCTGGCGCTGCTGTGCGGCGGCCCGGCGGACCTGCCCGGCCGGCGGCTCCTGTCGCTGGTTGGCTGGATGCCCGCCGCGCCGGCCTTCGACCTGGCGGCGGCGGCCCTCCTGGTCCGGCAGGGCGCGGGCCCGGCCACCTGCCTCGCGCTCACCGACGACGGGGAATACGCCCTGGCCCGGCTCGGACCGGCCTAATTACTTCCTCATGCCAAAATGCACAAGGACGAACAGGATGGCCGGCACCACCACGAAGAGCCCGAAGGCACTGGCCATTTTCAGGAACTGGATGCAGTTCCGTTCGGTCTGCTCGATCTTGAAGGCACGCAGCACGATCCAGGAGTTGCCGGACTTCTTCATCCTGGCATAGGTTTTTTCCGACCAGCCGCCCCAGAGGTTCATGGCCCAGCCGAACCCGGCAGCCACCGTGGCCAGACCGAGCAAGAAAATATTCATAGCGTTGTTCTTGGACATGGAACGAAGCCCGCCGAGGTACAAATAAAGGTTGATGGCGATTCTACAGCACCGCGTGGCTGGCCGCCCCGTTGTTTCTCGCCACCGCCGGAACGATTCGAGGCCGCGGCGGTATCATGGACTGTCCCCATTCCAGCGAGCGTCCCATGCACCTGTCCCCGGATTCCTCCATCGTCATCCTCACGGGCGCCGGCATCAGCGCGGAATCCGGGCTGGCCACCTTCCGGGGCTCCGACGGCCTGTGGGCCGACCAGCGGATCGAGGACGTCGCCACCCCCGAGGGTTTCGTGGTGAACCCCGGCCTGGTGCACCGCTTCTACAACGAGCGCCGGGCCCAGCTCGCCGAAGTCCAGCCCAACGCCGCCCACCTCGCCCTGGCCGAGCTGGAGCGCGCCTGGCCAGGGGACTTCCTGCTGGTGACCCAGAACGTGGATGACCTGCACGACCGGGCCGGGAGCCGGAACCTCGTGCACATGCACGGCGAGCTCGCCAAGAGCCGTTGCGCCCGCTGCGGCGAGATTTTCCTGTGGCCCGGGGAGACCAGCCGGGAGATGCCCTGCCCCGCGTGCGGGCGCAAGGCGGTGCGCCCGCACATCGTCTGGTTCGGCGAGATGCCGCTGGAGATGGAGCGCATCGGCGCCGCGCTGGAGCGCTGCGGCCTGTTCGTCGCCATCGGCACCTCGGGCAACGTCTACCCGGCGGCCGGGTTCGTGGCCGGCGTGGGCGCGGGCGCTTACACCCTCGAACTCAACCTGGAGCCCTCCCTGGTATCGGACAACTTCGCCGAGCACCGGCAGGGACCTGCCACCAGGCTGGTTCCGCAACTGGTGGGGGAGCTGCTCGCCGGCTTGGGGAAATAACCGGTTCGCCAACAGGGAACTAATATCTCATATTTGGTACCTAATAACGTGGCGCCCTTTCGGCGCTCAGGATCCGCAAGATCCACTGTTGGGATTGCCAAAAAACATGAGATCGACACCTTCAGCGCGCACCCGGGCATTCGGAGTGCCCTTCCTGGTCGCCTCGCTCAGCCTCACGCCCTTCCTGGCGTGCGGCGGCGGTTCCTCGTCGGCACCCGCCCCCTCCCCGATTATGTTGAATTATCAATCAACCACGGTCGTTTTCGAGCCGGGCCAGCCGATCACCCCGCAGTACCCGACGCTCGCCGGCGGCGCGGCCGGGGCGTCCTATTCCGTGGCCCCGCCCCTCCCCCTCGGCCTCAGCCTGGACTCCGCCACCGGCATCATCAACGGCACCCCTACCGCGAGCACCTCCGGCCCGGTCACCTGCCGGGTCACCGCCACCACCCCGGGCGGCCAGAGCGCCTCCGTCGATCTCGTCATCACCGTGACCGCCCAGCCGCTGCCACCCGCGGGCCTCGCCTACAGCCAGCCGGCCCCGGTCTACCTGGCGGGCACGGCCATCCCGGGCAACACCCCCACCCTCGCCGCCGGTTCGGCCGGGGTGGCCTATGCCGTGGCCCCGGCCCTGCCGGACGGCCTCAACCTGGACCCCGCCACCGGCTTCATCAGCGGCATCCCCACCACCGCCGGCACCGTCACTTGCCGGGTCACCGCCACCAGCCCGGGCGGCCAGAGCGCCTCCGTCGATCTCGTCATCACCGTGACCGCCCAGCCGCTGCCACCCGCGGGCCTCGCCTACAGCCAGCCGGCCCCGGTCTACCTGGCGGGCACGGCCATCCCGGGCAACACCCCCACCCTCGCCGCCGGTTCGGCCGGGGTGGCCTATGCCGTGGCCCCGGCCCTGCCGGACGGCCTCAACCTGGACCCCGCCACCGGCTTCATCAGCGGCATCCCCACCACCGCCGGCACCGTCACTTGCCGGGTCACCGCCACCAGCCGGGCCGGCCAAAGCACCTTCGTGGACCTCGTCATCACGGTGACGGCCCACACCGAGCCGCCCGCGGGCCTCGCCTTCAGCCACCCCGCCCCGGCCTACCAGGCGGGAACGGCCATCCCCGCCAACAGCCCCAGCCTCGCCGCCGGCGCGGCCGGGGTGACCTACGCCGTCGCCCCGGCCCTGCCGGCCGGCCTCAACCTGGACCCCGCCACCGGCAGCATCACCGGCACGCCCAGCGCGGCCACACCCGGCCCGGTCACCTGCCGGGTCACCGCCACCAATCCGGCCGGCCAAAGCACCTTCGTGGACCTCGTCATCACGGTGACGGCCCACACCCAGCCGCCCGCGGGTCTCACCTACACTCAGCCCGCCCCGGCCTACCAGGCGGGAACGGCCATCCCCGCCAACGCCGCCGCCCTCGCCGCCGGCGCGGCCGGGGTGACCTACGCCGTCGCCCCGGCCCTGCCGGCCGGCCTCAACCTGGACCCCGCCACCGGCAGCATCACCGGCACCCCCACCGCGGCCACACCCGGCCCGGTCACCTGCCGGGTCACCGCCACCAACCCGGCCGGCCAAAGCACCTTCGCGGACCTCGTCATCACCGTCGCTCCGCCCCCGCCCGCGGGCCTCGCCTACAGCCAGCCCGCCCCGACCTACCAGGCGGGAGCGGCCATCGCCGTCCCCAACACCCCCACCCTCGCCGCCGGCGCGGCCGGGGTGACCTATGCCGTCGCCCCGGCCCTGCCGGCCGGCTTCCACTTCGACCCCGCCACCGGCAGCATCACCGGCACCCCCGCCGCGGCCACCCCCGGCCCGGTCACTTGCCGGGTCACCGCCACCAACCCGGCCGGCCAAAGCACCTTCGCGGACCTCGTCATCACCGTCGACCCGACGCCGCCCGCTGGCCTCACCTATGCCCAGGCCGGGCCGGCCTATCTGGTTGGATTGCCCATCATCCCCAATAACCCGACCCTCGCCGCCGGCGCCGGGCCCTGGGTGACCTATGCCGCGACGGACCTCCCGCCCGGCCTCAACGTGGACCCGGTCACCGGCATCATCACCGGCATCCCCACCGGCCCCACCCCCCCTCCCGCCGTGCCCCGGATCACGGCCACCAATACCGCCGGCCATGCCACGCATGTGGATCTTCCCATCACGGTCGATCGCCTCAGCTACCCCACCCTGACGCCGGAATATACCGTGAACCTGGCCATCACCCCGGTCGCCCCCGCCAACCCGGGCCCGGCCGGCACCACTTACGCCGCTGTTGCCCTCCCGGCCGGCCTGCATCTGAATCCCGTTACCGGGGTGATTTCCGGCACCCCCATCGCCGTGACCTTCGGCGATTCCTACGTGATCACCGCCAACCTGGCGGGCCACGCCAGCCCAACCGCCATATGGCTGACCATCGAACCGGCGCTCCGCTTCACCGAACCGTCCGCCACCTACACGGTGGGCGTACCGATCCAGCCCAACGTCCCGGTACACGGCAGGGGGCTGACGGCTGCCTACGCGGTCGCGCCCCCCCTTCCGCCGGGTCTCGCCATGGATCCGAACACCGGCGCGATCACCGGCATCCCCACGGCTGCGGCGCCAGCGGCCATCCACATGGTCACCGTCACCCAGCCCTCGGGAGCCTTCGCCCACGCGCTGCTCGACCTCGCCGTCCATGCCTCCCGGCTCGATGCCTTCGGCGTCCCCGGCGCGGTCAGCGCGGGGCGGTTTGGCGGAGACCGGTTCGACTTCCCGGGGCTCAGGAGGACTTTGCAATATGGCGAGGACTACCCCAAGGCGCCCATGCTCCACCCGTACTTCCCAGGCCAGAATATCCGCGGAGGCAAGCTGATCCTCACCAGCTCCCTGAACATCAAGTTCCCGGCCACCTTCTTTGAAGCCCTGCCCGCCCCCATCCTCGCGCAGATCGCGGCCATGGGCCTGGACCGGAGCCAGGTGGACATCCTTTGCGTGAGCCAGGATCTGATGTGGAATCATCCGGGGCCCAACGTGCTGTTCAGGCCGCAATCATGGACCGATCCCGATGCGCCCTTCAAGGGCAGTTACTCCACCGGGTACCTTGTGACCGTCGGGCTCTTCGAAGCCCCGGCCGGGATCCATATCGTGGGCCCCCATGGAGCCATCGACCATTTCGATGAGAACATCAGCGCGCACCCAGACGGCGGAGATCTCCCGCCCGTCGCCCAGAGCATCATCTCCTCGGGCGACAGCATGCCGTTCCAGGGGCTCGACCCCCTGGTCAGCACCAGTTTCTGGACCTTGACCCGGAATGGCAACCGCGCCGCCGCCACCCTGCACCTGATCCTCAACGATGCCGACGAGGCGACCCTGCAGGTGGTCCTGGGGGGCATGGCGGCCGCGCCGCACTTGGCCAATCTGCGCACCCTGGTCGACCAGCTGGACCGGCCCCTCCTGGGCCTGCGCGGCACCCGCATGGTGGACCAGCTCAAGGAACTCACCCGGCCGATCGTGACCCACGCCGCCGTCGGCGCCCCCAACCTTGCGGGGGACCGGGTGCTGACCCTCACCGGCACGGCCTTCACGGGCGCCACCGGCGTCTCCATCGGCCCCCAGGCCGGGCGGCTGCTCCATGTGGTCAGCGACACCCAAATCCAAGTGACCATCACCGACCCGGTCCCTCCTGCTCCCGACATCGAGGTGACGACCCCCATGGGCGCGGGCCGCATCGCCTATCCTTAAAGCATCCCGCCATTGACCCCGATCACCTGCCGGGTGATGTAGCCGGCGGCCCGGGAGAACAGGAACCCCACCAGGGCGGCCACGTCCTCCGGCTGGCCCACCTTGGCCATGGGCACGATCTGCAGCGCCCTTTCCAGTTCGACGCCCTCGAGCATCCCGGACTGGATCAGCCCGGGGGCGATGCTGTTCACCGTGATGCCGCGGCCCGCCAGTTCCACCGCCAGGGCCTTGGCCGCCCCGATCAGCCCGGCCTTGGCGGCGCTGTAGTTCACCTGGCCGCGGTTGCCCATCACCCCGGAGACCGAGGCGATGCAGACGATCCGGCCGCCCCTGCGGGTGCGGATCATGGGCATGGTCAACGGGTGGACCACGTTGAAGAAGCCGCTGAGGCTGGTGTCCAGCACCAGGTCCCACTCCTCCTCGGTCAGGGCCGGAAAGGCGTTGTCCCGGGTGATGCCGGCGTTGCAGACGATGCCGTAGTACGGGCCGGCCGCCTCGACCCGGGCTTCGAGGATGGCGCGGGCCTCGGCCCTTGCGGTGACGTCGAACGCCATCATGTCCGCCGAACCGCCCATGGCCTGGATCTCCGCCACCAGGGCCTCGGCCTCGGCGACCCGGTTGCGGCAGTGCACCGTGACGCTGAAGCCGTCCTGGGCCAGGCGCAGGGCGATGGCCCGGCCGATCCGCCCGGTGGCGCCGGTCACCAGGACGCGGTTGGGCTCGGGCTGGGGTTGGATGGTCATCGGCGGCTCCGGTCAGGCAGGTTCGTACACCTTCAGGATGGCATGGGCCAGCACCAGCCCCTCGTGCCGCAGTTCGCAGGCGAAGGCGCTCAGCCCGAGGGAGTCGGCATAATGCACCTTGGCTTCCACCTCCAGTTCCGCGCCGGGCGGGAACGCGGCCACCTCGCAGCGGTATTCCCGGGTGCCCAGCAGGTAGCCGAACTTCGGGGCCAGGCCGGTCCCCTTGTTCCGGTTGCCGCTGAAGGCCGAGATGGTCTGGGCCATGAGTTCCAGGCCGAACCAGGCCGGCATGGCGCCGTCCGGATCGGCGTACCAGGCCTGGCGGTCCACCCGGGTCAAGGTGATGCAGCGCTCCGCGTTGGCTTCCCGCACGGTGTCGATGAGGAGCAGCGGGGGACGGTGCGGCACGAGGGGGGTCGAGGATTCCATATCTCCGATCATGACCGCGACCCGGGCCGGAGGGCCATCCAGGAAAGCAGGATGGTGCCGGCCACGCCCAGCGCCAGGGTGAGGCCGAAGCCGCCCAGCGCCGGGGTGTGGCTGAAGGCCAGCAGGCCGTAGGAGATCAGGGTCGCCCCGGCCGCCAGCAGCACGCCCAGGAGCGCCGAAGGGTCGGTGCGCCCGCCTTCCGCCAGGAAGACCGTGTAGTCCACCCCGAAGCCCAGCAGGAGGATCAGGGCCATGACCGTGAACAGGGTGACCGGCGCCCCGGCCAGGGCGCAGCCGGCCAGGGCGGCCAGCATGCCCAGGCAGGGCGGCGCGACCATGGCGGTGCTGGCCCGGAACCCGCGCCACAGCGCCAGGACCAGCCAGACCAGCAGGATCGCCGCAGACAGCGCCCAGGAGGCGATGCGCCGGTAGTGGCCCAGCAGGCCGGTCACGCTCCGGGCCTTGTCCACCAGCACCACCCCGGGAATCCCGGCCGCGGCCTGGGCCAGCCGCGCGGAATCCGGGTCGCCCATGGGGAAGACCACCGAGCCGTAGCCATGGGCGGTGGCACCCAGCCAGAGCATCCGGAACGGGGTGGAGAACGGCGTCTGGAAGAAGGCCGCCACGGTCAGCGGCCGGTCCTGGGCATCGGCCAGATCCGCCCGCAGCCGGGCCACCGCTTCCGGCCTGAAGCCCACCTGGTCCAGGGCCCGGGCCAGGTCGGGCATCTGCGCCCGGTGCCGCTCCAGGGCCGCCTCCTGGGCGGCCGGTGACGGCACGAAGCAGGAGACCGCCTGGATCCCCGTCAGCCCATCGGCCGCGCCGAGCCCGGCGAGCCGCAACCGCAGTGCCTCCTCGCCGCTCAGCACGGCCCCCTCGCTGGGCCCTTCCACCAGGAAGAAGGCCGCGTTGTTGGACAGGCCGGTCAGCTGGCGGATGGCGTTCTCCTGCCCGAGCAGCTCCTGGGACGGCCGGATCAGGCCCTGCACGTCGTCGTCCACCCGGGCCCGGCAAGCGCCCCAGGCCAGCAGCAGCGCCAGCAGGCCCATCCAGAGCGGCAGCCTGCGGCGCGACGCCAGGCCCGCGCCCCAGTCCAGCAGCCGCCTGAGCCGGGCCAGCAGCGCGGGCCGTGGCGGCCCCGGTTGGCGCAGCCAGTCGGGCAGCACCAGCAGCACCGTGAGAAAGGCGCCGGCCAGCCCCAGGATGGAGAACACGGCGATCTGCCGCAACCCCGGGAACGGCGCCGCCAGCAGGGCCGAGTAGCCCAGCAGGGTGGTGGCCAGGCCGACCAGCAGGGCCGGCAGGATGCGCCGCAACCCAGGCAGGGCCTGCCAGGCCGCGCCCGCGCCCACCTGGTGGGCGAAGTAGAGGAACGAGTAGTCCACCGCCACCCCGAGCACACAGGAACCGCACACCAGGGTCAGCAGGTAGAGCTTGCCGAAGATGAGCAGGCAGCCGGCGGCCGCCGTGGCCAGGCCGGCGGCCACGCAGGCCAACCCCAGCACCAGGTGCCGCCCGGAGCGGAACACGCCGAAGTAGAGGGCGAAGATGCAAAGCATGGAGAGGGTGGAGAACAGGTTGGCCTCTCGCTCCGCGGACTGGCGGGCGTCGGCCGCGTAGAACACCACCCCGGTGCGCAACACCCGCGCCTCCGGGAAGGCGGCCCGGAGTTCCGCCCGGGCGTCCCGGACCGCGGCCAGCACCCGCCGCTGGACCGCGGGATCGTAGGCGGAGCCGGGCAGGCCGGCGCTGATCAGGATGTTCAGGCCCTCCGGGGAAGGGATCACCAGCAGGTTGTCGCGCAGCTCCAGGCGCAGGGCGGAGAACGGCAGGCCGGCCAGGAAGCCGTCCAGCTGGCCCAGGGGGTCCAGGGCCGGGGCGGTGCCGGACAGGCCGCCCTGGGGCGAGGCCAGCCGGCCCTGCACCAGGGCTTCCAGGGCCGGCCCCCGGGCCAGGGAAGCTCCGGGCAGCCGGTAGCGGTAGCCGGTATAGAAGCGCGCCACGGCGCCGGGGTCCACCTGCGGCAGGGTGGACTGGACCTCCAGGAAGGCCCCGGACCGGGCCAGGCTGCCAGCCAGGCGCAGCGCCGCGGCCATGCCGCGCCGGTCGTCGCCCGCCCGCACCAGGAACATGGCCCGGTCGCCGGTGGTCCGGGCCAGGGAGCGGATGGCTGCCTCGGCCACCGGATTGCGCTCGGTGTCGGGCAGCATGGCCAGCAGGTCGGTCTGCAGGGCCTGGCCCCGGCCCACCCGCCAGACCCCGTAACCGGCCATCAACCCCACGCAGAGCAGCCAGATCCAGGCTTGCCGCCGCATCCGTCAGTCCATCGCCCGGGTGATGGCTTCCGTCAGCATGGGCGGGCACTCGAACAGCAGTTCGCCGCCGTCGGAAGTCACCGCCAGCTGGATGGTCTCCGCCTTGTTCACCTTCTGGCCGGTCGCCACGTCGGTCAGCACGTAGCTGATCCGCAGCCGGGCCTGGTATTCCAGCAGATCGGCCCTGACCCGCACCTGCTGGCCGTAGCGCAGCGGGCGGATGAACTTCATGTTGCAGACCACCACCGGCCAGAACACGCCCCAGTCCTGCATCTGCTGGAAATCCAGGCCCGCCTTGCGCATCATGGCGGTCCTGGCGATTTCCAGATACTTCACATAGTGGCCATGCCAGGCCACCCCCATGGCGTCCACATCATGGAAGGGCACCTCGATGACGACTTCACCGGTGAGCAGCGGCTTCATGATTTCAACCTCCAGGGGGGACAGCGTTTACCGGGCGAACAGGATCACCCCGGAGGACTTCCTGGCGGCGCCCGCCAGGTATTTGAAGCGCAGCCGGCCCCGGTCCGGGTCGAGGTCGAGCTGGAGTTCCAGGGGTTGCCCGGGCTGGATGAGATCCTGGAATTTCAGGTTCTCGATGCCCAGGAACCGGCCCAGCTCACCGAACGCCTCGGTGCCGAAGCGGATCGCCCAGTCCACCTGGACCACCCCCGGCAGGATGGGATTGCCGGGAAAGTGCCCCTGGAAGGCCATCAGATCCGCAGCCAGGGCCAGGGTGAAGGTGGGCTCGGGGCCGCTGGAGCGGTTCAGCACCGTGGGCAGGCCGGCGGTCATTGGCTCTCGAGCATGTCATGGACCGTTTCCACCACGTCGTTCACGGTGCGCACATGCTTGAACACCTCGGCCTTCACCCGGCGGCCGGTGAACCCCTGCAGCTGGATGGCCAGCTCGACCGCGTCGATGCTGTCCAGGTCGAGGTCGGTGAACAGATTGGCATCCAAGGTGACCTTGTCGGGTTCCAACTGGAAGGAGTCCGCCAGAATTTCCCGGAGCTTAAGCAGGATTTCTTCCTTCGTGGGTGACATAAGCTTCCTTGTTGTAATAGCTTTCCAGGGCTTCAATCAGCTGGCGGGCTGCCAAATGAGGGGTGCTGCTGGCCGCAGGCGAGGGGTCGAAGGAGGGGGTACCCCCTGCCCGCACTCGGAATCGACACGTTTCAATGGGCACATGGTACCACCGGTGGCCCTTGGCGAGGAGGGGCGGACAGCAGTCCAGCACCAGGGGCAGGATCCGGGCGCCGCTGCCCTGGGCCAGATAGGCCGCCCCGCGCCGGAACTTGTACGGAAGCCCCGGCCGGCTCCGGGTGCCTTCCGGGAAGATGATCAGGGTCTTGCCTGCGCGCAGCGCCTCGCGCCCGGCCGCCAGCACCTCGCCGCAGGCGCCGATGGGAATGTATCCGGCCGCCCGCACGATGCAGCCAAAAAACAGACTGTGGTAGATCGCTTCCTTCACCACGCACACCGCCTTGGGCAGGAGCGCGATGAGCACGACCACATCCAGGTAGGAAGGGTGGTTGCTCAGGATGAGCACCCCCTTGAGCTGCTCCGGCCCGGGCAGGCCAAGGGCCTCCACCCGGAGGATGCCGCTGGTTTCCAGGGCGAACACGAACAGCTTGAAACTCCGGTGGATCAGCCAGCCGGCCCGGCGTCGCAGGGCGGCGCGGCCCCCCGGCAGCAGGCGCAGCACCGGCAGCACCAGGAGCGAAAGGAGGGCCCCGCCCAGCCCGAGGATGGAAAAGAGCACGCCGCTCACCAGGATCTTCCGACCCTGGCGGATCCGGGCGAACGCATGGCTGGCGGGTCTTGGCAGCATGGAAACTCGTAAGAGCCTGAGGAAGAGATGGAATAGTATTGAGGATACCTTAAACCGGGGAAGGCCCGCACGGCGCCCGCCCCTCATCCCCGAGGACCTCCGCTTGATCCTGCTCCTGGCGCCAGCCCACCTGATGGCCCTGGCCGCCTTCCAGCTCTCCGCCCTGCTGCTGTTCGTGGCGCCCCGGTTCGCCGCCGCCCCGCTGGTGCTGTTCGTCGCCACCTGCCTGGTGGCGCCCCTCTTCCCGGCCTTCAGCTTCTACCTGCCCATCCTCAGCCGGGGCAGGAAGGGCGTGCCCGGGGTGGCCCTGACCTTCGACGACGGCCCCGACCCCCAGGTCACCCCGCGGGTGCTGGACCTGCTGGACCGGCACGGGGTCAAGGCCACCTTCTTCGTCATCGGCCGCAAGGCCGAAGCCCACCCCGGACTGATCCAGGACATCCTGGCCCGGGGCCACACCATCGGCAACCACTCCCAGACCCACCCGCCCTTCCTCATGCTGCAGGGCCGGCGCGCCATCCGCCGGGAGGTGGAGGGCGCCCAGGCGGTGCTCAGGCAGGCCGGGGCGGTGCCGCTCGCCTTCCGCCCCCCGGTGGGCATCACCAACCCCGACCTCTGGCCGGTGCTGCTGGACCAGGGCATGTTCTGCGTCAATTTCAGCTGCCGGGCCGGGGACATGGGCAACCGGCGGGTGGCCGGGCTGGCCCGCAAGCTGTTGCGCAAGGCGCAGGCGCGCGACATCATCCTGCTGCACGACACCCTGCCGCACCGGGTGACGGTGGATTTCCTCCTGGCTGAATTCGACCGGCTCCTCCAGGGCCTGGAGCAGGGTGGCCTGCCGGTCCTGCCCCTGGCCGCGGTGATCGGCAAGGAGGTCATGGCCGGGCCCGACCCCGGGGAGCGCTCAGCGGCCCGGATGTTCTATGACGGGCTGGCCGAGCACTACGACCAGGAGCAGTTCTGCACCGGGGTTTCCCGTTCGCGCCGCACCGAGCAGGCCCTGTTCAACGCGCGCCTGCCCGGGCTGCTGGAGGGGGCCGGCCGGGTGCTGGAGATCGGCGCCGGCACCGGCATCTTCACCCTGGACCTGGCGCGGCACTGCCGGGAAGTGGTGGCGGTGGACATCTCCCCGCGGATGCTGGCCATCCTGGAGGACAAGGCCCGCCGGGAGGGGATCGCCAACATCACCCCGGTGTCCGGCAACGTGGAGACCCTGGACCTGCAAGGCCCCTTTTCCGTCATCTGCGCCTTTTCCGCCCTGGAGTACCTGGCCGACCTGCCGGGCCTGCTCAAGCGCCTGACGCCCATGCTGGAGCCCGGCGGCAGGCTCTATTTCATCACCGCGCGCCGCTCCCTGTTCCGGCTGTTCACCCAGCTGGGCAACGCCATGCGCCAGGGGCTCTGGCTGAAGGCCCGGAGCCGGCGCGAGTTCAAGGCCATGCTGGCGGCGGATTTCGAGCTCGAGACCAGCGCCCATCTGCTGAAGTCCTGGGTATCCGGCGGTATGCTCCTGGAAGTGGTCGCGCGAAAAAAATGAACGTACTGGTGGTCATTCCGGTCTACAACCACGCCGCCACGATCCGGGCCGTGGCGCAGGCCGTGCTGCGTTCCGGGCGGCCGCTGCTGGTGGTGGATGACGGCAGCGACGACGGCAGCCTGGACCGGGTCGCCGACCTGGACATCCTGCGCCTGCGTTGCGCCCGGAACCGCGGCAAGGGCCATGCCATCCTGCGGGCCGCGGCCGTGGCCGACCGCATGGGCTACGACGCCATCCTGACCCTGGACGCCGACGGCCAGCACGACCCGGCCGACGGGGGGCTGCTGCTGGCGGCCGCCGCGGGCACCTGGCCGGCCATCGTGGTCGGCGCGCGCCGGATGGAGGCGGGCCACGCGCCCCGCTCCAGCCGGTTCGGGCGCGCGTTCTCCAACTTCTGGGTGCGCCTGGAATGCGGCCTCACGCTGCCCGACACCCAGAGCGGCTACCGGCTGTACCCGGTGCCCTTCCTGCTGTCCCGGCGCTTTTTCACCCGGCGCTACAGCTTCGAGGTCGAGGTGCTGGTGCGCGGGGGCTGGGCCGGCCTGCCCCTGCTGTCAGTGCCCGTCCCGGTCTACTACCCGCCCGGTCCCGAACGGGTCTCGCACTTCCGCAAGTTCCGCGACAACCTGCGGCTGACTGGCCTGCACACCCATCTGGTGCTGCGTTCCCTGCTGCCCTGGCCGCACCGGCGCCTGCTGGCCAGGCCGGAACGCCCCGGTTTCCTGAGCCGGCTGCGGGGGGAGCACACCAGCGCCGGCGAACTGGCGGCGGCGGCGGGGGTGGGCATCTTCGTGGGCAGCCTGCCCATCATCCCGTTCGGCCTCGCCGCGATCCTCTACGTGAGCCACAAGCTGCACCTCAACAAGCTGGCCGCGGCCGGCGCCAGCAACCTCTGCATCGTCCCGTTCGTGCCCTTCCTGTGCGTCCAGGCCGGCCACCTGCTGCTGCACGGCAGGCTGTTGACCAGGTTCAACCGGGTGACCCTGCTGCACCAGATCCACCTCCGGGTATGGGAGTGGCTGCTGGGGTCCCTCATCGTCGGGCCGCTGCTGGGCGCGGCCGGGGCGCTGCTGACCTATGGCCTGGTGCGCGCCTTCCGGGCGAAGGCCGGCGGGCAGCACCCATAACAACCCAAGGTAGTATGGAAACGGGGAGTTTAAAAAACAGCCCCCGCAGGGCTGGTGATAATCTGAAACCCATCCCCTTGGTAATGAAACAACCATCGAAGGAGTCACCATGACCGCCAATGTCGAATCGATCCTCGCCGAAACCCGCAAGCGCATGAAATCCTCCATCGAGACCCTGAAGAAGGACCTGGCCACGGTCCGCACGGGCCGGGCCAACGCCGGCATCCTGGACACGCTGCATGTGGACTACTACGGCTCCATGATGCCGGTCAACCAGATCGCCGGGATCAGCGTGCCCGAGGCCTCCATGCTGGTCATCACGCCGTTCGACAAGAAGGCGATCAAGGCCATCGAGACCGCCATCCTCAAGTCCGAGCTGGGGCTCAATCCGGCCAACGACGGCAACGTCATCCGCCTGCCCATCCCGCCGCTCAACGAGGAGCGCCGCCGGGACCTCACCCGGGTGGTGAGCCGGATGGGCGAAGAGATCAAGACCGCCGTGCGCAACGTGCGCCGGGACTCCAACGAGGACGTCAAGAAGCTGGAGAAGGACAAGACCACCCCGCTGAGCGAAGACGCCGCCAAGAAGGCCCTCGAACAGATCCAGAAGGTCACCGACGAGACCATCAAGGACATCGAGGAGATCGTGAAGCACAAGGAAGCGGAGATCATGCACGTCTGATGGGTAGTTAATTTCTGATCCAACGATCGTATCTTGTTTCTTATTTACAACTTGACCAGCCAGGCCTAGAGTCACCACCAGGAGGCTGCCTCGTGGTGACCGTTGAACGGATCGGCCCCATCCTGAAACCGAATCCCACCCGGGTGATGGTCAGGCCCTTCGGTCCCTTCGGCGAAGTCCGGGCCACCCGGATCCTGGCCCGGGTGATGTCCATGACCGAGGGCCAGGTGGAAGAGAACCTGGCCCAGGTGATGAACGGCTTCCGCAGCCGCCACCACCAGCTCGAACAGGCGCTCCTGCTGCGCTTCGAGGCGGTGCGCAGTTTCCTGTTCATGGACGAGCCGGTGGCGGAACCGCGGCGGATGCTCATCGGCGCCTATTTCACCCAGGAATATTCGGTGGAATCGGCGGCGCTGTTCAACCCGTCCCTGATCTGGCACCCGGACCAGGGCGGGGTGCCGGACGGCGCCAAGCGCTTCATCCTCAGCCTGCGTTCCATCGGCGAAGGGCACCTGTCCTCCATCACCTTCCGCACCGGGATCATCGACGCGGACTGCCGGATCGAACTGGACAAGGTTTCGCCGTTCGTGACCGCGCCGCGGGTGCTGGAGGATCCCTTCTACGACAAGGCCCTGTTCGAGCGCAAGCTGCTCGAGGTGGGCCACTGCGACGGGTTCGCCGCGGAGGTGCTGGCGCCGCTGGGCGACATGTTCACCATGACCGAGCTGCGGGAAAGCGTCCGGACCACCCGGAGCGCCTTCCGCGGCCGGCGCAGCCCCGAACCGGACCTGGAGCGGCACGCCATCATCATCCTGGCCGAATCCAACTACGAGGTGTTCTTCGATCCGAAATCGCCCCTGTCGGAACGCATCATCTTCCCCCACTCCCCGACCGAGACCAACGGCATCGAGGACGCGCGCTGGGTGGCGCTGCACGATGAGGACGACAGCACCCATTACACCGCGACCTATACCGCCTACGACGGCCGGGTGACCCTGCCGCAGCTCATCACCACCAGCGATTTCCTCAGCTTCAAGATCACCACCCTGAACGGCCCGCAGGTCCAGGACAAGGGCATGGCCCTGTTCCCGCGCCGCATCAACGGCCACTACGCCATGCTTTCGCGCCAGGACGGGGAGAACATCTACCTGATGATGTCGGACGCCCTGGCCTTCTGGTACACCAAGGAGATCGTCATCAAGCCGCGCTTCCCCTGGGAGTTCGTGCAGGTGGGCAACTGCGGCTCGCCCATCGAGACGCCCGAGGGCTGGCTGGTGCTGAGCCACGGCGTCGGTTCCATGCGCCGCTACACCCTGGGCGCCTTCCTGCTGGACCTGGACGATCCCAGCCGGGTCATCGGCCGGCTGCGGGAGCCGCTGCTGGCCCCCGACGGCAGCGAGCGCGAGGGCTACGTGCCCAACGTGCTGTACAGCTGCGGCAGCCAGATCCACGGCGGGCACCTGATCATGCCCTACGCCATGAGCGACTGGGCCAGCGGCTTCGCCAAGGTCAAGCTGGACGAACTGCTGGAGGAGCTCAAGGCCGGAGCCTGATTCAAAGGAAGTCCACGCCCAGCGCCCGCGCCGGCAGCATCACGAAGGGGCGCAGGTGGGCCCTCGGGTGGGGCAGGTCCAGGGTCAGTTCCGGCCCCAGGACCGCCAGGCCGGCCGGGCTGGGCCAGCGCCAGTGGCCCTGGATGCCCGCCACCGCGATCAGGTCCAGGTCGAGGCTGCGCGGCGCGTTGCGCCCCAGGGAACGGTCCCGGCCCAGCCGGAGCTCAGCCAGCAGCAGGGCCTCCAGCAGGGCCCTGGGGTCCTCCTCCGGGGTTTCCAGCAGGGCCACGGTGTTCAGGTAGTCGGGGCCCCGGCCGGATTCGTCGGGGGTGTCGGGCCAGAGCGGGGAGGGCGTCACCGTGCCCAGCCGGGCCAGGGCCTCGAGCCCGGCTTCCAGCCCGGCCCGGCGATCGCCCAGATTGGCGCCCAGCGCCACCAGCGCGCGCATCTATTTCTTGCCGTGTTCGGCCGCGACCAGGGTGCGGATGCCGCCGCGAATCAGGAAATCCCCCTCCACCCGCAGCCACTGCGGGGCCAGGGCCGCCACCAGGTCGTCCAGGATCTGGTTGGTGACCGCCTCGTGGAAGGCGCCCCGGTCCCGGTAGCTCCACAGGTAGAGCTTGAGCGACTTGGATTCGACGCAGAGCTGGTCGGGGATGTAGGTGATGCGCAGATGGGCGAAGTCCGGCTGGCCGGTCATGGGGCACAGGCAGGTGAACTCGTCGGTCTCGAAGCGGATCTCGAAGGCCCGGCCGGGACGCGGGCTGACGAAGGTGTCGAGGGTGGCGGACGGCTGGGTGACGTGGCGCTGGGGCAGGGTCTTGAGGGTCGGTTCCGGGCTGGGTTTGACGGGCACGTGCGGCTCCTGGATGTAATTACAAAGGAAGGGCGGGGATGGCGTAGGGGATGGGATCGTGCAGGCCGGCCTGCTGGAAGCCCCGCAGCCGGAGCAGGCAGGAGTCGCAATGGCCGCAGGCCAGCGCCTCGCCCTGGTAGCAGCTCCAGGTGAGGTGCAGGGGAGCGCCCAACTCCACGCCCTTGCGCACGATCTCGGCCTTGTTCAGGTGCACCAGGGGCGCCTTCAGGCTGAGCCGGGTCTCGGGCCGGGTGCCCAGGTTCGCCGCCAGCTGGAACGCCTCCAGGAAGACCTCCCGGCAATCCGGGTAGCCGCTGGAGTCCTCCTCCACGAACCCCACGTAGATCTGCGAAACCCCCAGCACCTCGGCCCAGCTGATGGCCGTGGCCAGGAGGTGGGCGTTGCGGAACGGCACGTAGCTGACCGGCACCCCCGGGCGCTCCAGGTCCCCCTCGGGCAGGGGGATGGCCGCGTCGGTGAGGGCCGAACCGCCGATGGCCCGCAGCCCGGCGAAGGGGACCACCAGGCGCCGTGCCGGCGGCACCTGGTAGAAGTCGGCGATGGCCTCGAAGGCCTGGCGTTCCCGGGCCTCGGTGAGCTGGCCGTAGTCGGCGTGCAGCAGCGCCAGCTCGAACCCCTCGGCCCGGGCCACGGCCGCGGCGACGCAGGAATCGAGGCCGCCCGACAGGGAAACGATGGCGAGGGGTTGAGCGGGCATGGGGTTCCTTTATCCAGAAGGGCAGAGCCTAGCCTATCATTGGGCATGCCCGATGACGATCTGTGGCCCCTTTTCATGGACCTGCGCTTCGCCGGCGCCCGCAACCATCCCCGCCACGGGCCCTGCTTCGTGGCCGAGGGGCGCATCCTGGTGGAGGACCTGCTGGCCTGGGGCCGGGCCGGCAAGGCGCGGGTGGTCGCCGTGCTGGCCGAGACCGGCCAGGCCGAAGCGGTGCGGCCGCTGCTGCCGGCCGGGACCGAGCTGCTGATCGCCGGCAAGGCCGAACTGGAGGCCCTGGCCGGCTTCCCCTTCCACCGGGGCCTCATGGCGGCGGCCTCGGTGCCCGCCCAGCCCGGCCCGGACCGGCTGCGGGAGTGCCGGCACCTGCTGGTGCTGCCGGCCGTGGCCGACGTGCAGAACCTGGGCCAGCTGTTGCGCACGGCCGCGGCCCTGGGCCTGGACGGCGCGCTCCTGGGGCCGGGCCCGGATCCCTTCAGCCGCCGGTGCGTCCGGGTGTCCATGGGCGCCGCCTGGAAGCTGCCGCTCTGGCGCCGGGATGACGTCTGGGCCGCCCTGGCGGACTGGCCCGGCACGATCACCGCCGCGGCCCTGGCCGGCAGCATCCCGCTCCGGGAATGGCATCCCGCGCCGCGCACCGCCCTGGTCCTGGGCGGCGAAGGCCCCGGGCTCGCGGCCGCGGAACTGGCCCGGTGCGCCCAGGCGGTGCGCATCCCCATGGCCGAGGGGGTGGACAGCCTCAACGTGGCCGCGGCCGGGGCCATCCTGATGCACTGGCTGACCGCGTGACCCGCAACCACGGATTCAGCTACCGGGAGCGGATCACCGGCGGCGCGGTCCGGGTGCTGGAGCACCTGGCGCGCCGGCACCGCCATTCCAGCGAGGCCCAGTGGCGCGCCCGGATCGAATCGGGCGAACTGGAGCTGGACCGCCTGCCGGTGGCCGCCGACACCCTGCTGGTGGCCGGGCAGGAGCTGGTCTGGCACCGGCCGCCCTGGGACGAGCCGGACGTGGACACCGCCTACCAGGTGCTGTTCGAGGACGAGCTGCTGCTGGCGGTGGCCAAGCCCAGGGGCCTGCCGACCCTGCCCGGGGGCGGGTTCCTGGAGAACACCCTGCTCGCCCAGGTCCGCACCCGGTATCCCGAAGCCAGCCCCATGCACCGCCTGGGCCGGGAGACCTCGGGCCTGGTCCTGTTCGCCCGCAGCCACGCGGCCGGCGCGCTGCTCCAGACCGCCTGGCGCGAGCACCGGGTGGTCAAGCGCTACCGCGCCCTGGCCAGCGGCGTCGCGGCCGAGGACACCCTGGTCATCGCCGCGCCCATCGGCCCGGTCCCGCACCCCTGGCTGGGCACCCTGTTCGCCGCCAGCCCCCAGGGCAAGGCCGCCCTGAGCCGGGCCCGGGTGCTGGAACGGGGCGAACACACGACCCTGTTCGAAGTGCTGATCGAGACCGGGCGCCCCCACCAGATCCGCATCCACCTGGCCTGGGCCGGCTACCCCCTGGTGGGTGACCCGCTCTACGCCGCAGGCGGCCTGCCCCGCCCGGACCTGCCCGCCCTGCCTGGCGACGGCGGCTATTACCTGCACGCGGAATACCTGGCCTTCCCGCACCCGGTCACGGGGCAGACCGTGGCCTTGCGCGCCACCCCACCCATCGAGCTGCTCATGAAGGGGGAAGCCTAGTAGGCTTCGGCCCAGGCCTCCATCTGGTTCAGTTCCGCCTCAAGGCGCAGCCGGCAGCTCTCCTCGTCGCTGTCCACCGCCACCCGGAACGGCGCGCCGTAGCGCACGACCACCGCGGAGAAGGGCCTGGGCACCAGCATCCGGTCCCAGGTGCGCAGCGCCCAGGCCTGCTCGTAGGCCACGCAGACCGGCACGATCCAGGCGCCGGTCTTGCGGGAAACCGCCAGCACTCCGGGCTTCACCTGCAGCCGGGGCCCGCGCGGGCCGTCCACCGTGATGCCCAGGTCCCAGCCCTCCTTCACCACCCGGATCATCTTCACCAGGGCCTGGGCGCCGCTGTGTCCGGCGGTGCCGCGCACGGCGTGGATGCCGAACCAGCGCCAGGTGGCGGCGCTGCGCTCACCGTCCTTGCTGTCGCTGGACAGGATCGCCACCCCGCGCGGCTCGCCCTCGGGCGTGCTGCGGCGGAACGGATAGGCCTTGGGCATCATCACCAGCCGCCGGTGGTAGAAGGCCAGGATGAAGCGCTCCCCGGCGGCCGCGAAGTCCTGCACCGGCCCTTCGGCCTCGTAGCGGACCCTCAAGGTGTAGGTGAGGATTTTCATCAGCAGCGCCGCCACGAAGGGCACCAGGCGGAAGTTCAGCCAGACCTGCATCGGGTTGCCCAGGGGCCGGCCCCGTTCGGCGATCTCGACCCGGACGGCGCTCACGCCGGGTCTCCCGGCAGTTCTTCGGGACCGATGGCGTAGACCTTGCCGCAATAGTCGCAGCGCACCTCCAGGGGCGTTCCGGCACGGAGCAGCTCCGCCAGCCGCTCCCGGCCGAACCCGTTCAGGGTCGCCACCAGCGCGGCGCGGTCGCAGCGGCAGCGGTAGTGGCTTTCCACCCGGGCAAGGATCTCGGCGCCTTCGCCCTGGTTGACCCAGGTGGCAAGGAACGGCGGGGTGCGTTCCCAGAACGGCACCACCTCCAACCCCTCGAGGGCCGCCACCAGGGCGGCCATCCGTTCCGGCGGGCAACCGGGCATGGGCTCCACCAGGAGGCCGCCGCTTTCGCCCGAGCCGGGATCGCACCACAGCGTCAGGCTCGCCTGAACCTGCTCCGATTGCAGCAGGTAGGCTTCGATCTGGGCCTGCAGCGGGCCCTCCACCATCTCCAGCTTGCCGATGTACGGCTGCCCGGCCGGATTGGAGCGCATCACCTGCAGCAGCCCGGGCGGCTTCAGCCAGGGTTCGGCCTCCGGGACATCCGGCCCCGTGTCCAGCATGCCGCGGATCCCCCCGTCCGGCCAGGCATCCGCCACCACCGACCGGGCCCGCCCCGAGGTCTTCAGCAGCAGTTGCAGACGCTCGGAAAAGAAGGTCCGGGACTGCAGCAGCAGCGTCGCCGCCAGCAGTTCCACCAGGGCGGCGCAGGCCGGGGCCTCCAGCTGGGGATGGCCGCGGCGCACCCCGTCCCACAGCGGACTGGCGTCCAGGGCCGCGAAGCGGACCTGTTGATCGGCGGTGAGAGCCCGGATGATTCCGGCCCCGGAAGGTTGGTGCGACATGCTTCCAGTGTAGCGATTCCTCCGAGTGTGAGAACCTTCAAGCGAAGGAGGTGGCCATGGCCACACCCAGCCGAATCGCTGTCGCCCGCACCCTGCATCTGGTCTTCGGGGAAGGCGCGCGCGTGCCGGACGCCTGGGACGATGGTCTGGCGCCGGCCGACGCGGGCCTGGCCAACGCCCTGCTCGGGCAGTGCCTGCGCCGCTGGGGCACGCTCCAGGCGGCGATCCGGCCCCAGCTCAAGGACCCCGGCCGCGGGCTGCCGCTGGGCACCCAGGTCGCCCTGGCCATCGGCCTGGCCCAGTTGGCGTGGCTGCCCGGGGTGTCGGACCATGCGGCGGTCAACGAGGCGGTGGACCTGGCCACCAGCCGGGAAGTGGGCTTCCCGCCGCACAAGGGGCTGGTGAACGCCATCCTCCGGCGCGCCGCCAAGGACCGGGCGGCCCTGACGGCCCGGCTGGACGCCTCGGACCCGCAACTGGACCGCAGCCCGTTCACCGACCGCGTGCTCCGGGCCGCCCTGGCCCCGCGCGGCGGCGGCAGCCCCGATGCCCTGTGGCGCCGCCTGCAGGCGCCGCCCCATCCGCATTTCCGGGCGCTCCGGGACGAGCCCCTGCCCCCCGGCCTGGAGCCGGCCGAGGTCCTGCCCGGCGCCCTGAAGCTGGCGCCGGATGCCCCGTTCCCCGCCGCCTGGCTCGCTTCGGGCGCGGGCATGGTCCAGGACCTGAGTTCCCAGGCCCTGCTGGGCTTCCATTGGCAACCGCCGGTCACAAGGATCCTGGACGCCTGCTCCGCGCCCGGCGGCAAGGCCACCGTGCTGGGCCGGCGCTACCCCAGCGCCCGGTTGGTCGCCGTGGAGCGCAACGCGGCCCGGGCCCGGCGGCTCCAGGAGAACCTGGAACGGCGCGGTGTCGGGGCCGAAATCGTGGTGGCCGACGCCTGCCCCTGGCTGCTGCGGGACGGCCCCAGCTTCGACCTGATCATGCTGGACGCGCCCTGCAGCGGCTCCGGCACCCTGCAGAAGCACCCGGAGCTGAACTGGCTGGGTGACGCCCTGGACCTGGGGCGCCTGGTCGAGACCCAGCGCACCCTGCTGGAGGCGGCCCTGCCCCGGCTGGCTCCCGGCGGCCTGCTGATCTACGCGGTCTGCTCCTGGCTGCCGGAAGAGGGCCTGGCCCACCGGGAGCGGGTGCTGGCCAGCCAGCCCCGGTTCCGCCCGGCCGCCATCTGGCCCGCGGCCATGGGCAGCGGCGGGGACGGCCCGGCCAGCCTGTTCCAGCCCGATCCCCTGGCCTGGGCCGGAGAGGGGTTCCAGGCCTTCGCCTTCACGGTCTAGCCCGCCTGCTCGGCCATGCCGGTGACGTAGGTGAAGACATGGGCGGGCACCTTCAGGAAGCGCGTCGGGTGCTTGTCCAGATGGACCACCCCGAACGCCTGATCGGACTTGGTGATGAGGTAAGCCGTTGTCTAGAATTAACCTGAACAGATCCTTGCGGCCCCGGCATAAGGGGCCGTAGTGGAATAACCTGAACTGCACAGGTTATTCCGCAACGCCCCCCAAACCATGGGGGTTCAGGCGGTAGACCAGGTGCGCCTGTTCCAGGAGATCCAGGTGGTTGGTCACGGTCTGGGCAGGAACGCCCAGGGTGCTCGCGCAGGTCGCGGCCTGGAAGATGCCGCCCGTGTGGTAGCAGAGATAGATGAACAAGCGTTCCAATTCCTGCACGTTGCGGACCCCGAACAGCGAAGTCATGTCTCGCTTGAGCACCCGGTCGACCACATCCTCCCTGAGCAGCCGCTGGGCCAGGAAAACATCATCCAGCCTGGCCGTTTCCGGAAACCCTCCCAGCAGCATGTAGCGCTGGAAGAGCGGGAGTAGCGGACGGAGCGCGCCGGCGACGCTCAGCCGCCCGGAAGCGTCCAGGTCGAACAAGGTGGCCGGGGAAAGTCCGCCGGGCAGCTCAGGAGTGGCTTCATCTCGGATGCGCAGGAACTCGTGGAAGGAGAGGGTAGGGACCGTGACAGTGACCCAGCGCCCGGCGCAGCTTGGGATGTTCCAGAAACGCCCGGCACCGGCCGTAGGCCATGCGATGGAAGGGATAGATGGTGGATGCCCGCCCGCTCCACCAGGGGTTGAAGCCATTCAGAATGCCCAGGAGCTCGTCGGGGGAAAGGAAGGTCGCCATGCAGGCAATCTTGGGTTTTTTCGGAAAATATCAATGATATGACATAGATATTTCCCGGATAAAACCCAGGTGTATTTTAGTCCTTACCCATCACATTGGCCAGGTTGAAGATCGGCATATACATGGCCACGACGATGAAGCCGATGACCCCGCCCAGGATGGCGATGATCAGCGGTTCCATCATGGCGGTCATGGCCGCCACGGCGTTGTCCACCTCGTCCTCGTAGAAGTCGGCCACCTTGGACAGCATGGCGTCCAGGGCGCCGGTGGCCTCGCCCACCCCGACCATCTGGATCACCATGGGCGGGAACACCTTGGTTTCGGCCAGCGGCCCGGCGATGTTGCGGCCCTGCTCCACCGCCTCGCGGGACTTCATGATGGCGTTCTGGATCACCATGTTGCCGGCGGTCCGGGCGGTGATGTCCATGCCTTCCAGGATGGGCACGCCCGAGCTGGTAAGGGTGCCCAGGGTCCGGCAGAACCGGGCCACGGCCACCTTGCGCAGCATGTCGCCGATGACCGGGATCTTCAGGATGAAGGTGTCCAGCGTCAACCGGCCCACCGGCGTCTTGTAATAGTATTTGAGGCCCACCACGATCAGGGCGATGGCAGCGGCCAACAATAAGAAGTAATGAATTATGACATTCGAAATCATGATGCAGACCTGGGTCGGGAACGGCAGGCTGCTGCCCATGCCTTCATACATCTGCGAGAACACCGGGATCACCTTCACCATGATGATGCCCACCACGGTGATGGCGATGATGATCACGGTAATCGGGTAGGTCATGGCGCCCTTCACCTTGCCGGTGAGCTTGACCGCCTTCTCGATGTACCCCGACAGCCGCTGGAGGATGAGGTCGAGGATACCGCCGGCCTCCCCGGCGCCCACCATGTTCACGTAGAGGTCGTTGAACGCCTTGGGGTGCTTGGACAGGGCCATCTGCAGGGTGGCGCCCTGCTCCACGTCCGTGCGCACGGCGCTGATGATCTTCTGGAAGTTCTTGTCGGACTGCTGGGCCCCGAGGATCTCCAGGCACTGGACCAGGGGCAGGCCGGCGTCGATCATCACGCTGAACTGACGGGTGAAGATGGCCAGGTCCCTGGGCTTGACGCTTCCGGTCTTGCCCCCGGAGGCGGACTGGGGACGGACCGAAAGCACCTGCAGGCCGTTGCGCTTGAGCGTCGCCGCGGCGCTGTCCCGGGTCTCGGATACGATCACGCCTTCCTGCAGATCCCCAAGGCGATTTTTGCCTTTCCAAGCGTATGCGGGCATTAGAACCTCGTTCCCAGATGCGGGGGGATGATGGCTTCAGGATAAGGCGAGTTATGAAGGAAAGGAAGCGCTTGCTCCCAGGGGCTAAGTGTATTTGATATTGGGGTTCCTACCCCCGGAGGTGACGTGGGTTGGGGCCTTGGCCTGGGCCGGGGCGCCCGGCTGCGCGTTCAGGGTGCCCGCGCCCCGGTTGATCATCTCGCGCAGTTCCTCGGGATTGGACGAGTAGCCCTGGGCCACGTCCTGGGTGATATCGCCCCTCATCACCAGGTCCGACAGGCTCTGGTTGAACGTCTGCATGCCGTACTTGAGCTGGCCGGTCTGCATGGTCCCGTAGATCTGGTGCACCTTGTCTTCCCGGATCAGGTTGCGGATGGCCGAATTGGGCACCATCACCTCCAGCGCCAGCGCCCGCCCCTTGCCCGAGGCCTTGGGAATGAGCGCCTGGCAGAGCACGCCTTCCAGCACCAGCGACAGCTGGGCCCGGATCTGCGGCTGCTGGTGCGCCGGGAACACGTCGATGATCCGGTTGATGGTCTGCACGCAGGAGTTGGTGTGCAGGGTGGCGAAGGTGAGGTGGCCGGTCTCGGCGATGGTCAGCGCGCTTTCGATGGTTTCCAGGTCGCGCAGTTCGCCGATCAGCACCACGTCCGGATCCTGGCGCAGGGCGGAACGCAGGGCCTTCTTGAAGCTCTGGGTGTCGGCGTGGATCTCCCGCTGGTTGACCAGGCAGCGCTTGTGCCGGTGCACGTATTCCACCGGGTCCTCGACGGTGAGGATGTGCAGGGACTCGGTCTCGTTGATCCGGTCGATCATGGCGGCCAGCGACGTGGATTTGCCCGAACCGGTCACGCCGGTCACCAGCACCAGGCCCCGGGGCTTCTCGCACAGGGTCTGGACGATGGGCGGCAGGCCCAGCTGCTCGAACGAGCGGATCACCTCGGGGATGCTGCGGAAGGCGCCAGCGGTGGCGCCGCGCTGGTTGTACACGTTGGCGCGGAACCGGGACACGCCCTGGAGGCCGAAGGAGAAGTCCACCTCCAGGTCCTCCTCCAGCCGGTGCTTCTGCTGGTCGGTCATGATCCCGTAGCACAGCCAGCGGGTCTGGGCGGCATCCAGCGGGGGCAGCTTCAGGGGCACCATCCGGCCGTCGATGCGCACCTGGGGCGCCGAATCGACCGTGATATGCAGGTCGGTGCCGCCGTATTCCACCATCGTTTTAAGCAACTGCTGCAAAGGAACGACATATTGGGCAGATGGTTCCGGCATGTCTCTCTCTCCTAGAGCACGGTTTCGCGAACGATCTCTTCAACGGTGGTGACGCCGTCCAGCACCTTCCGGCACCCCGAACGCCGGAGGGTGATCATGCCTTCCTTCTGGGCCTGTTCCCGCAGTTCGATGGCGCTCGCTCCGGTGAGGATCATGTCCTTGAGCGTTTCGGACATCTCCAGCACCTCGTAGAGCCCCACCCGGCCCTTGTAGCCGCGGCCGCCGCAGGTCTCGCAGCCCTTCCCCTTCATGACGGTGATGCCGCGCTGCACTTCCTCCTCGGTGAAGCCGATCTTCACCAGGGCCTCCGGCGGCGGCTGGTGCGATTCGACCGCCTTGCACTTGACGCAGATGCGCCGGACCAGCCGCTGGGCGCAGATGATATTGACGCTGGTGGCCACCAGGAAGGGCTCCACGCCCATGTTCATGAGCCGGCTGATGGTGGAAGGGGCGTCGTTGGTGTGCAGGGTGGACAGCACCAGGTGCCCGGTGAGCGAAGCCTTGATGGCAATCTCGGCGGTCTCGAAGTCGCGGATCTCGCCCACCAGGATGATGTTGGGGTCCTGGCGCAGGAACGAGCGCAGCGCCACCGCGAAGTTGAGCCCGATCTGTTCCTTCATCTGCACCTGGTTGATGCCGGCGAAGTTGAACTCGACCGGGTCCTCGGCGGTCATGATGTTGACGTCGACCGTGTTCAGCTTGGCGATGGAGGAGTACAGGGTGTTGGTCTTGCCCGAGCCGGTCGGGCCGGTCACCAGGACCATCCCGTAGGGCTTGGAGATCTGCCGGTCCCACTGCTGCAGGCTCTCCGGCTCGAAGCCCAGCTTGGTCAGGTCGAGCATGAGCTTGTCCGAATCCAGCAGCCGCAGCACGATCTTTTCGCCGAACAGGGTGGGCAGGATGCTCACCCGGTAGTCGATCACCTTGGCCCGGCCGCCCAGGTTGACCCGCAGCTTGATGCGGCCGTCCTGGGGCAGGCGCTTTTCGGCGATGTTCAGCTTGGCCAGGATCTTCACCCGGGAGGTGACCGGGTCCTTCAGCTTGATGCTCGGACGCATCACCTCCTGCAGCAGGCCGTCGATGCGGAACCGGATCCGGTAGCTCTTTTCGTAGGGTTCGATGTGGATATCCGAAGCCCCTTTGCGGATCGCGTCGATCAGCACCATGTTGACCAGGCGCACCACCGGGGCTTCCTCGCTGCCCTTCATCAGCGCCATGGCGTTGATGTTCTCGTCGTCGTCCACGGCTTCGTAGTCGGCCTCGGACTCGCTCAGTTCCTCCTCCAGGCCCTTGAGGTCCAGGGCCTCGTCCGGGCCGTCCTCGAACGGGGACAGGTCGGTGCCGAGGGCCGACTGCTCCGGTTCGGGGAAGCCGGACTTGTCCGGGCCGTGCGCGCCCTGGCTGTCGCGCAGCTTGAGCGCGGAGGAGCCGCCGTAGTAGTGCTCGATCGCCCGGACCAGGCCCATCTCCGACGACACCACCGGATCGATGTTGTAGCCGGTATGGAAGCGCACATCGTCCATGGCGAAGATATCGGTGGGATCCGACATGGCCATGGTCAGGACGTTGCCCGAGCGCTGCAGGGGCAGGACCTTGTGCTTGTTGGCCAGTTCCGCCGGCACCAGGGCGATCACCGAGGGTTCGATGGGCGGCCACTGGTCCAGGTCGGCGGCGGGCACGCCGTACTGCATGCCCAGGAAACTGACGATGTCCTGGTCCGCGCAGAAACCCAGCCGAACGACGATGCTGCCCAGCTTGCCGCCCTCGCGGCGCTGGAGATTGATGGCTTCATCCAGCTGCGGTTCCGTGATCAGCTGGGCCTTCACAAGCATTTCGCCTAGCCGGCTTGCCAATGGGTCCTCCGTTGCGGTGGATGAAGTGTACACCTTTGGCGGATGTTTTATATCCTTGCCTCTTGTGGCGTGATTTCATCAAGCAGCTATGCTTGGGGGCATGCCCAGTACCCAGTCCACCGATCCGCGCCTCGATCAGGCCCGGGACCTCATCCGGGACAAGGGACTTTCGCGCAAGGATATCCAGCTGCTGGAGGAGATCCTCCGGGAGAGCGGCAGCGGGCTGTTCCTGCTGCAGGCGCCGGGCGAGCCCGAGGCCAAGGTCTGGGGGCCGGCGCAGCCGGTCCAGCTGGCCCGGCTGCGCCGGTCGTTCGGGTTGTTTCTTGTATTCCTGAACCAGTTCTCCAGCCGGCACCCCGAGGAGAGCCGTTCGGCCATGGGCCTGGTGCTGCAGCACAGCCTGGCCGGCCTGGCCGAGGCGGCGGCGGCCGCGCACCGGGAGATGCTGGCCCGGAACCAGGAACCGGAATGGATCGTCCAGCTGCTGGACCTGGTCGCCGCCCTGCGCACCATGGCCACCTCCCTGGGCTCGGAAACCCCGGACGGCCCCCAGCTGAAGGACCACTGGGCCGCCTTCCTGCGCGAGGAGAAGGCGCACTTCCGCAAGCTGTTCGCGGTGCTCGGGGAAGGCGAAGGGGGCGCCGCCCTGGTGGGGCAGCTGGGTACCCAGATGAAGCTGCTCAACAGCACCCTGAAAGCCGGTTCCGGCAACCCGCTGGCGGCCATGCGCAGCCTCGAGATGCTGCTGGAAAGCGCCCTGCCCGAAGACACCCGGCAAAGGGCCGAGCCCCTGCTGCTGGTCCAGCATGTCATCGCCAGCCTGCGCCTCAGCCTCTCCCGCCCGCTCGACGGAGGCATCCACTGGCCGGCGGTGGAGCGCATCCGCGGCAGCCTGCAGTGGCTCTGGGACCATCTGGGCTGGAACCTGCCCCGGGTGGAGGATCCCTTCCTGGAGCGCAGCCTGCCCCGTGACGTGCGGGACCTGCTCAAGCTGCTGCGCGAAAGCCACCCCCCCTCCTTCCGCATCGTCGCCCGGGCCCTGGCCAGCCACCTGGCCCTGCTCAACCTGGTGGAGGGCCTGGAGCCGGCGGCGAACGCCCCGATCCCGGTCCGCTATGCCCAGGTGCCCTACTACTCGGTGATCGAAGCCGAGCTGGGCCGGCTGGCGGAGCGGGTGTTCCATCCCCGGGTGGCGGAGACGCTGGTTCCGGGCAGCGAGGAAGCCCTGCTGCTGGGGGCGTTCCTGCGCCAGGCCGTGCTTTCCCTGCTGCAGGACCAGGCCACCATCCACAACCTGCTGCAGCAGGCCCTGGCCAACGAGGACGTGGACCAGCTGGCCGCCGCCCTGGACGGCCTGCGGCCCCTGCTGCTGGGCCACCAGCGCCAGCTCATGGGCGACCTGGTCGGGCTGTTCTCCCCGGAACTGCGCCAGAAGCTGTTCCCTGATTCCCCCTCGCTCACCGAGGAGGGCGAGCGCCTGCGCCAGCGGCTCTACCGCCTCTGGCAGTATCTGGACCCGGTCCTGGCCCGCATCCAGGTCCATCTGGAACTGAAGAACTGGCCCAGGCTCGCCCTGGCCCTGGCCCAGGCCCAGAACCAGGTGGTGGCGTTCCGGCGCAGCCCCGAGTTCGTCCTGATCCGCAGCCAGGACCGGCAGGAGTTCGAGCGCCTGACCCAGCAGCTGGTCCAGACCCTGGAGGATCCCGAGGAGATCGAGCCGGCCCTGGGCGAAGGCGCCGAGATCGCCGGGGAGCTGCTCAGGTTCCTGGACGTGTTCCTGATGCGGATCAACGCCCGGGTGCCGCTCATCCGGCTGGACCTGAACACCGCCCGGGAAGCCCACCGGCTGGGGTCGGAGCTGACCGGGCTCCAGTTCGACGCCCCGGACCGCACCCGCATCACCCACAAGCTGATCCAGGCCACCAAGACCCTGGCGGTGCGCGACCCGCAATCGCTCAACCTGCTCAAACGCTGGATCCGCGCCGAACGCGGCGGCAGGGATGTCCACATCCCCCTGCAAGCGCTGCTCTCCCACCTGGAACACCTGTCCCTGCGCCTTGACACCGCCCTGAATTAGGAGTGAGCCCATGTCGAAAATCTACTGGATCGACATCCACTCCTGCGAAGGGGCGCCACGCCTGCGCGAGGCCATGGCAGGATGGGGGTTCGAGCTCGAATGCGGGCCCGGGGACGGCACCCTGCTGATCGTCGCCGACCATCCGGACCCCCGCTGGATTCCCCCGGAAGGCATCGAGATCCTGTGGTGGGTCAAGGACGCGACCCCGGAGGCGGTCAGCGAAGTGCTGGCCTGCCGGCCCGGCTGGGTGGTACGCCAAAGCCAGCCCCTGGAGCAGGTGCGCGCCAGCCTGACCCACATCCAGACCCGGGACCTGGGCAGCGAGGGCTGGCTGCGCCAGATGCTGCATCTGGCCTCCCTGGACGAGCTGCTGCGGCCCATCCTGAAGCGGGCGGTGCAGCTGTCCGGCGCCAAGGGCGGGGCCATCTGGATCCGCCAGGACGACACCTGCTACCAGCGGTTCGGCGACGGCTTCCCCGAGCATCCCCTGACCCTGCCCGAGGCGGCGGCCCTGGTGCAGAGCGGAAAGGCCTGGCTGCTCTGCCCCAACGAGCAGGTTGGCGTGCTGCGCCTGCTGGACCCGCTGCCCAGCACCAACCCTGACCAGTTCCTGGGCTTCCTGCGCGAGGTCGAGGACCTGATCATCAACGCCTGGAACCTGGAGCACAGCCAGGCGCTCTCCTTCGCCGACGACCTGACCGTGGCCAACAACCGCCGGTGCCTGGAGGTGGAACTGCCGCAGACCATCCGCGAAGCCTCGATCCGCGGCGCTTCCGTCGCCCTGCTGTTCCTGGACGTGGACAACCTGAAAGCGCTCAACAGCCGCTACGGCCATCCCACCGGAAGCAAGGTGATCGCCAAGGTCGCCCTGGAAGCCAAGCGCATGATCCGCCTCCAGGACCGTCTCTACCGCTACGGCGGCGACGAGTTCTGCATCGTCATCCCCGGCGGCAGCGCCTTCGGCGCGCGCAAGCTGGGCGAGCGGCTGATCGAGACCGTGGGCCAGGCCAGCCTGCTCGTGGGCTCTTCCAGGGTGCCCATGTCCCTGAGCATCGGCATCGCCACCTATCCCCAGGACGCCGACGGCGCCGAGCACCTGCTGGAGAAGGCCGACCGCGCCCTGTTCAAGGCCAAGGCCGACGGCAAGGGCCGCGTGGTGGTCGCCGAATAGCCGAACCGTTGCACCGTCCGGAGCACCTTCAGGGCGGAGGCCGGCCATGGGATCGTTTCTGCAGCGGCTGTTCACTTCGGATTTCATGCCGCACGGCGTCTGCTGGGGCTGGGAGCCCTGGGCGGTCTGGTCGAACGTCGTCGCCGACGCGCTCATCGCCCTCGCCTATGCGGTCATCGCCTGCACCCTCATCAGCCTGGCCCGCCGGCGCAAGGACGTGGCCTTCGACAGGCTGGTGGTGCTGTTCGGGGTGTTCACCTTGGCCTGCGCCTGCACCCATGCCATGGAGGTCTACAACACCTGGCACGGCCTGGTCCGCCTGGCCGGCCTGATCAAGCTGCTCACCGCCGCCATCAGCCTGGCGGCCCTGACCTGCCTGCTGTGGATCATCCCGAAGCTGCTGGCGGTGCCCACCCTCAACCAGGCCCTGGCCATGGACGCTGCCCTCTCTTCCGAGCAGCAGGCGAAGCACCGGGTGGAGGGGGAACTGCGCGAGACCCAGGACCGGTTCCGCATCCTGGTGGAGGGGATCAAGGACTACGCGATCTTCCTGCTGGACCCCCAGGGCCGGGTCACCAGCTGGAACCCCGGTGCCGAGCGGATCACCGGGTACCTGGGCAGCGAAGTGCTGGGAAGGCCTTTCCACCACTTCTTCACCGAGGAGGACCTGGCCTCCGGCTACCCGGAACAGATCCTGCGGCAGGCCGCCGCGACCGGCCGGGTCGAGGAGGAGGGCTGGCGGGTCCGCAAGGACGGCAACCGGTTCCTGGCCAACTGCGTGGTCACCGCCTTCCATGACGCCCACGGGGTCGTCCAGGGCTTCGCCAAGATCACCCGCGACGTAACCGAGCAGCGCGCCAGTCAGCAGGCGCTGGAAACCCTGGCCGAAGCCCTGGAGGACAAGCTCAAGGCCCAGGTGCAGGAGCTGCGGGAAAGCGAAGCCAGGCTCCAGGGCTTCATCCGCCACGCCTCCGCCGCCATCGCCTTCAAGGGGCTGGACGGCCGCTTCCTGCTGATCAACCCGAGGATGGAGACCCGCCTCGCCCGGCCGTCCTCGGAGATCATCGGCCGGGCCAACGAGGAGCTGTTCCCGCCGGAGGTCTGCGCCCGGGTCAGGGAGTGGGACCAGCGCGTGCTCAAGCTCCGGGAGGACATCCAGGCCGAGGAGATCTGGACCCACGCCGACGGCTCGGTCCATTCCTACCTCACCCACAAGTTCCCCCTGGTGGACGCCACCGGCTGGTGCTGGGGCCTGGGCGTCATCGCCACCGACATCACCGAACGCAAGGAGGCGGACCGGGCCCTGCTGCAGAGCCAGAAGCTGGAATCCCTGGGCGTCCTGGCCGGCGGCATCGCCCACGACTTCAACAACCTGCTGGGCGCCATGCTGGGCAACGTCGAGCTGGCCATGACCGAAGCCACCCTGGAGCTGGCGCAGCCCCACCTCGAGACCCTGAAGGGGCTCATGGCCAAGGCCTCGGACCTGCTCCGGCAGATGCTCGCCTACTCCGGCCAGGGCAAGGCCAGCGTGCACGCCCTGGACCTGAACCACCTGGTGCGGGAGATGACCCACCTCCTGGGCACCTCCGTCTCCAAGAAGGCCATGATCCGGCTGGACCTGCATCCGCAGCCCCTGGCCGTGGCGGCCGACCCCTCGCAGATCCAGCAGGTGGTCATGAACCTGGTCATCAACGCCTCCGAGGCGCTGGACGACCAGAACGGCATGATCACCATCGCCACCCGCCCCGAGCCGGTCTGCCAGCGGGTCATCGACACCGACTACGAAGGCCAGCCCCTGCGGCCGGGCCCCCATGTGTCCCTGGAGGTTTCCGACAACGGCTGCGGCATGACCCCGGACGTGCTGAAAAAGATCTTCGACCCGTTCTTCACCACCAAGTTCACCGGCCGGGGCCTGGGCCTGGCCGCCCTCCACGGCATCGTCCGGGGCCACCAGGGCGGCATCCGGGTCCACAGCGCTCCCGGCAAAGGCAGCACCTTCAAGCTCCTGTTCCCCGCCGCCAGGGGCCTGGACCCGCAGGCTCCGCCCCCCGCCCCCCCGCCTCCGCCCTCCGGCGGCGCGCCCGGCGACGCCACCGTGCTGGTGGTGGATGACGAGGACGAGATGCGTGCCGTCGTGGTGCGGGCCCTGGGCCGGGCCGGCCTGGCCACGCTCCAGGCCCGGGACGGCCGGGAGGCCCTGGACCTGCTGCACCAGCACCGGGATCGCATCCGGCTCATCCTGATGGATCTCACCATGCCCAACATGGACGGCGAAGAGGCGTGCCGGGAGCTGCGCCGGCAGGGCTGCGCCGTGCCGGTCATCCTCAGCAGCGGCTTCAACGAAAGCGAAGCCCTGCGCAAGTTCGAGGGCCTGGACCTGGCCGGGTTCATCCAGAAACCGTTCGCCCTGGGCCGGCTGGTGGAACTGGTGCAAGAGACCCTGCCGGCCAAGCAAGCCCAATCCGGCGAATAACGCAATTTCATATGAAATTAATGCGCTGATTCATTCAAAACATTTCATTTTTCATCCGCTATGATGGGGCCTCCCAAGGAGGACCCATGACTAAGAGCCGATTGCGCGCCATTGTCTCCATACCGCTCCTCGCCCTGCTGGCGGGAGCCCTTCGGGCCCAGGGCGCGGTCGGCCAGAAGGCGCCGCTGAGCCCCCGCTACCAGGCCTGGCTGGCCCAGCACCAGCCCCGGGGCGTTCCCGGGCCCGCGGGCGGCGGCAGGGAGGGCGGCATGCGCGTGCGCGGCTACATCCCGCCGCCCATCGACCTGTCCCACGTCAAGGGCCCGATCTTCAGCCAGGATGCCGGCGCTCCGCCCTATCCCCCCTATTACGACCTGCGCGCCACGGGAGCGTTGACCCCGGTGAAGGACCAGGGCCAGTACGGCACCTGCTGGAGCTTCGCCTGCATGGGTTCCCTGGAGTCCTCCATGCTGAAGGCCGGCCTGGGCGCCTTCGACCTTTCGGAATGGGATCTGGCCTACTTCGCCTACGTTCCCTTCAACAAGTCCCTGATGACCGCCTTCACCCCCGGCCCGGTGAGCCCCCTGGGCAACCCGATATTCGACCAGGGCGGCAACGACTGGATTTCCACCGCCCTGCTGGCCCGGGGCACCGGCGCGGTCAACGAGCGGGACTGCCCCTACCAGCTCGGCAACTACCGCCCGGAGCCGCGCCCCGTGGGCGACCTGCCCAATGGCAAGGAGAGGCTGAGCGTTCCCCTGGAAGAGGCGATGTACCTGTTCAACGAGGGCGCCCCCACCAGCGCCTCCGACCTGAAGTACTCGCTCACCCACTTCGGCCCGGCGGTCATCTCCATCGACTGGGAGGACAACGACTTCGACGAAGCCTATGACACCTTCCGGAATACCACCGGCACCGCCGAGAGCCTCAACCACGAGGTCTGCATCGTCGGCTGGAACGACCATTTCGAGCCCTGCCAGTTCCCCGCCAGGAACCGCCCCGCCGCCCCGGGCGCCTGGATCGTGCGCAACAGCTGGAGCCGGTATTGGGGCCAGGGCGGCTACTTCTACATGGCCTACGATTCCGTCGTGTTCGACGGCACCGTGTTCCGCGGCGGTCCCCGGGCCACCCGGCGGATCTACCAGTATGACCCCCTGGGCTGGGTCGACAGCCTCGGGTTCGGCACCGACTCTGCCTGCTGCGCCAACATCTTCCAGGCCAAGGACGACGACCGGATCACGGCGGTGAGCTTCTATACCGATTCGATCAACACCCAGTACCAATTGGATCTGCGCACCAACGTCGCCGACAGCCCCGCGAGCGGCGCCCCGGTCGCCGCCAGCCTCGGCCAGCCGCTCCAGACCGGCACGATCCTGGCGCCGGGCTACCACATCATCCCCCTGACCAGCCCGGTGACCGTGGCCAAGGGCAGCCGGTTCGCCGTGGTGCTCCGGCTCACCACCCCGGGCTACCCCTACCCCATCCCGGTGCAGGATGCCGAACCGGGCTATTCCGACCAGTCCGTCGCGCAGCATGGCCGCAGCTTCGCCAGCACCGACGGGATCACCTGGCAGGACCTCTCCCCGGATTGCCAGGGGGCGGTGGCCTGCGTGAAGGCCCTGGCGGAGTGATCAGCGCAGCGTCAGGCTGATCTCCCGCAGCAGGGAGTCCGGGCTGGGATTGCGGATCAGGTTGCGCTGCGCCTCGAACAGGCGCCCCTGGGGCTTCTCCAGGGCCAGGGCCGAAGCGGCCAGCCGTTCGATCCCGGCCGCCCAGGGGGTCAGCCGCAGCGCCTTGCCGTCCCGGCAGCGGGCCACGTCGGCCAGCACCAGCAGCAGGATATCCAGCGCCTTGCCCACCTGGTCGCCCTGGCTGGCGTCGGCCTCCTTGGCCGGCAGCAGGGGCGCGCAGGCGTCGTTGAACGCACCGCCGCCGGCCAGGGTGATCCAGGCGTCCACCTGGTCCGAGGCGCGCTGGAAGGCTTCGGGCTCCAGGTAGCGCAGGGTTCCGGCGGCCAGGGCGGTCCAGGGCTCCCGGCTGTTCTCCTCCCAGCCCTCGCGCCTGGCCACCGCCCAGGTCTCCTCGGCGCTGAGCGGCTGGAAGCCGATGCGCTCGCAGCGCGAGCGGATGGTCTGGAGCATGGCCTCGGGCCGGTGGGTGACCAGCAGGAAGTGGGTGCCCGGCGGCGGCTCCTCCAGGGTCTTCAGCAGCATGTTGGCGCTGGCGCCGTTCAGGCGATGGGCATCCTCCACCAGGATCCACCGGTGGCACCCGGGCGCCGGCGCCCGGTGCGCCCACTGGATCACCCCGCCCTCCACCAGGTCGTCGCCGCGGATGGCGCCGATGCGGATCAGCCCGGCCTTGCCCTCCGGGGCGATGCGCAACAGGTTCGGCAGTTCCACCGGCAGCGCCCCCTTGAACATCAGGCAGCCCTGGCACTGGCCGCAGGCGCTGCGGCGGAAGCACAATTCCCGCTGGGCCAGTTCCATGGCCACCCGGCGCTTGCCCACGCCGTCCGGCCCGACCAGCAGCAGCGACCCGCCCAGCCGTTCCGACTGGACCCGTTCCAGCAGACGTTCCCGCACGGCGCGGTGGCCGACCAGCATCGGATCGAACACTATTCGACCCGGTAGCCGGCGGTGCGCATCAACGGCGCGACCTTGCCCCAGACCGCCTCTTCCACCTTGTCGGCCGATTCCCGGGCGGAAACCACCGCCACCCGCTGGGGTTCCTTCTGGGCGATGACCAGGAACCGGCTGCGCACCCGGCGGTGGAATTCCAGCTGCTCGTCGTCGAACCGGGTCTCCCGGAAGTCCGCCTCGGCATCATTGCGGGCCTTGACCCGAAGCAGGGATTCGGCCGGATCCAGGTCGAGGATCAAGGTCAGGGTGGGCTTGAGCCGGCCCAGGACCACCTCGCCCAGCCGGTCCAGCACCGCGTCGGAGATGCCCTGGGCGCCCTGGTAGGCCCGGGTGGAATCGTCGAACCGGTCCAGCAGCACCACCTTGCCCTGCTCCAGCATGGGCCCGATGAAGGTGGCCAGGTGCTGGGCCCGGTCGGCGTAGAAAAGCATCAGCTCGGCCTTGGGCGCCCAGGTCTCGCCCGAGGGGTGGGGCTCCAGCAGCAGGGCGCGGATGGACCGGCCCAGGACCGTACCGCCCGGTTCCTTGGAGACCTCCACCGGCACCTCGGCGCGTCGCAGCCGTGCCGCGAGCCGCTCGATCTGGGTGGACTTCCCCGAACCTTCCACACCTTCCATGGTGATGAGCAATCCCGCCAACGGACCTCCCCGGCAACCCGATCTGCACCTAGGATAGCGCCTCGGGCCCGGTAAATCAGCGATTCCTGCCGGCTGCATATTCCGTGAAATGGGCCTATCCTTTTGGGAAACCCTCTGGAGATGACCGTGCTCGAACCCCTTCGATGTCCAGGCTGCTCCACCCGCTTTGCCATCGGCCCCGCCCGGGTCCGGCCCGGACACCGTCGGGCCAAGTGCTTCCGTTGCGGTTCCGTCTTTCCCATCGAGGAGACCGTGACCCGGCTCCTGGCGCCTCCGGCCCCCCAGGAGGCCGCCCTGGAATTCGAGCCGTCGCTCACCATGAGCGATCCGCCGGCGAACCAGGACGCCTTCCCGGACCTGCCGGCGGAGCCCGAAGCGCCCCATCCCGCCACCACCTATGCCTCCGCCAGGGACGCCATCGAGCGCCTCATGGGCAGCGAGCCCGCCCCGCCGCCCCCGATGCGCATGGGCGGCCGCGGTGCCATGGACGTGGAAGCCACCCTCGACGCCCTGTCCACCACGCTGGGCGTGGGCCCGGCCGCGCCCGAGAAAGCCGACATGTCCTCCACCGTGAAGCTGACCTCCGAGGAGATCAAGGTCGCCATGGCCTCCATGGGCGGCCCGGCCAAGCCGGCCGAGCCCCCGGCGCCCCGGCCTGCCGCGTCGGCCGACATCCAGCCGCCGCCCCTGGTCGACCCCGCCGCCGACCAGGGCACCGACCTGCTCAAGATCCAGCTGGAGCAGGAAACCTGCCAGAACGTCACCCTCGAGCAGATGGCCGCCTGGATCGAACAGGGCCGGGTGCTGGAATACCACATGGTGGCCCGCCAATTCAGCGAGCACTGGATCGAGGCGAGCAAGGTCCCCGCGCTCCGCCCTGCCTTCGACCACGTGCGCAGGCTCCGCGAGGCCCAGGCCGAGGAGGCCCCCAAGCCCGCACCCGAGCCTCCGGTCAAGCGCGGACTGTTCAGCGGATTGTTCGGACGGAATTGAGTAACGTGGCAAAATGAAGGATGCAGTCGAGGTCATCCCTCTTTTGACCTGACGGCTAAAGGAATCCCATGCTCAACCTGCTGCTTCCCGCCCTGCTCCTCCTTGCCCAGGACCCCGCACCGGCGCCGCCGGCCGCGCCGGCGGCCCAGGACACCGCCGCCGCGCCCCAACCGGCCGCCGCGAAGTCGAAGCCGCTCAGCTTCCTCAGCCAGGAGTTCAAGTTCCGCTGGGACCAGTTCATGCCCCTCAACGTCGAGCTGGACGGCTTGAAGGTCAATTCCATCTTCTTCAACAAGCGCACCATGACCCTGTTCAAGAGCGCCGAATTCGGCACCCGGGCCGTGGTCGAGGTCACCAACACCAGCGGCGCCAGCCGGGTGCCGGGCTTCGCCGTGGCGGTGTTCGACAAGGAGAACCAGTTGCTGGGCGTGGCCAGCGGCGGCCCCAGGATCGGCGGCGTCGGCGCCGGCCAGACCGAGACCTTCACCCTGAGCTTCAGCAACGTCTACGAGCGCATCCCCCGCGCCGACCACTACATCCTGACCGTGGAACTGACGAATTAGCCTGTCCTGATGGAGCCGTCACAATTGGCACCCAGGCTGTTCTGCTGACTCTGCCGATTCCCCCTTTTTTTCGAGGGACAAAGCCCGGGGCCTTCCCGACATGAGCTGTTCCGTGGCAGTCCGGCGCGCAGGGTCGCTAGACTTCTCCCAGGAGGTCGCTGACCGGTGCGCATCGCCAACCCCATCTACGACGTGGTGTTCAAGTACCTGCTCGACGATGAGAAGGTGGCCCGGCTTGTGCTTTCCGCCTTGCTGGGCAAGGAGGTGCTCGAGCTGCAGTTCCGCCCCACCGAAGTGCATCATGAGGCGGCCAGGCCGGACGGCACCCAGCTCCTGGTCCTGCGGATGGATTTCGCCGCCACGGTGCGGCAGCAGGACGGCGGCCGCAAGCTGGTCCTGATCGAGATCCAGAAGGCCCGCACCGCCTGGGACGTGCAGCGGTTCCGGCGCTACCTCGGTTCCAACTATGCCAGCCCGGAGAACGTCTACCTGGACCGGGACGGCAAGCAGCAGGCGCTGCCGATCGTGACCATCTACTTCCTGGGCGAAGGCCTGGAGTGTGTCGACGTGCCGGTCTTAAAGATCAACCGCCACTATCTGGACCTGGCCACCGGCGACGAAGTGCGGATCACCGACCCGTTCGTGGAGGCGCTCACCCACGATTCGATCGTGGTCCAGATCAACCGCCTGAAGGACCGCCGGCGGACCGACCTGGAGCGCCTGCTGGCGGTGTTCGACCAGGGTCGGGCATCCCGTTCGGATCCGCACCTGCTGGACATCCTGGAAGAGAATTTCCCGGAGCACCACCGGGAAGTGCTGCGCCGGTTGATGCGGGCCGGGGCCGAGCAGGAGGTTCGGGACAAGATGGACGTGGAGGACGACATTCTGGCCGCCTTCCAGGACCAGGCGCGGGAGTCCGCGGATCTGCGTCAGGCCCTGGTAGAGAAGGATCAGGCCCTGGTCGAGAAGAATCAGGCCCTGGTCGAAAAGGATCAGGCCCTGGTCGAAAAGGATCAGGCCCTGGTCGAGAAGGACCAGGCCCTGGTCGAGAAGAATCAAGCCCTCGAGGAGAAGGACCAGGCGATCGAGGAGCGGAACCAGACGATCGAGGAGAAGGACCGCCTCATCGCCGACTTGAAAAGGCGTCTATCCCACCCCTGACAGACACGCAGATCTGCGCAATGGCCAGCGCCACCCCGATTTCCCGGCGCCACCAGCCATTCCCCCATCCGCTACAACGCTTCCTGATCCTGGTAATGCCGCAGCACCTCCGCGGGCGTCGCCGTGGCGGTGCCCATCTTGCCCACCACCACGCCGGCGGCGGCGTTGGCCAGCATGGCCGCGTCCTGCCAGTCGGCCCCGGTGGAGATGGCGGCGCTGAACACGGCGATGACGGTATCCCCCGCACCGCTCACATCGAACACTTCCCGGGCCTCGGTGGGGATCAGCCAGGGCCTCCGGTGCTGCACGTCCGGGGCGAACAGCGCCATGCCCTTTTCGCTGCGGGTGACCAGCAGGCCCTGGACCTCCAGGTTGGCCATCAGCGCCTGGCCCGCCGCGGCCAGCTCATCGTCGCCCTTGGCCGGCATGCCGGTGAGCGCCGCCAATTCCTTGGTGTTGGGGGTCATCAGCGGAGCGCCCCGGTAGAGCGCGGCGTGGGCCGGCTTGGGATCGACGATCCACGGGATGCCCCGGGCCCGGCACAGCTCGCGCACCCGGTCCATCAGCTCCAGGTTCACCACGCCCTTGGCGTAGTCCGAGATGATCAGGGCCGAAACCTGCTCCAGGGCCTGCTCCAGGCGCGCGCATAGTGCCGCCACCGCCACCGGCTGGCAGCCGCCCTCCTCCTCACGGTCGATGCGGATCATCTGCTGCTGCTGGCCGATCACCCGCGTCTTGATGATGGTGGGCCGGCTCGGATCGAGCACCAGCCAGTCGGCCTTGATCTCCAGCCCCCGCAGCAGGGCCTGGAGCCGGTTGCCGGCGATATCCTTCTGCAGCGTGCCCAGCAGCACCGGTTCGGCGCCGATCGACTTGAGGTTGGCGGCCACGTTGGCGGCGCCGCCCAGCACCGCCCGCTCCCGGTTGATGCGCACGATCGGCACCGGCGCCTCCGGCGAGATCCGGCTCACTTCACCGAACAGGTACTCGTCCAGCATCAGGTCGCCCAGCACCGCCACCCGGCGGCCGCACATCTTCCCCAGCAGGTTTTCCGCCTGGGCCTGGTCCATTCTCATGACTGCTCCAGCCTGGCCTGCTCCTGCAGCATGACCGGAATGCCGTCCTCCACCGGATAGACCAATCCGCAGGTGCGGCAGCGCAGACCGCCGGCCAGCTCTTCCAGTTCGCCGTGGCAGGCCGTCCCGCCGTGCTCGGCCGGGCAGCATAGGATCTCAAGGAGACGCGCATCAAGCATAGGTTGGTTCCTGGTCAGCAAAGGGTGTACTTCGGCCCGCCGCCGCCTTCCGGCGGGGTCCAGATCACGTTTTCCTCGGGACACTTGATGTCGCATGTCTTGCAATGCACGCAGTTGGAAAAGGCGATGGCGACCTTTTCGACCCGGCCGTCCTGGTCCGGATGCATCTCGTAGACCTGGGCCGGGCAGAACACCGTGCACGGGCTGCCCTTGGTGTCCCAGCAGGCGACGCAGACCGCGTCGCCCTTGACGATCTTCAGGTGCCCGGGCTGATGCTCGTCGTGCATGACCCCGGAGGCGTAGACGTCATCCAGCTTGGCGACGCAGAGCCGGCCGTCGAACTTGACGCCCCAGTCCAGGCTGTCGCGCTTGATCCCGGCCTTGCCGTAGAAGGCTTCGGTGCCCAGGGTGGCCCGGGCGTCGCTGCTTCCGCGCAGCGGGTCCCCGGGCGCCCAGCCGCCGGCCGCCAGGCTGATGCCCAGCTTCAGCGCGGCCCCGGGGGTGAGGCCGTGGGCGATGATCTGATGGAAGTTGCGGGTGCGGCGCAGCTCGGCCCCGGCCCAGGAGGCCAGGAAAGCCTCGGCGTAGCGCATCAGCGAAGCCTCGGAGAAATCCTCCTCCAGCAGCGCCTGCACGATGGTTTCAGCGGCGCACAGGCCGCCCTTCATGCCCAGGTGGATGCCCTTGAGCCGTGCCGCGTTGACCATCTGGGCGGCGTCGCCCACCAGCATGCCCCCGGCGAAAGCCAGCCGCGGCATGCAGTACCATCCGCCGATGGCCAGGGCCTTGGCCCCGTACTGCACCATCCTGCCGCCCTCCAGCATCGGCTTGATGCGCGGATGGGTCTTGAATTTCTGCAGGGCCAGATGGGCGTCGGCGAACGGGTCCCTGGTGTCCAGGCTGACCACGTAGCCCACCGCCAGGCGGTTGCCGGCCATCTTGTAGACGAACGATCCGCCGGATTCCCCGTCCGCCTGGGGCCAGCCGGTCGAGTGCAGCACGAACCCGTCCGGCACCCGGCCGGCCTCGATTTCCCAGATCTCCTTGGCGCCGGTCTCGTACAGCTGGGGATTCACCGCCCCGGCCTGGAGCCCCAGCACCTCCTCCAGTTCCCGGGCCAGATGGCCGCGCGGGCCTTCGCCGAACACCGTCACCTTGGCCTTGAGGCAGTTGCCGGGCTCGAAATTGGACCTGGGCGTGCCGTCGGCGTTGACCCCCTTGTCGGCGGTCTGCACCCCGGCCACCCGGCCGTCCTCCCAGAGCACCTTGCTCCCCGCGAAGCCGGGCAGCAGCATCACATCCACCCCAGGCACCTCACGCTGCTCGATCATCTCCGCCATCCAGCGCACCATCCGCGACAGGGAAACGACCGGATTGCCGTGGTTGCGCAGGAAGGGCGGCGGCACCGGAGCCTGGAAGCCGCCGCGCTCGGTGAACAGCCAAACCTCCTCCCGCTTGACCTCCCCCTCGGACGGGAAGCCCCGTTCCCGGTAGTCCGGGCAAAGCTCCAGCAGGGCCGCCGGGTCCAGCACCGCCCCGGAGAACGCATGATCGCCGATCGCATCGCCCTTCTCGATCAGCCCGATGGTCAGCCCTTCCAGCTTGCGCGCCCCGGGGCGGGCATTGTTCGCCTCGATCAGATCCAGCAGGCGCCATAGCCCGGCCAGGTTGCTGGGCCCCCCACCCACGAAGAGCACATCGAATTCCAGCTCCTCCCGCTCCACGCCAGGGCGGGCGGACTGGGTCGAAAAATCAGGCATGGGCATCTCCAAAAGAGCAAAAGATAGTTTAGCTGGCGTTACGGAATTGCCCGCGTTTTTCAGGCAATTTTGTTGCGCCACCTCACGGCCCTCCATTTAACCGGAGTTGGTGCCCCGAGGCCAGGGTGGATTCCGGAGCATCCACCATGCCCGACCGACCTGCATGACCTCCCTTTGACGATGACTACACTCGGATAATGAGGTCGGAATAGGGCTCCAGTAGGTGATCGGCGGTCATCAACCGCAGGGGTTCGGTGATGGCTTGTGCCACCAGCATCCGGTCGAAAGGGTCCTTGTGGTGCCAGGGCAACGTGGCGGCAGCGCAGGCATGTTCGACGGTGATGGGCAGGATGGTGAAGGCATTGCCGTAGAGTGCCGACCTCAACGCCTCCAGATCCGCCATCAGATCGCCGCGGCTGATTTTGATAGCCAGTTCCCAGAATACAACCGCTGAGACAAAGACCTCCTGAGCCTCGTCGATCAGTGTCCTCGCCTTCTTCGTGAGCTTGGGGTCATCGGCGTTCAACCAAAGAAAGATGTGGGTATCCAGCAGCAGTTTCACTTGGGACCGCCGTAGAACAGGGCTTCGATATCCGGGTTTGGGGCGTCGAAGTTATCGGGAACCGTGAACTTGCCCTTGAGGAGCCCATATTTGATCTTGCCCTTGGCTGGCACCAGGGAGGTAATCCGCGCTTGGGGTTTGCCATTGCGAGCGATAATGACGTCATCTCCCCTTGCGGCTTGATCCACCAGAGCCGAAAGTCGCGTCTTGGCTTCGTAAATGTTGACGACCGTATCCATCTTCGGCCTCCATCACAAAGTCTAGTCTAGTTTGGTCAACCGTCAAGGAGGGCGTCAGGACGGGCATGTGCCAACCGTGCAGCGCCGAGCCTCAGCGGCAGACCTGGCGCCATCCTCAAATCCAACGGTCCAGGCCAAGAGTTTCGACGGCTTGCATCGACCGGTGGCAGAATCGTGGAATGGAACAACCCGCCCCTCCCCTGCGCTTCGAGGCGGCCGTGCAGCGGCAGCTGTCCGTCGTCTACCGTTCCGCCGAAGGCGGCTGGGAAGGCCACGACTTCACGGTGGAGGTCATCGCCGCCCGCCAGGGGCTGGACGGCTACGACGTGGTGGTGGATTTCCGCGCCCTGGAAGCCGCGCTGGACGCCCTGCTGGCGCCGCTCCAGGGCCGGCTGCTGGCCGACCTGGGCCTGCGCGGCCCGCTGGACCTGGCCCGGCGCCTGGCCCTGGAACTCGCCCCGCAAGTGCCGGAACCGGCCCGGCTCACCGAAGTGGCCCTCACCGACGGCCGCGGCCGCCGGCTGGCGCTGCGCCCGTGAGCCCCCGGCTGATGGCCGCCGCCCTGGCCCTGGCCCTGACCCCCCTGCTGATCTTGCACCCGGTGCGGATCAGCGGCCGGAGCATGGAGCCCGCCTTGCAGCCCGGCGCGCTCTGTTTCGCCCTGCGCCCCTGGTGCGCCGGCACCCCAGCCGCCGGCCAGATCTGGCTGGTCCGCACCGCCGCCGGGACCGCCGTGAAGCGCCTGGTCGGCGTCCCCGGCGACCGGGTCGAGCTGCGCCACGGCGCCCTGTGGATCAACGGCAGGCTGGTGCCCGAACCCTACGTGGACCAGGCCGAACCGGCCTCCGCCGGGCCTTGGGCCCTGGGCCCCGGCTATTTCCTGCTGGGCGATAATCGCCCTGAAAGCCATGACAGCCGTGCCTGGGGGGCCCTGTCCGGGACCGCCCTCGAAGGGCGGATCCTGCGCCGGACGGCCCCACATCCGCTAAGCTGAAACCTTGAGTTTGGAGCAACAATGGATCGGCTGGTCATTCAAGGCGGGGTTCCTTTGCAGGGACGGGTTGCCATTTCGGGAGCGAAGAACGCCGCCCTCCCCTGCATCGCCGCGGCGTTGCTGACCCGGGAACCGGTCACCCTGAGCCACCTGCCGGCGGTTTCCGACATCCGCACCATGATCCGCGTGCTGCAGGCCCTGGGCTGCAGCGCCGAGATCCAGAAGCACGAGTCCGGCTGCGAACTGACCGCCGTGCTCACCGGCGCGGGCCTGGAGGCCGGCGACCTGCGCGCCCCCTATGACCTGGTGAAGACCATGCGCGCCTCCATCCTGGTGCTGGGTCCGCTGCTCGCCCGGTTCGGCCGCGCCTCGGTGTCCCTGCCCGGCGGCTGCGCCATCGGCGCCCGGCCGGTCAACCTGCACCTGGAGGCCCTGGAGCGCATGGGCGCCGTGCTGAGCATCGACAAGGGCTACGTGGAGGCCAAGGTTCCCGGCGGCCGGCTCAAGGCCATCGACCACGGGTTCGAGAAAGTGAGCGTCGGCGCCACCGAAAACATCCTCATGGCCGCCACCCTGGCCGACGGCACCACCACCCTGCACAACGCCGCCATGGAGCCCGAAGTGGGCGACCTGGCCCGGATGCTGGTCGCCCAGGGCGCCCGGATCGAAGGGATCGACACCCCCAACCTCACCATCCAGGGCGTGGAGCGGCTGGGCGGCTGCGAGCACGCGGTCATCCCGGACCGGATCGAGGCCGGCACCTTCCTTTGCGCCGTGGCCGCCGCCTGCGGCGACGTCGTGCTGGAGCGGGTGGAGCCGGACCAGATCCGTTCCGTCATCGACCTCCTGGAGCGGTGCGGCTGCGTGTTCACCGAGCGCCAGGGCGCCGAAGGCCGGCACCTGCGGATCCAGCGCGAGTGCGGCCAGAAGCTGCGGGCCAAGGACATGACCACCAGCCCCTACCCCGGTTTCCCCACCGACCTCCAGGCCCAGGTCATGGCCGTCATGACCCAGGCCACCGGCATCTCGGTCATCCGCGAAACCATCTTCGAGAACCGTTTCCAGCACGCCATGGAACTGGAGCGCCTGGGCGCCAACCTGCGGATCGACGGCGGCACCGCCATCGTCGCCGGCCCGTGCCAGCTCACCGGCTGCACCGTCATGGCCACCGACCTGAGGGCCTCGGCCACCCTGGTGATCGCCGGCCTGGTGGCCCAGGGCGAGACCACCGTGGACCGGATCTACCATCTGGACCGCGGCTATGCCGGGCTGGAGCAGAAGCTCAAGCAATTGGGCGCCCGCGTCGAGCGGGTGGGCGGGGGAAAGGTGTAGCGTTCGGGAAATTTGAGTTTGAGTCCAGTTCGATCTGCCTTCATCTGCACAGGCCGCTCGGTGTTGGTTAAACTGTCTTGGTTGGGGGTGCAATGTTCGGTGAAATGAAGATCTTTTCGGGTTCAAGCCATCCCGCCCTCGCGGCGGGAATCGCGGCCCACATGGGAATGCAGCTCGGAAAGTCCCGGATCACGCGGTTCTCCAACGAGAACATCAAGGTCAAGATCGACGAGAACGTGCGGGAATCCGATGTCTTCGTGATCCAGACCAGCGCCCCTCCGGTGAGCGACAACCTGTTGGAAATGCTCATCATGATCGACGCGCTGAAGTTCGCCTCGGCGGCGCGCATCACCGCGGTGCTGCCCTACTATCCCTATGCCCGCAGCGACAAGAAGGACGAGGCGCGCATCTCCATCACCGCGCGCCTGGTGGCCGACCTGCTGCACACCGCCGGCGCCGAGCGGGTGCTCACCATGACCCTGCACGCGCCGCAGATCCTGGGCTTCTTCCGCATCCCGGCCGACCAGCTGTTGGCCACGCCGGTGCTGGTGAACTACTTCCGCAATTCCGACCTCTCCAATTCCGCCGTGGTGGCCACCGACGCCGGCGCCGGCAAGATCGCCGGGCATTTCGCCAAGCGCCTGGGCCTGCCCATGGCGATCATCGACAAGCGCCGTTTCGACGACAGCGAGGATGCCCACAGCACCGCCCTGATCGGCGAAGTGAAGGGCAAGGACGTGATCATCTTCGACGACGAGATCGCCACCGGCGGCTCCATCCGCGAAGCCGCGCGCATCCTGCGCACCTTCGGCGTGCGCCGGGTCCGGGTGGGCGCCACCCACGCCGTGTTCTCCGGCAACGCCATGCAGAGGCTCCAGGAAGCCGAGCTGGACGAGCTGGTGGTGACCGACACCATCCCGATCCCCCAGGCGCTGCAGGACGGCGTCCCCAGCCTCAAGATCCTGTCCACCGCGCCGATGTTCGGCGACGCCATCCTGCGCATCCATGGCGGCCGCAGCATCAGCGAGATGATGGAATAGCGTGACCCTGCGGGCCCTCCTGATCCAGCGCGCCGCGCGGCTCCAGGAGCAGCCCGCATTCACCGCCCCCGGCTGGGGCACCCTGCCCTACCCCGGATTCCGCAACCGGGTCGAGGGCATCGCCCTGGGTCTCATGGCCGGCCATCCCGCCCCGGGCACCCCGCTGTCCAGCGCCACCGGCGGCCCTTGGGACTGGGCCTGCGAAGTCGCCAGCGCCTGCTGCGGCCTCATCTGGTCCCCGGATGGCGCGCCGGTGCCGGCCGAGATCCTGGGCGGCCCCCGCTTCAACGACGAAGCGGGCCGCCAGCCCTACCACGACCGCGACCACCAGCTTTCCGAGACCACCCCGATGGCGGACGGCCTGGACCACGGTGAACTCCTGCGCCGCCTGCGCCGCCTCAACGCCCAGCTCGGCTGGGACCACACCACCGCCGTGACCCTGCCCATGGACCAACTCGCCACGCCGGAACTGCGCGGGGCGCTGTGGAGCGCGCTGTACGCTGGCAGCCACGCGATCCTGATGCCAGGGGCGGTCAAGACGTGGGATCCAGGGCTGTACACGGGGTTGCTCGGCTGAATCGACCAAAGGCCCCCCGCGACATCGGCCCATGCCAGCGTATTGAAACCCACCAAACGGGGATCATCCCTCAGGCCGCATCCGTTGGTCCGGACACGCCAAGGATGGGGCGTAAACTGATGCAATGAGTGGAACCAAGCCTCGCACCCAGACCAAGACGAAGCCTATTGGGTGGGTCACGCGTGAAGCGGTTGCAAATGACATCAAAGCCAACGATCCGGAAGGTGCAAAATCAAGCAGTCGTCATCGGGAACCCAAACCATGAAGCCCAACGGCCCAAAACACCAAACGGAACCCGCAAAGGAGTTCGAACCCAAGCCTTGCGGCACGAGTCATTCCTTTGTCCCCGAACTACACATACTCCCGGCAAATCAACGCGCTCTATGGCCATCCCTTGGCATTCTGCGGGATCAAGGGTTCGTCCTGTACGGCGGGACGGCTATATCCATTCGCCTTGGACACCGGATTTCCGTGGACTTCGATTTCTTTACGGAACGCAGCTTCGAGCACTCCGCTCTTATCGCGGCTCTTCCTTTCAGTGAAAGGTCGCAGGTCATTCAAGAGACACCCAATACGCTCACGCTGCTGGTGGCCCCGGAGGATGGGGTCGGAGCAGGGGTAAAGGTCTCTCTCTTCGGGGGATTGACGGTTGGGAGAGTCGGGATCCCGGAAGTGACCCATGATGGGGTTGTGGTTGCGGCCTCGCTTCTCGACCTGATGGGATCAACGCTCAAGGTTATCCAGCAGCGGGCAGAGAAGCGGGACTACCTGGATATTCAAACGATGATCGAGAGAGGCGTTCGTCTCAACGAAGGACTCGCGGCAGGAAGGGCGCTTTATGGTAAGACCTTCCAACCCAGCGAGGCGCTGAAGGCATTGACCTACTTCGGTGATGGGAACTTGCGCGAACTTCCGCCAAAGGTCCGCGAATGCCTCATCAATGCGTCATCTTCGGTGCAGAGCATCCCGGTGCTGACAGCCATTTCGTCCAGTCTCGGGCTTGGAGAGGCTTGATGGACCCGACTGCAACCGAAATCCTCCGGCAGGATGCCGCTCGTTACATCTGGTGGGAGACCCCCGATGAGGCCATGCTGCGCCCCGCAAGGGTGATCGCCCAGGTCATGAACCTCGGCGACCTGGACGATGTCCATAAGCTCCTCGGTTCCGTGGGTGCCGGGTCCTTCCGGGAAGTGCTCGGGAACGCCGAACCAGGATGGTTCAACGAGAGGTCATGGCACTACTGGCACTATGTGCTGGGGTTGTGTCAACCAGGTGAAACGGTCCCGCCATTGCCCGCACGGCGATTCGATCCCAGCTAGCTAAAAACTGGCGGAGCCGGGCCCTTTTCGGCCAGAATTCATCCCATGCTTGTTGCGCACGCGTCATGGTCCTCCGATTTGCACCTCGGGCTTTGGGCCGAGGAAACCCAAACGCTCGAACCGATGGCCGGTAGACGAACGAAAGCTGGGGTCGTGCCGGCGCATCCCCGGGCGGTCGGGGGCAGGGTCCTGGAGGAGCGCCTGTTCACTGCGTTCGGAGCCCCTGTTCGAAAGGCGACACCGGGTGAAACCGAACTTCTCCTGCCGACGGGTTCGGGGATGCCCTTGTCCTCCATGGAGAAAGGAGAACCGTCCCAGGAACTTGCCCCATGGCGCGTGCCCATCCTCGTCTTCCGGGGAACGGCGGTCGTCGACCTTCTGCGCGCGGTTCCCGCGGAACCGTCCTTCGGCCTTCGCCGAGGTCCGAGCCTGGAGGCCTGGAGCGCCTTGATGTTCCTGGCCATGGAACTGGTGGCGCGGGGCAGGGTGCTGCCGGTGTTCCAGGGGGAAGGGCCGGATGTGCTTACCCGATGGCGCCCGCTTCCCGAGGAACGGGATCGGCTTTTCCTCAAGGCCTTGTCCCAGTCCCTGCCTGGACTGTGCCGGGCGGGGTTCGCGAAAGCAGGCCAGAACCTTGCTCCCTCCTCCGCCGTGGTGGTGGGAGCGGCCCTGGACGCCTTCACGGACCTGGCCATGCGGCGGATGTTCCGCAGCTACGCCTTCGAGATGGGCCCGGGACCCTCCGCGGAGAAGGCCTGGCTGAACAGCCTCGTCGACGCAACCGGGCTGGCGGAAAACGCCGCGAAACAACTCCCCGGCCACCTCCCGTCCCTGGAAGCGTGGATGCGACCCGTCTGGGTGGACCAGGCCAAACCGTTCCGGCTCTGCTTCAGGCTTTCCGAAGGCGGGGAGCAGCGTCCCTGGCGGGTGGACTTTCTGCTCCAGGCCAGCGACGATCCCAGCCTCATGGTGGGGGCTGCGCAGGTCTGGGCCCGGAGCAGGACCCTGGAGAGCGTCCTGCAACGCCGCCTGCTTCGCCCGGACGAGTTCCTGCTGGGGGAGTTGGGCCGGGCCCTGCGGGTGTTTCCCGCCCTGGAAGGTGCCCTCAAGACCGCCCGGCCGGAGGCGCTGGCGTTGGACGCGACCGGCGCCCATGCCTTCCTGAAGGAGTCTGCCGCCATCCTGGAAGCTGCCGGGTACGGGGTGCTGGCGCCCAACTGGTGGCAGAAACCCGTTCGGCTGGCCCTGCGGATGACGGCGAAACCAAAGGAGAAAGGGGTCTCCAGGGGCCTGCTCGGCCTGGACTCCCTGTGCGAGTTCCAATGGAAGATCGCCCTGGGCGACCAGGAACTTACCCTCAAGGAACTCCTCGCCCTGGCCAAACTCAAGCAGCCGTTCGTCCAGTTCCGTGGCCAGTGGGTCGAACTGGATCCCGGCCAGATCCAGGCGGCGCTGGAGCACTTCAAGCAGCACGGAATGGCGGGCGAACGCAGTGCCCGCGACCTCCTGCGCCTTGGCCTGGGCCTGGAGCGCGGCCCTGAAGGCATCGAGGTGCAGGGCCTCCAGGCCGAGGGCTGGCTGGGCCAGCTCATGGCAGCCTGGGAGGACCGCACGCTGAAACCGCTCAAGCCGCCCGCCGGTCTCAAAGGCACCTTGCGGCCCTACCAGGCGCGCGGCCTGGGGTGGTTGGCCTTCCTGGGTGACCTGGGCCTCGGCGCTTGCCTGGCGGATGACATGGGCCTGGGGAAGACGATCCAGATGCTGGCGTGGCTGCTGCATCGGCGCAAGGCCAAGAAGGGGACCGCCCATGATCCCGCGCTGCTCATCTGTCCGGTCTCCCTCGTGGGCAACTGGCACAAGGAGGCCGCCCGTTTCGCGCCGGACCTGAAGGTTTTCGTCCACCACGGAGCCGAGCGGCACAAAGGCAGACAAGCCGGATTCCAGGGTGCCGACCTGGTGCTCACCACCTACCAGCTCATCGCCCGTGATCGCGATGCCCTTTCGGCCATGCCCTGGGATGCCCTCATCCTCGATGAGGCCCAGCACATCAAGAATCCGGAAAGCCAGGCGCGGAAGGCCGTGGCCTCCATCCGGGCCGCTCACCGCTTCGCGCTCTCCGGCACGCCCGTGGAGAACCGGCTCTCGGAACTCTGGTCGATCCTGGATGTCCTGAATCCCGGCCTGCTGGGCGGGGCCACCGACTTCCGCCGGGTTTTCGCGCTGCCCATCGAACGCTACCGCGACGCGGACAAGGCCGCGCAGTTGCGCCGGTTCACGGCGCCCTTCATCCTTCGGCGGCTCAAGACGGACCGGCGGATCATCCAGGACCTGCCGGAGAAGTTGGAGATGAAAGTCTACTGCACCCTCTCCAAGGAGCAGGCCAGCCTGTACCAGGCCACGGTGCAGGACATGGTGGCCCAGGTGGAGGAGAGCCAAGGCATCCAGCGCAAGGGACTCATCCTGGCGACCTTGATGAAACTCAAGCAGATCTGCAATCATCCCGCCCAGTTCCTTCAGGACCGGTCCAGTCTGGAAGGCCGGTCGGGAAAGCTTGACGCGCTGGAGGAGACCCTCGGCGAGGTGCTGGACATGGGTGAGAAGGTCCTGGTCTTCACGCAGTTCCGGGAAATGGGGGACCTTTTGGCGAGCCGGCTTGCTTCGCGCTTCGGCGAGGCCCCCCTCTTCCTCCATGGAGGAACGCCAAAGAAACATCGTGACGCCATGGTGGCGCGCTTCCAGGCTGAAGGCGGACCGGGCATCTTCCTGTTGAGCCTCAAGGCGGGAGGCGTGGGCCTGAATCTCACCGCGGCCAGCCATGTCATCCACTTCGACCGCTGGTGGAACCCGGCGGTAGAGAACCAGGCCACCGATCGCGCCTTCCGGATCGGCCAGACCAGGAATGTCCAGGTGCGGAAGTTCATCTGTTCCGGAACCCTGGAGGAGAAGATCGACGCCCTCATCGAATCGAAGCGGGAGCTTGCCGAATCGGTCGTGGGCAGTGGCGAGGGTTGGCTGACGGAACTGGATGCGCGCTCGTTCCGTGACCTGGTGTCCCTCAGCCGGGATGCGCTCCAGGACACCCAGGATGCGGATGAGGAGGTGCGTCCCAAGGGCGCGCGCCCGACCAGGAAGCGAGACCCGGCGGAGGTGGCCGGATGAGCCGATGGGATTGGAACGGCTACGACGCCGCGCCGCGCCGCAAGGCCGAGGGTGGCATCAAGGCCCGAAGCCAGCGGGGTTCCATCGGGGAGACCTGGTGGTCCAAGCGGTTCGTGTCCGTGCTGGAGAGCTTCAACATGGGAGCGCGGCTCACCCGCGGCAGGTCCTATGCCAGGACCGGCCAGGTCATGGCCTTGCAGATCTCCGCCGGCCTGGTGCAGGCCAAGGTGCAGGGATCGCGGTCCACCCCCTACAAGGTGGAGATCCGCATTCCGGTGTTCAGCGAGGCTGAGTGGAAGGGTGCCGAGGAGGCCATGGCGGAACAGGCCATCTTCCTGGCCCAACTCCTGGCTGGGGAGATGCCAAAGGACATCGAGTCGGCTTTCCGTACCGCGCAGCTCTCGCTGTTCCCCTCCCGGGTACGGGATCTCGAGACGGATTGCTCCTGCCCCGACTGGGCCAATCCCTGCAAGCACATTGCGGCGACCTACTACATTCTCGCCGAGGCCTTCGACCAGGATCCTTTCCTGCTCTTTCAGTGGCGTGGGCGCAGCCGTGAAAAACTCCAGGATTGCCTGGCCAGGTTCCGGGAAGCCGAAGCGCCGGAAAGGCTGCCCATGGAGGCATCGGCAGCCTTGGAGCCACTCGGAACGGAAGGTTACTGGAGTGCGGGCGCCATCCCAAGGTCAAGCCCGGCCCAGGATGCCCGGTGCGACTTGCTGGTGCACCAGCTTGGCCCATCCCCGGTGAACCTGATGGGGCGGGATTTCGGGGACCTCCTGGGGGAACTGGTGAGGACAGCCTCCCAGGAAGCGCTGTCCTTGCTGGAATTCTTATGAATCATGCTTTGCTGCTGGTTCCTGGCCACGGTGGCATGGTTCCACGCCTTCATGGTAATTCTGGAATAAACGGCCGAGGCTTCCGCGCATCATGGCGGCACAAGGCCTATCGATAAGCCTTGTCATGGTCCGGTTCGATGCTCAGCAAGACCAGATAATCACCCTCCACCAGGGCTATGACCCGTGCGGCGCGAGTTACCCGGAGGGAATACAGAGCCTTCCCGGTCCCAGGGTCGATCTTGCCTTGCAGCTTCTCCAGATGAAGCCCTTGATGGTCGATCAGTTCGGCAAATTTCAGATCACCAGCGATACGAAGCATCTTGGCCAAGTCATCCCGCACAGGTCCCGACTGGCCGAGGGCTTCGCGGACGAAGTTGGGTGGGCAGACGACTTTCACTCCGCAAGCCGCCGAAGGAACGCCTGGCCCTCCACGCTATCCAATGCGATCCCCTTCCCCTGCTGGTACTCCATGAGGGACTTCTCCACGGAAGCCTGGATCTCGGGGCGCCAAGCCCAAAGTTGATGGGCAGGTATGGCGACCATGGGCACAAGCCGGAAAGTTCCATCCTCCAAGGGTTCCAGCTCCACAGGCTGCCCAGCCTTGAAGGCTGCGGGCAGAGTCACGCGCCGCCGGGCATCGGGAACGAGCATCATGGTGCAACCTCCTCGGTAAAATATACCCTCGTAGGGTGATTGGGCAACCCAATTACCCAAAATTCCCGAGACGAGCGTGGGCTCGGCGTCACCGGCCTAATCCATGGATAAATCATTGCGAAACGGGATTCAACCCGTTGACCGCACAATGCGCCCAACGTCTCGGCGCAGTCTGGGTTCATCCCCCTCCCCTATGGGCTGATTCCAGTTGGCGAACTCCCAGACATGCAGGGTCAGCGGCCAGACCATCTCCAGGCACCGGGAGCTTTGCACTCGCCATGCTCGTCTTCAAGTCGGAATTTGCGGGTTGGATATCCAGATTGGTCCATGGCGTAGGTTCCGCCCTAAGGCTATCGCGCCTCTGACCTGGTTCGGCAATCCAGACTGCCAAAATCGCTCGGGGTGCCGCAGATGCGTGGGCCCCTGTTGAGCGCACCGTACGCTTGGAGCCATTCGGTCCTGGTGCCAGGCAAAGCGAGGCACTGGGATCAAACCATCTTCATGGGCTTTCTGGAATAAAGCGCCGAGACTTCGCGAACGAAGTTGAGTGTGCATACGACATTTATTTCTAAAGCTACCGCAGGAACAAATCAACCCCAGGCTTCACGCCACTGCAAATAAACGAGAACGGGCCAAAGCGCTTCGCTCCGATCCCGGCGACCGGCCAGATGGATTTGCCATTGCGCGAGGACGGGCCGGGCCTTAAACCCGGACTCGATTAGCCTCGTGGAGTTCAGCAGAGCTTCAGCCCAGTCCCGGAGCGGCCCACGTAACCAATCGCCAAGCGGGACCTCGAAGCCGTGCTTGGGTCCATCAACCAGGGAGTCCGGCAGGTAGCGCTTGAGGATGTTACGCAAGATGCGCTTGCCCTGACCATGGCCGGCCATGAAATCAGCCGGAAGAGACCAGGCGAATTCCATGACCCGGTGGTCCAAAAGGGGTGCCCGCATTTCGAGGCTCACGGCCATGCTGGCTCGATCCACCTTCACGAGCACATCATCAGGCAAATAGGTACGTGCGTCCTTGCAGGCCATCCAAAAGGCAGGATCAGCCATGTCCATCGGAACAGACCAGGGGTCCTCGCCCCCTGAGGCAGGCTCCACAAGCCAATGGTCCGGGTCTCCGTGGGCTAGAAGCCCCTGGTGGATCCCCTCAAGATCGGGCGCACCCAGGACCGCCGCGGCCTTGGCCAACCGCGCTCCGGAAAGGCGGTACCGGGCGGTGAAGCTGCCCAAGCCCATTGCCGATGTCGCTGAGTCCCAGATGGCAGGCGGGAAGGCGCGCATCATAGCGGCAGCCGGCGCCCTGAACGCCAGGGGAACCCTCTGAAGGCGGCCCCAGATCCGGGCCGCTGCAAACGCGCGCCAGTACCCAAGGAAGCCCTCGTCCCCGCCGTCACCGGAAAGAGCGACGATCACTTCCTTGCGCGCCCAGGCGCAAAGAAGGTACGTTGGCAGCTGAGAAATATCCGCGAAGGGCTCGTCATAAATCGTCGCCAACAGGGGAACTCCATCCAGGATCTCCCTGGAAGACAGGTTGACGGCAGCATGCTCTGTCCCCAGATGACGGGCTACCTTGGCGGCATGGCCGGCTTCATCGTATCCGGCTTCGCCGAATCCGATGGTGAACGTTTGGACCTTACCCGCCCCCTTTTCCTGGAGTAGCGCCGTGACCAGGGAGGAGTCGATGCCCCCAGAGAGGAAAGCTCCCACAGGCACATCCGCCTTGCTGCGCATGGCGACGGCGCTTCTCAGGAGCACAAGCAGAGCCTCCTCGGCCTCGGCCTCATTCCCCCGGAAACCCTGGGCGGCACAAGTTGGCATCTGGAGGGCTGGATCCCAGTATCGCTGGCAATGGGGCGCAGTCTCCGCTTCCCCCAAGGAAAGCAGGCTGCCGGGGGCCAGTTGCGACACCCCCGGATGAATCGATAAGGGGGATGGGACGCAGGCGTGCAGCAGAAAGAGACGGAGCGCAGCGGGATCCACGCCACCCTGAAAATCAGGATGACAGCGCAGGGCGCGCAGTTCCGAGCCGAACAAGAAGCTCCCGCCTTGCCAACCATAGTAGAGAGGTTTCTTGCCCAGCCGGTCGCGGCCCAGCCACAAGCGGTGTTCGCGTCGGTCCCACAGGGAGAACGCGAACATCCCCCAGAACCGGGGCACAGCGGCTTCCACCCCCCATTGCTCAAACGCCGCCAAGATCACTTCGGTGTCGGACAGCCCTCGGAACCCATGGCCAAGCGCCCTAAGTTGGGTGCGCAGTTCGTTGTGGTTATATATCTCGCCGTTGAAGACCAGAACAAAACGACCTTCGGCCGAGGCCATCGGCTGGTGCCCCAGGGGGCTAAGCTCCAGGATGGCCAGGCGTCGGAAGCCAAGCCCCAGGCCCATTATGAGATCCGTCCAGACCCCTTCGTCATCCGGACCGCGATGAACGATGCTGTCGGTCATCGCCCGGATTCTGGCGGTCAGGTTGTCTCCATCATGTTTTCCGTCCCGTTCCCAGGCTCCAGCGAATCCGCACACTAGACGTCCTTTGGTTTCAACGATCGAGGGGCAGCCAACTCCCGGAAACAGGTGTCCCATTGGCCAACGATGGCTTCCTCGCTGAACCGGTCCATTACTTCGGGAGCCCGGGACGCCAGGCGTGCCCGCAGGCCGGCATTCCCCATGAGCTTGTCCAATGCGTCTGCCAGAGCGGTGACATCCTGTGCGGGTACCAGTAGGCCGTCCACCCCTGGTTGGATGATCTCGGCGGGACCGGTGGGGCAATCGAAGCTGATCACCGCCATACCTGCCGCCATGGCCTCACACAGCACATTGGGAAAGCCTTCGGCCCGGGAAGACAGCACGAAGATGTCGGCTCCTCGCATCTGGGGCAGGATGTCCGGGCGGTTGCCCATCAATCTGAAGCATCCGCTGATTCCCAACCGATCCGCTTGGGCCGCCAATGCCGGCCGTTCATCACCCTCCCCCAGGATATCCAGCCTCCATTCGGGGTACCGGGACCGAACCCGTGCGAAGGCCTCAAGCAATAGGTCGAATCCTTTGTAGGTGGTCAGCCGACCCGCCGCGATAACCCGCGGGCCGGGCTCCTGGGCTGAGGCCACCGCGCCGGGTCTCTGTACTGGATTGGGAATCACCCGTATCCGGCGCTGCAGGAACCATGGGAAAAAGGAACGGACGCTTGGTACTTGCACCACAAGCCCGGCCGCGAAGGGATAGGAAATGGCCCGAAGCGTATCCCAGACCCTGCCGATATCGTAGGACGCGGGGTCAACCCGCTCGGACACGACAACGGGAAGCCCCAACCCGAAACTGCTTAGTAGCGCCAGGACATTGGTCTTGTCGATGAAGCTGAGCAGGAGGTCCGGCCTAATCCGGATGAGTTCCCCGCGCAAACGGTGGATGCGGACAGCGTTGTTTGCAATCCTCGCCACGATACCCTCGGAACGGGCGCTTCCGCCCAATTGGCAGAGCCGGACCCTGGAGTCCAGGTGAAAAAACGGAATCGTTCCCGGGCGTTCCAAGGTAAGGAGATGGACCTCGCAGCCCGCGTCAACCCAGGCATTGGCAAGGATCGACATGACCCGCTGAGCCCCGCCGCTCTGGAGATCGTGGATCAGTAAGCCCAGCCGGCGTTGCGGAGGGACGGGATTGGCAGAGGTCATGGAAACCTTGGAAAGGGCAAATCGGCATGAGACGCTGAAGAGAAGTATAGCCCGGAGGCGCCTTGGTCGACATTCTGCATGTCATTACCTCATTGGGCGCAGGCGGGGCTGAGGCCATGGTTAGCAAAGTGGCGCTGGATCTGCAGCGGCGCGGCTGCCGCAATCGGGTCCTCAGCCTGGGAGGCCGCGGCTTCTGGGGCCCGCGGCTGGAGCAGCAGGGAATACCGGTCGTGGCATTGAACCTGGGTTCGAGAAGGCCTTGGGCCACCCTCAAGGCGCTCGCCTCACTACAAAAGCCGGAGGTGGTGCAGGGTTGGATGTATCACGGCAACCTCGCGGCCTGGGCTCTCGGCAGGCTTTGGGCCAAACCCTTCGCCTGGAACATCCGGGCCACCTGGGACCCTTCCGGGTTCGGCAAAGGGGTCACTTTGATGGTGATGCAGCTCAATCGGTTGCTTTCCGCGCAACCCAAAAGGATTCTATGCAACAGTCATGAGGCAGTTCGCGGGCACCTAGCCGCGGGTTTCAGGGGGGCCTGGGAAGTCATCCCCAACGGCTTCGAGTTGGAGCGTTACCGGCCAAACTCGGAAGTTCGGCAGGTCTTCCGGCGTTCTCTCGGCCTCGCTGACTCCGATCTGCTGGTGGGCATGGCAGCCCGCTTTCATCCAATGAAAGACCATGGCTGCCTCCTGGAAGCCTGGGCCCAGGTTGCCAAGTTCCATCCCAACGCCCATCTCCTCCTGGCCGGGACCGGAGTCATTTCAGGGAATGATTGGTTTGCCCAGGTCTTGCCAGCGCTGCCTGGTGGGGAAAGGGTCCACCTGCTTGGTGAACGCAGCGACATGGAAACTTTCCAAACCAGCCTCGATCTTGCGGTGCTCTCCTCTGCGTACGGTGAGGCATTCCCTAATTCCCTGGGCGAGGCCATGGCCTGCGGCGTTCCTTGCGTTGCCACGGATGTGGGCGATTCCCGCGAAATCGTGGGGGGGGCTGGGCTGATCGTGCCGCCCCACAGACCTGACCTCCTGGCCCTGGCCATCCTGGAGGTTTTGGGCATGGCCCCAACCTCCCGCAGGAACCTGGGCCTGTTAGGACTGGAAAGGGTCCGATCGAACTACACCATCCAGTGTGTAAGCAGTCTATATGAATCTTTTTACCGGGAACTGACCGGTTCCAAGGTTTCTCCGAGATAAGGGGTGAAAGCCAGCAGCACTAGGAATGATGTCTCATCGAGGATGTTATGGGTGACAAACCCCAGGATAATCCAGCAGCTGACAAAGAAGCAGCAAAGCACGGTTTTTCGCGCTAGGGATGCGAACAAGGCCGGAAATAGCAGGCACGCCCAGACGCCATGATCCACCATGAGGTTGAGGTACATATTATGGGAGGATCGATCCAAGGCCCATAGATAGGAGGCCCCTGTGCCATGACCAAACCATGGTGCCCGGGAAATCATCGCCACCGCTTCCCGCATCACCACCAGGCGATCTTCAGTGCTGTAGTCTTCCGTGGATAAGGTGAGCCGGAGAACCAGATCCTGTATCACCGATCCATCCAGGGGTATCGTTCCGGAAGCCAGCATCAGAGAAACAACCCCTAGGGCTAATCCACCCACGGCAAAGGTGGCCAAGCCCCACTCCTTCCATCGCATCAGGCCGGCCCAGCATAGGGCAGGTCCCATGCCAACCGTGACTAGGATCGCCGACCGGGAAAAGGTCGGCAGAACCCCTAGCAAAACTAAACCATAAAACGAGGACCGCCATTTGACCGGCACGATTTCCCACCCTGCCAGTGAGCCCAGCACAAGGGCGATGCCTGAAATGTTGGGATTAAGGTACAGGCCGGTGGAGCGCAAGAGGAAAGGCGAAAAGGTGAGCGGTTGGGCCACGTCCACTAGGTTGAGCAAGACCCCTAGCAGCACAGCAAAAACGAGGGACACGCGGCTGATCCGCCTTGCCGCCGGGAATGAAAGAAGCAGGAGGCATGCAGTGAGGAAGCCAAGGGAATAAAGCCGCTGCCGCATGAATGCCCAGTAGTCGTCATTCTGGATGGTCATGAAAAACCAACCAATGCTGATGCCCAGGAATACCACCAGCCAGACAGCAAACCGGGACCCCACCAATGCCCTGAAGGCTTCGGGCCGGAATGAGGCCAGGAGTACCACCGCCAGGATAAAACCGATGAAGAACACCATCGGCGCCGGAAGGAAATGGGATTCGAAACCGAACAGAGCCAGATCCGTGAAGAACAGCCCCACCATAATGGCCCCAAGCAAGGCCGCGAAGCTGGACCAGAGCCTCATACCGCAGCCTCCGCCCGCCGCAGGAGCCGCAAGGCCCACAGAGACAGCAAGATAAGCGTGAAGAGATGCACCAACGCGGTCGACAAGGCGATCCCCGGCAACCCCATATGAGGAAGCAGAAGAAGGTCCAGGCATAGATTCATTATGGCGCTGAAGGCTGCCGCGGGCAGGAGGATCTCGTTGTGGCCCAGCGCGGAAATCAGCCGAACCACCAATATCCCGCAGATGTAGAAAGGGATTTGTAGAAAATACATGGCCTGGACTCTCCCGACCAATGTGGTTTGAATTGCTCCGAAGGCGCCGTGCTGGAACAGTAACGCCACCATGAACCGCGACCCCAGAACCAGGCCAGTTGTGAGCAAAATCGCCAGAGTCATGGTGCCTAACAGATAAGTTCCTGCAACCTTGCGCAACCCCTTCCAGTCTTTGCCCGCCACCAGCTGAGAGAAGAATGGGAGCACCGCGGTGCCCAGTGCTCCAGCTGAAAGGCTCACCATGGCCTGGGGTATACGGTTGGCGTAGGAAAGGGCGGCGATCCCTCCCGGCGGCAGAAAGCTGGCGACCCCCACATCCACTAGGTTTGTGCTGCACATGAGCAGGCCGCCTCCCACCATGGGTGAGAATTGCCACAAAAATTGCCGCAGGCGCATCCACGGAATGGGGCCTGCAATCCGGCCGCCCCGCCGGGCGACAGCCCACACCAATACAGTCGCCTCTAGAGCTCCTCCGGCGACTACACCCAGAACCAGCGCCCAGACCCGGAGCCCCGGGAAGAAATATAGGGCTCCCAGCGAAACCACAGCAGTCAAACCTGGGACCAGGGCCGGCACGACGAAGCCGCCTTCAGCATTGAGGATGGCACCCTGAAAGGTGCTAACAGCCGAAAATACCATGAGCGGTGAGATGGCCCTGAACACGGGCAAGAGCCAAACCTTGGCTTCCGGCCCCAGCCCAGGCCCAGCAATCGACAGCAAGGGACGCGCTGCCAAATTCAGGACCAGCACTGCGCACAAGGTAACACCCAGGGCGAAGATGGTGGCCCATCCGCCCAATCGTCGGGCGGCACTTTCGCCCTCCTGTGTCCGCAAACGCACAAACAGCGGAACCAGCGCGGCGGGAACGGTGCCCAGGAATACGTTGATATAGAGTGAAACCAGTCCGAACGCCACGACAAAAGCGTCCACTTCCGGAGCAACCCCTAGATTCCGGGCCACCAGCATTTCCCGGCCCATGCCCAAGATCTTCACCAAAAAGGTCAGGCTGGAGATGGATAGGGCAGCCTGGGCGATGCCGCGCATATCGGCCCGGCTCATCGCTGGCTCAGGGCTTGGCCTGGGCGTCCAAGGAGGCCCGCAGGGCGGGGTGCATCCGCCGCAACCAGTCCCCCAGGAAGACCAGCGCGAAGCAGGCCAGGACTATCACTGCCCGGTGCGGCCGGCTCTTCCGTTCGGGAAGGTTGCCTTCATCCAGCACGTTGAGCGTCGGAATATCGCTTTTTTCCTCGAGCAGGGCTTGCTCATGCATGGCGGTGAGAGTAATGAATTGCTGTTTGCCCATCGCCAACAGCCGTTCCATATGGGCTCCTTCGAGCCTAATGGTCGGGTCGACACTTGAAAGGTAATTGGAATGTCCGTTTTGGAGCCACCTTTTCATAGAATCCTCGGCCTGGGCCAGAGAAGCCTCCGCCTCCTTGAGTCGAGCCTCCGCGAAGCGGGCCTTGATGCTGCCACGGGCGTTTCCATTTTCCATAAGAAATTCGTTCAACAAGGCCAGCGTTCGCCGGACCACCGCCTGGGAAAGTTCCGCCGATCGGGTTTCCACTTCAATGGTGATGGCATGGGTCTTGATGTCTTTGCGCACCACCACCCGCTCCCGGCTGAATTGGATCGCCTCATCCAGGTTGTCAGCCTTCAAATACTCGCGCCAAGTCATTGTGTGATTCGTTTGGGCACCGAAACGCCATGACGATTGATGAAAACGGAACTGGGTTTCCAGTAGCCGCTGGTGCAGCCACCAACTGGTGAGCACCTCACCATTGATGGCATCGCTATCCTGCCCCAGTCCGCCAAGTCCCAGCATGGGTGCCAGGGCCGCCATCTGAGCGAGGGCGGGCAATTGGCGATCGGTCGAGGGAAGGACCTTGGCGGTGCTTTGGTATTGGTTTGGAATGAAGATCACCACCAGCGCCGTCATGACGGCAACTGCAAAAGCCGATTTCAAGGGCCCGGCGATGCTCTTTTTCAGCCATCCGGGCTGGAACGGTTGGGCGTTTCGCATCATCACAACTTGAATAGTCCCATCAACTCAAGTGCTCATGCAACCGTAGATCTGCTCAGGCAAGCCCCAACCAGGTGATCTCCTTATCTCTCTATCCACGGGGCTTGACCCGATATTTGCTTTATTTTCTGTCACTTAGGTAGAATGAATTTCTTGATTCTGCACCTCCCATGGGGAGCCAAACTTCACCTTAAGCGTCTGCCGTCGTGACTGCCATTCCCCTACCATTTCTGGAAAAGCATTCATCTTTTCAGTCTGGCATGGTGGGAAAGAGAGCAAATGCTCTTGCCTTCTTGGTCTCTTCCAGGGGCATGTGGAAGCATCGGTTCCTTCTATGCCATTCACCATTAGTGAGATGGCCGAGCTAATTTATGGCCTCCATTGTGATAGCCATGGCCCAGGGTGCAACACACATCTAAACGATGATTTTATACAATTTAGTTTCATGGGATGTGCGCGTCTTGCATTGTTTGGCGGCGCTTCTTCAGGCCCAGGGATTTTCTGTGACCTTAGGCTGGAGTGACTGCGATGAAATGCTCGAAGGGTGTGGTGCGCGCTAATTGACAGACGGTTTGCGATGCTCGGTGCGGTCCCGAACGGAAGCCGAGATTTGATATGGCCCCAAAACGCGCTGGAGCAGGTTCGGCACCATGCGTTCGCATGCCTAATTACGGTCAAGAGCTTAATTGAGCCCGCTTTTTGCTCGAGTTGGTCTTCATGGTTTGCATCCCCAAATACCAATAGCACAAGCTCCGGAAACATATTCTTAGTGGAACTGAAATTCATGAATAAATATGCACACTTGATGCCTTTGAAGTGGGTTTAGCCATACCTCAATCTGGTTACACCCTTTTATTCCTTTACAACCTGTAGCAGTTTGCCAGCTCTGGTCAAGGGAATCTGTTCCATCCATTGGAACGCCACTGGAACTGGCCCCAGGAATTCGTTCAGAATGCCCCGTAGTTGGGCTTCACGTGCCTGTTCGAATCCTGCGCCACGAAAGCGCAGCGTTAGACTACCATCTTCGTGGCTCACAACTTGAAATTGCCTGACTTCCTCGTAGTCTTTCAATAGGTGATTCCAGAACAAATTGCTAATTGTGTGGCCGCCCACCTTGAGCATGCTGGAAATTCTTCCGTTCACAGCAGCCAAGGCCCAAAGTCCTGCCGCGTCCATATGCGTCGCCTCGTAGCTGCCCATATCTCCTACTTCATAGCGCAGGAATGGAGTTCCCCGGCAAACAGTACTGGTGACAATGACTCGCCCATCGGTTCCGGGCGGAACAGGGTCCCCTTGTTCGTCCACCAACTCGAGAAAAATGTGGGGCCTTGGAATTTCCAATGGGTCATCCGGGCTCGTCTGACAGCCGAGGGCCCCGAGTTCTCGTCCCGCATAGTAGTTCTGGATGGGTACCCCAAACACCGACTCGAACCGCTGGCTTTGTTCCGAGAATAAGCATTCGCCGCCATTCCATGCAACAGACACCAAGCCTTTGGGAATCTTTCGCCCATGATCCAAGGCCACCCTGGCCATGAAATCCAGCAGACTAGTGAACCCGTATACCGCAGTGGGACCATTCGCTTCCACCCAATCCAGTGCCTCCAATGCCCTCGCCTCAGTGATGGCGAACCCTGCAACAACGTGGAACCCGTATAGGTAGTCCGAGAGCCGCTTCTTAAGTGCCGGAAGCCCCGACAAGCCGGCGCCTATATCACGCTGTGCTCCCCAAAGGCACATGAGAGGCATCCCTGGCCGCCAACCCATCCGTTCCCAGTAATGGGCCTGTAATGCGAGCCCTACGAAAACTTGACTCGAATCGTGCACGAAGAAAGCAGACTCCCCAGTGCTGCCACCCGTGCAATTGAGAACGCCCGTCCCACCCAATCTTTGTTGAACCGCTTCCAGGGGGAAGCGCGCGCGTTGATCCGCCTTGGTCATGATCGGCAATTGCCTCCAGCCGGCAAGGACTGCCGCAGGGTCATCTTCTTGGGCCAATGCAGCCCATTGTGGATAGGCCCCAGCCTGGTTGCCAAAATACCGCAACTGCCCCTGGAGGCGCCTACCAAGCTCAATCCGCTGTTCCTGGGGCTCCAGGATCTTGAAATTTTCTGTGGCCTCCCGTACCGCACGAAGCCCGCAGTTGCGGTAATTCCGAGCCCAATACCAAGAGGTCAATGTCTTGATCATTCCAATCCCTCCGGTTCCTGAATCACATGGATCAACTTACCGGCCGCCGAAAGAGGGATTGCGACGACCGTTTCAATCGTCAGGGGCAACGGCCCGAGAAAAGCCAGGATCGTTGCCCGGATTCTTTCGAGCGCCTCCTTAGGCAATCTGGGCGCATTCAGGAAAATATGTAGGGCACTACCTCTGGCCCTCACCTGGAAAGCCCGGATTTCCGAATAGTCCTTAAACAAGTGATTCCAATAGAGGCTGCTGACCGACCGGCCATTCAGAACAAGGGTGCTGGACACCCGCCCTCGAATCTCCCGAAGTCCACGGAGTCCACTACCATCACTCTGGCCTTCCGAGAAAGTCGCCAGGTCGCCAATTTCATAGCGCATGAATGGACTGCCCTGACAGACCGTGCTGGTAACCAGCAGCCGACCCTCCTCGCCGGCAGCGCAGGGTTGCCCGACCTCGTTCACCAGTTCCAGGAGGATGAACGGCCTCAATACCTGGAGTGCCTCCTCGCCTTGGCTCTGAAAGGCCATGACACCGACCTCCCGGCCACCATAATAGTTCTGAATGGGCACCCCGAACACGCGCTGGAAATGGGCCGATTGCTCAGGGAACAAGGTCTCTCCCCCATTCCATGCCGCCGCCACCTGCCCGGGCGGGATGGTGACCCTGGCCACTTCAGCTTGGCGCGCCACCTCCTCCAGCAGGCTGGTGTAACCGTACACGACGCATGGTAACGGACTAGCAAGAATCTGGCCCAGGAAAGCCATTGCGCGGGTGGGGTCCAAAGCGAACCCGTTGTTCATCCAGATCCCGCCAAATTGGGCCAGGATCATCTGCTTGAGGCGGCCCTGCCACCCCAGGTTGAGACCGATATCCCGCTGGGCACCCCAAATGGCGAAGACCGGCATCCCCGGACGCCAGCCCATACGACGCCAGCCATAGTACATGGTAGCGGTGCATGCCCGGAGCATGCCCTGGTCATGGACAAACCGAGTGGGCTCACCAGTGGACCCACCGGTACTGTTTGCGTGACCGCCATTGCGGGCCACGATCCCAGCTGCGGGAAACCGTTCCTGGAGATCTTGCTTCGTCATGATCGGAAGATCAGTCCAACCTCGCCACACCGATTCCGGTTCCGCGACAGCCAAGTCTCGCCACTGGGGGAAGGCGTTTGGATCGTTCGAGAAGTGCGCCAACTGGCGGCGAAGCCGCAACGCGAGATCTAACCGGGCCTCGCCTTCGGGCATGAGACGGTGTGCCTCCATGGTCAGGATCTTCGGATGGAGTCCTTTCCAGGCATGATGGAAGGCCCAGTAGGCTTGACGCACAATGTTCAATCCTGCTCCTTCTCGCAGTGCCCCTTCCAGCCAATGGGCGGCAGAAATGGGCTTCCAACCTTTTCAAAAACCTGGTCCAGCCTAATTCGCCCCTCAGGCGTCATTGGCTGCACATCGGTAGGCTGAAAATCGACCAAAGGGAAGCGGAATAAACCGAAGGCCCCGTGCACAATGGGTAGCTTCGCAGGGTCCAACCCCATGGCCAGGGCATGGACCCACTCCGCGGAGGCGGGCGAGGAAGCCAGTGACAAGAGCCCCAGATGTTTAGGAGTGGAGGACAACGGCCCCTCGCCCTCGCCAGCGAGGATCCCGTCTGTGAGACTCCAGACCAGCCGCTGGGGCACTTCGGCCAGAGCCCCGTCGGTGCGACCGTAGCGGAGGATGCGCTGGAGGTCCATGCAAGTGCGCCAAATCGTGTCGTTGCCGTGCCAGGAGCCTTCCAGCCCGACCCGCGCCTGTTGACGTCCCTGGAGTCTGTTCAATGCATAGGCAGCTACGAACAGGGCTTTCTTGCGAAACCCGGGCTCCAGCCGGTTGGCATGGTCAAGCAGATGCTCCGCCAACGCCTTGGCCAGAGATCGGCCGGGATAACAGTCACCGCCCCGGTCTTGTCCGCCCTTGCGGTGGTGGGGCAAATACTCTTTGTGCCCATTAATCCCCACCAGGTTTTTTAGTGCTCCGGTCACTCCGGCTTTCTTGTGAGTTTTGAGCTTGGGCAGGTTGAAAACAACATCCGCCTCAATCAGTTCCCGGGCCACGAGGTATTGGTGTTTCCCAGGCGCATGCGTGTTGCGCATGGCGTCCGGGTTATACATCGTGACCCGGAATCGCGAATCCTCAGCAAACGTGATTGGTTCCAGCACGCTGTCGGCCCCTAGGTCAAAGCGAATGTAGTCCCGGTCGGCATCCCGACTTAGCGAGGCCGCTTTGGCACCGAGGAAGCGCCCCCCTGGCAGGGTTACCAGCCGAAAGTCACGTATGCTGATCCGTTCCATCCAAGGTCCCAGCCATCGATCCAGGTCCAGGTGTCTCATGAGTGTCTCAAACTCGCAGCCCTGGACCGGAGCGTCCCCAAGCACAACGCGACCTGGGTTTGCCTTGAAGAGGTATGCGCATAGCGCGGAAATAAGGCTGGGGTGGGTCACCATGCAGTCCATGCCCTGCCCAGAGAAATTACAGTGAAGGACCCAGTTGGGCTTGATCACCACTGAGCTGCCCTCGGTCACCAAATCACCTAAAGGGTTCCAGGAAGGGGTGTTGAACCGCTCCCGGTCCAAACCCATCGATTCCAGGAGTGAGCGCAGGGCAATCAGCGTGGTGGTGACCGGCACCCCTGTTGGGATCTCCGGTAAAGTTACCCCTTCAAGGGTTCGGTATTCGCAGGCTGGCACTCGGGTGAGCCAGACCTGCCGGGGATCGGGATTGAATTTGGGCATGCAACCTCTGAGTGATTTGGTGATTCCATCACTTATGGTAACAGCGCCCCGGCGCCGCCCAGGCCACCGACGGGCCGTTAGGCGGCTTTCATGGCGCCCAAAATCCCCTCCTGGGGCGGTCCCACCACTCCTCAGCCAATGATCGGGCCACAATCAAGGCCAATGGCACAGAACTAAATACTCGCGGACAAGCCAAGGTCAGAAAGGTTGGGACGAATACCAATCGAGGTGAATTCCCCAAGAGAAAAGTTCAGCCCGATGGCGGCATCGTGGATCATTGCAAAATTGGACATAGAGGCCTTCCTGTCAACCTGGTTCAGTGGCGTGATGGAAGCGCTGGGAACCATCTGCGCCAACTCAGCCACCGGCGACGGTCACCCGTCCTGGCGCCAGGAGCCCCATCTGGATGCCTTCCCAGTGCTCCAGATGTTCGTCTAAAGGATATCTGTAGACTATGGTTCAGCCCGGCTTGCCGTTAAGACCCGTGGGCGAATCCCCGCGCATATTCATGGAAGATCCCTGTACAATTGAAATTTGAGAATACCTAGGGATTAGCCATCGATGTTCATGTTTGGACCTTCACCCACCTTGCTCCGGGTACTACCAGCAGCATTCCTGACATGGGGGCTGTTCGCTCCTCTGTACGCCAAACCCGCCAAGGAGTCTGCCATCAGGTACATGGTTCTGAGCAACCCGATCGCCACGGCCATGCAGTTCCCCTTCATCCCGGATGACCTGGGCCCAATGGTCGCAGGCGGCACACCAGTGGCCAAACGGATGCGGAGCTATGCAGGGGTTGCCCTGAATCGGTTCCGGGAACGGTTCGGCCGTGCCCCCGCGAATGATCTTGAGACGGCTACGGCCATGGCGGACTGGGTCGCCACCGTGATGAAGCACCCTGAATTCTGGCCAGCCGACCCCAGCCTGCCCAGGTACAACCCACTTCACGATCCGGTCTACAACCAACTCCAGCCCGACCCCCTCAAGATGCTGGAATACACACTTCAGTTTGATCCCAACAACGCGGAGACTTGGCCATCCCCGCAGTGCGGGCATCAGAACCGGGTGGTGATTGGCCTACTCAACTCGCTTGGAATCTACGGACGTATGGTTGCTCTGCAACTCCACACTGGCCTGGAGTTCTTCAGCTTTCGCTTGCACAAATGGATCTACATCGACGCCACCCACAATGAGCACTATGTCTACCATGACTCTAAAGGCGGTCCGGGCATTCCGCTGAACGCGGCGGAAATCCATGCCCTGACCCTGGCTCGCAGGTTGAAGGAAGTGGATGTGGTCAAGCACGGGTATCCTGGCTCCAATTTCGTCTATCTCGCCCTCTATCCTCAGGGGTTCCTTAGGTATGCCGTCACCACGTACATGAAACAGTTCGGCGAAGAGGGCAAAGTCCGGGGCGGGGATGACATCCTCATCATGGTTTCCGAAGATATTCCGCGACGTTCCACCCATAAATTCTGGTCCCCGGACGATCCGAACCATGAACACACCGAGCCATACTGGTTTGATTTGAACGGGGTGAGGGATCCGGCGCTGGTGTCCCCAGTCCTTGACGCACTTGGTCTGGCGGGTGAGGTGGCATCGGACTCCACCGGCATCCACTTCACGCTGAAGAGCGCTCTTCCTTACACTGCCAGCTTTCAGGAATCGCTCCCAGGAACGAAAGACTGGGAACCGGTTTACACGGTTGCCTCGCCTGGCCCCACCCCCATAGCATCTACAAGCCTCAATCTCGGCCCCAATGCTGGAGTGGTACGCTTTCGCGCTGTAGACACAGCTGGCAACGCCACTCAGGAGTTTATTGTAAATGTCGAATAAATCCCACTACGGCTTCACTACAACCTGGGTACTGGCCTTGCAGCTGGCCTTCAGCCTGGCAGCCCAAAGTTTGCCGGTAAAAAGCGAAGAGCCGGTACTGGAGGCGGCACCCATATTCCAGGACGCCGTACCAGGCCTCAGTAGTCTTTCCCAGGCGTACAGTGTTAGTGGCAAGGCAGCAGATGATAGCCCAGGAACCACAACCACCCGGGATGCGCTTGAAGCAAAGCAAGTCGAAGATCTCAAGCGGCTCAAAGATAAGGACCGTGAAGGGGCAGTGGCGCGATTTGCTGATGACTTGTTCGATCTGCGGCAGCTATCTACATATACGACTGATGGCGGGGTCTCGGAAGACTATGTTCTCGGCCCTGGCGACCATTTGAAGCTCCACGTCTACGGGAGCACGCCCATGGAGGCCTTTCTGGAGGTGGACGGCCGGGGCATGCTCAGCCTGCCCAAGGTGGGATCGCTCAAGGCCGGCGGGCTTTCCTTGGCGAAGGCCAAGCAGGCGGTCCAGGCCCTGGTGAGCCAGAACTTTGCCCGCTCCAAGGCCGATTTACAGGTGTCTCGCCTGCGCGAGATCCGGGTTTCAATTCTGGGCGAAGTATACCAACCGGGCAGTTACCTAGTATCCAGCCTCGGTTCCTTGGTGAACGTCCTGAGCTTGGCTGGGGGCCCAACCAGTAAAGGGAGTGCGCGTGAAATTCGGGTCACCCGCGGCGGGATGACGGTCTTCAACCTCGACCTCTACCCCTTGCGCGCCGAAGGAAAGGGAAACCCCAATTTCACCTTGCAAAGCGGGGATGTGATATTTGTGCCTTTGGCCAAATGTGTCGTCACCCTTGAGGGCGCCTTCCTCCGGCTGAATGGCCCCGTTAACAAGGCAAGTGCCTCCGGTCCGGAGGCACGGCAGGCGGACGCCCAGGCCGGCCGGGACTTGGGAAAAAAGGACAAACGTTCCGTCGAAGAGAACTGGTTCGCCCCCTATGGTGAGGAACCGCCGCGCATGACATTCGAAATGCTGCCGGGCGAGGGTGTGCCAGCTCTCCTGAATTTCGCCGGGGGGCTTCTGCCGGAATGGTCCAGCGGAGTCATCTCGCTGCGCCGAAGCTCGGAATCGGGCGCGGTGGAAATCCGATCTCTCGCTGTCAATGACCCCAACCTCGCCAGCATCGTCATCCAGCGCGGGGACGTGCTTTCCGCCCTGCCCAGGCGGGAAAGGGATGAAAAGATGGTCACCCTTGAAGGATGGGTCCGGGTCCAAGGGCAGTTCGCCCGGACGGAGGGACTCCGCGTTGGCGCCCTACTCAACCGCGATCAACAGATCCTGCCCGATTCCTACATGGCCCGTGGCGAGATCCTGCGGACCGCCGCGGATGGAACCACCCAATATCTCGTATTTTCGGTAGGAGAGGCCCTGAAGGGCAACCCCGCCCACGACCTTCTTCTGGAGAACCGAGACAAGATCAAGATCTATCCGGCTGAAATTCTCCGGGTAAATGAGCGAGTCAAGATCATGGGCCCGGTGCCCCATCCTGGGGAGTATAAATTCCATCAAGGTATGCGCGCTTCAGACCTAGTGTTCCTGGCGGGCGTGCCGCTCAAGAGTGCCAACCGCATGGTTGTGGAACTGGCCAGAACCGGGAAAGGCATGCCCTCCGAAATCCGAAGGCTGAATCTGGTTCCCCTGCTCTCGGACGATTACAAAAGCCCAGTGGACCTCAAAGATGATGCCGAAAACCCGCTGCTCCAGCCGGATGACCAGTTGACCTTCTTCGAAAAACCTGATTTCAAGGTCCATCGCGTGGTTAAAATCACTGGCCAAGTGGCGCTTCCGGGTAATTTCGTCCTCGATGAAAAGCCCTTCACCCTCAGTCGCCTCATCGCTCGCGCCGGCGGTTTTACTCCGGAGGCCATGCCCAAGGCGGGCATTCTGCTACGCCACGTTGGCGAGGCTAGCAAGACGCTGCTTCCACCACCATCCCAGGGCCAAACCCAATCCTCATCCCTGGCATTGCCTCCAGTCTCTCTCGCGACTAAAACCCCCACCCCTCTTTCGAATGGGGTGGACGAAATCCTCGAACGGCTTTCGGAAGTGAAGCGGCAGCCCACCACGGGCCTTCTCTTGCGGACCCCGGTTCTCCATGGGCTCGCCGAAGGCACGCTCAACCGCATGGTGGTGAATTTCCCAGCAGCGGCCAAGGGGGACGCCCAGGCCGACATTGACCTCCAGGACGGGGACGAAATCATCATTCCAGAGAAGACAGAAGCGGCCTTCGTGGTCGGCGAAACCGCTAGCCCGTTCGGCACCTACAAACTCACTGCAGGCATGAAGGTCAAGGATCTGCTGGATCTCGCTGGGGGCACCACCCGTAACGCGGACACCTGGAACATCCGCCTGCTACGTGCCAATGGCCAGATTCAGGATCGAGGCGTCAAGAACCTAACGGTCGAACCGGGCGATACAGTGCTCGTACCCCAGGTCGTCCGACGGGATACCACCTGGCAGGAGAACCTGGCGGCGCTCACACCCGTCGCCCTTATCCTCAATGCCGTCATGCGCTAATTATGGCTGCCCCCAGGCTGCCTTGGCGAAGGCTTCCAGATCCTCGAACTTGTCCTCCCAGGTCGTGTACATCACGCCAACGATCCCTTTATTGGCCCGGACTTGCCTAAGCCAACCAGTGATATCCCCAGGGGTCTTGTCGTAATAACCGGCGAGGATCTGGTGCAAGCCCAGGCCCGAGAAAAAAGCGGCGCTCTCCTGCGGTTTGACTGAATCCCAGTTAAGGACGATCGCGTCCTTGGGGATGCCCTTCCAAGAACCGGTGAGGTCGCCGCCCACCAGATAGTAACCGGCATGGGCATTCTGAGTGGGGGTGAACATGTCTGACCAGATGAAAATATCGGCTTTGGGCTCCGCCTTGCGGATAAGGTTGGCGCAACGATCAATGTTCATGGCCAACAGTCCACCGGCACCCAGATGCCGGGAAGTACTTGCCGGATCCTGGTTGATGACGCGGATCTCGTCGTGCCCCAGCAGGAAGCCCGCAGGTTGCAGCAGATTGGCTTGAGCAGCGATCTCCTTTTGATACAGCTGAAAGAACCCTTCATCCCCCAGGCTGGCAGCCACTTGGCCGAAACCCAATATCTTGGCAATATATCCGCTAACCAGAAGCCGTTCGCCTTCTCCAATGCGTGATCCATGGGTCAGCTGAAGCGTCGGCGACGGCTGAGTGTCGGAATAGGAGCCCGGCCAAGGCTGATTGCCCAGCTTCGGGTCGGAAAAGGGTTCGAAATCCTTGCCTTCAATGTAAGTCTGGCCATTTCCCCCCGTCACCACCAAAGGGCAGGCGCTCCTTCGGACCACATTGACCAGACCGGCCTCCTCCAATGCGCCGTCGGCCCACCAGATCTTACCGGCCTTGCCACCCCACACGCCGAAGAAGATGGTCACGTGATCGGATTCCATGCTTGGGAACACAGTCTGGACGAGGTTCCAGTCCTGGGTGGTCTTGACCATGGGGCGGGGGGCCCAGGCCAGTTCCCGCCCGTCGGCGGCTTTGACCAGCATGCTCACGCTATTGGTCGGATCGAGATCCTGGGTGCGGATATAAGCCGAAAGTCGGTACTGCCGCCAGGGCCTGACGGCGACCTGCTGGGTTATCCGAACCATACCATTGGGCTTATTGATCTCCGGGAATCGCTCCATACGCAGGGACCCTTTGCCCTGTCTGCGAATCTCCCGGTCCATGAAAGTCCCTGTCCCGACCGCGTCCTGGGTATTGAAACCATCTAGACGGTCTTTGTCCCCCTGATCGAAGGCTCCATTGGCAAGGGCCACGGACGGGTCCTGCTCCAATGCGGCCACCCTGTTCTTGACCCGATAGGGCACGTCCTTCACGAGGATGCCTTCGGCGAGGTTGGGGTCATGGGCCAGCATGGGGGCCCCGCTGCCGGGATTGGTCAACCCAGAGATGATGCGGATCCCAAGCTGGTCGGCTTTCCGCTTGATCATGGCCACGTGCTGCAGGTAATTGGCTGCATTCACCCCCAGCAGGTCCAGGCTGGACAACTTGGGATCGTTGAGGATTACTCCGTTGTAGCCGGCAGCCTTGGCCCGCTCAAGGAGCGCTTGCACCCCATCTACATTCTTGTCCAGTAGGAGGTTCTGGGGTAAGTAGACCAATCGGTATTGCAGATCCCCCGCTGTTGATTTACCGTTACACCACAAGCTGGAGACAGCAAGGATCAGGGCCCATTGGTATACTCGGCGACTGAATGATAAGCCCATAACAATCCTCCCCTGAAAGCTCCTTCCTCACGGACGAAGCACCCTTGGAACAGGCTAAATCAGTTCAATGGCGCCTCCGCCAAGACCGCCTTAGCCCCGCTATTTTGCAACCATTTGTAATATCTTTCCAACCCTTCATCCAACGAAACTTTGGGCGCCTGGCCCAGCAGCGCCTCGGCTTTGGTGGAGTCAGCCCAGGTCGCAGGCACATCACCCGGTTTGGCAGGCTCGAAGACCAATTTGGGGCTCCTGCCTGTGACACCGCTGATCTTCTGGATGAGTTCCTGGACTGTCACTGTATGGGCGCCACCCAGGTTGATGATCTCGTTGGCGAAGGAATGGTCCACGGCCGAAAGGAGGCCTTCCACGATGTCATCCACGTATGTAAAGTCCCTTAGGGCTGACCCATCGCCGTACACATGAATTGGAGAACCTTCAAGGATCGCCTTGAAAAATTTGGCGATAGCCATCTCCGGACGCTGGCGCGGACCATACACGGTGAAGAAGCGCAGCGCACAGGTGTGTAGCCCGTAAATCTTATGATAGTTGAAGCAGAGCAGTTCACCGGCCCGCTTGGTGATGGCATAGGGGGAGATCGGACAGTCGGCGTGATCGTCCTCGCGCCAAGGCAGCCGGGGGCTGAGGCCGTAAACACTGGAACTGGAGGCGAAGATGAAATCCGGGCAACCATCATGCGCTGAGGCTTCCAGCAAGTTCAGCAGACCCTGGACATTGGCTGCTTCATAAAGGGCGGGGTTGGCAATGCTCGGCCGCACCCCGGCCCGTGCCGCTAGGTGGATGACCGCACGGAACCTATTATGTTTGAATAAATTATTAACTAATTTTGTATCCCGGATATCTCCTTCGATCAGCGTATAGCCCCGCATTGTCTGCGCCAAGGCGACGTTCCGATGCTTGATTTCCGGATCATAGTAGTCGTTGAAATCATCCAAGCCGATGACCTCATCCCCGCGGGCAAGGAGCTTTTCCACAACGTGGGAGCCAATGAAGCCTGCCGCCCCACTTACAAATATTTTCATGCACTGCCTCCATGTTCCAATGGGTTGAAGCTCATTCCCAACTTTGAATAAACCTGAAGGGTTCGGCAGAAAACCTGTTCAAAGGAAAACCCTTCTAAGGCGATTCGGCGGCTCTCCCGCCCGAGGCTCTGTTGGCGATGGGGGTCCTCAGCAAGGGCCAGAATCCGGGCAGCAATTGTTTCGGGGTCCCTCTGGGGAACCAGGAAGCCATTGGCGTCGGGAATCACGATTTCCCGACAGCCAGGATGGTCGGTGGCAATGAGGGGGAGTCCACACGCGGCCCCTTCCACCAGACTTCGAGGCACCCCTTCGCCATAACAGGTGGGAAGCACCAGCACCAAGGCCTTCTGATACATCTCGACCATGGACTCCTGGTGGCCCAGGAATCGCAAATATGGAGCACCCTGCCCAAGGGCCGCCAGTTCCGCTTCACTATGACTTGCCGGGTTGCCCAGGTCGATGGAGCCCACAATCCAGAATTCCAGCCGGGGCGCCCGAGCATGCACCAGGGCGGCGGCTTTGCAAAAATCCATTACACCTTTATCCTTCAGCAACCGGCCCACGAACAACACCACATAGGGAGCTTCCTGATCGTTCTTCTGCGGGTGGAACTTTGCTGCATCCACGCCGGAGCCCCGGATCAAATGCACCAGATCTGTCCGTCCAGGGAAGAAGTTTTCGATCAGGGATGCATCCACCGAGTTTTGGAGGATGCAAAGGCTGCCCTGACGCCCAAGGAGACGTTTCAACGCCAGACTCACGGGGAAGTTCAGCAGACGCCCTTTAAGGGTTGTACCGCTGAATACTGTGCCTAACCCAGCCAAGGCGTTGACCACCCGGGGTACTCCCGCACGTGCCGCAGCAATGCTCCCATACAGCACGGGCTTGAGGGTGAAATGATGGACCAGGTCAGGCTTGAACTGACGATAAAGCCGGGTCAGATCCTGCACCGTCATGATGTCTTTGAACGGGTTGACGCCTTGGCGGGAAAGCCGAAGCGGAGCCCATTGAAACCCTTCCGCCTGAAGCCGAGGCCGGTACTGCCCCTCGGGGGAGATACAGAGCACCTCGGCACCGCACCGGTCCCGGAGTTCCCGGGCCAGGTCCCTGCGGAAGTTGAACAAGTACCAATCGGTATTTGCTACCAGCGCGATGCGTGGCTTCGCTCGCATCAAGGGTTCTGCGGATTCCGTGTGCATCGGCAACCTACTCGCTTGACCGCATGAGTGGACGCCGCGCCTTGGCCAGGATACTTTCACTCTCATCCTCATCGTTTTGCAAGGAGCGACTCACGCTGGTGATCCCGAAGTAACAGCTCAGCCCCATGAGAAGGGTCAGCCCGAGGAACGGCAACCGGGTCCATGCCCCCCGTAGGTAGACTGCAGACCCACAAAGGGCAGCCAAAACCAACAATAAAGGCACAGCCAGGGCACTGAAAGCCGGCCAGCGGTCCATTATCTGGTAATGGAGGTGGTTGCGGTCGCCATAAAATACGGGGCGTCGATTGGCCAACCGAATGGATACAACCATGAGCACGTCAATGGTGGGATAAGCGAAAAGCCACAGCAGGTGGTTGGGATCATGCGGTAAGAGAAATTTTTGTGAATCTATCACAAGAAGTAATCCAACGGAAAGGCTCCCGCAATCCCCCAGGAATAACCTTGGCCGAGGCCAATTGAGAATCATGCAGGCGAGCAAGGCCCCCGCCAGAGCGGGATGGGGACTCCCGGCCGCCCAGAGGCTTCCCACTACCACCAGCCCGAAGCCGGTGGCCAATCCATCTGCTCCGTCAATGAGGTTGAAGGCCTGGGGTAGGCACCAGAACATCAGGACCAGCAAAGGGAAAATGACCCACGGAATCAAAGTAAGTGAGAACCACAACAACTCAGTCGACGCTGGGGGCGCTGGCATGCGACGCAAGGCAACTTCGCTAAGGACCACCGCGATGGCCAGCCCGAGGAGCGCCTTCCAGCGCGGCCGTAAGTCCCGAAGGTCATCCAGCAGTCCGATGAACCCCATACAGGCGACCATTCCAATTTCCAGGGTCGTCAACGGGAGGTAGAAACCCCCGTAGCAAAAGAGGGAGAAGATGGTCAAGTTAACGGCCAACCCCCCAACGCGAGGTATAGGCAATGCATGCCGTCGCCGTCCGCCCGGAATATCCAGAAGGCCAAGGAAAGGAGCGAGGCGAATTCCGCCCGCTCCAGCTGCAAAGCAAACCAGGAAACCGCAGAAGGCTAGAAAAAACAGATTGTGCAAAACGCACCCGTATAATTAAAAACAAACAGATTGGACCTTACCAAGGGTACAATAACTAGTACCTCGTATCAAACATTTTTTAAGTTCTCTGATAAAAAATATTAACTACGAATTTGTATTATTTTCATTCCCTTGTCACAAACACGCTATATAGATCACCCGGCGTTATCAATTACAATTAACTAAATATTTTATTTGATCATCTTACTCCCAAACCTGCAGGGTCAGCTGTCAAGCCTTTGAAGCACCATCTGCGAATTGGTTTCTAAGATAAGTCTCCGGTTCTAATTCACGATTTATTTAGTCCATTGGCTCGAAGATCTGAGATTTGGTCTTGTTCAAGGTCAATCAGGCCGCAGACTTTCCCACACCCGCTGCAGTTTCCCCCATCAGCCGCTCCAGCGCAGGGTAGGGACAAGTTGCTCGGGCCTTGGCCCCGCTTTTGCAGCCCAACCGGGCCCCAGGGGTCCGCGCCAGGTCGAGCCCAGGCCGGTTCCCTGGGCGCCGACAGCGCTATCCCGGGCGAGTCGGTCCGGTGGGCGATGAGGCTAGCGGAGTTTGTCGCTGCCGAATATCTCACTCGAGCAGGCCTGATAGAAGCACACTCGACGCTTGCTGGCGTCTAGTAACCTTTATGGTTCAGCTGGATTCATTCAAATCCATCATTGATCGGATTAGCGGCGATCTATGTTCTGGAGCGTGGGCTTCACCGCGCACAAACTCCTGGAGCTGGTAAGAGCCTCGGCGTAGGGGCATAACGCCATAGAGGGATGCAACTTTGCGTTTCCGGGACGCTGGTCTGGAAAGAAATCCTTGAGGTGCAACACAGCCGAAGAATCCCCTTCAGGCCTTGCTTTACACTCGGTTGAATCACGCCAGCGCCCCATGGGAGCCAACAGGGCGAAATGGAAGAACCCAGGCCCTTATGTACATTGGCTCCTACTTGAGGACGGATTTATATAGGTGATAGGCCTCCCAGAGCCGGGCAAGGTGGGCTTGGATGTACAGCTCATTCAGTCGGTCGTTGTTGTAGAAGGAGCGTTCCAGGTTGTAGGTGGTGTCGGGGATGTTGCCGGAGTTTGGCGACAAGTAGCCTGGGTTGGAACCATTTTGGACACGGACGCCCAGGCTGTCCTCGAAATGCTCCGTTCCCCGGACCTGGAGCCATCCCGGCGTCATGTCCCGGCGGGGCGTCAGCGGGATGGCGAGGCTGAAGCCAGCCTTGTGGACATCCGTGTTGGAGTACCAGAGGCTGAAAGAAACGTCCCTGAAGTAACGCTTCATGTCGATGCGATAGCCCTTGTCGTTGTTGTAGAACCTTCCGGCGGTTCCCTCCATGTAGGTCTCCAGGGGGGCGAAGTAGTACCGGTAGGCGCCCAGGGCCACCCGCAAATCCGGCTGGTCCGTCACCCGGAACTGGGCGGCCTTCAAGGTGAGGCGGTTCTGCCCCGTGGCCGAGGTCCACATGAGGTCGCCCATGGCGCCGTTGGTCCCCACGTCGTAGCGTCCCCCACCCACCTGGGCGGCCAGGCCCGGGGCCAAGGGAATGACCTGGGCCACCCAGATCCGGTCCAGGTTGTAGGTGGTGCCCTTGGTGTCGAAGGCTCCCCCTGGTCCGTAGGTCCGGCTCCAGGCCACCGGGATGTCCCATCGGTAATTGAGCAAGGCCCCGCGCCACAGGCTGGTCTGAAGATCCGGAATGAGGGACAGGCGGTAGTTGAAGGCGCCGACCTCGGTGCCGATGGAGGTATCCAGTCCGGGCCCCAGGAGCAGCCGGCTGTGCAGCCACCCCTGGTTGACAACCTCACCGGACCAGCTCACGCCTTCGAGGCTGCCGAAGGATTCGGCCCGGCGGATCGTGAGGGAAGCCGCCATCTGGTCGTCCCGCCCATTGCCATCCCTGAAGAAGCTCAGGAAGGGCTGGATGGGGCCTTCCACTTCGAGCATCCGCAGGTTCTGCCTGCGCGTGGAAACCAGGAAGGTGTCGAATTCAGCGGGAGCGGCCGCCACCGTCGTGCCAAGCACGAGGCCGAGGCCGTCGACCTCGTTATGGTTGAACCGGTTGTTCTCGTATTCGACCACCAGGGTCTTCCCCCGGGCGCCCGTTCTCACATTCTCGAAGCCCAGGGCCGTCAATTCCCGGGTCAGGTCGGCGAGGCGGGAACTCTGCACCGGGGCCTTGTCCTGAGGCTTCACAGGGATGTCCAGGACCAGGGGAGCCGGAGCCGGTGCGGGGCCAGGTTCGGGAACTTGGGGTGGGGCGGTCAGCGCCGAGGCCGGGCCGGATTCGGCCACCGGCGGCATGGAGGTCGGCGCCGGAGCCGGTGAGGAGGGCACCGAAGAGGACTGGTGCAGCAGGGGCACCCTCAGGGAGAAGGCCAGGTTCACGCGCCGGGGCTGGTCGCCGAGGGCATACTTGGTGGTCAGCCCGAAGGTCATGCCGGCGGGCAGCAGCCCTGGGGGGGTGAGGAGCTTGGTGCCGACGTTCCGGTCCGTGGTGTCGTATTCCCCCACCAACTGCAACCAGCGGGTCACGGTCCACTCGCCGCCCCCGAACAGCCCCTTCATGCGGTCCGGTCCCGTGCCGTCGCCCACACTGAGGCGCAGCGCGCCGAAGTCCTGGCTGATGACCCCGTAGCGGGTTTTGAAGTAGGTGGAGCTGCCGGTCCCGGCGACGTCCTGGGCCCCCAGGGCCATCTTGGGCATCCAGTCGGGCAGGAAGGGGATCTGGACCTTGAAATTGGCCGAAAGATCGTCGATGCTCCCCTGCGAGGTCGGGTTGTGGACGACGGATAGCCTGCCGGCTCCCTCCAGGTAGGGGAACATGCCGAGGGTGAAGATGTCGTTGTTGGCCAACTGGGCCCCGTTGCGGAAGCGTGCATCCGCCTGGTTCGACCAGAGCAGATCCACCGTCCCCTCCGGCGCCACCAGCGCGTTAGGCGTATTCAGGAGCCCGGTATACCCCTGGAGGGAGGGAAGCCCCTGGGCGATGCAAGGCAGGGGGGCGATCAAGGCGACCCTCCCCAGGCGGGAGAGTCGTGGATGCCATTTCATGGTGGCTCCTGATGGTATGGCGAAGGAGAGATAAACAAACAAATGCCTTAACGATTGGTTTCGTCAAGGCATTTGTTCCGCTTCGGATCAGGATCGGATCAGTTGCCGGCGCCAGTGACGCCCGTGTTCCCGTTGCAGGTGATCGGGAAGGTGAAGCTGGTGGCGTTGCTGCCAGCAGCGATGGCGACGTTGTTGGTCAAGGGTGTGAGGCCGCTGGCGGGAACGGCCGAAATGTCGTAAGTCACGCCCGACAGCAGGCCTTTGAGGGTCACGGTGCCCGTGAGATCGGTGACGCCCTGGATCAGGGACACCGGGGAGGCGCAGATGGCGGTGACGAAAGTGCTGGCCAGCGGGACAGTGCCGATTCCGTTGGTGCATTGACCACTGGTGGTGATGGTGATGGAAGTGGTGGCCGGGTAGTTGGCGACCGTGATCGACGCGGTGCCAGGGACCGCCGTGGTGCCGCTGTTGAACGTGGCGGTGCCGACGGTTGCTCCGAGTGCGGTGAGGGTGACGGTGCACGACGCGTCCGCGGGCACATCCTGCAAGGTCACGGTGACGGGATCAGGATCCTGGCCGGTCAGGGCGAAGGCGTTGGCCCAGCCGCCGCTGGACAGGGCCACAAGCCCGCTCACAGCCTTGCCGCCGGCTCCCGTGATGGTGATGGTCGGATTGCTGGTCGCCGCCGCCGGCAGGGACCAAGCCGCGTCGAAGAAGCAGAAATGGCTCGTCGTGAAGGTCGCGGGATAGTACTGCGCAGCGGCGGGAGCGGCCGGATACTGAGCGCCCAGGGTGGCGTTCACGCCGAGAGCCGCCGGGAGACCGTTGGCGCCGATGTAATAGACGGGGATCGTGTCACCCTGCTGCACCGGGCGGGAGGGAGTGATGGCGGGGTTGATCGTGGTCGCCGGGATGTCGATGGTCAGGGTCACGGGACTGGAGAAGGTAGCTCCCGGAATCGCGTTGCCGTTCGAATCCAACAGGTTGGCGGAGACGCCCCCGCCCGAGATCAGGGTGGTGGGGGTGCCGCCCAGAATGATCTGGGAACCGGAGGGAATGGCTGCCATCGATGAGCTTGACGCGTTGCTGTAGTAGGTCGTGGTCAGCTTCACAGCGCCGGACACGGGGTTGCCGAGCGCGTTGTCAATGGTCGTTCCCGTCGGAATGAGGATGGACGCGCCCGGAGTGCCCGCGGCGGAGGTCGAGATGGCGGTGCCGAGCGTGACGGTGGTCGGGGGGACCGTGGTGACCCCGGGTACGGTGGTAGCCGTCTGCGCACTCAATCGCATGGTGGCCGGCACCAGGTAGGAGCCCGCGGCTACGGCGGCCGCGGAGGGCGGCGGCACTTGCAGCAGCAGGGAGGAGGTATTGTAGCCTGTCGCCGAAGCCACCAGCGTGTAGTTGACCGTGGAGGTGGGGGCGCTCGGCAGGACGTAGGTGAAAACCCCGTTCGCGTTCACCGTTGGGCCGTTCACCGCGGTGCCGCTCTGGTTGTAGATGGTGAGGGAGGAAGCGATGGGCAGGCCGGTGGCGTCATCCACCACGGCCGTGGCGACCGTGCCGGCTGCTGGGGTCACGGCGGGGAGCGTTGGGCTGGTGGAGGAGTTACCGGAATGGCAGCCCCCCAACAGGAACGCGAGGGTGGTGCCCACCAGGAGGTTTGTTTTGGTGCCCTTTTCCACGTGAAATCCTTTCTGCAGGCGGTGCAACGCCCGGTCAAACAGGGTTCAGGTCAGAAAAAAAATTGGAATTGCCAAGCCATTATAGGACGAGTTCTACCTTGCAAAAGGGGAAATAGGGAACTTTTGAAAAAACAGTGACAAGGCACGCTTTGGCCGTTGCTTCTTCCCAGGTGATTTTGAGGCGCATTTCCCGCAGAGCCATTGGGCCGTTCCTTGCCAGTTCATAGGTCAAGCAAGTATTAATCACTTTCAAATCACTGCAATTAATGCATCCTTTCACCCATGGTTCCCGAAGCTCCCCGGTTCGCCCGGGCGTCCTCGAAGACGCCCAGGAGGGTCCTGGCCAGGTCAGGGATGGCGAAACAGTCGAGGATGTAAGCCCTGCCGTGCTCCCCCCACTGACGGCGCATCTCCGGCGTGGCCGCAAGCACCCGGCGCATGCCCTCGGCCAGGGCATGCGCGTCCTCGGGTTCGACGCAAACCCCCGCGTCGGCCGCGCCCACCAGGTCGTCCGCCAAAGGGCTGGCGAAGACGGTGGGCCGCCCGGACACCAGGTAGTCGCCGAGCTTGTTGCAACTGGTTCCGTACCGATAGAGGGGCGAGTCGTGCAGGCTATAGATGAAGGCATGGGCCCGGGCCATCCGGCCGTAGATGGCCTTCTTGGGAAGGGCGGCCTCGAAGAACACATTGCGGAATCCTTCCTTGCTCACCCGGTTCTGGAGGAGGGCCTTGGAGGGTCCTTCGCCGATGATGGTCACCTTCACGGCTTCCGGCGGAAAATCCTCCAGGAGGAGCTTCGCGGCGTCCAGGATTGAGCCAAGGGCATAGCTCTGCTCGCTCAGCAGGCCGGCATACAGGAACTCGAAGGGGGCTTCGGCCGACGGGGGGACCATGAGGCCGACCAGGGCCGGGTCGATGCCGTTGGGGATCCAAACGCAATCATTGGCCTTGGCTCCGGCCAGCTCGCGCACCCGGAGTTCGCCTTTTGCCAGGGTGGAGACGATGCCGTCCGCCTCCCGGATCAGCCGGCGCTCCAGGTAGGCCAGGAATAGCATGATGGGATTCCATTGGCTGACGCCCCCAAGGTAGTGGATGGTCATGGGCCAGATGTCCCTGATTTCAAGGACGAAGGCCTTGCCGTTGGCCCGCGCCGCCCCCAGGGCAGCCCAGGTTCCCATGGGGTAGGGCGTGCTGCCCAGAATGATGTCCGCTTCCCTGAACGCCGCGTGCCGGCGAGCAGCGCGGACTGCCAAGCCGAAATGGGCCATGCTCCATAACCTCGGCCCGAAGGATTGTCCGTAAGGTGGGATCTTCAGCCAGAGGAAGGTCACCCCGTCGATGAGTTCGGCTCGCATCCGCTCCCCGTCCGCAAGGTGAATCTCCCGGCGCTGGAAATGGTTGAAACTGCCGGCGACGATCGTCACCTCATGCCCCAGGGCCACCAGGGCCTTGGCGTAGGCATGGTGCCGGGTGATGCCCGGCTCGGAATCCGGGATGCTGGCCTGGTTGACGAGGGTGATCTTCATGGGACTCCCGCCTGGTCGGATTTGACGATTTGCCCGCGAATCCAGTCGCGCTGGTTCCAGCCCGCCGCACCCAGCGCGCCGAGGAGGGCGCCCAGGATGATGAGGAAACTGCGAGACGGCCGGCTTTTCTCCAGCGGCAGGTTGCCCGGGTCCAGGATCGTAAGCACCGGGGTATCGTCCTTTTGCTCAAGTACGGCCTGTTCGGCGGCGAGGGTGAGGGTTGCGACGACCTGCCGCCGGAGAGCCAGTTGGGCCTCAAGGCGGGCACCCCGGAGCCGGACGGCCGGATTCCCGCTGACCTGGTACGTGAGATTGCCGGTCATGAAGTCCTGGAGCTCCTGGTTGGCCTTGTCGTATTCCCCTTCGGCCTCCCGGAGGCGGTCGCGGGAATAGGCCGCCTTTGCCCCGCCCCGGGTCTGGGCTTTGTTCTTGATGAAATATTCCAGGTGGTGAACGGCACTTTGGACGACCTGCTGGCTCAGGTCGGGGCTGGCGGAGTCCATGCTCAGGTGGATCACGTTGTCCTTGAGGTCCCGTGAGGCCTTGAAATCCACCCGCAAGGCCCGCACGGCGCTGTCGAGATTGCCCTTCCCGTAGTAGGCCTGGAGTGTTCCGTGGGCCGTGGCGGGGAACAGCTTGAAGGGCCGCGGTCGGCGCGTGTAGTCGAAGGTCTCGGTGAGGAGCGCTTCCGCGAGCCAGCGGGAATGGAGGATCTCCACATGGGCAGCGTTCTCGCTGGCGACCGGGCTGCCCAAGCCGAGGGCGGCGGCCGCCACGGACAGGCTTCCCAGGCTCGACTGGCTCTTCCCTTCGCCAGGCAGCAGCACTGCCTCGCTGGTGTAGACGTTGGACAGGCAGAACGAGACCAGAACCATCACCACCGCGCCCACGGCCCCTCCCAGGAGGGTCCGGGAGGATTTGCTGCGCGGCAGGATGCGGGAAAGGTTCATGGGGGAATCCGGAAGATCGGCGGGACCGGGTTCAGGCGTCGGCCTGGGCGGAACCGGATGGGAAGCGAAGCATCAGCAGCAGGGGGAGAAGCATCAGCCAAAGGGAGAACAAGGTATTCGCCGAAGGCAGGCCGAAGGCCAGCCCCAGAACCGCCCCGGCTCCCAGGGGAGAAGCCGGACGGAACCGTCCCAGGAAAAGCAGCAGCGGGAAGGCGAGGGTCATCAGGGCCAGGAGGGCGAAGGGCATCCCCCCGTAGAGGAGAGCCGCCAGGATGGGATTGTGGGGGTGGTCCTGGGCGTCCGGCACGTCCGCGAAGGCTCCGAACCGGTACAAGTAGTCGAGTCCATCCCCCAGCGCCAGGCTGGCAGGGGAGGCATGGCCGACCCAGTCCGCGGTCGCCTCCCAGCGTTCCACCCGCTCCTGGAAGCCCTCGCTCAGGCCTTCCCCGATCCCGCCCTCCGACTGGAAGGTAGCCCCGAAGCGCATGGCCAGGCTCGAGGCCTCCACCTTGTCGCCCAGGTCCCCCTGCCCCGCGGCGAAGAGCAGAAGCCCGGCCCCAGCGGCGACGCCCATGGCGACCTTGCCGAGATTCAGCATGGCCTTGCGCCGGGAGGCGCCCTCCACCTCCACGAAATGCCAGGCGATGACCCCCAGGACGAAGGGCCCCATGACCCAAGCCCGCCGGCTCCCGGCCAGGAGGGCCACGGCGAGGTGGAGCATGGCGAGGGCCAGCCCCAGCCACCTGCCCCGGGGGCCGCGGTTGCGGAAACCGGGGATGGCCGAGATGGCACAGCCCAGCAGGCCGAGGGCGTACATGTTGTAGTCCGGGCAAAGGCTGGTGCCGATCGGGATGGTGCCGTCAAAGGTCAGGAGGCCGATGTCACCCCCCCCGAGAATCCAGCTCAACTTCCAAAGGCCCAGGACGCTCCCCGGCAGGGCGAGGAGAGCCGCCCAGCGCGCCCCCCACGCCAGAGACGCCCGCCACGCGCCGGGTCCCCGTGGGTCTTGCAGTCCCAGGAGGAGCACGACGAAGATCATGTTGGGCAAATCCTTGAGGGCCTCGTACGGGAAATGGCCCAGGGAGCGCATCCAAGCCCCAAGGAGCCCGGCCAGGGAGAGCAGGAAGAGCATGCTTCCGGCCCCGGAGGGCAGGCGCCAGCGGTAGCGCATCACGGCGAGGAGCAGGATCGCCCCCGTGGCCGCGATCCCCGGCCACAGGGTCCAGGGCAGGGTGGGAGCCGCCATGGCCACCGCCCAAACGGCCCCCTGCCATGCGAAGCCCCGGCGGGGGGTCGCAGGGCCTTCGGGCTCGCTGGGACGGGTCGCTGCAGGCAAGGGACGCGCCCCTAGAACTTCAAGGCGTTCACCAGGAGCGCCAGCGGAATGAGGGCCGACATGTTCTCCTGCCAGGTGGTGTCCCGCTTGATGCGCTGCGGGATGAGGATGGTGTCCCCCGCCTCGACGTCCTTGCGGCGGACGTGGGAGTCCAGGATGAGCCCGTTGGCCTTGAGCAGCCGGATGTTGGAGGTGTCGGCGTTGCGGGTGAGCCCGCCGGCGCGGGACAGGAGGCGGTCCACGGTGTCGCCCTTCTCCAGCTTGTAGACCCCGAAGGGGCTCGCGGCTTCGCCCACCACGTAGGCGCAGTCGGTTCCGGCCGGAATCAGGATCTGGTCGCCGTTCCGCAGTTCGACGTCCGCTTTGGGGTCGCCCTTCAGCATGGCGTCGAAGTCCACGACCATCCGGTTCATGTTTCCGGCGGCGATGCCGTGGAGGACTGGGCTCTTGAGCAGTTGGCCGGTCGTGGGCTGGCGGAGGGTTTCCGAAAGGCGCTCGAGGATCTGGTTCACCCCTTGAGTGGCCGGGTCCACGGTGATCGTGGATTTCGGGTTCAAGGATTCGTGCAAGGCGCCGGTTGGACGGAGGAAGATGGCGGCCTTGGGGATGGCGGCGGGCAGGAAGCCCCCCGCCCGGGCCAGGATCTGGGAGAGCATGACGTGGTCGGAATCCAGGGTGTAGGTCCCCGGCTTGCCCACGAGCCCCTTGATGGTCACGGTCCTGTGGATGCGGTAATCCGGCTGCTCGAACAGCGTGAGGCTGTCGTCGGGCTTCAGGAGCGGGTTGATGGCATCGTCCTTCAGGTCCACCGGGGCTTCCTTCTCCGTGGGGAGGAGACGTGCGAGGTCAAGCGACATGATCCGGTTCCCGCCGCCCGGAACGGTCCGGGCCAGATCGGCGGAGAGTAGATTTGCGTTCTTCTCCGGCAGGCCCGCCCACAGGAGGAGATCGGAGGCCCTCATGCCCTCCCGGAGCTCGAAGGTGCCTGGCCTGGCGATGGGGCCGGACACCGTGACCGTCTCCATTCGCCGGAAATCGGAGAGCCGGTAGATCTCCAGCCGGTCCCGGTCCTCGAGGAGCAGGTTGCTGGCGGCGTCCCCGGCCATGGCCTTGCCCAGGTCCAAAGAGACGTACGAGGTCCGGCCGTCCTCGGTCTTCCTGAAAAGTTCGGCCTTGGGCAGGTACGAATCCGGGAGCAGCTGGGTCTCCCCCTGGAGCAGGTCGGCAACCCGCATGCCGTCCCGGCGGGCGAAGGTTCCGGGCATCCGGACCCAACCCACCAGGCTGACCACGTTGCCGAGGCGGCTGCGGGTGGGAAAGGCCGAGACGACGTCACCGTCGCGGCCGGGGATCCCGAGCCCATCGGCCGGGAGGGTCCGGGCCTGCACGACCCCACCGGGCATCTTGCGACGCAGGACGAGATCGCAGCCTTGGGCCTCGGGGAGGATCCCGCCGGCGAAGTCCACCAGATTCTGGAGCACCTCCCCGGGGCGAAACTCGAAGAGCATGGATGGCGCCCGGCCCTGGTTCTGGGTCTGGCGGATCCATGCGGGGAGGCCATCGTCCTCGGGGCCCGCATCGGTCCGGGAGGTCGGCCTCAGTCGGTGGTCGCCGCGGTTCCGCTCCCACAGCGCCTCGAGGCGCTTGTTCAGGGCATCCAGGCGCCCCTGGAGTTCGGGGGCATTGGCCGCGGTGCTGGCGGCGGCATCCACGGGAGCCTGGGTATCGGCGTCCTTCCGATCCGAGGGCTCCACCCCAAGCTGAAGCTCCACCGCATTGATCTGCCGAAGGAGTTCCTCCCGCTCCGTCTCGACCCGCTTGCGTTCGTCCGCGTCGCCGAAGAGGCTGGTCCGGTTCGGGTCTCCGCCCTGGTCCCCGGCCTGCACGATACGGCGGAAGCCGCCCTCCAGGGAGACCTGGGGGCCCGAAAGGGGAACGAAGACCACATCCCCGCTCTGGAGCATGAAGTTGGGATTGCCCGTGCCGTCGGAGCGGAAGGGATAGAGGTCGAAGGACCGGATCCTGCGCCCCCCGCGGAGCACCCGGATGTCCCGGAAGCTGCCGGAAGCGGTGGGTCCCCCCGTCAGGCCCAGGACGTTCACCAGGGAACTCAGGCTGGGCACGAGGAAGCTGCCCGGTTGGTACACCTCGCCCAGCACGAAGATCCGGATCTCCCTGAGCTTGATGACCTCCAGATCCACCGTGCTCCGGGCCAGTGCCTGGTTCACCTTGGATTGGACCATCTGGCGGGCCTTGCCAAGCTCGATGCCGCCCACCCGGATCGGACCGATCCGGGGGATGGGGATCGTGCCCCGGCCATCCACCTGGACCGGGAGGCTCACATTGGCGCTCCCATAGAGATCCAACCGGAGCCTGTCGCCCACGCCCAGCACATAGTCGTCGCTGATGCCCCCCTCGGTGAGGGCGATGCCCCGTTGACGCACATCGAAGAGATCCGCTGCGAATCGGTTGGGCGCGTTCTCCTTGAACTTGAGGGCTTTGATCATCCGATCCAGGCCCTCCTCCTCGGAACGCCTGGCGGCAAGCTCCTGGTCGACCTGACCGGCGCCCGGCTCTGGCCTGGGCGGGGCCTGCAGTGCCTGGTCGGGGGCGGCCATGGGGAGGACCGTCGCGGGGATCTTGGCCTCGGCGGCGGGGTCCAGGGAGGCCTGCCCGAAGAGGCTACTCCCGAAGAACAAGAGAATGCATACAATGACCGGCAAATGCAAAGAAACTCCTGCAAAACTTAATTTCGCGAATATACCACAGGAGCCTTTGGTTACCTTAATTTTCAGCTTTCCATCTGGCAGCGTAACGACAGCCAACGGCGCTCTTCCGCACCCCATGCTATAAATCAAATGTATGATATTTAAAACAATTATAAAGTTGTTAGTTATTTATTTTATAAATTTAAATTTTTGATATTTATTTAATCTACTATTTCACCCTGCATTACCTGGGCTATGGGCGCTGCGGCTCAAGCTACCTGGAGCAAACCCATAGTCAGGCGGCCAAGCGCGGATTCTTAAGCTGATTCTCCTTCGGGAAAATCCAGGCTAGACTCGACGAACCGCAAGCCGCGATGCTCCGCGTAACATGGCCCCAAATCGATCCTTGAAATGGGCGCCGGACGAAGGGACGCCTGACAGGCCACCTTGGGCGCGAATGGCATCGAAACCATGGTGTTTTATCCCGTCCCCGTCCATCGCCTCAAGCTCTGCCGGGAAACCATGAATTCCAGTCCGACGACGCAAGCCCCCCACAGGCCCCGCCTTCTCGTGAAGGTGGGCGTGCTTCTGAGCGGCGGCGTTCTCGCCCAAATCATTGGGCTCCTGATGACCCCCTTCATCGTCCGAATCTACAGCCCGGAGCACTTCGGCCTCCTGGGCGTCTACCTCGCCATCCTCGGCGTGGTGGCCCCGGTGTGCATGTTCCGGTACGAGATGGCCATCCCCGGTACCAGGCAGGACCGCACGGCCGCCACCCTGTTCCTGCTGGCAGTCACCCTGGCCCTCGGGTTCTCCGGGGCTGCCGCCGTCCTCCTCGTGGCCTGCCACCAGGCCGGCCTGTTCCGGCCCATCCTCGGCACCCTTCTCTGGTGGATGATTCCCCTTGGCATCTTCCTCACCGGCCTCTATGGGGTCGCCTCCACCTGCGCCATCCGCAAGGCCGCCTTCAAGGACCTCGCCCGGACCAAGGTCAACCAGTCCCTATGGATGATGCTGGGCCAATGGGTCCTCGGCAAAGCCGGTTGGCGCCCAGGGGGGTTGCTCCTGGGGCAGATCCTGGGACAGTCCGGAGGAAGCGGCTACCTCTTGTGGACCCTCTGGAGGGAGGACCGGTCCCTCATCCGGAGCATCCGCCCCCGAGACCTGCTCGCCACGGCTCGGGCCCATACCAGGTTCCCCAAGTTCTCCTTGCCCGCGGTGCTTATCGAATCCCTGGCGGCCAACCTCCCGACCTTGGCCATGGCCTACTTCTACAGCGCCACGGTGGCCGGGTGGGTGACCATGCTCCAGCGCACCATCTGGATCCCCCTCACCTCCCTCGCGGTCAACCTGGGGCAGGTGAATTTCGCCGACTTTTCCGAGGTGCACCGGAATGATCCCAGGGACGGCCTGGCGATGTTCCTGAAGCGGGTAAAGTACCTCGTTCTCGGTGGCTTGGCCTTTGCGGCCGGCATCGCCCTGGTGGTGCCCTGGGGCATCCACCGGTTCCTCTCCCGCGAGTGGGCCTCCTCCATCGCCTGCATGTATATCCTCCTGCCCATGGCAGTGGCCAACTTCATCGTCTCCCCCTTCGGATCGGTCCTTGACGCGTACCACCGGCAGGATTTGCATCTCCAGCGAGAGATCATCCGGGGGGCCATGCTCCTGGCCGCCTTGGTGATTGGCGTGGCGGCCCGTCAGCCCTGGTACCGGACCCTGGCCCTGATGAGCGCGGCAAGCCTCCTCGGCTCCACGGTATACCTTTGGCAATCATGGAAGGCTGTCAAGGAATGCTGACCCTGCGAAGCATGGTCCGCTTCCTTCGGCCTGTCGTCAGGACCTCCCGCATCTTCCGCTTTGATTTGCGGGGCCCCTCCCAGGTGGCCGCTGCCCTGCCGGAAGGTTTCCGGCTGGTCTTCCCGGCCGAATCCGGCCGCCTTCCCGCGGACCTGCTCGGCGACCTGGACCTCTCCATGGATGAACTGCAACGGCGGCTCGACGCGGGGGATCTCCTGGCCCTGGTGCTCCACAAAGGGCGGGGGGCCCACCGGACCCTGGTGCAGACCCGGGGTTGGGCGGCCCTGGAGGGCTGCCGGAAGGGCTTCCGCCTGGAAGCGGGGGAGGCCTTTATTCATTACTGCATGACTTCCCCAGCTTGCCGGGGCCTGGGTATCTATCCGCGCGTGCTGGAAGCCATTGCCTCCCACTTGGGCGCCGGGGGTCTCCGGCGCCTGTACATCGCCAGCAACATCAGAAACGAGGCCTCTGCCATCGGCATTCTCAAGGCGGGCTTCCGCCCGGACCGGACCATCCGGGTCGCCGGCTGCCTTGGCGGAAGGCTCGCTTTCAGGCATGACCTGGGGGAACGCCATGAGTGAACGGGAAGAGCAACTGGAAAGGTACTCCCTGGAGGACCTGCCCGCGGGCTGGGATGCTTGGGTGGCCTCCAGCCCGGAGGGTTCCCCCTTCGCCACGACCACTTTCCTGAGGGCTTTCGCAGGAGCCCTGGGCGCAGTGGCGGAGGTCTGGATCCTCAGGAAGGGGGACAACCGGCTGGCGGCCCTACCGCTCCTCCACCGAAAACGGTTCGGGCGGAAATCCAACCAGGGGATTCCGCTTGTGCCCTATATCCCCGTCATCTTTGGTCCCGCCGTCCTTGCGAGCACATACTCGAGTGGCAATTTCTCCCATTATCTTTCCATCGTAAGAAGGTTCCTGGAGCCCCTGGCTCGGGAATACGGCTCGGTCAACCTCCGCCTCATGCCTGGAGCGCTGGACGCGCGGCCGTGGCTCTGGGCCGGGTGGTCCGCAAGGCCCGACTATACCTACATCATCCAGCTGACGGCCGAGCCCAGGTTCGCCCGCGCCTCCCGGCGTTCCATCCGCAAGGCCCAGGAAGCAGGCGTGACCCTGGATCTCGCCTGGGACCTCGAAACCCATTGCCGCCTCCTGAGGGGAACCACGGAGCGCCAGGGGATTTGGATCGGCATGCCCCACGATGCCTTTTGCCAGGCCGCCAACGCCCTGGCCGAGGCCGGCCTGGCCTTGATGGCCACCGCCCGGGACGCCGCGGGCGAGCCCATGGCATCAAGGATCGAGCTGGGCATTCCGGGCACCGCCACCGTGTACGACTGGACGGCCGGAACCAACCCGCGGAACCTCTCCCTGGGGGCCAGTGCCTGGCTCATGGCGCAAATCTTTGATCGTTGCGCCGCCCGCGGCTGGAGCCAATGGGATCTCTGCGGGGCCTCCTATGAGAACATCGCCAAGTACAAGAGCGAATTCGGCGGGGACCTGCGCGCGACCTTCTCCCTGGCAAGCCCGAGAACCCTGCCGGAGGCCTTCCGGGAGGAGGGCCTGCGGTTCGCCTCCCGGGCCCTGCGGGCTTGCGGGTGGCGCCGCAGAGGGAGTGCGGGCGAGCTGTCATCGCCGGGCCCATTGAGCCCCCTTGGTTCCTGCTCATTGAAATCACCCCAAAGCGATGCCCCCTAGCCCCCCCACGCTCCCCCAGGACCCGCTCCTGCGCTTCTACCTCGGACAGGTTTTCGAGGATGCCGGTGCCGCGCTGGCGGCGCTCCCGCCGGAGGCGCGGCGACAGATCCGGGATGCCCTGTCCCGCAGGGAGGAGATCGGCGGACCACGCGACACCTGGGGCAACTGGGATTTCTCCTTCAGCCGGAACCACCGGGAGGGCCTGACCTACTTCGCCTGGGTGGACGAGCTGCTCCTCCGCAAGGTGGACCTGCCCAGGAGGCGCCTCTGGCCTGACGGCAAGCCCTTTGCCCTTTGCATCACGCACGATGTTGATCTGCTCTCAGGCTACCCATCCCTTTCCGGCCGGATCGACAAGCTGCTTGCCATGGCGGGTAACCCCGACACGGGGGCCGGCCCTCGGGAGTATGCCCTCATGCTCGCGGGCATCCTCAAGGGGACGGCCCTGGCTCTCGCAGGCAGGGCGGATCCGTTTGATTTCCACGACATGGTGAGGCTGGAGGATTCCCTGGGGTTCAAGTCCACGTTCCACTTCATTGCGGAGCGCAAGGGGATGCCGCACTTCTGGGACTGCTTCTACCGGTTTGAGGAGAAGACCCGCTGGGATGGAAGGCTCATGGAGAGCCGGCAGGTGATGCGCGAACTCCACCGGGCTGGCTGGGATGTGGGCGTGCACGGCAGCTATCGCTCGGCCCTGGTGCCCGGGCTGCTGCGCAACGAGAAGGAGCAGATCGACGAGGCGGTGGGGGAGCTGACGGTCTCGACCCGGCAGCACTACCTCCACTTCGAGGCCACCTTGACACCAGCGATCCAGGCTGACGCTGGGCTCCTGGCGGATTCGACCCAAGGCTTCAACCGGGATGTGGGTTTCCGAGCGGGCACGGCCTTCCCCTACCCCTTCCTGTCAGCAGCAGGCGAGGTCCTGGACCTCGTGGAGATCCCCCAGCACATCATGGACACGGCCCTCTTCTCCGGATCGTCCCTGGGCCTGCCAGAGGAATTGGCCTTGGCCCATACCCTGGCCCTGATGGACCGGGTGGAGCGGTTGGGCGGGATCCTCACCCTCAACTGGCACCCCCTGTACTGGAACATCCGCCCCATGTGGCGCCGCGTGTTCGAAGAGATCCTGCGTGAAGCCAGGCGGCGCAATGCCTACGGTTGCTCCATGCGGGATGCCCTGGGCCGATTCCATTCCCACCCGAAACGATAGGAGACGAACATGTGCGGCATTGCAGGTTGGATGGGCCCTTCCGCGGAGGGGATGGGGTGCCGGGAAGCCAGGGCCGTTCTTGACATCCTCGAGCACCGGGGGCCCGACGACTGGGGCTGGTTCACCGCCTCTGGCGAGGGCGTCCGGTCCGGCAAGCACCTCCCGGAAGATTTCTCTGGGCCGGTCCAATTCCTTCACCGCCGGCTTGCCATCCTCGATCTTTCGGAAGCTGCCCGGCAGCCCATGTCCAGCCAGTGCGGACGGTTCCACATCTGCTTCAACGGGGAGATCTTCAATTTCATCGAGCTTCGTGCCGAACTGGAAAGGGAGGGCCGCACTTTCCACACCCTGTCGGACACGGAGGTGCTCCTGGAGGGCTACGCCCAGTGGGGGCAGGATCTGTTCAGGCGCCTCATCGGCATGTTTGCGATCGCCCTCTGGGATCAGGCCGAGCGCAGGATGATCCTGGTCCGGGATCCCTTCGGCATCAAGCCCCTCTTCTGGATGCCCTGGCGGGGGGGCGTGGCCTTCGCCTCGGAAATCAAGGCCCTCATGGCGCTGCCCGGCGCCGACCGGCGCGTCGATCCCCAGTCCTTGTGCGATTTTCTCCGATTCAGCACCACCGACCACCGGCCAGACACCCTCTTCTCCTCGGTCAAAAGCCTTCGGCCCGCACAAATGATGACGTGGGACGCCAGGAACCCCGGAGCCGGTCTCAAGGATCTCGGCCGGTTTTGGGCCTTCTCCCTGGACCGGGAGATCGACATCTCCTTCGACGAGGCTGCGGAAAGGCTCCGGGACCTGTTCCTGGAAAGCGTTCGAATGCACCTGAGGAGTGATGTCCCCGTGGGCGCCGCGCTTTCAGGGGGCATCGATTCCAGCGCGATCGTCATGGCCATGCGCCAGCTCGAGCCCAACCTCGAACTGCACACCTTCACCTTCCAATCCGACGATCCGTCCGTGGACGAGACCGCCTGGGCCGAGATGGTGTCCAGCGCCGCCCGGGCCCATACCCACAGGGTGCGCCCTGGAGTCCGGGAACTGTCCGAGGATCTGCCCGCGCTGATCGCCAGCCAGGACGAGCCCTTCGGCAGCATGAGCATCCATGCCCAGTACTGCGTTTTTCGCCTGGCCAAGGAGCACGGCATCACCGTCATGCTGGACGGCCAGGGAGCCGACGAAATGCTGGGGGGGTACCCCATCTTCTCCGCCGCCCGGGTTGCCTCCCTGGTGCGCAGCGGGCAATGGGGCAAGGCCGCGGCCCTGCTGTACCGGGCCAGCCGCCTGCCGGGGCGCAGCCGCCTCCCCCTCATGACCGGCCCCTTCCTCCTGCCCGAAGCCATCCAGGCGCCCTTCCGGAAACTGGTGGGGGAGGAGATCTGGCCGGGTTGGGTGAACCGCGAATGGTTCAGCTCGCGGGGCATCCTCCCCCGCGCCCGGTACGCCCCGGGCCAGGGGACCCGCTTCCTCAAGGACCAGCTCGGCCGGGCCCTGGGCGAATCCAGCCTGCCCATGCTCCTGCGCTATGAAGACAAGAATTCCATGGCCCACAGCATCGAGAGCCGGGTTCCCTTCCTCACCACCCGGCTGGTGGACTTCGTGTTTTCTCTACCCGAATCCCACATCGTTTCTGACGACGGCACCACCAAGGCCGTCTTCCGGAAGGCGATGCGGGGGCTGGTGCCGGGCCCCATCCTCGACCGCCGGGACAAGATCGGGTTCCAGGCGCCCGCCCTCCCCTGGCTCAAGGCCTTGCAGCCCTTGATCGAGGCCAAGCTCAACTCGGAGGCCGCCCGGTCCATGCCGTTCCTGCGCCTGGGCGCCATGCACGGGGAATGGCGCGACATGATCGAAGGCCGTCGTCCTTTCGACTTCCGGCCCTGGCGCTGGCTGACGCTGCTCGGCTGGGTCGAGCGGACCCAGCCCGATTTCTCGGTGTAGGTGTGGCCCGGGCCCCCAAACGACGCATGGCCGTGGTGACCACAGTCCACCCATGGGGAGACCCCCGGGTCTTCGAACGCGGTATCGAGCGGATGCTGGACTTGGGGCTGGAGGTGCACCTTTTCATGCCCGAGCCTGCCGAGCGCGCCACCCGCCCCTGGGATCACCCTGGCGACTTCCACCTCCATACGCTCGGCCCCCGGGGAAACCGTTTCTGGCGCCTGGCCCAATCGGCACTGGCCTGGGCTCCCCTCCTGGCCCGAGGGCCCTTCCAGGGGGTCTGGTTCCACGACCCGGAGCTGATCCCGGCCATGGCCCTTTGCAAGTTCATCCACCCCCGCGCGCACTTTGTCTACGACATCCACGAGGAACTCCCCCTGGAGATCCACTCCAAGGACTACCTGCCGGCCTGGATCCGGGGGCCCCTTTCCGGCCTCGCGGCCTTCGGCTGGTGGGTCGCCGGCAGGGTCTTCGATTCCTTTGCCCCCGCCACGCCCCCAATCGCCAGATGGTTCCCCGCCCCACGAACCCGCACCATCCGGAATTTCCCGAAGGCGGACTTTCTGGGGCGGCCCGAAGCCCCGCCCGCGGCGCCTGACCCCAGGCGGGTCGTCTTCACCGGGACCCTGAGGCGGGACCGGGGGATCTTCGAAGCGCTCGACGCCATCAGCGCCCTCCGGGCAGAAGGCATGGACCTGCGCCTGGAACTCTACGGGCCCCTCCATGAGCCGGAGCTTTCAGCCCGGATATCGGAGGCCGTCGCCCAGGGCTGGTGCGCCCACGCGCCCTGGCTCCCCATGGATGAACTGGCCAAGGCCATCCGCGGGGCGGGCATCGGCTTGTTCACCTACCAGGACCGGCCCAACTATCAGGAGGCCATTCCCACGAAGGTCCTTGAGTACATGGCCTCCGGCATCCCCGTGGTGGGGTCGGATTTCCCTGCGACCCGGGCGATCCTGGGCTCCGCAGGGTGTGGCGAACTCTATCCACCGGGAAACATGGGGGCCCTGAAGGCGGCCATCAGGCGCATGGCCTCGGATGGCGAAGGCCTGGCCCGGATGGCCCAGGCCGGACGCACAGCATACCTCCGGCACTTCCGCTGGGAGGCTGAGCAGCGGCAGCTGGACTGGCACCTGGACCAGATGCCGGATAGCTGAAAGGCCCTCAGGGAACCGGGGCGAAGAGGTCGTGGATGGCGAAAGCCTTGAGGATGTAGCCAGCCCCCAAGGGAACGGCCCCCGGGCCCGCCAGGGCGCGGAGCCGTTGGCCTCCCAGAGG
>CAZVHQ010000006.1:0-137266 GCA_964627225.1 uncultured Mesoterricola sp.
CTGCGCGATCGCCCTGATTTGCTTGCAGATAGTTCTGGGTAATGAGCAGCGCTAGCCTCCTGCAGGGCCCCTTCCGGGCGAGCCGGATCCGGATGGGCAACTGCTCCTGGGCCGAAATCCGCAGGCAGGTGTCTCCTTGCAGGGTCCGGAACACCTCAGAGGCGTGGGCGGCACCCCGCCGGACCTGGTGCAGGCGCTCGCCCTGGCTTGGCGACTGACGGATCAAAGCCCCAGGCAGGCCCCTCCCTGCGGACCAACAAAACTCCTGATATGCTTGGCAAGACCAAGCATGCCTTTTTATACCGTGTTCGGGGCGTTCGCCCCGGCTGATCAGGAGTTTGTCATGGTTCGTCGCACCCGTCCCGTCCGGACCCGCCTTGACGCCTGCTGCTCTGCCCGCGCGGGCATCCTTCCCGCCCTCGCCTTCGCCGGGCTGTTGTCGGCCCTGGCCTGCGGCGGGAGCGCGGTGGCGCCCTCCCAGACGGTCACCGGCAACGCCCTGTACACCTATCTGACCTACAACGCCACGGCCGGCACCATCATCCCCTCGACCCCTGCCCCGTACTCCGGGTTTGCGATCAGCGCGGTGCTGCCCGACGGCGTCACCACACTCCCCGGCACCTACGACCCGGCCACAGGGGCCTACGCCATCCCCAATGTCCCCAGCGGGGACTATTGGCTGAACTTGGGCACCAACTATATCCGGACCAGCAAAAGGTCGGTGGACCTGGGTATGGACTTTCCCGGGCGGCCGAACGTAGGCATCCAGACCTCGACCCTGGATTTCACGGCCAGGCTGGGCGGTCTGGCGCCCTGGGTGGCCAATGACTATGTGGTCTTCTGGGACTGGAACACCGGCCTGTACTATTCCCAAAATTCCGGCCAGCCCGGCGACACCACGTTCAGCCAATCGATACCCTGGTCCGGATTCCCGCTGATGGACACCACCCAGGGCGACGACATCCAGGTGGTCCAGTTGGTCGAATCCGGCACGGGAACCATTAATGATGTCACCCAGGCGATGGCGTACCAGCCATCCGCCCTGACCATGGCCGATGGGGTCAGCACGACCTTGAGTTGCACCCTCGCGCCGGTCTCCTCGGCCGACACCGCCGTCCTGAATTTCCAGCGTTCTGCCTTCACCGCCTACCGCGCCCTATACAACCCCGGCAGCGTACCCGTCGTGGGTCCGGTGTTCGAATTCGCAGTCCAGCCCGGAGCTTCCACCTACGGCGCCTGTGGCCAATCGCTGGAGGACATCATCTACTATGACTCCAACGCCGCGGAAACCTCCGACCTGGACCTGGGTTCCGTGCCCGCGCCGGCGCCTGGCCCCGGCTATGACCGGATCGTTTCCGGTGAGGAATCCTCCATCATGCATTATCAGTTGTCCGCTGCGGTCCAACCCTGCATGGTCATTGTGACTGATGTGTGCGCTTATTCGCTCACCCAGCCGGACGCCAGCCACCCCATCGCGCCCATCATCAGTCCGGTCCAGACTCCGACCGTCAATGGTCTCCCGATGTTCAGCAACATCACCGGCGCGACGGTGACCCCGACCCTGGCCTGGACCGCGCCCGCGCTGGGCTCTCCGCAGTTGTACCTGGTTCAGGTCTACCAGCTCGCCGCCCCAGGCGCCACCACCACCAATTCCTTGGCGGCCCAGATGTACCTGGACGGGGGCACCACCTCCGTCAAGCTGCCCAGCGGCATCCTGGCTCCCGGGAACACCTATTTCTTCCTGATCACCGCCAGCCAGGACCCCACCTACGATCCCACCGCGGCTCCCTTCAGGAATTTCCACTTCCCCTACGGCAGTTCGCAGGTCGCCTCCGGGATGGTCACCCCTTGACGACTCCATCGGCGAGGCGTCGGCAAAGGTGCGCAACTTTCCTTTCCGTCTCTTGAAATCCAGCTCGGCTGCGTGACCCGTTACGCGCAATCCATCCACTTCATCGGCATCCAGCCTTGACCTGCAAAGGCGGCAGGATTTTGCCTTGAGCGCCGGGGCCGATCGAGGTAGACCTTTCGTCCATGCGTGAACAAGCCGCGTGCCGCTCAATGGCATCCGGTCGGTTCCAGGAGGTCCCAATGAAGGATAAGATCCATCCCCAGATGTTCGATGTGATTGTCCACTGCGCCTGTGGCAACGAGTTCGCCACCCGCTCCACCAAGAAGGAAATGCGCGTTGAAGTCTGCGCCGCCTGCCACCCCTTCTTCACCGGCAAGCAGAAGCTGATGGACACCGCCGGACGGGTCGAGAAGTTCAACCGCAAGTACGCCAAGAAGCCCGTGGCGGAAGTTGCCGCCGAGGAAGTCCCCGGCGCCGGGGCGGGCCGGCCGGCCCGGGCCTGCTCACCGGGCCCGGCAAGGTGGCCCAGGCGCTGGCCGTGGACCTCAGCTTCACCCGGCACCCGCTCTGGCTTCCGGGTGGGCTGGAACTCCTGGAAGGCACGGCGCCGGAAGGCATCCTGAACGGCCCGAGGGTGGGGATAGACTTCGCCCTGGAACCCGACCGGATAAGGCCCTGGCGCTTCGCCCTGGCCGGCACGCCCTGGGTCAGCCAGCGGAAAGCCCTGGGTTGACCGTCTGGAACCGAAGGAAGCCCGCACGCTGAAAAGTCCGGTCAGGTGGAAGGGAACCGCAGGCGGGCCTGGGTTCCCGCCCCCCAGGTACTCTGCAGTTCCAGCTTGCCCCCGTGCAGGGTCATGATTCCGTTGACGATGGCCAACCCGAGGCCAGTCCCGCCGGTTTCCTTCGAGCGCGCGGCGTCGGAGCGCAGGAACCGCTGCCCCACGCGCAGCAGGAGACCGGGTTCCATGCCGGGACCTGCGTCGGCGACGCAGACGACGTCTTCCCGCCCCTCCCGCTGCGCGCCGACGGTGATCCGGCTATGGGCCGGCGCATGGCGGAGCGCATTGGACACCAGGTTGCGCACCGCCCGGGTCGCCAGCAGCGGATCAGCCCAGATGGTCATCCCGGGCTCCCCATGGCGTTCCAGCCGGACGTCCTTTTCCTCGGCCAGCGCGTCGAAGGGCGCCATGGCCTCGGTCAGGAAGGCCGCCGCGTCCAGCGTCACCTTCTGGATGCGGGTGGCCGGGTCCTCGGCCCGGGCGAGGAAGAGCATCTGCTCGGAAAGGGCGAGCACCTGGTCCAGACTGGCCGCCACGACGCCGAGCCGGCCCTCCAGGTCGGCCACATGGGGGTCCTGGGCCAGGGCCTCCACTTCCAGGCGCAAGGCCTGCAAGGGCGTGCGCAATTCGTGGGCAAAGTCCGCATTGAGCTTGGTCATGGCGTTGTAGGCGTTGATGGCCTTGGCCACGTTGCCGAACTCATCCTGGCTCCGGACCGGAAGCCGCGTGGTCGGGCCCGAGGCCTCCAGGTCGGCAACCAGGAAGCGGAAGGGCCGCACGATGATCTTCGCCACCAGGGCCGCCGTGACCGCCATCAGGCAGGCCAGGACGAGCAGGGGGATGGCGGTCCGCCGGGCCATTCCCGCCAGTTGCGGGCGGATGGTATCCACGTAGACCCCGGAGACGAAAATCCAGTTCCAGGATTCGAGGTTGCGGGCGTAGGCGAGCTTGGGCCGGATCGAGCCGTCCCCCATGATCTGGAAGTAGCGCACGAACCCGCCATCCGGCCGGAGCGCCACCGCGCGCAGGGCCTGGTAGTGATGGAACCCCTTGCCATCGGTCTCCTCGGTCACGTCATGGCCGACCAGCCCGGGTCGCGTGGCATTGACCAGCATGGTCAGGTTCGCGCCGTCGAGGATGAAGACGTAGTTGGTACCCTGCTGGTAGCGCATGGCGTCGACGGCGCGGAGCGTCGCCCGCTGGGCTTCGGCCTGGGTGACGGCGCCCTTCCGGGCCTGCTCGACCTGGGCCTGGGCGTAGGTCAGGGCCATCTCCACCACATCCCGGGCCCCGTCCTGCTTGGACTGGAGGTAGTGGCGCTCGAACTGGGGCAGCACGATGGCGAAGAACAGGGCCACGAAGGCCACCACGGGGACCATGCCGATGAGCAGGACCTTCTTGAACACGGTCAGGGTGCCCATGTCACGCCTTCGGCCGTTCGAGCACGTAGCCGAGGTTCCGGCTGGTCTGGATCAGTTTCTCCGGGAAGGGGTCGTCCACTTTCCGGCGCAGGCGGCGGATCGCCGCATCCACCAGGTTGGGATCCACCTCGAAATGGGAATCCCAAAGCTCTTCGGCCACCCGGCTGCGCAGCACCACCCGCCCGCGATTGCGCATCAGCAGTTCCAGCAGGGCATATTCCTGGGGCGTCAGGTCAAGCCGCTTGCCTTGGCGGAATACCAGGTGGCCGCGGCTATCCACCTGGAGGTCATGCACGGTCCAGACGTGCTCCGGATCCTCCGCTCCGCGCCGCAGCAGGTTCTGGACCCGCAGCAGCAGTTCCGAGAACGCGAAGGGCTTGACCAGGTAGTCCCCGCCGCCGGCCTGGAGCCCGCGGATGCGGTCGTCCAGGGAATCCCGCGCGGTCAGGAAGATGACCGGAGTCATGACGCCCAGGTGGCGCAGGCTTTCCAGGAGCGCGAAGCCATCCATGCCCGGCACCATGACATCCAGGAGCAGGCAATCGAAATGTTCCGCCTGGGCCAGGGCGAAGCCTTCCTTCCCGTCAGCCACCCAGCTGATCTGGATGCCCTGCTGGCCAAAGCTCCGCTCCAGGGCCGTGGCGACTCGCGAGTCGTCCTCTACGATCAAAAGCCTCATCCGACTCCCTTCATTCACAGGATGACGCGAAACCAGCACAACCCCGGGATCGCGGTTCTGGAGCGCCATAAAGGCGGCACGATTTTACCTTGAGCGCCGGGGCCGATCGAGATAGACTTTTTGTCCATGCGTGAACAAGCCGCGTGCCGCTCAATGGCATCCGGTCGGTTCCAGGAGGTCCCAATGAAGGATAAGATCCATCCCCAGATGTTCGATGTGATTGTCCACTGCGCCTGTGGCAACGAGTTCGCCACCCGCTCCACCAAGAAGGAAATGCGCGTTGAAGTCTGCGCCGCCTGCCACCCCTTCTTCACCGGCAAGCAGAAGCTGATGGACACCGCCGGACGGGTCGAGAAGTTCAACCGCAAGTACGCCAAGAAGCCCGTGGTGGAAGTTGTCGCCGAGGAAGCCCCCGCCGCCCCCGCGCCGGTGGAGGAAGCTCCGGCCGTCGACGCCCAGTAGCGATTCAGTGCCATGGAACGGGCCGATTTTCGGCCCGTTCTTTTTTTTAGTTCAAGGTGAAAGCCATGCTCGACCAGCTTGAATCCCTCGACGCCAAGTTCCAGGAAATCGAAGCCCAGCTCCAGGACCCGGCCGTGGTCAGCGACATGAAGCGGCTGCGGGAGCTGTCCAAGCTGCGCGCCGAGCTGGAGCCGGTGGTGCAGACCTGGCACCTCCAGCGCAACCGGATCAAGCAGCTGGAGGAGGCCGAGGGCATCCTGGGCGACAAGACCCAGGACCCCGAGCTGCGCGAGATGGCGGAAATGGAGATCCCCGAGCTCAAGGCCGCCATCCAGGAGGGCGAGGCGGACCTGAAGCGCCTGCTGGTGCCCAAGGACCCCAAGGACGCCCGCAACGTCATCCTCGAAGTGCGCGCCGGCACCGGCGGCGAGGAAGCCGCACTGTTCGCCGGGGAGGTGTTCCGCATGTACGTCCGGTTCGCCGAGCGCCGGGGGTTCAAGGTGAACGTCCTCAACGAAAGCGAAGCCGACCAGGGCGGGCTCAAGGAAGTGGTGGCGGAGGTGGAGGGCGAGGGCGCCTACTCCCTGTTCCGCTTCGAAAGCGGCGTGCACCGGGTCCAGCGGGTGCCCAAGACCGAGACCCAGGGCCGCATCCACACCTCGGCCTGCACCGTGGCGGTGATGCCCGAGGCGGACGAGGTGGACATCACCATCCACGAAAAGGACCTGCGCATCGACACCTTCTGCTCCGGCGGCAAGGGCGGCCAGAGCGTCAACACCACCTACTCGGCGGTCCGGCTCACCCACCTGCCCACCAACACCGTGGTGCAGTGCCAGGACGAGCGCAGCCAGCTGAAGAACATGGCCAAGGCCATGACCGTGCTGCGCTCGCGCCTGCTGGAGAAGGCCCAGGGCGAAAAGGACGCCATCGAGGCCGATCTGCGCAAGACCCAGGTGGGCTCCGGTGACCGCAGCGAAAAGATCCGCACCTACAACTTCCCCCAGGGCCGGGTCACCGACCACCGGGTGAACGTAACCCTGCACCAGCTGGACGCGTTCATGCAGGGCATGATCGAGCCGATCATCGAGCCGCTGCGCGCCGCGTTCGAGGCCGAGCGGCTGCGCCAACTGGAAGCCTGAGGCCAATCCGGTCAAGATGAAGGCTGACCCGGATCAGCCCATGCCCGCAGCCCCCGAATCGAACCCGCTCGACGTCCTGCTGCAGGAGTGCCGGAAGGTGATCGTCGGCCAGCCGCAGCTGCTCAACCGGATCATGGTCGCCCTGCTGGTGCCCGGCCACGTGCTGCTGGAAGGCCTGCCCGGGCTGGCCAAGACCCGCACCGTCAAGACCCTGGCCGCGGCCAGCCACCTGTCGTTCCGGCGCGTGCAGTTCACCCCCGACCTGCTGCCTTCGGACGTGGTGGGCACCCTGGTGTTCGATCCGCGGTCGCTCACCTTCTCGCCCCGCAAAGGCCCGGTGTTCGCCAACCTGCTGCTGGCGGACGAGATCAACCGCGCCCCCAGCAAGGTGCAGTCGGCCCTGCTGGAGGCCATGGAGGAGCGCCAGGTGACCCTGGGCGAGGACAGCTTCGCCCTGCCCGAGCCGTTCCTGGTGCTGGCCACCCAGAACCCGCTGGAGCAGGAAGGCACCTTCCCCCTGCCCGAAGCCCAGATGGACCGCTTCCTCTTCAAGCTGCGGGTGGACTATCCCAGCGCCCAGGAGGAGGGCGAGGTGCTCAGGCGCGCCGATGGCCAGGAGCAGGCGGTGCGCCCGGTCATGACCGGGGCCGCGATCCTGGAGGCGGGCCGCCGGGCCCGGGAGGTGCGGCTGGACGAGGCCATCCGCGGCTACATCGTGCGCCTGGTCCAGGCCACCCGGCCCGGCCCGGGGCGTCCCTGGAAGGGCCGGGAGCAGCTGCGCTGCGGCGCCTCGCCCAGGGCCTCCCTGGCCCTGCAGGCGGCTGCCAAGGCCCTGGCCTACCTGTCGGGCCGCGACCACGTGCTGCCCGACGACGTGGTCGCCCTGGCGCCGGACGTGCTGCGGCACCGGCTGCTGCTCACCTACGAAAGCGAAGCCGACGGCACCACCACCGACGAGCTCATCAAGGCGCTCCTGGCCGCAACGCCAAGGCCTTGAGCTGATAGCCGTTACGCTATCATCGAAGATCTATGGACAAGCCCACGGTCACCCTCATCCACACTGGCGGCACCTTCGGCATGGCGCCCGGGGCCGATGCCTCGCTGGCGCCCGGGCCGTCGCTGGACCGGATCTTCGAGCAGGTGCCCGAGCTGGAACAGCTGGCCGACCTGCGCCTGGTGGTGGCCTTCAACAAGGATTCCAGCACCCTGGAGCCGGCCGACCTGCTCACCCTGGCCGGCCTGATCCGCGCCCAGGCCGCCGCCAGCGCCGGCATCGTGCTGATCCACGGCACCGACACCATGGCCTACACCGCCTCGGTGCTGGGCTTCCTGCTGGCCGGCCTGGGCAAGCCGGTCGTGCTCACCGGCTCCCAGCGGCCGCTGGCCTACATCCGCAGCGACGCCAGGGGCAATCTGGTGGACGCCGTGACCCTCGCCACCCGGGGCGTCGCCGAGGTGGGCATCTGCTTCGGCGATCACTGGCTGCGGGGGGTGGCCGCCGAAAAGACCAGCGTGCACCGCTACGAAGCCTTCGAATCGCCCAACCTGCCGGCCCTGGCCGAACTGGGCCTGCACGTGCAGATCCATCCGCACGCCGGCGTGTTCCCGCGCCAGGTGCCCGCCGCCGTGGGCGGCAGGATGGCATCGGCCATCGAGGTCTACACACCCTTCCCCGGCATGCCCTGGCGGCTGCCCGGAGACCGCACCCGGGGCGTGCTGGTCCAGGGCTTCGGTGCCGGCAACCTGCCCATGGGCCGGCCGGACCTGCAGGCCCTGTTCGCCCACTGCCGGGAGCGGGACCTGCCGGTGGTCATCACCAGCCAGTGCCTGTCCGGCGGGGTGGACCTGGCGACCTACGAACTGGGCGCCATGGCGCTGGAGCTGGGCGCCATCTCCGGCGGCCGCCACACCCGCTGGGCGGCCCTGGCCAAGCTGGCCCTGACCCTGGGCGCCGGCGGCGGGGTCGAAGCGGTGCGCGGCGCCTTCGCCCTGTCCTGGGCCGGGGAACCGGTATGATCCAGGCCCCGACCGGAAAAAATCGCGACTACAATGGACTTTTATAGAGGCACCCATGCTTGATGCGGCGCTGCTGCGCAACGACCTTGACACCGTCATCCTCGGCCTGGCCAGGCGGGGCGTGACCTTCGACCGGGAGACCTTCCAGCGCCTGGAAAGCGAACGCCGCCAAGTGATCCAGGAGGCCGAAACGCTCAAGGCCGAGCGCAACCGCGTTTCCGACGAAGTGGCCCGGATGAAGCGGGCCAAGCAGAACGCCGACGCCCTCATCGCCGCCCAGCGCGAGGTGGGCGAGCGGCTCAAGGCCCTGGACACGGCGGAGAAGGCGGCGGAAGCGGCGTTCAAGGCCTTCCTCGCCACCATCCCCAACCTGCCCCACGAATCCGTGCCCGAAGGCAAGGACGAGCAGGCCAACGTCGAGATCAAGCGCTGGGGCACCCCCGCGCCCATCGAAAAGCCCATGGACCACGTGGACCTGGGCACGCGGTTGGGCATCCTCGACCTGGACCGCGCCGCCAAGCTGAGCGGCGCCCGGTTCGCCGTGCTCAAGGGCCTGGGCGCCAAGCTGGAGCGGGCCCTGGTCACGTTCATGGCCGATCTGCACGACGGCGCCGGCTGGACCGAGGTGGCGCCGCCCTACCTGGTGCTGCCCGAGTGCATGTTCGGCACCGGCCAGCTGCCCAAGTTCGAGCAGGACCTGTTCAAGACCTTCCGGGGCGAGGACGCCCTCTACCTGATCCCCACCGCCGAAGTGCCGGTGACCAACCTCTACCGGGAGGAGATCCTGCCCGAGGACCAGCTGCCGGTTCGCCACTTCGCCTTCTCGCCGTGCTTCCGCAGCGAGGCCGGCAGCTATGGCCGGGACACCAAGGGCATCATCCGCCAGCACCAGTTCCACAAGGTGGAGCTGGTGGCCTTCACCACTCCGGAAAAGGCCCAGGCGGAACTGGAGCACCTCACCCAGTGCGCCGAGCACGTGCTGGAGGCGCTGGGGCTGCCCTACCGGAGGATGCTGCTGTCCACCGGCGACATGGGCTTCACCAGCCGCAAGACCTACGACCTGGAAGTCTGGCTGCCCAGCCAGGACACCTACCGGGAGATCAGCTCCTGCTCCTGGTTCGGCGATTTCCAGGCCCGGCGCGCCAACATCCGCTACCGCCCCGCCGGCGGCAAGCCCCAGTTCCTGCACACCCTCAACGGCAGCGGCCTGGCCGTGGGCCGGACCTGGGTGGCCATCCTGGAGAACTATCAGCAGCCGGACGGCAGCGTGCGCGTTCCCGAGGCGCTGCAGCCGTACCTGGGCTGTGAGGTCATCCGCTGATATCAAGACAAGGTTGATAAGACTGGAACATTGAAGGAAATGGACTATCCTCCCGATTTAGAGGCTAAATCAGGAACATGTTCCATCGAACCATTAACATTCCTAAAAACCGCAGTTGCTTCCTTTTTGGCGCTCGCGGAACCGGCAAGAGCACCCTGCTGAGGGAGACCTTCCCCGCACGGACCACCCTCAGCTACAACCTACTGGAAGCCGAAACCGAGGACCGGCTCGCCCGTGATCCTGGAACCCTGGAACGGGAAGTGCTGGCCCTGACCCGGGAAACCACGCATGTGGTGGTGGACGAGGTCCAGAAAGTCCCCCGACTCCTGAACGCCGTCCACAACCTCCTGGAAACCCATCAGGTCCCCCAAACCTTCATCCTCACCGGTTCCAGCGCCCGCAAGCTGAAATCCGGAGCCACCAACCTGCTCGCGGGGCGGGCATCCCTGCGCCACCTGTTCCCGTTGTCCCGGCGGGAACTGGGCGATGCCTTCGACTAGAAGAACCGTTTGAGCCTGGTGGGCGTGCGCTCCAGCACCGGGTCCGGCAGGAAGGTGTCGGCCACCAGGGGCGCCTTGGGGTCCACGGCGTACGGGGCGAAATCGCTGACCCCTTCGGCGCGCAGGACCTCCTCGTCGATGAAGAAGTTCCCGGTGCAGGACCGGGCCGGCCGGGTGAGGATGGCGTGGGCGGCTTCGGCGACGATCCCGGGGCGCCGGCAGGACCGGGTCATGGCTTCGCCCCCCAGCAGGTTGCGCACCGCGGCGGTGTCGATGGCGGTGAGCGGCCACAAGGAGTTGACGGCGATGCCGTCCGCCCGGAATTCCTCGGCCATGCCCAGGGTGCACAGGCTCATGCCGAATTTCGCCATGGTGTAGGCCAGGTGCGGGGCGAACCACTTCGCCTGCAGGTCCAGCGGCGGCGACAGGTTGAGGATGTGCGGATTGCCGGCCCGCTTGAGCAGGGGGATGCAGGCCTTGGAACACAGGAAGGTGCCCCGCGCGTTCACCTGGTGCATGAGGTCAAAGCGCTTGAGGTCGGTGTCCAGGGTGGCGGTGAGGGCGATGGCGCTGGCGTTGTTCACCAGGATGTCCAGGCCGCCGAAGCGCTCATGGGCCTGGCCCACGGCGGCCAGCACCTGCTCCTCGGAGCGCACGTCGCCGACGATGGCCAGGGCCTCGCCGCCCGCCGCCCGAACCTCCTCCACCGCGCTGAACACCGTCCCCGGCAGCTTCGGATGGGGCGCCGCGGTCTTGCCGAGGATGACCACGTTGGCGCCGTCCCGGGCCGCCCGCAGGGCGATCGCCAGGCCGATCCCGCGGGTGCCGCCGGTGATGAGAAGGGTCTTCCCGTTCAGGGTCATGCTTGCCTCCAGCGGCGAACATACAATCCATGGCACCCGGTGGCCAGGAAACCGTTCATTCCGGAAAGCGCTGCGCCGGAATTTTTTCCATCACCCTGGCATGATCGAATCGTCTCGCCCTGGCAGGATTCCTTTGAATTTTTTGATTGAATTCATCATTTCGTGATTGAATAACCTAGTTTCATCCGAAAAGAGTTTCATGGACCCAACCGGCACCCTGGCCACCCGCAGACGGCAGATCCTGGAGGCGCTCCAGGGGCGGCCCGATGGGGTGACGCGCCCGGAGCTCCAGGCCCTGGCCAGTCTGCACGAACTGGACGAGCAGGCGGTTCGCCGTCTCCTGACCCAACTGGTTGAGCAGGGCGTGGCCCGGGTGACCGGGCAGACCAAGGCGCGCCGCTACTTCCCGGGCCAGGCCGCGGCCGCCGCTGGGCCCCCTTTGAGCCCGGAAGGCCAGGCCTGCCGCGGGCTGCTGGCGCAACTCCCGGCCCAGCGCCCGCCCGCGGGTTACCAGCCGGGCTTCCTGGCCAGCTACCGGCCCAATGAAACCTGCTATCTCCCCCAGGCCGACCGGCGCAGGCTGGCCGCCCTGGCCGGCTCCCGGACCCGGCCGCCGCGCCGGCACCTCCTGGTGGAGCTGGCCTGGGATTCGGTCCGGCTGGAGGGCGGCCGCTGGTCCAAGGCGGAAACCCGGCTGCTGTTCGAGCGGGGGGAGGCGCCGGCCGGCAAGCCGCTCCATGAAACCCAGGTGATGCTCAACCTCCATGCGGCGATCGAATTCATGGCAGAATCCGCCCGGGAGGTCGCCGTGGACCCGACCACCCTGCTGAATCTTTCGGCCCTGCTGACCGAAAACCTGCTGGCCGACCCCGGCGACGAGGGCCGCCTGCGTTCGCGCGAGCTGGCCGTTCCGGGCACGGCCTACCGCCCCGCCGGGTCGGCCCAGCTGATCGCCGACGAGTTCAAGCTCCTGCTGCGCAGCGCGGCCGAGATCACCGACCCCATCGAGCAGTCCTTCTTCCTCCTGGTCCACCTGTCCTACCTGCACCCGTTCAGCGCCGGCAACCTGGCCTGCGCCCAGCTGGCCGCCAACATCCCCTTCTTCCGCGGGAACACCCCGCCGCTCTGCTTCCTGGGGGTGGCAACCGACCTGTTCACCGAGGCCCTGCGGGCCGTCTGGGAGCTGAACCAGGTGGCCCTGCTGCGCGATCTCTACGAATTATCCTACGAACGTTCGTGCCAGATGGCCGCGGCGGCGCAGCCTCCGCTGGACCTGCCCGATCCGTTCCGGCTGCGCTACCGGACCGAACTCAAGGCCGTGGTCCGGGCGGCGGTCCTGGCGGGGGAGACCCTGGCCGAGGCCGAGCGGCGCAGCCGCGGCTTCGCCCAGGCCAGGCTGCCCAGGGAGGACCGGGAGCGTTTCCGCGCCGCGGTGGAGACCGAACTGGCCTCCCTCCACGACGGCAACTTCGCCCGCTACCAGCTCCGGCCTTCGGAGTTCGCCGCCTGGAAACCCAGGGGGCGTTAGTTAACTAATCGTCCAGCCCGCCCAGGTCGGGGATGCTTTCGGCCCCGGTGCCCAGGGCCTCCTTGTTGCGCCAGATGCCGTTCAGCCGCCCGTAGAGGGAGCTGAATCCGGGGTGCAGGTCGCCATCCCGTTCCAGGGCCTGGATCTCGGCCGACAGGAACTTCTGGGCCACGTCCTGCTGGATCTGCTCGACCAGGGTCTTGCGCGCACCGAAGGTGAGCGCCTCGGGCGCAACGCGGGTCTTGATCCGGGCCGCCCACAGCTTGCCGTCGGGGGTCCAGAGCAGGGGGGTGAGCTGGCCGGCCGGGGTGTCCAGCAGCGCCCTGCGGATGGCGGGGTGCTTGCCCAGCTCGCCCAGGCTGGCGATGGTGACACCGTCCTGGGCCACGGGGGCGCCCAGGGCCTTCAGGTCTCCGCCCTTGAGGGCGTCCTTGGCCTTGGCCAGGGCGCTCTTGCGGGCCTCCTCAAGCTTCCAGGCGTCCAGCACCTTGTCCTTGATCTCGGCGAGGGGGGGAATGGCGATGGGGCGTTCCTCCTTCACCCGGAACACCACGAACCCGTCCTGGGTCGGCACGATCCTGGACACCTGGCCCACGTCCATGCGGAAGGCTTCGGCGATCACGCTCTGGCTGCCGGGCAGGCCCTCGATGGGCTTGGCGGAATCCAGGGTGAACGCCGGGCTGGTCTGGGCTTTCAGGCCCAGGCCGGCGGCGGCGGTGGTCAGGGCGCCGCGCTCCCCGGTGCGCTTGCGCAGCTGCTCCAGCCGGTCCTTGGCCTTGCTGGCGAAGCGCTCCCGGGTCAACTGGTCGCGCAGCTGCTCCTTGACCTGCTCGAAGCTCTTCTCCCGCTTCCCTTCCAGGCGGATCAGGTGGATGCCGTAGACGGTGCGCACCGGCTGGCTGATCTCGCCGATCTTGAGGGCCAGGGCGGCCTCCACGAAGGGCTTCTGCATCTGGTCGGGCTGGAACCAGCCCAGGTCGCCCTTGTTGGCCTTGGCGGTGGGGTCCTCGCTCAGCGTCGCGGCGGCGTTGCTGAAGTTGTCACCGGCCAGCAGCTTGGCCCGGAGCTCCAGCGCCTTGGTCATGGCCTCCTGCGCCTGGGCGTCGGTTTCCGCCTTGAACAGGATGTGGCTGGCCTTCAGCTCGATGAACTGCCCTTTGCGGGAATCGAACACGCTCTTCACGGCCGCGTCGTCGGCGGCCGGCAGCGCCATGCTGGCGGGGGTCAGGGCGACGTAGTCGATCACCCGCCTGGGGCCGGTCTGGAAGCGCGCGCCGGAAGCCTTCAGGAAGGCTTCCAGCCTGGGCATGCCGGGATCCGGCACCTGGGCCGGGTCCGGCTGCAGGGTGGCGGACTCGAAGCTGAGCTTTTCGCTGCGCACCCGGCTTTCCTGGTTCAGCCAGGCGTCATCCACCGGCACCTGGGTGCAGGCCTGCTGGAACAGCTTCTGCGCGGCCAGGCCGGTGCCGGTTTCCAGCTCCATCTGCTTGAGGCTCAGGCCATGCTCGCGCAGCGAATCGTTGATCTCGGCGCTGGGCATCAGGCGGCCGTCCGCCCCCGCGAACCCGTACTGGCGCAGCCGCGCTTCCAGGGCGCTCTTGATTTCCGCGTCGGTGACGACGATCCCATGGCGCTCGGCCAGTTCCTCGATCAGCTTGTCGTGCACCAGCTTGGACACCGCCTGGGCCTGCAGGAAGGGCCCCAGGTCATCGAGCTTGGCGTTCTTGCCCAGGCGCTGGACCATTTCCCGGATGGGCGCGTCGAGGTCCCGCCGCGTGATGTCCCGCCCATAGACTCTGGCAACGATGTTATCGGGCGCATCGGGATTGCCATGGCTTGGAGCGAGATAGGCCACCATGCCCAAGAGAACGACCATCATGACCACAGCCATGGGCGCTTGGTTGCCTTTGAACACTTGGCGGAAATTGCGAAGCATGAGAACTCCAGAGGGCGCAGGGGGAACCGGATGGGGGGCCGGAATCTACTAGGTTATCAAAGCTGGGCCGTTTGGCATAAACTGATTCATAGAGGAAACAATGGCCGTCAGAAAAGTGCTCACCTGGGGTGACCCGCGACTCAAGATCAACAGCAGTGATGTGGGCGAATGGAGCCCCGAACTGGACCAGCTGGTGGCTGACCTGTTCGAGACCACCCTGGCCGAGGACGGCATCGGCATCGCCGCGCCGCAGGTCGGCATCAACCTCAATGTCGCCGTGGTGGATGCCTCCTGTGGCGCCGACCCCGCGGCCCGGATCGTGCTCATCAACCCGGAGATCGTCCGCCAGGAGGGCTCGCAGTTGGGTTCCGAAGGCTGCCTGTCGATTCCCGGCATCCACGAAGTGCTGGAGCGCCCCAAGAAGGTCTGGATGAAGAACCGCAGGCCCGACGGGACCTGGGTCGAGCTGGAGGGTGAAGACCTCCTGGCCAGGGCCTTCTGCCACGAAACCGACCACCTGCGGGGGCGGCTGTTCGTGGAGTACTTCGGCCCGGTGAAGCGCCAGTTCCTCCAGCGCCGCTACAACAAGCAGCGCTCCCGGGAATAGGCATGGTCCGGATCGCCTTTCTGGGCACCCCGGCGGCGGCGGTGCCGGCCCTGCGCGCGCTGGCCGGGGCCGCCCGGGTCGCGGCGGTGTTCTGCAACCCGGACCGGCCCCAGGGCCGGGGCCGGCACCTGGAGCCGCCGCCGGTGAAGCTGGCCGCCCTGGAACTGGCCCTTCCGGTGTACCAGCCGGAGCGCTGGAAGGCCCCGGAGACCCGGGACTGCTGGCAAGGGCTCGGCATCGACCTGGCCGTGGTGGTGGCCTATGGGCACCTCCTTCCCGGCTGGATGCTGGACGGATGCCGGCTGGGGGTCTGGAACCTGCATTTCTCGCTGCTGCCGCGCTGGCGCGGCGCCGCGCCGGTCAACCTGGCCATCCTGGCCGGGGACGAGGCCACCGGGGTGAGTCTCATGCGGCTCACCCCCGGCCTGGACGAAGGCCCGGTCCTGGCCCAGCGCAGCCGCCCCATCAGCCTGCAGGACAGCGCCGAAAGCCTGCTCCCGCAGCTGGCCCGGGACGCGGCGGAGCTGCTGCTGGCTTCGCTTCCAGCCCTGGCGGCCGGGACCGGGACCACGCAGCCCCAGGACGACGCCCGGGCCACCCTGGCGCCCAAGCTGACCAAGGCCATGGCCAGCCTCGATCTCCGGCGCCCGGCGGCGGAACTGCACCGCCAGGTGCGGGCGCTGCAGCCCTGGCCCGGGACCGAGCTGACCGTGCGCGACACCCTGGTGAAGGTCTGCGCGGTGGGCGGCCTGCGCCCCGATCCCGGCCGGCCGGGCAGCCTCAGCTGGAACCGTCAGGGCGCCTGGCTCACCGCCGGGGACGGCCACGCGCTGGAACTGACCCTGCTGCAGCGCCCGGGCAAGCCGGTCCAGCCCGCGCCCCAGGCGCTGCAGCCCTGGGGGCCGGCGGGAACGGTGGAAACCCAGCCCTAGCCTAGACCCCGAACGGCTTGACCGCCTCGTCGATCTTCGCCGCCAGGGCATGATCCTTTTCGGTGACCCCGCCGGCGTCGTGGCTGGTGAGGGTGATGTTCACGTAGCCCCAGCCGAAGGCGATGTCGGGATGGTGGTTCATGGCCTCGGCCGGGCCGACGATCCGGCTCACGATGTTGAAGGCGGTGAGGAAATCAGGGGTCTTGATGGCCCGGTGCAGGGCCTTGTCTTGTTCCGTCCAGGTCATGGCGGTCCTCCTCTGATCACGGTGTGTCGGACGGGGCCAGGAGTTCCCCCACTTCCTGGCGCAGCAGCCAGTCCTCGGGGTAGCGCTCGAGTTCCTCCTGGATCTCCCGCAGCCGGCCGGGCACCCTCTGCCCGGTTTCCCGCATCCGGGCCACCTCCAGGTAGCGTTCGCCGAGCCAGGCCGGCAGCGCTTCGGCCTTGCGCCCCCGCGCCAGGTGCTCGGCCGCGCCGGCGCTGAAGGCATCCTGCGCCCCGAACCAGCGGTCCCAGGCTTCCGGGTCGGCCGGACCGCCGGCGACGCCGGGCAGGCCTTCGCTCTGCAGCAGCAGGGCCGTCCCTGGCAGTTCCAGGGGCTGGTCATGGTGCCTGCCGCGCAGCTCGCGCACCTCGTGCTCGCCCACCCGGATGCCGGTGAGCCGCAGGCCGTCGCCCAGATCGAGGGCGAACGGGCCGCCCGGCAGCGGCTGGACCGGGCCGAACGCCACCAGGGCAGCCCCCCCGTAGGGCTCGCGCTGCAGGCTCAGCCCGGCCCTGGACACCATGACCGGCCCCGCCAGGACGGCCAGCAGCGCCGACCAGCCCCGCGCCCGCGCCGGGCCCGGGACCCAGCGCTCCACCCGGCCGGTGACTTCCAGCCCGCCGGCCAGCAGCAGGTGGTTGACGGTGCGGGCGCGGCGCGCCTCCTCCAGGCCGTAGTCCCCGCCCCGCTTCCAGGCCAGGGTCGCCTCGAAGGCTTCGAGCACTTCGAACAGGTGGTCGAAGTCCCGGGCCACGAACAGCTTCGGCTGCATCCGGGTGATGTCGAAATCCTGGTCGACGCAGGCCAGGGAGAACGGCAGCTTGACCACCGCCGCGGTGAGGCAGTGGCTGGCTTCACCGATGGAACTGAGCAGCCCGGCACCGTACAGCAGGGGGCGGCCGAGGCTGCCGACCAGGCCGTACTCCGCGGTCCACCAGTAGAGCCGGCTGGCCTTGGTGCTTTCGCTGACGAAGCTGCGGCCGGCCCGGGCCTCCAGCAGCCGGGACTCGGCCAGCCGCACGTCGCCGGGGCTGGCGGCGGGATCCTCCTTGACCACGCTGAGCTGGCGGATGGCCTCGAAGACCGCCTGGTCCTCGTGCGAGCCGATCGCCTTGAACCCCGCCACGCCGCAGCGCTTGAGGTATTCCGCGTAGCGGGCGTCCCTGAGGATGGGCGCGTGGCCCGCGCTTTCGTGGATGATGTCCGGCGCCGGGGTGTATTCGATGTGCTCGTGGGTGCGGATGTCCTCGGCGATGGCCAGCACGCCCCTGGCCTGCATCTCGGTGAACACCGCCGGGGGGATGAAGCCGCGCACCGCCGCGGCGGACCAGCCCAGGAGCGCCAGTTTGGCGTTCATTTCCGCCAGGCTGGGGATGCGTTCCACGCCGATGCCCGCGGCCGCGAGGCCTTCCAGGTAGCTGGGATGGGCCTTGCCCTTCAGGTGGGCGGTGAGCCGGCTGAGCACGTGGCGCCAGACCGCGTGATCCCGTGGCGTGTAGGCCTGGTAGTCCTGGGCAACCACATAGCGCGCCAGGTGGGGCGGCAACGACGCGCTGGCGGATCCGTGCTCGGCCATGGGAACTCCGGGACCTTCCCAATATAGAGTCGCATCCACGCCTGTGGCGGAATTTAACTAGATGTACCTGACCACGTCCCGGTAGTCCGGGTTCTGGGCGTGTACCATGCGGAACTGCTCGTTGGCCTCCTCCTGCCGGTTCTGGGTGAGCAGCAGGCTGCCCAGGTCGTAGCGCAGGCCGATGGCGTCCTCCGGGGGGAACCCCGGCGCCTCGATGCCCTTGCGCAGCCACTGGATGGCCGATTCCAGGTCGCCCTGGGTCTGCTCGCAGATGGCGAGCATGGAGCAGCATTCCAGGGTGCGCTCGGGATCGCGCATGGCGTTCTTGAATTCCTCGATGGCCGGGCCCAGGAGCGCCATCTCCTTGTAGGCGATGCCGAGGTTGTAATGGGTGTCGTAATCGTCGCCTTTGACCTGCTGTTCCACGCCCTGCCGGAAAGCATTGAATAATTCATCAACGCTGCGAATCTTTTCCACCAGGTTGGTGGCGTCGTGCATCTCCTCGCCATCCCCGGATTCCAGGAGCGCATCGCCCAGCACATCGGTGAGATCGAAGAAGGACGGGGTGGCTTCGGCTTCCTGCGGGGCCTCGGGTCCGACCAGGTGCCCCATGCGGCGCAGGGAATCCTCGGCCTGCTGCTTCCTCATCAGCAGCTCGGGATGGTCCGGGTGCACGGCGAGGGCCTTGCCGATCTCGATCAGGGCCTCTTCGGGGCTGCCGTAATCCATCTGGAAATCGATGTCCGAAAGGGTGGAGGTGAGCTCGTCGCCCAGTTCCTCCGGCGGGGCCCACGGCTCCGGAGCCGGTCCCGGGTCCTCCAGGGCGGACACCTCCGACCAATCGAACTCGGGCGGCTCCAGGGGCGCCGGCGCGGCGGGAACGGGGACAGGTCCGGCGGACCAGGCCCGGGGCTCCAGGTCGAGCGGGATCAGCGGCAGGTCCGCCACCGGACTGACCGGCGGGGCGGCGGGCGGGGGCAGCGGCACGGGCGCCAGGATGTCCAACAGGCCCAGGGTCCTGCGGTAGAGCCGGGTGGAGCCGGGGAACATGGCCTCGGCCCGGTCCAGCAGTTCCACCGCCAGGCTGCGGTAACCCAGGGGGGCGATCTTCTCGGCGGTCTTCACGAAGTGCATCTGGACCTTGGTGAGCATGCCGCTGGCCCGGTGGATGTCGGCGATGGCGCTGATGGCTTCGTTGTTGGCCGGTTCCAGGTCGAGGATCTTGCCGTAGCTTTCCAGCGCGCTGTCCATGTGCCGGCTTTGCAGGTATTGCGCTGCTTCGCGCTGCAGCTTGGCGATCTGCATCCGGCGGATGACGTCCTGTTCGGTGTCCTGGGAATCGATGGGCGACGGTTCTTCCTGCCCCAGCGGCTCCGGGAGGGCTTCGACCGGCGCGAAGGGCGCGGCCACGTCTTCCGCCCGGACCCCCATGGCCTGCAGCTTCTCGCCGATCTGCTCGGCCGTGGCCTGGTCGCCGGCGGCCCCGGCCTCGACGCAGGCGTGGCGCAGGCTTTCCACCTCGTCGTCGCGGTTGCCGCCCTGGTGGGCGATTTCCGCCAGCTGCATCCAGGCTTCCGCGCTGAGGGCGCCCTGCAGGGCGGCCCGCAGCGTCCGGCCCGCGGCGTCGCCCAGGCCGCGCCTGGCGAATTCCCGGCCGATCGGCTTGAACAGCTCCAGCCCGACCGCCAACTTGCCTTCCCGGAGCAGGTCGCGCAGGGCCCTTTCACAGAGCAGCAGGGATTTCTCGGGCAGCTGGGGCACCTGGGCCAGGGCTTCCAGCGCCCGCTCGGGTGCCTTGGCCTGGAGCTCCACCTCGGCCAGGGCGTCCAGCAGATCCGGACTGCGCGGGTTCAAGGCCAGGCCTTCCCGCAGGTGTCCGGCCGCGCCGGCCAGGTCCTTCTGCATCACGCACAGCCGGGAGGTGGTGAGGAACACCGCCGGGGTGCTGACCATGGTCCTGGCCCGTTCCAGGATCTGCCCGGCCTCGGAATGCATCTGGTCCAGGGCCAGGGCCTCCGCCACTTCCAGGTAGATGCCGGCGGCGCGCTCCTTCATGCCTTCCTTGTTGTACAGATCCGCCAGCTTCACCTTGTTCTTGAGGTTCTTGGGGTCCAGCTCCACGACCTTGGCGAATTCCTCCAGGGCTCGCTTGAGCAGGCCCTTGCGGGTGCAGATCTCCGCCACCTCGATGTGGATCTGGATGGACTCCTTGATCATGTTGGTCTGGCGGTAGAGGTCGGCCAGCCGCTCGGCGATGTCCACATCCTCCGCGGCGATCCGGTGGGCCTTCTTCAGCACCGCGGTGGCCTTGTTGTTGAAGCCGCCCCGTTCGAAGCCGCTGCCGGCCTTCTTGAACATCTCCATGGCTTCGGGCACCTTGCCGGCCTGGAGGTAGGCGTCGCCGATCCGGTTCAGCAGGTTGTGGTCGTCCGGCCGGTCCTCGACCAGCTTCAGGAACTCCTCGATGGCCCGATCCACCCTGCCCGCGGCCATGTGGTTTTCAGCCAGTTTGGAGATCTTGTTGCGGTCAATGGCCATCAAATTCCTCGGTCGTTCGGGTCAAGGGAAAGGGGGGTCAATCCAGGAGGTTGCGCCCGGTGAAAGCCTGCGGCAGCAGTTCGCGGATGTTCGAAAGGGCGCGCTTCGAGCGGTTGGCCAGCAGGATGGGCAGGTCTTCGGCGAATTCCGCCAGCACCTGGCGGCAGGCGCCGCAGGGCGGGGTGAGCGTCGCGGCCTCGGTGACCACGGCGAGCGCCAGCAGCTCCCCCGGTGCCATCCCCTGGCTCACCGCGGCGCACACCGCGGTGCGTTCGGCGCACAGGGCCACCGGGTAGGCGGCGTTTTCCACATTGCAGCCCGGAACGATGCTGCCGTCCGCCCGGAGCAGGGCCGCCCCCACGTGGAACCCCGAGTAGGGCGCGTACGCCCGCCCCCACGCCACCCACGCAGCGCCCAACAAGGGCTCCCAGGCGGGGGAGGTGGGATCGGAAAAAGACATGAGCGCCTCTGGTAATACTCGATGTCGTCATAGTAATGCGCTTCCGGGCGCATGGAAAGCGTCGCCCTCCGGTATCGCCCTGCCCAGGGCTCGCCAGCAGGGGGTGTAGCCCTGGTATTCCCGCCCCCCGCCGGCGGTTTCGACCCGCAGGCTGATGTCCCGGCGCTGCAGGCGGGCGCGCATGATGCCCCCGGAGAGGTACTCCAGCTCCTTCTCGAAGGCCGGTCCGGCCGACCAGGCCCGCAGATCCAGCCGGAGCCTCGGCCCCGAAGGCGGTTCGTCCTCGAAGGTGCGCACCCAGGGGGCGCCGCGCTGGGCGGTGCGCTTCCAGTGCACCCGGCTCAGGGGGTCCCGTTCCTTGAAGGGCCGGGCCCCGTCGGGGCTGGCGGATCCCGGCCGGGGCCGCGCCCGGCCCTGTTCGCCTTCCCAGCCCGGGCCCGCGGTGGAGGTGCGCGGATGGGGCAGCACCAGCAACTCCACCTCCAGGGGGAAGCGCCAGGCCTTTTCCAGGAACCCGAAGGGGAACGAGGTGCGCAGCTCCAGCCATTCCCCCCGGCAGGGACCGCGCCGTTCCGGGCGGGCCTGGAGCACCAGCAGGCGTTGCTCCTGGCCGGACGACCCGCCGGGATAGAAGCCCGGCTCCACCCTGGCCTGCGCCAGGGCCAGGTGGACCTCCAGGCCCCGGACCCGGCCCGGGGCCCGGTCCCGGAGCCGGACCTTGATGCCGCCCTGGACCCGGGCGAACAGGTTGCCCTCCTCCAGGCCCTGGAGCTCCAGGTCCTGGATGGCGCGCCGGCTCGCCCAGCCCGAAGCCAGGAACAGCCCGAGCATCAAGGAGAACACCAGGTAGAGCAGGTTGTTCCCGGTGTTGACGGCGAACAGGCCCATCAGCAGCATGGCGGCCAGGTACTCGAACCCGAGCCGGGTGATCGACAGTCTGAGACGTTTATCCTTCCACACATTCATATGGTTCTTTCCGCCCGGGTCGGATGATGCCATAACAGTAGGACCATTCCGGTGGAAGGAGGATAGCTGTGTTCACCGGCCTCATCCGATACCTTGGCAACTTCGAAACCCGGCAGGCCCGCCCATCCGGCGCGCGCCTGCGGATCGGCGCCCCCGCCGAGGTGCTGGAACGGGCCGAAGCGGGCGCCAGCATCTGCGTGAACGGGGCCTGCCTCACCGCCGTGGCCCGGGACGCCCGGGCCTGGGAAGCCGATCTTTCCGAAGAGACCCTCGAGCGCACCACCCTCGGCCGGCTCGCCCCCGGCGCCATGCTGCACCTGGAACCCAGCCTCCGGGTCGGTGATCCCCTGGACGGCCACCAGGTCTCGGGCCACGTGGACGGCATCGGCAGGCTGCTGGAACGCCCCCGGGACGAGGGCATCTGGCGCTTCGCCATGCCCGCGGCGCTGGCGCCCATGACCGCCGCCAAGGGCTCCGTGGCGGTGGACGGCATCTCCCTCACCGTGGTGGAGTGCGGCACCGACTGGTTCACGGTGGCGCTCATCCCCGAAACCGCGCGGCGCACCCGGCTGGAAGCCATGGCCTGCGGCGATCCGGTCAACCTGGAAGTGGACCCGATCGGCCGCTATGTGGCCCGGGCCCTGGAACTGCGCGCCTCGGGCGACAAGCTGGAGCGCTTCGCCCGGGACGGCTGGGGCTAGTTTCCGGCCAGGTGCTCGGCGATGGCCCGGAACACCAGGGCGCCCGCCACGGATCCGCCGTCCAGGATGCCGATGCTTTGATCGCCGTAGTAGGCCGCCCGGCCGTGCACCGAGCGCATGGCCCTGGTCGCTTCGCTGCCCTTTGCCGCGGCCTGGGCCGCCCTTTCGAAGGCCAGCGCGGCCGGTTCCAGGGCCTGGGCCTTGAGCTCCTCTACCGCGGGGCAGAGCGCGTCCAGGATGGTCTTCTCGCCGGGCTTGGAGCCGGCCTTGGCCATCACCAGGCCAAGCCCGGCCTCCATGGCGTCGGCCAGTTCCGCCAGGCTGACGCAGGTCTTGCCCTTGAGCGATTTGGCCATGCCCATGAGGCAAACCGAGGTGATGGTGCCCAGGGTGGAGGGCGCCGCTTCGTTGAAGGCGCCCGCGCATTTGGCCAGGACCTTGCCCAGGTCGCTTTCATCACAGCCGTCCAGGTAGCCGCACATGGCCCGGTAGCCGGCGGCCATGGACAGGCCCAGGTCGCCGTCCCCCTGCTTCTGGTCCAGGTCGATGAGGTAATCCTGGTTGTCGGCCATGACATCGCGGACCCGGTGGAGGGCGGCTCGGAGTTTCAGGAGATCAATCATGGTGGCAGCCTATTTGTTGGAGTTGGTGTAGAAGGGCGTGGAACCGGGGGCCCTGAGCAGGGCCTTGAGCTGGGTGTCCAGCTTGAGCAGGGTGATCGAAAGGCCGGCCATTTCCATGGAGGTGGCGAATTCGCCCACGTGCGGCATGAAGGAAGCCACGCCCTGGGCCGCCAGCGCCCGGTGCACGGCCCGGTAGACGATGAGGAGCTCTTCGAGCGGGGTGGCGCCCAGGCCGTTGACCATCACGGCCACTTCGTCGCCGGCGGCCAGGGGCAGGTCCTCCAGGATCTTGCCCAGGGCCAGGGCGGCGATGGCGTCGGCGGTCATCATGGGCCGGACCTCGATGCCCGGCTCGCCGTGAATGCCCATGCCGATCTCGATCTCGTCATCCTGGATGGTGAAGGTCGGCTTGCCCACCTGGGGCACGATGCAGGGGCTCAAGGCCACCCCCAGGGTGCGGGTGTTGGCCACCACCTGGCGGGCGATGGCGGTCACGCCGGCCAGATCGTCGCCGCGCTCGGCGGCGGCGCCGGCGATCTTGAAGGCGAACACCATGCCGGCGACGCCCCTGCGCTTGGCCTCGGAGCCCTTGGGCGCGGAGGCCAGGTCGTCGGCGACCCGGACGATGGCCGTCTTGATGTCGCTCAGCTCGGCGGTTTCGCAGGCCATGTCGAAATTCAGGTTGTCGCCGCCATAGTTGCCGTAGAGGCAAAGCACGCCGGCCCCGGCGTCGCAGGCCTCGATCATGTCGGCCATCTTCTGGGAGGAAGGCGAGGCGAACACGTTGCCCACGGCGCAGCCGTCCAGCATGCCCTGGCCCACGTAGCCCAGGAAGACCGGCAGGTGGCCGCTGCCGCCGCCGGTGACGATGGCGACCTTGCCCTTGGGCGCCGCCGGGTTGCGCAGGAGGACCCGGTGGTCGCCATCCAGCGCGCGCAGGCGGTCCCCGTAGGCCAGGAGAATCCCTTCGACCACTTCGTCCACGAAACGATCCGGCTCGTTCATGATCTTTTTCACGGTCACTCCTCAATGGCTGGGCTTCATGACGGGGCTCTGCCTGGGCATGAAGCGGGGGTCTGGGGGGACGGAGAGCGCGCAAAGCGAGCGGGCGGTCCTCCCACGGTTATGGATCAGTGATCTGGGTCCAATTGTACATCGACCCTGGGGGGCGATGGTCCTAAATGGAGCATTTCTCATTTGCGGCCATCCCGGGCAAGAAAAATTGGTTCATCCTGGACCAAATTTTGAAAAATATTTTGACGGTACCCCCCTCCTGATTGCATGATGAATGGGAATCACGGGGAAAATTGATCAAAAATGGGACACAGGTCCCCCGGGGAGCCGGGAGCCAGGAGGGAAGCTCGATGATCATGCGGGAAGCGGTGCTCGGCTGGATCCGGACCTGCGGGGCCGCCATCGCGCGGGACAAGGACCAGCTCACCCGGCTGGACGCCGACATCGGCGACGGCGATCACGGCAGCAACATGGACCGGGGTTTCCAGGCGGTCCAGGCCAAGCTGCCGGATGTGGCGGACCAGGACATCGGCACCCTGCTCAAGACCGTGGGCATGACGCTGGTCTCCACCGTCGGCGGGGCCAGCGGTCCCCTGTACGGCACCTTCTTCCTGCGCATGGGCAGCGCGGCCAGCGGCAAGCTGGAATTGTCCCTGGACGACTGGATGGCGGCCCTGGAGGCGGGCGTGGACGGCGTGGTCCAGCGCGGCAAGGCGGGGCCGGGCGACAAGACCATGCTCGACACCCTGTTCCCGGCGCTGCAGGCCCTCAAGGACGCCGCCGCCCGGGGCGCCAGCCTGGCCGACGCCCTGGATGCCTCGGCCCAGGCCGCCCAGCAGGGCATGCTCGCCACCATCCCATGGGTGGCCCGCAAAGGCAGGGCCAGCTATCTGGGCGAGCGCAGCGCAGGGCATCAGGATCCCGGGGCGACCTCCGCCTGGCTGCTGCTGCAAGCCGCCGCCGAAACCTTGGTTGAACCCGGCGCTCCTGCCTGAACTCAGAAGCGGGAGCCGTCCGTGATCGGAATCGTCATCGTCTCCCATAGCGCCAAGCTGGCCGAAGGCGTGCTCGAACTGGCCCGGGAGATGGCCGGGGCCGACGTGAAGCTGGTCGCGGCGGGCGGCATGGCCCTGCCCGGGCGGCCGCTGGGGACTGATCCGGTGCTGGTGGCCCAGGCCATGGAACAGGTCTACTCGCCGGAGGGGGTCCTCGTGCTCATGGACCTGGGCAGCGCCGTGCTCAGCGCCGAGATGGCCCTGGAGCTGGTGGCGCCGGAGCACCGGGGGCAGATCCGGCTGTGCGAGGCGCCGCTGGTGGAGGGCGCCCTGTCGGCCGCGGTGCAGGCCCGGCTGGGCGGCACCCTGGAGCAGGCCCTGGCCGAGGCCCGGGGCGCACTGGCGGCCAAGGCGGAGCACCTGCAGGCCGAGGCTGCCGCCCCCTGCGGGCTGGGTGAAGTGGATACCGGCGCCAAGGTCCTGCGGCTGATGGTCGCCAACCGCCTCGGCCTGCACGCCCGCCCCGCGGCGCGCATGGTCCTGACGGCGGGCCGCTTCCGCGAGGCCCGGCTTTGGGTCCGCAACCTCTCCTCCGGCCGGGGCCCGGTGCCGGCCACCAGCATCAACGGCATCGCCACCCTGGGCCTGGGCTGCGGCCAGACCATGGAAATCTCCGCCTCCGGAGCCCAGGCCGAAGCGGCCCTGGCGGCCCTGCAGGCCCTGGCCGAGGATCGTTTCGGCGAGGCCGAGGGCGCCCCTGGCGTCGTGGCCGGGCCGCCGGAGCCCGGCCCCTGGGCCCCCCCGGCGCCGCCCGGGGCCTCCGGTCTGGCCGGGCTCATCGCCGCCCGGGGACTGGCCCTCGGGCCGGCCCGGAAACCCCAGTGCCGGGTCCCCAGCATCCCCCAGCACCGGATCGAGGATCCCCAGGCCGAATGGGCAACCCTGCTCGCAGCCCTGGACCGGACCCGGGCCCAGATCCAGGCCAGCCGCGCCCAGGTGGCCCGGCGGGCGGGTCCCATGGCCGCGGCGATATTCGAGGCCCATCTGCTGTTCCTGGACGATGGGGCCTTGCGCGAGCCTGCCCGCCGGCTGATCTTCGAGCAGAAGCACAATGCCGCCGACGCATGGCAGCGCGCCACCGAGGCCATCGCCGGGCAGTACAGCTCCCTGGCGGACCCCTACCTGCGTGGCCGGGCCGCCGACGTGATCGCCGTGGGGCGGCAGGTGATCGGCCATCTGCTGGGCGCCGCTGCGGGACTGGCGCCCCTGGCCGAGCCCGGCATCCTCATCGCCCGGGACCTGACCCCGGCCGACACGGCGGACCTGGACCCGGCCACGGTGCTGGCCATCTGCACCGCCCTGGGCGGCCCCTCCTCCCACAGCGCGATCCTGGCACGGAGCCTGGGCATCCCCGCCCTGGTGGGGCTGGGGGAGGGCCTGCTGGGCATTCCGGAAGGCACGCCGCTGATCGTGGACGCCGAGCAGGGCCGGCTGCTGGTCGAACCCGTGCCGGAGACGGTCGCGGCCTTCCTCCGGCGCCGGGAGGAGCGGGGCGCCGCCGCCGCCCGGGCCCGGCTGCAGCGCCAGGCCCCGGCGCTCACCCTGGACGGCAGGCGGATGGCCATCGGCGCCAACATCGGCTGCCTGGCCGACGCCCATGCGGCCGTGGCCGCCGGGGCGGAAGGGGTGGGGCTGCTCCGTACGGAATTCCTGTTCCTGAATCGAGCCACCGCCCCGGACGAAGAGGAACAATATGAATCCCTCTGCGCCATCGCCCGGGTCATGGACGGCCGCCCGGTCATCGTCCGCACCCTCGACGCCGGGGGCGACAAGCCCCTGAAATACCTGGACTGCGGCCAGGAAGCCAACCCCTTCCTGGGCTGGCGGGCCATCCGCCTGTGCCTGGCCCAGCCGGATTTCTTCAAGGTGCAGCTGCGCGCCATCGTCCGGGCCGCGGCCCAGTTCCCGGTGCGGGTGATGTTCCCCATGATCGCCACCCTTGCCGAGCTGCGGGCGGCCAAGGCCCTGCTGGCCCAGGCCCGGGACGAGGTGGCCCGGCGCGGCGCCCCGGTGCCGGACCGGCTGGAGACCGGCATCATGGTGGAAATCCCCGCCGCCGCGGTGCGCGCCGGGCAATTCGCGCCGGAGGTGGATTTCTTTTCCATCGGCAGCAATGATCTCACCCAGTACGCCATGGCCGCCGAGCGCGGCAACCCGCGGGTGGCGTCCCTGGCCGATCCCCTGCATCCCGCCGTGCTGGACCTGGTCCGCACCGTGGCCGACGCCGCCCACGCCCACGGGAAATGGGTGGGGCTGTGCGGGGAACTGGGCGGCGATCCCCAGGCGCTCCCGCTCCTGGTGGGGCTGGGCCTGGACGAACTCAGCATGGCGGCGCCGGCCATCGCCGAAATCAAGCAAGGCATCCGCCGCCTGGACTACCCCGCGGCCCGGGCCCTGGCGCTCCGGGCGCTGGGGCTGGACAGCGCGGAAGCCGTGCGGGCGGCCATGGGCCAGGGAGTCTGAATGCAACCATCCGCCCAACCTTTGGATCTGGCCCGGCTTGAGGCCGCCTGGGCCCAATTCATCGCCTCCGGGCAGCTGGCCCCGGAACTGGACCCGGTCATCGCGGGCTCCTGGCAGCGTTGTTCCAGGCGCTTGAACCCGCGCGGACGTCCCCAGTGGATCTATGCCAGCCCCAGCATGCTGCCGCTGATATCGGTGCCGCACAGCTTCCTGCGCATGGTCGCCCGCCCGGTTATGGAAGATGTCTATCAATACATCGAGGGCTCCGGGGCGCTGCTGCTCCTGACCGACGCCGCCGCCTGCGTGTTCGAGCTGCTGGGCGATCCGGCCATCGAAGCCCTGGCCCGCAGCCTGGGCTTCAAGCCGGGGGCCTTCCTGGACGAAAGCCGGATCGGCACCAATGCCTTTTCCATCGCCCTGGTGGATGGCATCCCGGTCCAGGTGACGGGTCCCGAGCATTTCCTGCAGGAATGGCACGGCCTCTACACCGCGGCGGCGCCGATCCACGACCCGGCCGGCAACGCCATCGGCACCATCGGCCTGCTGCAGAAGCAGGGCGAGGCCCTGCCCTTGTCCCTGGGCGTCGTGTTCGCGGCGGCCAAGGCGGTGGAGAACCAGCTGCAGTCCGAGTATTGCATCCGGGAGGCCAATGCCCAGGCCAGCGAATTCAACGCCACCCTGGACGCGGTCTCCGAAGGCATCCTGGCCTGGACCACCCAGGGCATCGTCACCCACCTGAACGGCCAGGGCGGGCGGCTGTTGGACCTCAAGCCGACCATGATCGTCGGGCGGCCGCTCATGGACCACCTCACCCTGTCCGAAAATATCGCCCGGGCCGCGGCCAGCGGCGAGGAGCTGAACGATGTGGAAGCCAGCTTCATGGTGGGCGGGGAAAAGCATGACTTTTCCGTCAGCCTGCGGGTGATCCGGCGTCCCAGCGGCGAATCCGAGGCGTTCATCGTGACCCTGCGCCCCCTGGCCCAGGTGCATCAGCTGGTGAACCGGCTGCTGGGTTCCCAGGCCCGTCTGACCCTGGCCGACATCGTCGGCCAGGGCGCGGCGATCCAGCAGCTGCGCCGGCAATCCCTGGCCACGGTCAATGCCAAGGGCGGCGTCCTGCTGGTGGGGGAACCGGGCACCGGGGCCAACGCCCTGGCCCGGGCCATCCACAACAGCGGCCTCCGGGCTTCGGGTCCCTTCTTGAGCTTCCAGTGCCGGGCCATTCCCCGGGAGCTGGTGCTGGAGGAATTCCTGGGCTTCGAGCCGGGCGCCGTCAGCGGTTCCGGCGCCCCGGGCCAACCCAGCAAGTTCGAGCTGGCCGACGGCGGCACCCTGTTCCTGGAAGACGTCGACGCCCTGCCCCTGGAGATGCAGTCCATCCTGGCGCGGATCCTGGAAACCGGCCAGGTGGTCCGCCTGGGCGGCAAGCGGGCCATCGCCGTGGACGTGCGGGTGCTCGCCTCCACCGAGACCCGGCTGGACGAGCGGCTCAAGGCCGGTTCCTTCCGCCCCGATCTGTTCCGGCTGCTCAACACCTTCGCCATCGAACTGCCCCCGCTGCGGGAGCGCATGGAAGACCTGCCGCTGCTCATCGAGCGGTCCCTGGACCGGCATCGGCTGCAGCTCGGGCGCACCCTCGCCCTTTCGCCCCAGGCCCTGGCCACCCTGGGCCAATACCCCTGGCACGGCAACCTGGCGGAACTGGGTTCAGTGCTGGAACTGGCCGCCTTCAACGCCGAAGGCCAGGAGATCGGCCTGGAGCACCTGCCCGAATCGCTCCAGGAGGCGGGCGCCACGCTGCCGGACGCGCCAGCGGCCCCGGTCACCACCATCAAGGAGATGGAGAAGGTGGCCATCGTCAACGCCCTGCGCGCGGCCCGGGGCAACCACAGCCGGGCCGCGCAATCCCTCTGCATCAGCCGCAATACCCTCTACCGGAAGATGAAGGAATTGGGCATCCCCAAGCCGGAAAGGGATTAATGGCGCTTGGCCGCCTTGGCGGTTTCCACCATGGCGCTGAGCGCATGGGGATCCAGCCAGGTGGGGATGCTGCAGCCGTTGGCCAGGATGAAGCGGCGGCTGCCGCCCAGCCGCAGCCCTTCCCGCACGTTGTCCCGGCAACGGGCGGTGGAGACCCCGATCACCTGCTCGATGTCGATGCCGCCCATGACCACCCCCGGCCAGCGGCCCTTGATCTCCTCCAGTCCGGGATTGCCCGCCTTGCGGTCCTCCCAGCTCAGGATCGGCACCGGGAAATCCAGGATGTCCGCGGTATAGATCCCGGCCCCGTGGATATGGGCGGTGTTCATGGGGCCCAGGTGCTGGATGGCGGTCAGCAGCTTCATGGCCGGCGGCTTGGCGAAGCGCAGGAACCGCTCCCGGTCCATCTCCTTCTCGCTGCCCAGCATGGACAGGAAGATCCCGCTGGCGCCCAGGGCCAGGGACTTGCGGCTGTAGCTGATGAGGTTGTCCGCCACCACGTCCAGGGCCTGCCGCAAAGCCTCCGGCGCCGTGGCCACCAGCTCGTCCATGTGCTCGCCGGCCATGCTCTTCTGCAGGCACTGCCAGGGATCGAACAAGGTGTCGATGAAGTAGGCCCGGCCCTTGAGTTCGGCGGCAATGAGCTTGATGGCCTTCAGTTGTTCCTTCCAGTCGCACTGTTCGGGCTCGAAGTGTTGCAGCCGGGCGAGATCTTCGGCGCTCTTGAGCTCCTCCAGGCCCTCCGGCATGGGGTAGTAATAATCGTTCATGAGCTTCAGGAAATCGAAGTCATAGTGCTCGAACCATTCCAGCACCGTGGCAGCGTATTTCTTGCCCGAAGCGTGCTGGTTGCCGAAATGGTACCAGAGGGTGACGGGCGGCCGATCCGGGGCATCCCCCTTGAGGACTGTGTCGAGGCGCTTGATCTTGTTCATGACCACTCCCCTGCCGGCGCGCGTTGGCCGCGCTCCAGCATAGAACCATCCCGGCCCGTTCGTGCCAACTGCCGTCGCCCGTACGGACGCCTGCTACCCCTTCTTGGTGACCTGCAACTCGCAGTACGGGTCGCCCTTGGCGATGATCGCATTGAACTTCAGCTCCAGCTCCGGGAAGCAGCTGACCACGCCGAAATCGCCGCAGGACGCCAGCTCGCAGAGATGGGCCACTTCTTCCGGGGAGGCGCCCAGGTTCTTCCAGGCCTCCACCAGCGCGCAATGGTGGAACCGGAACGCGCCCTTGGCTGCGTCCACGCCCTTGTCTTCCATGTCGAAGGCCAGGCGGGCGTTGGTGGTGCCGATCCCGTCGAAGAACTCCTTGGGGGTGGTGGCGGTGCCGATCTTGCGGCCCTTCAGCTGGCCGAACTTGAAGATGGCCTTCTTCACCGGCTCGTCGGTTTCGTACCCGGCCGCCTTGAACTCCTGGATCAACAGGTAGAACCAGATGGCCCGGTCCTGGATCGCCAGGCGGATGGCTTCGGTCAATTGGGCCTGGCTTACGGAAGTGGTTTCGGACATGGCTTGGTGCTCCTATGGGTAAGGGGGGTGAAAGTCCGGCTCAGGACCGGTTGCCGGCGACGCCCAGGTAGGCTCGGCGGATGGCATCGTCTTCGCGCAGCTCGGCGCACAATGCCTCGTGGGTGATCTTTCCAGTTTCCAGAATATAGCCATACCTGGCCACCTGCAGCGCCAGGTTGGCGTTCTGTTCCACCAGCAGGATGGTCTTGCCCATGGCGTTGATCTGGACGATGAAATCGAAGATCTTGTCCACCAGGATCGGGGCGATGCCGAGGCTGGGCTCGTCCAGCAGGATGATCTCCGGGTCGGACATGAGGCCCCGGGCGATGGCCAGCATCTGCTGCTCGCCGCCCGACAGGGTGCCGCCCTCCTGCTTGCGGCGCTCGGCCAGGATGGGGAACAGCTGGTAGTTGCGCTCCAGCAGGCTCGCCACCCGGGCCTTGTCCGGGATGATGTAGGCGCCGGCGAACAGGTTCTCCTCCACCGAAAGCTCCGCGAAGATCTTGCGCCCCTCGGGCACATGGGAAATGCCCCGGGAGACGATGGCCTCGGGCGTGAGATTGAACACGCTCTGGCCGCGGAACTGGATCGCTCCCGAGGTGGCGTGCACCACGCCCGACAGCGCGCTCAGCAGGGTGGTCTTGCCGGCGCCGTTGGCACCGATGAGGGTGACGAAATCCCCCTGCTCCAGCTTCAGGGAGACGCCCTTGAGGGCGTTGATCTTGCCGTAGTGGACCACCAGGTCCTTCACTTCCAACAGTGCCAAGCCTATGCCCTCCTCTTGCCCAGATAGGCCTCGATGACGCGCTCGTCGGTCTGGATCTCCCGGGCGGTGCCTTCGGCGATCTTGACCCCGTGGTCCAGCACGGTGATGCGGTCGGCGATGCTCATGACCAGCTTCATGTCGTGCTCGATGATCAGCACGGTCAGCCCCTCGGCCTTGAGCGACTGGATGAAATGGTCCAGTTCCTCGGTTTCGGCGTTGTTCATGCCCGCCGCCGGCTCGTCCAGCAGCAGCAGCCGGGGCTTGCCGGCCAGGGCCCGGGCGATCTCCAGCTTGCGTTGCTCGCCGTAGGGCAGGTTGCGGGCGTACTCGTCCTGCTTGTCCGCCAGGCCCACCTTCTCCAGCAGCGCCCTGGCGAAGGCCCGGCCCTCCCGTTCCTCGCGCCGGTAGCGGCTGTTGTGGACGATGGCGCCCCACACGAAGGATTTGTAGAGGTTGTGGGTGCCGGTCAGGACGTTGTCCAGCACCGACATGTAGGCGAACAACCGGATGTTCTGGAAGGTGCGGCCGATGCCCTTGCCGGCGATGGCCGCGGGGGAAAGCCGCTCGATGCGCTCCCCGCGCCATACGATCCGGCCGGAATCGGCCGCCACGATGGAGGTGAGGTTGTTGAAGAAGGTGGTCTTGCCTGCGCCGTTGGGGCCGATGATGGCGTGGATGGTGCCTTCCTCCACCGCCAGGCTCACCCCGCCCACCGCCAGCAGGCCGCCGAAGCGTTTTTCCAGATCCACGACCTCGAGTATCATTTGGCACCTTCGTCTTTCCCGGCTTCGACGGCCGCGGAGCGGTGCAGCCAGGGGAAGCGCGGCGTGGCCGAGGCCGACGTGAACAAGCCCTTGACCCCGGCCAGCCCCTCGGGCTTGATGACGATGACGAAAATCAGGATGGCGCCGTAGAGCACCATGCGGAATTCGTCCAGGAAGCGGAACGCCTCGGGAATCAGGATCAGGATGAAGGCGCCGATGATGGGCCCGATGATCGAGCCGGTGCCGCCCAGGGCGACCATGGTGAGGATCAGGAAGGACTCGTTCATGCCGAACTGATCCGCGCTGATGAAGGTGACGAAATGGGCGTAGAAGGCGCCGGCCAGCCCAGCGATCAGGCAGGAGATGGTGAAGGCCAGCACCTTGTAGCCGAACACCTTGACCCCCATGCTGGAGGCGGCCACCTCGTCCTCCCGGATGGCGACCCAGGCCCGGCCGACCCGGGAATGGTAGAGCCGGGCGATGACGAACACCATCAGCACCGCGAAGGCCAGGATCAGGAAGTAGTAATCGGTGGAGCTGGCCAGTTCGTGGCCCAGGATGCTGGGGCTGGGGATGCCCGGGATGCCCATGGGCCCCCGGGTGAGGGTGGGCCAGTTCATGATGAGGATGCGCACGATCTCGCCGAAGGCCAGGGTGCCGAACACCAGGAAGGTCTGGCGCAGGCGCAGGGTGGCCAGGCCCAGGAAGGAGCCCACCAGGGCGGTGAAGACCCCGGCCAGGGGCATGGTGACCCAGAACGGCCAGCCCAGGCTGGTGGCGAGGATGGCCGAGGTGTAGGCGCCGATGCCGTAGAAGGCGCCGTGGCCCAGGGAATACATGCCGGTGAAGCCGATGATCAGGTTGAGGCTGGAGGCCAGCACCACGTAGAGCGCCATCATGGTGGCGATCCGGATCAAGTAGTCGTTGCCCGCCAGGAAAGGCAGGGCCAAAAGGAGCACGGCGGCCCCGAGCCCCAGGGGCACCCGATAGGTTCTGGACCATGCGGCCATGGAAAACGTCATTGCGGACACCTCACAGTTTGGTCTTTTTGCCGAGGATCCCGTTGGGCCGGAACAGCAGGAAGATGATCAGGATGACGTAGCTGACGAAGTCCCTGTAGCCGGAGGAGATGCCCTGCACGCTCAGGTTCTCGATGGCGCCCAGCAGGTAGCCGCCGAGAATCGCCCCGGGAATGGACGTGATGCCGCCGAACACCGCGGCGGTGAAACCCTTGAGCCCGGCCACGAAGCCCATGCCCGGGTTGACCGCGTTGTAGTAGATGGCCGCCAGCACCCCCACGAAGCCCGCCAGCGCGCCGGACAGCGAAAAGGCCATGGACGTGACCCGGTCCACCTTCATGCCCATGAGGCTGGCGGTGCGGTAGTCCAGGGCCACCGCCCGCACCGCCAGGCCCAGCTTGGTGCGGTAGAAGAGCACCTGCAGGCCGACCATCATGGCGATGGCGATGCCCACCATGAGCACCTGCAGCCAGGAGACGTTGGCGTCGGCGATGGTGAAGGCGGTGCTGGCGTAGAAACTGGGCATGGCCTTGGTCTCGGCGCCGAACACCGCGGACGCCACTTCTTTCAGGAAGAAGGAGAAGCCGATGGTGCACACCAGGGAAGCGATGTGGGGCACCCCGCGCAAGGCCTTGAAGGCCACCTTTTCAATGATCCAACCGACGGCCCAGCCGACCAGGAAGCCGGCCAGCAGCGCCAGGCCCAGGTTGGGGGTGAGGTGGGTCACCACCAGCCAGCCGGCGTAGGCCCCCAGCATGTAGACCTCGCCCAGGGCGAAATTCACCATCTTGAGCAGGCCCCAGACCAGGGAGAAGGAAATGGCGATGAGCGCGAACAGGCTGCCCTGGGCCAAGCCATTGATGAGCTGTTGCAGAAACATCCGAATAGTCTCCCCGGTAGCTCCCAGGGGCGGTCAGGCCCCCGGAAGCGCTGCCATGGATGATGGCCCGATTTATTTCAGTTGAAAATCGCCATTGACCACCTGGACAATCTTGTAGGTCTTGATGGCGTCCCGGTCGGGCGTGAAGCTGATGGAGCCGGTGAGCGCCTTGAAGTCCTTGATTCCCGCCAGGGCATTGCGGACCGCGTTGCGGTCCACGGAGCCGGCCCGCTTGATGGCTTCGGCCAGGATGTAGATGGAGTCATAGGCCAGGGCCGCGTGGAAATTGGGGATCGCGCCGTACTTCTGCTGGAAGCTGGTGACGTAGGCCTTGATGCGGGGATCCGGGTCCTTGGCGAAGAAGCTGACGTCGGTGTACAGGCCGTTCACCGAACTGCCGCCCAGCTGCACCAGCTGGGTGGAGTAGAGCGAGCTGGGGCCCAGGACGGGCAGCTTCCAGCCCATCTTTTCCCGCTGCTGGCTGACCAGGGCGGCGTCGTTGTACATGGTGGCCAGGAACAGGGCGTCGGGCTTGGCCTGCTTGAGCTTGGTCAGCACGGCGTTGAAGTCCTTTTCACCCTGGAAGAAGGATTCGGTGGCGACGATCCTGCCGCCGCGCTTTTCGTAGTTCTCCTTGAAGAACTTCTGGGTATCCACCCCCCAGTCGTTGTTGATGTAGAGCACGGCCATGGTCTTGAGCTTGAGCCGGTCCACGGCCAGGGCGGCCATGACGGGCTGCTCGTAGGCCTGGGTGCCGACGATGCTGAAGCTCCATTTGGATCCGGGGGCGAACTTGGTGTGGCTGGCGGTGGGCGAAAGCTGGATCATTCCGGCCCGGTTGTAGATGGGCTGGGAGGCCATGCAGCAGGTGGAGGTGAAATCGCCGATCTGGGCGAGGATGGAACTATCGGAGGTCCATTTCTGGGCCAGCGTGGCGGATTCCTTGGGGTCGCCCTTGGAATCGCCGACGCTGAGCACGAACTTCCTGCCCAGCACGCCGCCCTTGGCGTTGATCTCCTCGATGCCCATTTCCACCGAGCGCTTGAAGTTGACGCCGTACTCCGCGTAGTCGCCGGTGATGGGGGCGGTGAGGGCGATATGGATGGTAGGCGAGTCGGCTTTGGCCACGGCCCAGGCGCCGCTGGCCAGCACAACCGAACCGATGAGCGCGGTCAATCTACTTCGCATGAGACCCTCCCTTTGTGAGTTTCTGGTGAGTTGCGGGTGACGGGCGCCAGGCCCGGTCGAACAGTGTGTTGCAGGTGCGTGCCCAGCCAAGGGATTCAGATCCCCCAGCGCAGGGCGGGGGTCTTGACCGGCGCATCCCAAAGGGAGGCCAGTTCGTCGTCCAGCTTGACCAGGGTGATGGAGCAGCCGGCCATTTCCAGGGAGGTCATGTAGGTGCCCACGAGGTTGCGCGCGATGGTGACGCCGTGCCCGCGGCAGAGCCGGAGCAGCTCGTGGTAGACCACGTACAGCTCCAGGGCCGGGGTGCCGCCCAGGTTGTTCACCATGGCCAGCACCGAGTCGCCCCGGCGGAACGGCAGGTCCTCGAACAAGGGCCCGACCAGCAGTTCGGTGATCTCGGCCGCCGAAGCCAAAGGCATGCGGCGCTGGCCCGGCTCGCCGTGGATGCCGATCCCGATTTCCATTTCCGTTTCCGGCAGATCGAAGGTGGGTTTGCCGGCCTGGGGGACGGTGCAGGAACTCAGGGCCATGCCCATGCTCCGGCCCTGGGCGTTGACCCTGCGGCAGAGCTCGGCCACCGCCTTGAGCGGCCGTTTCTGTTCCGCGGCGGCGCCGGCGATCTTCTCGGCGATGACGGTGCTGCCGGTGCCGCGCCGGCCGGCGGTGTAGAGGCTGTTGCGCACCGCCACGTCATCGTCCATGACCACCGCTTCCAGCTCGATCCCCTCGGCCCGGGCCAGTTCGGCGGCCATTTCGAAATTGAGGATGTCGCCGGTGTAGTTCTTGACGATGTGCAGCACCCCGCAGCCGCCGTCCACGGCCCGGGTGGCGGCCAGGATCTGGTCCGGCGTGGGCGAGGTGAACACCGGGCCGGGCACCGCCGCATCCAGCATCCCCAGGCCCACGAAGCCGCCGTGCAGCGGCTCGTGCCCGGAGCCGCCGCCCGAGACCAGCCCCACCTTGCCCTTGCGGGGGGCATCGGCACGGACGATGAAGGTGGGATCGAAATGCACCTTGAGCAGGTCCGGGTGGGCCCCGGCCATGCCCTGCAGGGCCTCCTTCACCACGTCCTCGGGACGATTGATGATCTTCTTCATGAAATCTCCGTGGCGGATGCTACGGCAGGGGAGTCGATCCTGGAGATCGAGTCAACTGTGTCCTATTTTGGAGCAATATCAAAGTGATGTGGTTTAATTATCGCTTCCGCAAGAAAGGGATGTCAACAAATTTATGTTTTTGATCCAAGTTGAGGCAATCTCATCCAGCGCGGCTCGATCGGAGGCGCTGGATTGCGCCATTACTGACCATATCTAGCGGAAGCTCGGATCGGTGATGAAGTCGTCGAAACAGCCGGTCCGTTTCGCCTCCCTGGTCAAATGCTCATCGAAACACGCGAACACGCGCCGGTCGTTGAGACTCGTTGCCAGGCACTCGATGGCGGTCACCAGATGGATGGCATCGGCGCCCCGCAGGTTATGCAGGACGGCCTGCTTCCCCGCCCGCTGGATCCGTGCGAAAGCCATGGCCGAATGGGCCAGCGAATCGAACCAGATCTGGAATCCCTGGACCAGCTGCTGCTGCTGGACCTGGGTGATGCGTCCCAGGGACAGGGCCCTGGAAAGGAAGCCATGGATTTCCGCATAAGTGAGATCCGAGGTCACGCAGTGGGCGTCCGGAGCCCGGACTGCGGCTTCGACCGCTCCGGAACCGGGCTCCTCCAGAAAAAGTTTGATGACCGCCGAAGAATCCAGGTAGATCAAGGTCACCGGCGATCCTCCAGGAGCATCTCCGCGGCCGTGGGGCCGTTCCCCCGCAGCTTCAGCCGAGTGCGGGGCAATCGCATGGCACCGGCCGGGAGGGACATGCCGGGCATGGCCGCCCAGACCTCTTCGACCGCCACTTGCACTTCGGGCCCAGTGGCAGGCACGATGCGAACGGCCGGGACGCCGCGCAGCGTGATGGTGACATCTTCCTCCCCGGTCATGACGCGATGGATGACCTTCGAAGGATTCAAGGCGAATTCCTTGAGCGTGTACTGGCGCGACTGCATGGCCTCCCCCCTGCGCTCAACGATAGGTCCCTACCCATGGGCGTCAAGTACCTACCGGCTGGACGGCGCCTTGCCCAGCAGGCCCCGTGCCGCCAGCGCCCGGCGCAGCGCCCCGGCCCCGGTGAAGCGGATCGCGTCGTAGCCCAGGCTGAGGGCCATGTCGATGTTGTCCTGGACATCATCGAGGTAGACGGTCCGGGCCGGAACCAGGTGGCACTGCCGGGTGGCCAGTTCGAAGATCGCCCGGTCCGGCTTGGCCATCCCCACTTCCCCCGACACCACGATGCGCTCGAACCAGGCCAGGAAGTCGAACCGTTCCCGGGCCATGGGAAAGGTTTCCGCCGACCAGTTGGTGAGGGCGTAGAGGTGCAGGCCGAGCGCCCTCAGCTCCCGGAGGATCGCCACGGTCCCCGGAATTTCGCCACCCAGCATGTCCTTCCACCGGGAAAACCAAAGCCCGATGAACTCGGTGTATTCCGGCACCTCCGACTGGCGTTCCCGGATCGCCTCGGCGAACGGCCGCCCCGCGTCGATCCCGCGGTTCCACTCGGCATGGCAGACCTCCGCGAGAAACCGCTCCATCCTCGCGTCATCATGGAACAGAGAGCGGTACAGGTGGCGCGGATTCCAATCGATCAGCACCCCGCCCAGGTCGAACACGATCGCCCTGGTTTCGCCCGGTTCACATCCAGCCATCCTTGGCCCCCTCAATCCATAGTCTATGGGATACTTGAGTTATGGTGAAAACCCGATCTCCCCATGCGCTCGCCCCGGATCTGCTGGAACGAGTGCGCGACCGGTTCCGCGACTTTCCCCTCACCCGGGATTGGCAGCTGAGCATCGATGCGCTCCAGCCCGGCAAGGCCCAGCTCACCCTCGTCCCGTCCGAGCGCACCGTCAACGGCCCCGGCGGCGTGGTGAACGGCGGGGTTCTGGCCACCCTGGCCGACATCGGCTGCGCCATGGCCCTCAGCACCTATTTCGACGGCAGGATGCCCTTCGCCACGTCGGACCTGCACATCCGCTACCTGGAACCGGCCGACACCCGCGTGGCGGTGGAGGCGGCGGTGATCCGCGCCTCGCTGCGCAGCGCGATCCTGGAATGCCGGCTGCTGTGCGAGGACCGGATCGTCGGGCTGTGCACCGCGCACTTCACCATCAAGGTGCGACCTGATATGTCTAATTAATTAATTTCCGGAGGAACTTCCATCCCGCAAGCCGTACCTTAATTGCGTGGAAGCCCATGTTCCTAGACTCATCCTTGATCTCGCCACGGTCCTGGGCGTGGCCGCGGTCATCACCCTGGTGTTCCGGCGGCTGAAGCAGCCGGCGGTGCTGGGCTACATGCTGGCCGGGATGATCGTCGGGCCGCACGTGCCGATCCCCCTGGTGGCCGACCTGGAGAACGTCCAGACCCTGGCGGAACTGGGCGTGGTGCTGCTCATGTTCTCGGTCGGGCTGGAGTTTGATTTCCGCAAGCTGCTGGAGAAGGGGCCCACCTCCGTGATGCTGGGGGCCATCCAGCTGGGCTGCACCACCTGGCTCGGCTTCATGGCCGGGCGCGCCCTGGGCTGGAGCTTCCTGCAAAGCGCGTTCATGGGGGCGGCCCTGGCCATCTCCAGCACCATGATCATCGCCAAGCTGTTCGAGGAGCACGGCGCCAAGGGGCATCTGCGCGACCGGGTGCTGACCGTGCTGGTGGTGCAGGACCTGTTCGCCATCCTGCTGCTGGCCGGGCTGAACGCCACGTCCGCGCCGTTCGAAGCGGGCGGGCTTTGGCACACCCTGGCCAAGGTGGCCCTGCTGCTGGCCGGGCTGCTGGGGGTCGGCGGCATGGTGGTGCCCCGGCTGCTGCGCTGGGCCGCGGACCGGGGCCGGGATGAAACGCTTCTGGTGGCTTCGGTCGGGGTATGCTTCACCGCCGCGGTGGTGGCGGACAAGGCCGGCTGTTCCCTCGCCCTGGGTGCCTTCCTGGCCGGGGTGCTGGCTGCCGCCAGCGGCAGGGTGCGGAAGATCGAGCACCTGGTCCTGCCCCTGCGCGACATCTTCGGGGCCATCTTCTTCGTGGCCGTGGGCATGCTGCTGGAACCCAGGTCGCTGCTGTCCCAGGCCGGGCCGATCCTCGCCCTCACCGCGGTGGTGCTGGTGGGCGACACCCTGGGCGCCACCCTGGGCGGCGCCCTGGCCGGGCTGCCGCTGCGCATCGGCTTCCGCACCGGCCTGGCCCTGGCCCAGCCCGGTGAATTCTCCTTCGTGCTGGTCGGCATCGGCGTCAGCGCCCGGTTCCTCGGCCCGGATTTCCTGGCGGTGCCGGTGGGGGTCTGCCTGCTCACGGCCCTGCTGGGCCCCACCCTGTTCCGCAGTGGCGATGCCCTGGCGGCCGGCCTGGAGCGCCGGATCCCGGCCCGGATCAACTGGTATCTGAAAACCTATCAATCCTGGGCGGCGAGCCTGGGGCGCTCCTCCCTGGGCCGCGGACCGGCCCCGCTGCGGCGCCCGCTGATCTTCCTGGTGCTGGACGCGGCCCTCATCGACGCGGTCATCATCGGCGCCACGCTGCTGAAACGGCACCAGCCCTGGTTCCAGACGGCCAACCCGGCCCTGGGGCTGCTGGCCTGCCAGGCGGCGCTGCTGGTCATCCTGGTCTGGGCCCTGTGCGGCCGGGCCGGGGAGATCGCCGAACGCATCCTGGAAGCCACCTCCCAGCCGAACGCCATGCCCCTGGCCGGCCGCGGCCACCTCATGGCCTCGCTCAGCCTGGCGCTGCTGCTCCTGGTGTTCGCCCCTTCCCTGGCCCTGCTCCAGCCGTTCCTGCCCGAGGCCCCCCTGCTGCTGCTGTTCATGGGCGGCCTGGCCGGGCTGCTGGGCCTGCTCTGGGCGCATTCCCGCAGGTTCCCCCAGGACCAGGCCAGGGGTTCCGAATGGCTGCTGCGGCGGGTGCAGGCGCCGTGGGTCAGGTCCGAACAGCCGCCCGTCAGCGAAGCGCCGGCGCTGCTTTCGCTGCGCCTGGGCGCCCACAGTCCGGTTCTGGGCCGGCCGCTTGGCGAACTGGCCCTGGAGCAGCACACCGGAGCCACCCTGGTCGGCCTGATGCGCGACGGCCGGCCCCTGGCGCTCAACGCGGAACTCACCCTCGAGGCCGAGGACCTGCTGGCCCTGCACGGTGAAGCCGCGGCGCTGGAAGCCGCGCGCCGGCTGCTGGGCTCCTCGTTTGACTGAGGCGTCCGTCGTCCCGGGACCCGCGTTGGGTCGGCGCGAGCCCCGGGACGACGGACGCCCAAGTGAGACTAGGCACCGCGTTCCTGCATCATGGCTTCCATCTGGCGCAGCGTGCGCTGGGTGTTCCAGAAGCCCCACAGGGCACCCAGGGCGCCGGTGGCCATGCCGATGCCGGCCAGCGCGGACATGTTGCCGAAGGAGAAGAAGCCCATGCGCGCCAGTTCCACCAGCAGGGGCGGCAGGTTGCCCACGCCCCGGTCCAGGGGCAGCCATAGGGCCAGCAGGCCGAACACCGCCAGGATGCTGGCGAACAGGCCCAGCGCCGCGCCTTCCACCAGCAGCGGCGTGCGGATGAAGCCTTCGGTGGCGCCCACCAGGCGCATGATGGCGATCTCCTCTTCCCGGGCCAGGACGCTCATGCGGATGACATTGCCGGTGGAAAAGCCCGCCGCCAGCAGCAGCAGCAGCCCCAGCGAAGCGAGGGCGGAACGCAGCATCCGGGCGGTCTTCTGCAGCCCCGCCAGGCGCTCCTGGTCCACCACCACGTCGCCCACCCCCGGCAGCGCGCGCAGGCTGTCGCCCACCTCCATGGCCCGGTGGGCGGCCAGGAGATCCGGCCGCAGGCTGAGTTCCAGGGTTTCCGGGATGGGCTCGCCCAGGCTCTTCAGCATCAGCCCGGCCTCCCGGGAGGATTCCAGGAAGCGCCTGGTGGCCTCCGGGGAACTGATCCGGCGCACCTTGATGAAGCGGGGATCCCGCTGCAGGCGGGCCTCGGTCTCATCCAGGTTGCCGTTGTCCACGGCGAACACGGTGACCTTGGCCAGGGTCTCCATCCGGGACACCCAGCGGTTCAGCCCCTGCACCAGCAGCAGTCCGCCGCCGGCCAGGAACAGGCCGAGCGCCAGGGTGAGCACCGCGAGGAAGTGCTGGCCCCGGTGGCGCACCAGGTCCTTGCCCACGTCCTTGCAGAGGAGGCCCAGAAGGCGCAGGAAGACCATTCAGTTCGTTCCACCGACGTTCATGCCGCGGATCTCGGAGGTGCCCGTCATGGTCGCGCTGACCGCCGCCCCCCCCTTGCTCGGGGCCTTCCAGAGCAGCAGGGTGCCTTCCCCGGTGCCCGCCCCGATCGCGGAGGTGGTGTCCGGCGTGAACGTGGCGCCCAGCAGCCAGTCCGAGTTGGCGGGGTGGGAGATGGTCCGGAGGGTGGCCAGGGCGCCGGCCGTGTCGCCCAGGGTCCGGGTGGGGGGCTGGTCGAGGCCGATGGAGAAGACGCTGTTGTTGAACACCAGGATCTCGGCGTCGGTGGGTGAACTGGAGGTCGGGGCGAAGACATACAGGGCGCTGTTCTGGGAATCATAGCCCAGGCCGCCGTAGGCCAGGGGGGCCCCCAGCTCCGTGGCCGACCCGATCAGGACGCCGCCGTTGGTGATATAGGGACTGGCGTTGAAGGTGCCGCTCTGGGTCACGCGCAGCCTGGCGCCGTTGTAGGAAGTGGTGAGGCCATTGTAGAGGAGGCCTCCGCCGCCCATGAGCCCGAAGGCATTGCCTCCCGGAACCGCGGCCACGCCGCAGCCGAAGGTGTCGGTGCCGGTTCCGATGGTATAGGTCGCCGGGGGGGTGAAGGTATGGCTGGGGCCATAATTACTGGCGACCGTGCTGGCGTTGCTGATCTTCCAGATCCGGGTGGCGGACCCGTCGGTGGCGGTCTCGGTGACGTACAGGGTATTGCTGCCCCCGTCCACGGAAGCCTGCCCGAACACCGAGCCCCCGGTGAACTGGTCCTGGCCGGCCAGGCCCAGGTTGAAGCTGGTGATGTAGGTGGTGCTGGTGATGGCTCCGTTCTGGGTGCTTGCCTGCGTGATGACCCAGACCACGCCGGTTTCGGTGACCAGGTACAGCCGGTTGCTGGTGGTGTCCACGGCCAGGCCGCCCCAGGCCAGATCCATGCCGCTGATCAGGCTGCTGGTGATGGTGCGGTCCGCCGCGGCCGCGGGGGTGCTGGCCTGGGCCGCTGTGTAGACCGTGTTGATATCATCCCAGACCAGCACGGAGCTGGACGTGTTGTCATAGACGTACAGGGTGGAGCCGCCGCTCGAGCCCTTGCAGCCGAGCGCGCCCAGCAGGGCCAATGCCGCGGGCAGACAAAGCAGCTTGAATGTTGCCAATGGGGAAAAAAGTCCGCGCACGTGGATCTCCGGAAGCTATCGGGAAAACAGGGCCTTGAGGTGGGAATTGAGGGTCTTGACGGTGTCGCCGTCGCAGCCGGCATCCACCGCGCCGCGGGAAACCGCCAGGGCAAGGTTCTTCACCACCTCGGGGCCTTCGCCCTGGACCAGCTGGCTGTTGGCCCGGGCCAGCAGCCGGTTCAGCATGTCGTGATGCTCCTGGGGCAGCACCGCCTTGGCGGTCTGGATGATCCTTTGGGCGAAGTGGGTGAGTTTGGCCAGCTTGACCGGATCGTTGGGGCCGGCGGCGGGCGGCCTGGGCGCCAGCGGCACGGGCCGGAGCTCGGCCATGAACTCCGGGACCGGCATGGGTTCGGGCACCGTGGCCTGGAGCCTGGGTTCGAGCTCGGGCCCGGGGATGCCGGGCAGGTCCGGGCGCTTGCCGCTGCGCACCCCTTTCAGCACCACGTGGCCGGCCATGACCAGGCCGTACAGATCCTTGGCCACGTTGAGCACCGGCTGGCGCAGCAGCGCGGCCAGCTCCTCCACCGTGTAGTAGCCGGTGACCGCGGCCAGCAGCTTGGCCTCGCGCGGATGCACCCCGGCGGCGAATTCCCCGGGCAGCAGGGTGGAGCAGGGATAGAGCTCAAGGGAGCTGATCTTCTGGCTGATCACCCGCCATTCGTCCATGCGCCGGTGCATTTCCATCAGGATGGACGGGTTGGGCTTGGTGATGGTGGCCGCGACCAGGGCGTCCCCCTCCTCGAAATGGTAGGTGCCGTCAAGCCACAGAGCTACCTGGTAGATGGCGTCCAGCCCCTCGCTTTCGTTGGTGACCGCGTGGATGATCCGGCCCGCCTTGAGGTAGATCCTGGCCTTCCGGTGATCCTCCAGGACGTGGAAGCAGCCGGTCTTCCCCCCCTGGCTCACCAGTTGGATGATGTCCGGCAAAGGTGCTTCGCGCATGGAACCCTGGATCAGACCCTGGGACATCGAAATACCCTCTCCATCGAGCATATGGTTGCTGGAAATCCTATCATGCGCCCGGCGGCGCGGGCTGGGGGGCATTCGGGCCGGGTTTTCACCCGCACTGGACATTATGAAATAGAATCAAGCTTTCGAGGTACCGCTGTGGACTCACCCTTCGCTTCCATTGATACGGCCATCGAGGCCATCCGCCAAGGGCGAATGATCGTCGTGGTGGATGACGAGGACCGGGAGAACGAAGGGGATCTCACCCTGGCGGCCCAGCACGTCACGCCCGAGGCGATCGCCTTCATGGCCACCCACGGGCGCGGCCTCATCTGCGCCGCCCTGGAAGGCAGCCTCCTGGACCGCCTGCACATCCCCCAGATGGTCCAGGACAACACCAGCCCGTTCGAAACCGCCTTCTGCGTCAGCGTGGAAGCCCGGGAGGGCACTTCCACCGGGATTTCCGCCCATGACCGCGCCCGCACCATCCAGGCCCTGGTCGGCGCCAGCGCCAAGCCATCGGATTTCGTCAAGCCCGGTCACGTCTTCCCCCTGCGGGCCAAGCCCGGCGGCGTCCTGGCCCGCACCGGCCAGACCGAGGCGTCGGTGGACCTGGCCCGGCTGGCCGGCCTGCACCCCTCCGGGGTCATCTGCGAGATCATGAAGGACGACGGCACCATGGCCCGGGTGCCCGACCTGGCCGCCTTCTGCGCCAGGCATGACCTGCCGATGGTGACCGTGGAGTCCCTGGTGGCCTACCGGCTGCGCAAGGATCCCATCATCCGCCGGCTGGACAGCTTCTCCCGGGACACCGCCTGGGGCCACCTGCAGGTGCACCGGTTCGAAAGCCTGCTGGACGGCAGCGCCCACTTCGCCTTCGTCCTGGGCGACCTCAAGGGTCCGGCCCCCCTGGTGCGGGTGCACCAGGAGACCCTGCCCGAGGACCTGGACGGCTTCGGCCAGGTGACCCCCACCCTGTTCCACGGCGCCATGGACGCCATCGCCCGGGAGGGCCGCGGCGTGCTGGTCTACCTCAGGCGGCCCCGGACCACCCCCGAAGAACCCGCCCAGGGCCCGCTCAGCGACCGGGAGGTGGGCGTAGGCGCTCATATTCTGGTTTCCCTGGGGGTCAAAGAAATGCGCCTCCTCAGTCGCCAGGAAAAGAAGTACATTGGTCTCGGGGGCTTCGGCCTTGATATCGTCGATCAAATTCATCTGGATGCGCTTTGATAAACAGCACGTCAATCAGCACCTGCCCCCTGTTCAGGAACCTGGACTTGGAGGAGCGTGCGCGTATTCTGGTGATCGGCGAGCCCCGGCACTACCTGGCGGAGCAGGTGATCTTTCGGGAGGGCGAGCCTGGGGATGGTATGTTCATTCTTGTCGAGGGCTCGGTGCGCATCTCCAAGCGCTCGGCCACCGGCGAGGAAGCCCTGGCCATCCTGGAACCCAACGCCTTCTTCGGCGAAATGGCCCTCATCGACTTCCTGCCCCGGGCGGCGGACGCCATCACCAATACCGCCGTCGATGTATTTTTCATCCCACTGCCGGCCTTGCGAAGCCTGCTGGAAGAGCAGCACCAGCTCGCCATGAAGGTCCTGTTCGCCCTTTGCGAAGTCCTCACCCAGAGGCTGCGCGAGACCAACGACCGTTTCATGAGCGTTTTCACCATCGCTCAATGGGGCGCCGGCCTTCAGAACGACCTCATCCCCCTACCCTAGGCCCCACGCGGGGCATTTTCCGAGGAAACCCATGTCTGATCTCGTTACCCACATCACCGACGCCGAATTCCAGAGCACCGTGGCCGCCGGCGTCACCCTGGTGGACTTCTGGGCCCCCTGGTGCGGGCCTTGCCGCATGATCGCCCCGATCCTCGACGAGCTGGCCGGTGAGTTGAAGGACAAGGCCAGGATCGTGAAGATCAACGTCGACGAGAATCCCGTGGTGGCCGGGCAGTTCGGCGTCATGTCCATCCCCACCCTGCTGCTGTTCAAGAACGGCCAGAAGGTTGACCAGAAGGTCGGCGGCCAGGCCAAGCCGCAGCTGAAGTCGTTCATCGAACAGGCGCTATGATTTTGGTTTGAGGTAGGCCGCCACGGAAGCCAGCAGCTCCGCCAGGGGCTGCAGCTCCGCGGCGTCCAGGGTGAGCCCGCCGTCTTCCAGGGGGTCGAAGAACTCGGCCTCCTCGCGCCACCGCCACCACTTCAGGGAGATGGTCCCGCCCCCCGACCGGCAGACCCACAGCTCGAAATCATCCCGGCACAGTTTCCCGAGGATGGCGGCGCTGACAGGGTCCGCGGCTTCAGGCTGGGTCTGGGCCCGGTGCAGCGGAACCACATTGGAAGGTCTGGCCATTGAGCAACTCTGCCCTTATTTACGGTTCAGCACAAGGTGGATCTGGTTGCCCTTGGCGTTGTGGGTGACCTGGTCCATGACCAGGTGGATCATGGCCAGGCCGCGGCCGCACTGCTTGCCCAGGGCTGCGTCGGTGAGCCTGGAGACCGTGCTGATGTCGAAGCCGGGGCCCTCGTCGGTGATGGTGGCTTCGAACCGCTCGGGGGTGATGTTCAGCGCCACGTCGATCCGGCGCTCGGCGAAGCGCGGATCCGCCAGGCGCTCCTGCAGGGTGGCGGCGAACGCGTCATGCTCGGCGAACAGATCCCCCTTCAGGCTGGAATTCAGTTCCAGGCAGCCGTGTTCCAGGGCGTTCACCAGGGCCTCGTGGAAGGCCATGCCGATGACATCGACGTTGGTGGGCTTGGCCAGCCCCATGGGCACCAGCCGGTCGGTCATGTGCCCGACCATGCTGGGGATGTCCAGTTCGTCGGCCCGGAACAGGAAGTGCCGGCGCTCCTCCACGAGCCCCCGCAGACCCACCGCGGTCCGGCTCAGTTCCCGGTGCAGTTCCACCAGGTGGAACACGCTGTTCACCAGGTCGCGGATGTTCAGCGGCTTCTGGAACAGGTTCGAGGCGCCCATGCGCATGGCCCGGATGGCGAAATCCAGGGTCGCCTGGCCGGTCATGACGATCACCGGAAGACCGGGCTTGACGGACTTCACCCGGTTGATGACATCGAACCCGTCCATGCCTTCCATGTTGATGTCGGTGATCACCAGGTCGAACTGGGGGGAGTCCGGGTCCTCCAGCAGGCGCAAGGCGCGGTGCCCTTCGGAAAAGGGATGGACCTTCATCCCGTAATGGGTCAGCGCATCCCCGACCAGACCCAGCACGCTCGGGTCGTCATCGATCAGAAGGATGTGAGGCGGGAGGTTAGGCATGCAATCGTCCTGGTATTCAACTTTACCGGGGCGCAGGTATGATTTTTGAAAGAAATTCCATCGTTTTTTCCAAAGTTCCGGACAAGCCTTCGGGCAGCTGGGCCGGCCCGCCCGCCGCGGCGGGACGCAGGGGCGTGCGCCCCAGCACGGCGGCCACCTCCGCGGCCAGTTCCGGCGCCGGCACCACCCGCACCCGCTGGGCGGCCAGCAGCGGCGTCACCAGGTCGGCAAAATTGTCGTAGCCCGGCCCGAGCAGGGTCGGCAGGCCCCAGCTGACCGGCTCCAGGGGGTTGTGCCCGCCGCGCCAGGCCCAGCCGCCCCCGACCAGGGCCAGGGTCCCTTCGCCGTAGGCGCTGGCCAGTTCCCCGAGCGTATCCAGCAACAGGATGTCGGTATCCAGCCACGGCCCCGGCCCGGCCGGCCAGGCGCCGGACCCGCGCCGGAAGCGCAGGCCCCTGGCCTGCAGCAGCTCCGCCACCTGCTGGAAGCGCCGGGGCTGGCGCGGGGCCAGCACCAGACGCAGTCCCGCATGGGCTGTCCGGGCCTGGGCCCAGGCCTCCAGAACCAGTTCCTCCTCGGTGGCCACGGTGTTGCCGGCCACCAGCACCGGACAGCCGGACCAGCCTTCGCGCAAGGCCACCCAGCCGGCATGCAGGGGCCGGGGCGCCGGCAGGTCGGCCTTGAGATTGCCGCCCAGCACCACCCTGGGCGCCCCCAGCCGGCGGAACGCCCGCGCCGAGGCCTCGTCCCGGGCCGCCACCAGGGTCAGCCGCGAAGCCGCCCGGGCCATCCAGGCCCGGCCCTTGGCCAGGCTGCGCTCGGTGAGCCGGCCGTTGACGATGCAGGCGGGGATGCCGCGGATGGCGAACTGGCGCAGCAGGTTGGGCCAGATCTCCGTTTCCAGGCCGATGAAGGCCGCCGGGGGCTGGCGCAGGAAGGCCGCCAGCCCCCGGCCGTCGTCCAGCGGGAAGGCGCCCCCGGTGATCCGCCCGGTGCCAAGATCCCATCCGGGCAGGCGCTGCTCCAGCAGCTTCAGCCCGGCGCTGGTGCCGGTGGTCACATGGATCCGGTGGCCCTCGGCCAGCAGGCGGCCCAGGATGCCCTCGGCCAGCATCAGTTCCCCCACGCTCACCGCCTGGACCCAGATCCAGCCGGGCCGCTGTTCCGGCAGCCCGGCGCCCAGGCGCAGCCGCCAGTTGTCCGGCAGGCCCCGGGCCAAGGCCCGGGCACAACAGCCGGCCAGGGAAACCGCTGCGAGATAGCTGCCGTCCACAAAGTCCATGGCACTAGCCTCCCATGAACGCCTGGGGAAGGCATCATGGAAGGTGGGACATCCCGTCCCGGAAGGAACCCGATGCTCGACGTGCTCATGGTCACCGGCCCGCTCGGTTCGGGCAAGACCACCGTGGTGAACCAGCTGCTCAAGGCCGAACTGGCCGAGGGCCGCAAGGTGGCGGTGCTGGTCAACGAATTCGGCGCGGTGAGCGTGGATGGCCTGCTGCTCGGTTCCCGGCCGGAGCTGGCGGACATCGCCAGCCTGGTGGACGGCTGCGCCTGCTGCAGCCTGCGCGGCGAGGTGGTGACGACCCTGGCCGGCTGGTGCGACCGGCCCCCGGCGAGCCGGCCCCAGCGGGTCGTCCTGGAAACCACCGGGCTGGCCGATCCCACCGACCTGGTGGACCTGGAGCAGGAGCCGCTGCTGGCCGGGCGCATGCGCCTGGCCGGATGCCTCACCGTGGTCTCGGCCCTGACCCCCCTGGGCCACCTGGAACAGCGGCCGCTGCTCCGGCGCCAGACCGCCCTGGCGAGCCTGGTCTACGTCAGCAAGGCCGACCTCGACCCGAGCCTGGCCATGGCCTGGGAGAGCCAGATCCGCGCCGCCTTCCGGGGCCACGCCATCCTGCAAAGCCGCATGGGCGTTGCGCCCCAGGCCGACCCCTGGTCCGGCGTGCTGCCCCCGGTCCTGCCCGGCCCGCCGGCCTCCTTCGCCCAGGCCCGGGCCCTGACCCTGCGCTTTGACCACCCGGTGGACCCCGAAGCCCTGGAAGCCCTGTTCCTGCGCCCCCCGGCCCAGGGCGAGCTGCTGCGCGCCAAGGGCATCTGCGCCTTCAGCGGCTGGCCGGCGCGCCACGACGGCAGCTCCGCTTGGGCCTTCCAATGGGCCGATGGCCGGCTGGAAGTCAGCCCCCTGCCCGCGGCGGAGCCCCCCGCGCCCCTGGTGGCCGTGGTCATCGGCCTGGGCCTGGACTGGGACGGCTGGCGGGCCGACCTGCGCCAGCTCGAGCGGGCGCCGGCGGGGGCGCGGCGGAAGGTGGCCCTGCCCCGGAAGAACAGCCCGGAACCTTGCTAGACTTGCGGCACCCCCAGGTTGCCGCCCTTATGCCCAAATCCGCCTCCGATCTCCTGAAAGCCCTGGCCCTCCTGGCCGTCGCGCTGGTCTGCGCGGGTCTGGCCAACCGCTGGGCCGGACCCGGGCGGAAACTGGAGTGGACCGGGTGGGCGCCCCAACCGGTGCGGCCACAACCCGCGGCGCCGGCCCCGCCCCAGCCGCCGGCCCCGGCCCCGGCCATCCAGGCGGCGGCCAAGCCCGCCAGCCTCGGAAAGGTGGCCCATCCGAAAAAACCTGACTCCCCGTTCGCCCCCTCGCCCCAGGAGGTGATCCGGGAGATTTCCTCCGCGGCGGCCTGGGAGGCCTACCAGCTCAAGTTCCCCTTCCTGGATGCCCGGCGCAGTTCGGAGTTCGAGGCCGGGCACGTGGCGGGGGCGTGGAGCGTGCCGATCTGGGAAACCCTCGCGGCGGCCCGCATCACCGAATTCGAGGCCCGGGCCAACCCGGACCCGCAGGCGCCCATCATCGTCTATTGTTCGGGCGGCGACTGCGCCGACTCCAGGCTGCTGGCCAAGAAGCTGGTGGAACTGGGCTACCGCGATCTGCTCATCTACCGGGACGGCTTCCCGGACTGGGTGCGGCTGGGCCGGCCCCAGGCCAGCGGGGCGCGGCCATGATCCGCCGCCTGCTCCACCCCTGGCTCACGGTGCGCGCCCAGATCGCGCTGGGCGCGGTGTTCGTGGCGGCGGCCCTGCCCAAGCTGATCGACCCGCCGGGCTTCGCCGAAGCCATCTGGAACTACCAGCTGGCCCCGGCCTGGCTGATCCATCCGGCGGCGCTCACCCTGCCCTGGCTGGAACTGCTGTGCGGCGCGGCGCTCTGCCTCGGGGCCTGGACCCGGGCCGCCGCCGCCTGGATCGCCGCGCTGCTGCTGGTGTTCATGACCGCCCTCTCCATCAACCTGGCCCGCAACCACCCGGTGGACTGCGGCTGCTTCGGCGCTGCCACCGGCGCCCGTTCCGCGGTGGAGCGGGTGGCGGACATGCGCTGGGCGCTCCTGCGCGACCTGGGCCTGCTGGTCCTGGCCGCCCAGGTGCTGGCGGCCGCCTCGGCGAAGCGCCGGGACTGAGCCTCGTTTTTTCCCAGGAACCTGATACAATGTAGGGTTCTTGGGGGCTTGGATGCTGGCAGTGCAAAACGTGACAATGCGCTTTGGCGCCAGGATCCTGTTCGAGGACGTGACCACCAGCTTCATGTCCGGGCGCCGCTATGGCCTCACCGGCCCGAACGGCAGCGGCAAATCCACCTTCATGAAGCTGTTCACCGGCGAGCAGGAGATCCAGACCGGGACCATCCAGAAGCCCCGGAAGATGGGCGTGCTGTCCCAGGACCAGTTCGCCTTCGATCCGTTCCGGGTGGTGGACACCGTCATCATGGGCAACAAGGGCCTGTGGGAGGCGCTCCAGGAGCGCGACCTGATCTATGCCAAGGCCGAGCTGACCGACGCGGACGGCATGCGCCTGGGCGAACTGGAAGGCGTCGTCGCCGACGAGGACGGCTACACCGCCGAAAGCGACGCGGCCATCCTGCTCTCCGGCCTGGGCGTTCCGGAACACCTGCACGAACGGCAGATGAGCGAGCTGCAGGGCGGCCAGAAGGTGCGGGTGCTGCTGGCCCAGGCGCTGTTCGGCAATCCCGAGGCCCTGCTGCTGGACGAACCCACCAACCACCTGGACCTGGAATCGATCCACTGGCTGGAGAACTTCCTGTCCCACTACAAGGGTTCGGTGATCGTCATCTCCCACGACCGCCATTTCCTCAACGGCGTCTGCACCCACATCGCCGACATCGACTACCAGACCATCATCCAGTACACCGGCGGCTACGACGACATGGTCATGCAGAAGATGCAGATCCGCTCCCGGCTGGAATCCGAGAACAGCCAGCGGGAGAAGAAGATCGCCCAGCTGGAGGAATTCATCCAGCGTTTCGCCGCCGGCACCCGCTCCAGCCAGGTCAACTCGCGCCGCAAGGAGGTGGAGCGGCTGGCCCCCAACGACCTGGCCCGCAGCAACATCCAGCGCCCCTACATCAAGTTCGACCAGGACAAGCCCGGCGGCAAGCACGCCCTGGAATTCGAGCACGTATCCAAGGGCTACGACGGCGAGGACGGCCGGCTGGAGGTGATCCGCGACTTCACCGCCAACGTCAGCCGGGGCGAAAAGATCGCCCTGGTGGGCCGCAACGGGGCCGGCAAGTCGACCCTGCTCAAGGCCCTGCTGGCCAACGCCGTGGGCGTCGACGAGCTGGACCGGGGCATCGACGCAGGCGAAGTGAAGTGGGGGCACGAGGTGAAGGTGGGCTATTTCGCCCAGGATTTCCGCGAATCCATCCCGGGCGGCCACGCCCTGGTGGACTGGCTCCGGCAGTGGGACCCCGACGCCCTGGTGGAGACCATCCGCGGCGTGCTGGGGCAGATGCTGTTCCGCGGCGAGGACGGCATGAAGCGCACCGAGGTGCTTTCCGGCGGCGAGGCCTGCCGGGTGATGTTCTGCAAGCTCATGCTGCAGAAGCCCAACTTCCTGGTGCTGGACGAGCCCACCAACCACCTGGACCTGGAAGCCGTCATCGCCCTCAACACCGCGCTGCAGAACTACAAGGGCACGGTCATCCTGGTCACCCACGACGAGGACCTGATCGACGAGGTGGCCACCCGGATCTGGTCCATCACCGACGAGGGTCTGGAGGATTTCCAGGGGCCGTACTCGGAGTTCCTGGCAAAACACGCATAGTTTCCCAGGCCGCGACCGGGCCCTCAATCACCTGGAACAAGGGATGGGGCTCCGGCAAGCCGACCGCTTCGAACTGCCTCAGCCACACCGGTGCCCGCGCCTGGAGCTTGGCCGTGAGATGGGCCCACTCGTATTCGAGCTGGCCCCTCGCCACGGTCAGCGGCGCGCAGGCCCCGCCAGGTCCCACTTTCGAACGGTCGAAGCGATAGCCCCGGCCGGCCGCCTCGGCGTGGACCGCCTGGAGGTAGGCCGCGATGGCGTGCGCCGGGGCGGCGCTTTGGAGAAACCGGTCGAGCTGGGGGTGGTGCCGGTAGCCGCGGGTCTGGCCGGCGAGCACCGCCTGGGCCAGCAGCCCCTCCCGCCAAAGGGCCACCAGGCCCTTCGGGTCGAGGTAGCGCGGATGCAGGGACCAAAGGCGCACGATGCTGCTCCGTTCCATGCCCGAATCATACTCGATGGAGGTGTGGTTCAACGCACGGCCAGGGAGTGCTATCATCCAGGCTCCTTCCCAATTCAGCCCCCTGTGACCCGGATCAGCCAACGGGATCCGGAAGCCCATGGACCTTGACGATTCGCGCCTGGCAACCCCAAGATGCGGCTAGTCGTCTTCTCCAAATGAAGGAGCGTGATGCTCGGCAGCCTCGATTACCCTTCGGTCGGCCTGATCTCAGGACTGGAGGTGCACCAGCAGCTGCTCACCGAGCACAAGCTGTTCTGCCGCTGCCCGGCCGGGCTGTACACCGAGACCCACGACGGCGAGGTGCTGCGCCACATGCGCCCCACCCTGAGCGAACTGGGCGAGTACGACGGCACCGCGCTGATGGAGTTCAAGACCCGCAAGGAGATCATCTACCTGCTCAACCATCTCAATGTCTGCACCTACGAGATGGATGACACCCCGCCGTTCCTGGTCAACCAGGAGGCCATCGACGTGGCCATCGAGCTCTGCCTGGCCATGGGCATGGACATCATCGACGAGGTCCACATCGCCCGCAAGCAGTACCTGGACGGCAGCATCCCCACCGGCTTCCAGCGCACCGCCATCGTCGGCATGAACGGCGTGCTGCCCTTCCAGGGGCGCGAACTGACCGTGACCCACCTGTCCGTCGAGGAGGACTCCTGCCGGGAGGTGAAGGACAAGGGCCACCGCATCGTCTGGCGCACCGACCGGCTGGGCATGCCGCTCACCGAAACGGTCACCGGGCCGGAACTGGTCACCCCGGAGGAGGTGCGCGACGCCATCCTGCTCTGCGGCCTGGTGGCCCGCTCAACCGGCCGGGTACGCACCGGCATGGGCGCCAGCCGGCAGGACGTCAACGTCAGCGTGCGCGGCGGCCAGCGGGTGGAGATCAAGGGCGTGCCCAAGGCGGGATACGCGGTGAAGCTGGTGCACAACGAAGGCATCCGCCAGGTGAACCTGCTCAAGCTGCGCGACGAACTGCACCGGCGCGGCATGCGCGCTCCGGAGGACATCCGGGTGGCCGCCTTCGACGCCACCGACCTGTTCCACGAGACCGACCTGGGCTTCATGCGCCGGACCATCCACAGCGGCGGCCGGATCATGGCGGTCAAGCTGGAAGGCGGCCTCGGCCTCGCCCAGTTCCCCACCCAGCCGGACACCACCTTCCTGGACGAACTGTCCGGCCGGATCCGGGTCATCGCCTGCCTGGACGAGGCCCCCATCGTGCTCAGCGGCGCCCTGCTGCCGGAGTTCCCGGCCAAGCACCGGGTCATGGAGCGCCTGCGCAAGCGGCTGCACCTGAACCCAGATGATGATTATTTCATAATATTTGGGCCGGAAGAGGACTGCCGCACCGCCGCCGAGGAGATCCGCCTGCGCTTCGTGGATGCGGTCAAGGGCGTGCCGCAGGAGACCCGCCAGGCCCTCACCGGCGGCTTCACCACCTTCGAGCGGATCCTGCCAGGCCCGGACCGCATGTATCCCGATACCGATTCACCGCCCACCCGGATCACCGAGGACCGGGTGGCGGCGGCCCGGGCCCGCACGCGGCCCTCGCCCTGGGAGCGGCTGCGCCGCTACGGCGCCTGGCGCGTGCCGGTGGAAACCACGGAATACCTGATCCGCCGGGGCGGCGCCGAGATCGTCGACGCCCTGGTCCGGCGCACCGGCGTGGACGGCCTGGTGGCGGCCATCGAGATCGGCCAGCGGGCCAAGGCCATGCGCCGCTCGGGCCTGCCCATGGAGCGCCTGGGCATCGCCGAATGGGTCCAGGTGTTCGACCTGTTCACCGGCGGGCAGATTCCCCGGGAGGCGATCCAGCCGGTGGCCGGCCGCATGGCCCGGAACCCCGGGCTGCGGGCCGAGGAGGCCTGCCTGCTGCTGGGCTACGGGATGCAGGAACGGCAGGTCTGGTCCGCGACGCTGGCGGGGTTGTCCATGGAGGACTACCGCATCGACCTGGGCGACTCCGACGCCAAGCGCCTGCGCTTCCTGGCCGGCAAGGCCATGGGCCAGCTGCGGGGCCGGGCGCCGGGCAAGGAGGTGGCCGAATACCTGCGGGCCATCCTGCGCGAGGAGGTGATCCGTTGACGATTCCGATCAGCGAACGCAGCGACCGTTTCCAGGGCTACCACGGCGCGGCCCGCGCCGTGCTGGACCGTTTCAACATCGGCGTGTGGAGCGAGGTGGACCTGGTCAACGACAGGGGTTCCAGCTTCAAGGGGGTGATCCTGCCCCGCAGCGAGACCTGCGACGATCTGCACATCGTGGTGAAGCTGTTCAACGGCTACAACGTCGGCGTGAAGGCCGACCGGGTGGTCGCCGCCGAGGAGACCGGCTACCGCAAGGCGGTCTACAAGATCCCGGAAAAGGCCTTCCCGTTCGACCCGGCCAAGAAGAACGTGACCCTGCTGGGCACCGGCGGCACCATCGCCTCCCGGCTGGACTACCGCACCGGCGCCGTGATCCCCGCCTTCACGCCCGGCGAGCTCTACGGCGCCGTGCCGGAGCTGGCGGACATCGCCAACATGGACACTCAGAAACTGTTCGGCGTGTTCAGCGAGAACATGGGCCCGGAACAGTACATCGCCCTGGCCAAGGCGATCGGGGTGGAGATCAGCCGGGGCGTGGACGGCATCGTCATCGGCCACGGCACCGACACCATGAGCCACACCGGGGCGATCCTCAGCTTCATGGTGCAGAACTCCCCGGTGCCCATCGTCCTGGTGGGCTCCCAGCGCTCCTCGGACCGGCCTTCATCGGACGCCGCGCTGAACCTCATGAACGGCGTGCGCACCGCCGCCGAGTGCGACATCGCCGAAGTGATGCTCTGCATGTTCGGGCCCACCTCCGACAACTACGACCTGCTGCACCGGGGCACCCGCTGCCGGAAGATGCACTCCAGCTACCGCAGCACCTTCCGCACCATCGGCGCCACCCCCCTGGCCACCGTGTCCCGGGAAAAGAACGAGAAGGGCGAGTACTTCACCTACCTCACCGACGACTTCCTCAAGCGGGACCCCAGGCGCGTCCCCATCATCAACCCGGCCTTCGAGGAGAAGGTCACCATCCAGTACTACTACCCCAACTTCAACCCGGACATCATCGACGGGCTGTCTTCCATGGGCTACCGGGGCCTGGTCATCGCCGGCACCGGCCTGGGCCACATCAACAAGCCGCTCTACCCGGCCGTGAAGCGGGCCATCGACAAGGGCATGACCGTGGTGATGACCGTGCAGACCATCTGGGGCTACGCCCAGATGTACGTCTACGACACCGGCCGCGATCTGCTCAACCTGGGCATCATCCCCATGGACAACATGCTGCCGGAAACCGCCTACATGAAGCTGGCCTGGGTGCTGGGCCAGACCGACGATCCGCAGCGCATCCGCGAGATGCTGCTCACCCCGGTGAACCATGAGATCACGCCGCGCGAACCGCACAACGGCTACCTGGTGCTGCAGGGCGGGCTGCCGGAAGTGGAGAGCTTCATCGGCCAGCACTGGAAGTAGCAGTGTGAATGACAGGGCCGAGGGTCATTTGGCCGCAGCCGACATCGGACGACTCCTCCGACTGGAGGGATGCGGGTGCGATCTCCAGGAACGTCATGGATCCGGTCCGCGCGCCGGATGGAGCAGGACCACCTCCGCCTTGAGGCACCCTGATAGCCACGCTCGGACGTCAATGGCCCGGCTGGCTACTGCATCTGGGTCGGCCGGTAGCCGTCGGCGAACACCACCGGGCACTTCTGGTTCAGCTGGGCCAGCAGCGCCTCGCGGGCCTGCTGGGCCTGCTTGCGCTTGAAGGCGCCGGGCAGCTGGGCCTTCACCTGGTCGAAGGTGGGCAGCCCCGCGGCCTGGTTGGCGGCCTTGGCCTGCAGCACGTAGTCGTCATAGAAGGCCTTGAGTTGCTCTTCGGTGGGCTCGCCCTTGGGCATCAGGCGGTCGGCCAGGATCTGGAAGTAGGCGTTGGCGATGGCCGACTGGACATCGATCTGGGCCTTGGGGTCCCTGTCCAGGCCGTCGGCCTTGACGAACTGCATCAGGGCCTTCTGGTTGACCAGGGTGCCCAGGAACTGGTTGCGCTGTTCCCGCAGGGTCTGGTTGGTGAGGAACTCCCTGGCCTTGGCGGGGTCGGCCAGGTAGGTGTTGACGGTGGCGTTGAAGGCCGTCTCGGTGATCTTCTCGCCGCCCACGCTGGCGACGACCGGGCTGGTGTCCTTGGATACCTTGGCGCAGCCGAGCCCGCCCAGCACCAGCATTCCGCATATTCCCATCACTCGCGCCGCGCGCATTTCCATGCTTCTCTCCTAAATGTTTCGGTTCCAGAATGACAGCGACGCGCCACCATTCCTAGCGGAGTACCCCATGCCCGTTCCCACCCAACTTGAAAACCTGCGACTGGAAGTGTTCAGCGCCGCCTGGTGTCCGGATTGCCGCCGCCTCGAAGGCTGGCTCACGGCCAACGGGGTGACCCACACCAAGGTGGACATCGAAACCGTGCCGGGCGCCGCTGAGCGCCTGGAAGCGGAGACCGGGAAAAAAGCGATCCCCTTCATCCTGGTGGATGGCAAGGCCTGGGTGCGCGGCTACCACCGGGAACTGCCGCAACGCTTCGATCCGGAACTCCTGGTGCGCGAACTGCTGGCCGCCGCGGGGCGTTGAGGCCTGTCCTTCAGGGCGAATCCATGGCAGGCTAAGAGGTTCCCTTGGAGTGATCTGTGCCCCACCCATTCTCAAGCCAATTCTGGTCCAACCTGTTCACCTCCGACCTGGCCATTGATCTGGGCACCGCTTCCGTGCTGGTCTACACACGGCAGGCGGGGCGCATTGTTGTTTATGAACCTTCAATCGTAGCTCTCAACACCCAGACCCATGAAGTCGAGGCGGTGGGCGACGAGGCCAAGCAGTTGCTGGGCCGGACCCCCCAGGGCGTGCAGACCATCCGGCCCATGAAGGACGGGATGATCTACGAGGTGGACGCGGCGGAAAAGATGCTGGCTTCCTTCATCAAGAAGGCGCGGCCCAACCGGGGCTTCGCCCGGACCCGGATCGTCGTGAGCGTTCCGCCCAGGGCCCACCAGGTGGCCCGGCGCGCCGTGAAGCAGGTCTGCTACGACGCCAAGGCCGGCGAGGTGTTCCTGGTGGACCAGACCATGGTGGCCGCCATCGGCGCCGGCCTGGCCATCAACGAGAAGCGCGGCTGCATGATCGTCGATATCGGCGGGGGCACCACCGATGTGGCGGTGATCTCTTACAACGGCAAGGTGTTCGCCGATTCCATCCTGATCGCCGGGGACGAGATGGATGAAGCAATCATTAAATACATCCGGGAAAAGTACAACGTGCTGATCTCCGAGGCCGCGGCCGAGGAGGTGAAGTGGAGCCTGGGTTCCGCCTATTCCTCCGACAAGACCCGGACCATGAGCATCTCCGGCCGGGACCAGTTCGAGGGCCTGCCCAAGACCTTGACCCTCAATGACATGGAAATTCGCGAAGCCCTGGCCGAACCGATCAGCGCGATCATCGACCTGGTGCGCAAGGCGCTCAACGAAACCCCGCCCCAACTGGCCGCCGACCTGATCGACCGGGGCATCTGCCTCACCGGCGGCGGTTCCAAGATCCAGGGCCTGGACATCCGGCTCAGCAAGGAAACCCACCTGCCCTGCTACCGGGCGGAAAACCCCGAGACCGCGGTGGTGCGGGGCACGGCCATGCTGCTGGAGGACATCCCCTTCCTGAGGCGGATCCAGATCCTGGATTGAAAGCAAGCAGGCAACACGGTGCATAGCCCCATGAACGGCCACCAGACCAGCCTCTCCGCCCGCGGGGCCCGCCCGTGAGGCAGCGGCCCTGGGGCTGGAACGCCACCGGCCGGCAGCGCTGGGCCATGGTCGCCCTGCTGCTGGGCCATCTGCTCTGGATGGCCCTGGGCCGGGGCGCCAGCAGCCGCTGGCAGCACCTGGCCAACCTCCTGGCCGCCCCGCCCCGGGTGGCTTCGGCCCGCTGGGAGGGCTGGAAGGCGGCGCGCCAGGACCGGGTCGCCGACCTGCGCCACGCCCAAACCGAACTGCTGACCCTGCGGGCCCAGGTGACCGGGCTGCTGACCGCCCGGGAGGCCTCGGCCCCGCGCTTGGCCGAAGCCGACGAGGCGGTTCGCCTGCTCGGCTTGAAGCGGCTGCTGCCGCTGGACTTCCGGGCCGCCCGGGTGATCGTCAACGTGCGCAAGGCCCCGTTCGGCGGGATGATCCTCGACCAGGGCGAGGACGCCGGGCTCACCCCGGACCAGGGGGTCATCGCTCCGGAAGGGGTGGTGGGCCGGCTCTGGGAGGTGGGCGCGTCCCAGTCCAGCCTGCTCCCGCTGGACGCCTACAACGCCTCCACCGGCGTCATGCTGGCCCGGAGCCGCGCCACCGGCGTGCTCCAGGGGCTCGGCCCGGGCAAGGCGGCCATCCGCTACATCGGCAACCAGGAAGTGGTGCAGGTGGGCGAACCGGTGTTCACCTCGGGCCTGGACCGGGTCTTCCCCCGGGGCCTCCTGGTGGGCTACGTCAGCGCCGTGCAGACCCATGATGTGGAACTGCACGTGGAGGTGGTGCTGGCCGCGCCGCTGGACCGGGTCGGGCTGGTGCTCATCCTGCCGGCCCATCCGCAGATGGAGATCCAGCCTCCCGCCGGCCCGCCCCAGGCCGCCACCGGAAAGGAGGCGGTCAAATGAGCACGCCCTCGGGCACCCCCCTGGTGCGCCGGTTCCTGCTGGCCGTGCTGTGCCTGGGCGGCATCCACTACACGGCGCCCTGGCCCGGGCCCCAGGCGGTGCTGAACACCTTCCTGGTGCTGGGCCTGGCGCCGGGCTTCAACTCGCCCCTGGCCGGGATGGCCTGGGCGGCCGCCGGCGGCTGGGTGCTGGAAGGCACCCTGCGGCTCTACCCGCACCTGGGCGGCACCGCCTTCGGCAACATGCTGGCCTGCCTGCTGGCGTTCAGCCTGCTGCTGCGCTGGCCGCCGCACGCCCTCAAGCCCTATTGGGGCCGCCAGGCGGTGCTGGTGATCGTTCATGCGCTGCTCATCCATTTTTCGGTTCGCTTCGCCGCCGGACCGAGCGCCTGGGGCACTGGATGGCTCTGGTCGCTCATACTGATTCCCGCCTGGGCCACCCTGGCCCTGCGCCTCCACCCGCCCCTGCATCGGAAGTAGCCCTTGGAAATTCAGGACCAATCTCTCATTCAGAAACGCATCGGCATCATGAAGACCGTCGCCTGGTTCATGATCCTCTGGCTGGTGCTGGCCTACGCCCGGGTGCAGCTCTGGAAGGGCCGGGAGATGCAGAAGCTGGCCCTGGCCCAGGCGGTGAAGACCCGCACCACCCCGGCGCCCCGGGGCATCATCTTCGACCGCAACTCCAACAAGCTGGTGGACAACCGCCGGGCCCTGCACCTGGTGATCCAGTACGAGGACCTGCCCAGGGACACCGGCCAGATCGAAGCCCTGGCCGCCGCGCTGCAGACCGATCCCGACCAGCTCAAGCGCCGGGTGGCGGCCATCCGCCAGGCCGCGGGCAACCGCATGCTGGTGCTGCAGGACAACCTGGACGACGGCGCCGTGGCCCGGGCCGAGGTGCTGCGCGCCCGGTTCCCCTTCCTCAGCATCGAAGTGGCGCCGCGCCGGGTCTACCTGGGCGAGGACCTGGCCGGCCACGCCCTGGGCTACGTGGGCGAAGTGACGCCCGAGGAGCTGATCAAGGAGCCCGGCCGCTACCAGCTCGGGGAGATCATCGGCCGCACCGGCTTCGAGGCGGCCCGCAACGACCGGCTGCGCGGCGTGGACGGCCAGCGCCGGATCCTGGTGGACTACCTGGGCCGGGAGGTGGCCACCTACGGCATGCAGGAGGCCAAGCCGGGCCGGAGCGTCTACCTGACCCTGGACGCCGGGCTGCAGACCACCCTCAAGGAGGCCTTCGGCCAGAACCAGGGCGCCGGCGTGGTGCTGGACCTGCGCGACGGCGGGGTGCTGGCGCTCTATTCCAGCCCGTCCTACGACCCCAACGTGTTCCTCAACCGGCTCACCCAGGAGCAGGTGAAGACCTACTGGGAAAACCCCGACCGGCCCATGCTCAACCGGGTCACCCAGGGCCGCTATCCGCCGGGCTCCACCTACAAGCTGCTGGTGGCCCTGGCCGCGCTGGAGAAGGGCATCATCACCCCCAACACCACGTTCACCTGCAACGGCCACAAGAGCTTCTACGGCCGGGATTTCCGCTGCGACGCGGTGCACGGGACGCTGAACCTGGTCCAGGCCATCGCCCAGAGCTGCGACATTTATTTCTACGAACTGGGCGCGCGCCTGGACGTGGACGACATCTACAACACGGCCAAGAAGTACGGGCTCACCGAAGCCACCGGCATCGACCTCCCGCACGAGGCGGTCTCGCGCATCCCCAGCCGGGAATGGAAACGGCGGGTGAAGAAGGAGAAGTGGTACGCCGGCGAGACCATCAGCGTGGCCATCGGCCAGGGCGCCAACAGCCTCACCCCCATCGCCCTGGCGCGCTTCTACGCCATGATCGCCACCCACGGCAAGCTGCTGACGCCGCACCTGCTCTACGGCGTGCGCCAGGAGAACGGCGGCGAGATCGACCTGTTCCAGCCGCCTCCGCCCCGGGATACCGGCCTGGCCCCGGGGATCTGGTCCACCCTGGACGAAGGGCTCTATGAGGTGGTCCATTCCGGCACCGCCCGGGAGTCCGCCGTGCCCGGCGTGACCATCGCCGGCAAGACCGGCACCAGCCAGGTGACCAGCTTCGTGGACAAGGCGCACTACGCCTCGCTGTCCAAGAAACTCAGGGACAACGCCCTGTTCGCCGGCTACGCGCCGCGCGAGAACCCGCAGATCGCCTTCGCGGTGGTGGCCGAGAACGCCGGCTTCGGCGCCTCCTCCGCCGCCCCCATCGTGAAAAAGCTGGTGCAGTACTGGTTCATCGACCGCGTGAAGAAACCCCTCCCGCCCCCCGGCGCCAAGCTGCCCGATGCCTTCCGGCTGGACCTCGAACCGGGCGCGGACGAAGAACCTCGATGAGGGAGCGCCTGCGGTTCCTGGATAGCGGGCTGCTGCTGCCCATGGTGCTGCTGGTGATCATGGGCACCCTCACGGTCTACTCCGCGGGCCGCGGCACCATCCAGTCCACCCTCTGGCTCAAGCAGACGCTCTGGACCGGCCTGGGCTTCCTGGCCCTGGCCGCCGTGGCCGCGGTCAGCCCCCTGCGGATCTTCCGCAGCGCTTTTCCGCTCTACATCCTGGGCATCCTCAGCCTCGCCGCGGTCCTGGTGGCGGGCCACCGCATCGGCGGCGCCCAGCGCTGGCTGATCCTCGGCCACATGACCTGGCAGCCTTCGGAACTGATGAAGTGGCTGACCCTGCTGTTCGTGACCCACCGGCTCGGCACCCGGCCGCTGGCCTCGGTGGGCGGCTGGGACCTGGCGGGAGCCTGTGCCCTGGTGTTCTTTCCCATGCTGCTGGTGCTCAAGCAGCCGGACCTGGGCATGGCCATCAGCTTCCTGCCGATCCTGCTGATGATCCCCCTGCTGAAGGGGCTCAAGGCCCGCTGGGTGCTGGCCGCGCTGGTGGGCGTCTCGCTGCTGGGCGCGTTCTCCTGGCAAAAGGTGCTCAAGCCCTACCAGAAGCAGCGGGTGATGACCTTCCTGGACCCCGGCGCCGACCTCCAGGGCAAGGGCTACCAGATCAACCAGAGCCGCATCGCCATCGGCGCCGGCGGCATGTTCGGCCAGGGCTTCACCAGCGGCAGCCAGACCCAGCTCAATTTCCTGCCGGTGAAGACCACCGATTTCGTCTTCTCGGTGTGGGCCGAGGAACGCGGGTTCCTGGGCGTGCTGCTGGCGCTCGGCCTGTTCGGCGCGGTGATCATGCGCATCCTGGACACCGCCAGGGTGGCCAAGACCGCCTCCGAGACCTACTTCTGCGTGGGCGCGGCGGGGATCTTCGCGCTGCACCTGTTCGTCAACGTGGGCATGGTGATCGGCCTGCTGCCCAACAAGGGGATCGTGCTGCCGTTCTTCAGCGCCGGGGGCAGCAGCACGCTCAGCTACTTCCTTGGCCTGGGGGTGGTGATGTCGGTGCGCTACCGGGCCAAGACCAAGTAGCTACGGCCGGCCCGGGAGATGCAGCTCGACATAGGCCGCGACGGCCTGTGCGAGCGCCGCGGGGGTGTCGCGGAACTCGACGCCCACCAGGCAGTAGCGGCCCGGCCCGCCGGCCTCCAGGGTCCCGGGGTTGCGGCCCAGCACCCATTTCACCGAGCCGGTCAGCACCCCCTTGGGCAGGTCGGCGTGCAGGAAATGGAACTCGTCCAGGTCCGTGCCCCGCTGGATCTGGTCGCAGCGGTCCAGGGGCAGCCGGAGGCAGCAGCCGCCGGCGCTGAGGTCCAGCAGATCGGCCTCGGTGATCAGGGCGTCGCCCGCCATGAACCGGGCGTGGAAACCCGCACCCATGGTCAGCCGGGGGAAGTGGCGGCGGTCCACCGGGGGTGGTTCCTCCGCCGCGGCGGGCCCCTCCGGCTGCTCCCGGCGTTCGGGCCGGCGCCGGGCCTTCACCGGCAGCTGGACGGGGATGGGCGGGCAGCGCTGCCCCACCAGGTTGCGCAAGGCCGTGGCCATCTGGGCGGGCGGCTTGGCGAAAGCGATCCCCAGGGCCAGCCCCGAGGCGTCGGCGGACAGGTAGACGGCCTGCCCTGCCGCCTCCATGACCGCGGGGCAGCGCGGCACCTTGTTCAGCTTGACCACCATGAACTTCTGCCCGGGCGGCACCAGGTTGCTGCCCAGGACCAGGCGCTTTTCGCTGCCCACGGCCACGGCCCGGTCCACCCGCACCCTGGCCCCGCCTTCGGCGACGTTCTCCAGCGCGCCGAAGATCCCCACTCCTTCGAACAGGTCCTGGAGCGCGGTCAGCGTGGCCTGCTCCTTGGCGTTCAGCCGGGCCCGGGGGCTGCCGCGCCGCTCCATCAACGCCAGGGTGTCCGGCAGCTGCAGGGCCAGGATGCCGGTGCGCACCTCCACCACCCGGGCGTCGCCGCCCAGCCGGAGCCCGTCGTGGATGCAGGTGAACGCCAGCCGGTCGCCCTTGGCCAGCGGCAGGTCGTCCCTGGGCAGCAGGCGGAAGCTGCGCGTGTCCTCGCTGACGCTGTGCAGCAGGGCGGAGGTTTCGCGGCCCGTTCCCGGCCCGAGGGTGAACGGGCTGCGGGCGGCCAGCGCCTCCTCCAGGTAGGCCAGCACCTGGTCGGAACCCGCCGGACCGCCCTTGCCCTTGCCGAAACCGAAAATCGCCATCCGTGCCCTCGAAGCTTGAAAAAATGCAAAGGGAGCGCCTGCAGGGTAGCCTCATTGCGGATCGCCGTGGGGGGCCATGCGATCCATGGCAAAATGCAAAAACCGAGGAAATGCCCATGGATCCCCGCGACCGCATGAAAGATTTAGCCGCGCAGGTGCTGGAACACCGGCGCCGGTACTTCGTCCTGGACCAGCCGGTGCTGTCCGATTCGGAGTACGACGCCCTGGAGCGCGAGCTGCGCGAGCTGGAGGCCGGCCATCCGGAATGGGCCGACCCCAACAGCCCCACCCAGCGGATCGGCGCCGCACCCCTGGAGGCCTTCCGCAAGGCCCGGCACCGCACCCCCATGCTGAGCCTGGACAACACCTACTCCGAAGCCGAACTGCGCGAATGGGAGATCCGGGTGCAAAAAGGGCTGCAAGGCCTCACCCCGCGCTTCGCCGCCGAACTCAAGGTGGATGGCCTTTCCCTTTCCCTGGTCTACGAAGGCGGCGCCCTGGTCAAGGCCATCACCCGCGGCGACGGGGAAACCGGCGAGGATGTCACCGAGAACGCCAGGACCATCGCCGATATCCCCCTGACCCTGCCGGAAGGCGCGCCGGCCGAGCTGGAGGTGCGCGGCGAGGTGTTCCTGTCCCGGCGCCGCTTCGAGGAGCTGAACCGGGAGCGCGACCAGCGCCTCGAACCGCGCTTCGCCAACCCGCGCAATGCCGCCGCCGGCACCCTGAAACAGCTCGACAGCCGGGTCACCGCCGCCCGCCGGCTCTCCTTCCTGCCCTGGCAGGTGGTGGGCGCGCCCGGCCACGAGGCCGCCATGGACCAGCTGGCGCGCTGGGGCTTCAACCGGATGCCGGCGCATGCCGCCGGAGGCTTCCAGGACGCCCTGGCGTTCATCGAGGCGCAGCGGGAAGCGCGCCTGCTGCTGCCGTTCGATTCCGACGGCATGGTGCTCAAGGTGGACGACCTGGCCCAGCAGGAACGCCTGGGCTTCACCGACCGGGTGCCGCGCTGGGCGATCGCCTTCAAGTACCCCGGGCTCCAGGCCACCACCACCCTGCTGGGCATCACCTGGCAGGTGAGCCGCGCCGGCAAGCTCACGCCGGTGGCGGAACTGGAGGCGGTGGAAGTGGCCGGCTCCACCGTGCGCCGGGCCACCCTGCACAATGCCGACGAGCTGGAGCGCCTGGGGGTGCGGATCGGCTGCCGGGTGTTCGTGGAGAAGGGCGGCGAGGTGATCCCCAAGGTGGTGTCGGTGGTGCCCGGTTCCATGCCGGCGGACGCCCCGGTGGCGGCGGTGCCGGCCCGCTGCCCGGTGTGCGCCGGGCCGGTGGGCAAGGATTCCGACGAGGAGGTGGCCTGGCGCTGCCAGAACCCCGAATGCCCGGCCAAGCTGACCATGCGCCTGCAGCACCTGGCCAGCCGGGTGGCGCTGGACATCGACGGCCTGGGCGAGGCGCTGGTGGAACAGCTGGTCGCCGGCGGGCGGATCAGCCAGCCCTGGGACCTGTTCAAGCTGCTGGCGGAGCCGGACCAGGGCCTGGCCTACCTGGCCGGCCTGGAGCGCATGGGCGAAAAGAGCGCCCAGAACGTCATGGCCGCCTTGCGGGGCGCCCTGACCCGGCCCCTGGCCCGCTGGATCCACGCCCTGGGCATCCCCATGGTCGGCCAGCGCACCGCGGAGCTGCTGGCCGAAGCCTACCCGGGCCTGGCGGCCCTCTGGACCGCCGAGGAAGACCGCCTGATGGCCGTCCCGGAGGTCGGCCCGAAGGTCGCCGCCGCCATCCGCGCCTTCGCCCAGCTGCACCCGGACCTCCCCACCCGGCTCACCGCCCTGGGGGTGGTTCCCGAAGCGCCCCAGCCGGTGGACCGCTCGCAGCTCCCGCTGGCCGGCCAGGTGGCCGTGGTCACCGGCACCCTGCCCAGCCTCGGCCGGGAGGAGGCGGAAGCGCTGCTCAAGCTGCTGGGCGCCAAGGTCACCAGCGCCGTTTCACCCAAGACCACCGTCCTGGTGGCCGGGGATAAGGCCGGGACCAAGCTGGCCAAGGCCGAGGCGCTGGGGATACCCGTGCGGGACGAGGCCTGGTTGCTGGCGCACCAGGAGGGGAAATAAAAGGCTTGATGAATCTTGAATAAAATATAAATTATACATCAGTTCGCTTCCATGGGAGGGACTGATGTTTGCAAAACGCCTGCCCGGCCACCAGGCCCCGGTCCTGCGGATCGCCCTGGGCTTCGCCCTGCTCACCCTGGGCTGCGGCGGGGGCGGTGACAACCTGTCCACCCCCAGTTCCACCCCGCCCGCCGCGCCGACCCTCACCGTGCCGGCCAGCGCCACCGTCGGGTTCCCGGTGACCGCTTCCGCCCAGCCGGGCGGGTCTTCGGTGACCTTCAACTGGGAGATTTCCTCGCCGTGGACCTTCAAGAGCGGCGCGAGCACGGCCTTCGGCGCTGCGGTGTCGTTCATCCCCACCATCCCGGGCACCGTCACCCTCACCTGCCAGGCCATCCAGGGCAACGCCATCGCCTCGCCGGTCACCACCCAGACGGTGACCGTCAACCCGCCCTCCAGCACCGCCGGCAGTTTCCTGGCGGCGGGCGCCCTGAGCACGGGCCGCTATGGGCTGGCGGCCGCGCTGATCGCGCCCAATGCCATCCTGGTCACGGGGGGCTCGGCCACCGCCATCAACGGCGCCGCCTTGAAGAGCACGGAAACCTACACGATCGTCGCGCCCCCGGGCGCCCCCGTGCCGACGACGCCGGGCAATGCCATGAACACGGTCCGGATGGGTCATGCCGTGACCCTGCTGAGCGGCAGCTCGATGCTCCTGATCACCGGCGGCACCGGCACCCTCGGCGGCCCGGTCGGACCCGTCGCCCCCTCCCTCACCTCCTTCGAGACTTACAGCGGCGGCATTTTCACCCTCTCCCCCGGAAGCCTGCCCACCGGGCACTCCGGCCACACCGCCACCTACGTCCCCACGCCGGCCGGCGTGCTGGTCGCCGGCGGCGTGGACGGCTCGGGGAACTGGGCCAATTCGGCCGAATGGTACAGTGCGGCCACCGGGACGTTCACCTCCCTCGGCCCGCTGTCCCTGCTCCCCGGCCATAGCGCAACCTTGCTGAACGGCGGCAAGGTGCTGCTGGTGGGCACCAGCAGCATCGGCAATCCGCTCGCCCTGCTCTTCGATCCGGCGGCCGGCACCTTTACGCCCACCACCAGCCAGCCCGCTTCCGCCCGGGCAGGCCATCAGGCGCTGCTGCTGACCACCCCCCCGGGGGTGCTCATCCTGGGCGGCGCCAATGCCAGCGGCCCGCTTGCCACCGCCGAGTGGTACGACCCCGGCAGCCAGACCTTCAGCACCCTTTCGGCGGCCATGGCCTCCCCGCGCCAGAATTTCGGAGCGGCCATCCTGCCCGGCGGCAATGTCCTCCTGCTGGGCGGCACCGCCGACGGCATCACCGCCTCGAACACGGCCGAAGTGTTCGCTCCGGCGGGGGCGGGGGCGGGAAGCTTCACCCCCACGGCTGCCATGGCCAACCCACGGCTCGGCCCGAGCGTGTTCGTTTCCGGGAATAATGTCATCGTCCTGGGCGGTTACAACGACCAGGGGGCGGTGGCGGCAGTCGAAGCCTTCGTAGTACCTCAGTAAGGGGACACTCCGAGCTATGCTGGGCTATGCGGTTCGCACCCGCGGCCCCATCCTTGGAAAGCCCCCATGACCAACAACATCGACCATATCGGCAAGTTCGAGATCATTGAGCGCCTGGGCGAGGGCAGCCTGGGCGAGGTGTTCCTGGCCCGGGATACCATCATCGGCCGGGAAGTGGCCATCAAGATCGTCCGCAAGGGGGCGCTGGCCGGCCCGGATCCGGAGGGCTGGTTCCTGCGCGAAAGCCAGGCCGCCGGCCGGTTGAACCATCCCGATGTGGTCACCATCCACGAGTTCGGCGAAAAGGACGGGATGCTCTTCCAGGTGATGGACTACGTGCCCGGGGCGGATCTCGGCACGATGTTCCGCGACCATGCCCTCACGCCCAAGGAATCCCTGGAACTGCTGGCCCAGGTGTGCGACGGCCTGGCCTACGCCCACCAGCACGGCATGCTGCACCGCAACCTGAAGCCCTCGAACATCCGCATGGGCCGGGTGGCCGGGCGCCCCGCCCCGAAGCTGCTCGACTTCGGCTTGCCCCGGGGGCAGGGCCACGACCCCGAACAGGCAGCCGCCCATCTGGAGACGCTGGCCCACACAGCGCCCGAGGCGCTCCAGGGCAAGGGCGATGCCCGTTCCGACCTGTTTTCCGTGGGCGTGCTGCTCCATGAGGCGCTGACCGGAGTCGAGCCGTTCAAGGGCGCCACCGCGGCCGAAGTGGCCCAGCGGGTGCGCGAGGAACAGCCCGCCGCCCTGGACCTGCAGCTGTACCCGGAGCTCAGCCCCGCCATCCAGGACATCCTGCGCCGGGCCCTGGCCAAGGATCCGTCCCAGCGCTTCGCCTCCGCCGAAGCCATGGCCGAAGCCTTGCGGGCGGCCCGGAACCCGGGCTGGGTCCCCCGGCAGGAACCGCTGGAAGCGGTGAAATCGGCCCGGCTGGTGCCCAAGTCCCGGCCCAGGGATGGCTCTCCCGGCCGCTCGAAGGCGCTGCTGACCTGGGGTTCGGTGCTGGCCGCGCTGCTGGTCCTTGGGGGCGCGGGCAGCTACTGGCTGCGCGCCCGGCGCCGGGGCTGGCACCCCGCGCCCGCAGTGGCGGCGCTGCCCGCGCCCGCGCCTGCACCTGCGGTGGTGCCGCCACCCACGCCTCCGGTCCCGCCGCCGCCCGCCCCGGCCGTGCCCGGCCAGCCGGTCTACAAGACCGTCGACGACGCGGCCGGCGCCCTGGAAAAGGACCCCGCAGGGGCGCTGGCCTTCCTGGAGCAGACCGTCGCCGCCGACCCCGGCAATGAGCGCGCCTTCGCCCTGCGCATCGTCGCCTTCTACAACCTGGCTCAGTACAGCGCCAGCGGCAAGGCGATCCGGGAAGCCCGGGAAGCCGGCCACCCGCTCTGGCCCATGGCCCTGAAGAACCCGCAGCTGATGCAGATGCTGAAAAAGGACGCCCAGGATCCGCGCCTGCCCAAGCGCAAGGCCCCCGCGGCGCCGGCCCCGGCGCCTGAGACCTGACGGTCAGCGTTTGGCGATATCGGTCATTTCCTCTTTCACCGCTCCGCCGGCCTCTCCGGCCTTGCCCTTGAGCTTGTCCCAGGCCTCTCCGGCATCTTCCGCCAAGCCTTCGGCCCGGTTCCTCGCCCTGCGCCCCATGCCCTTCAGGTCTTCCCGCAGTTCCGGGCCGGTCTTGGGGGTGTTGAGGGCGACCAGCAGGCCGCCGATGGCCGCCCCGGCCACGAACAGCATCAGGGCCTCGCCGATGGAGCTTCCGTTGTCTTCGCGCATGATGGTTCCTCCCGAAAGGTGGTTGCCGGTTCCAGCGCCGCGGGCGCCGGGACGTCATCCACTAGGTGCAGGGAGGTGCGGTTTGGTTCGCTGGCGCCCCCGGGGCGGTCGGTGATGGGAGTTTGAGCATCACCGTCCGCCCCTGGCGGGGGCATCAGACGGCCGTGACGAATTCGTCCTCGCAACGGCGAAGAAAGCGGGCGATCGCGGTGCGGTCGGCGCTGCCCGGGCGCTGCTGCCAGGGGCTGTGGCGCTGCCAGAGCTCGAGCATGTCCTCGGGGCAGCCCACCCGCTCGTAGATCGATTCCACGGCGACGGCCAGGGCCTCCGCGCTGAGCGGCGCTTCCAGCGCGTCCTTGAGCAGGGCCACCCGCCAGCGGTCCTGGGCCCTGGCCCAGCGGTTGCCGCCGGGGCGGGGCACCTTGCCGGTGCATTCGGCGCAGGCCGCCCAGAGGTTCTCCTCGAAGCGGGACAGGCGCTCGCCTTCCAGGGCGGCCAGTTCCTGGCAGCAGGGCCCCTGGAAGCCCTGCTCCAGGATCCAGCGCTGGATCTCGTCCGGGAGCAGCAGGCCGAAATCGTGGCCCACGACGACTTCATCCCAGCCGATGGGCGTGGTGGACTGGCGCGCCAGCAGACTGATCCAGGTTCCTTGCGTCATGGTGAACCTCCGGGGAGAGTCTCAGAACAGTTGAAGGGCGATATGGGCCGCGGCCTTGGCCGAGGTCTGCGAACCTTCCAGGGCGGGGGCCAGTTCCATGATGTCGGCACCGACCCATGGGGCGCTCCAGCGGTGGATGTTGCGGAGCAAAGTGAGCACTTCCATCACGGTCAGGCCGCCGGGCACCGGTTCGGCCACCGCCGGGCAATGGGCCGGGTCGAGCACGTCCAGGTCCACGCTGACGTAGGCGGGCCGCTGGCCGACCCGGGCGATGTCGCCCTTGAGCTGGGCGTCCAGCCGCAGGTCCTGCAGGTCCCAGGGGGTCCACATGCGCACGCCGGCATCCAGCAGGAACACCAGTTCCTCGGAGTCGAACCGGGGGGCGCGCAGGCCGATCTGCACCGTGTGCCGGGGGTCCACCAGGCCTTCCTCGATGGCCTGGCGCAGCCAGGTGCCGTGATGGTACTTGGCGCCCCACATTTCGCCGTGGGCCGCGTCCGAATGGGCGTCCAGGTGCAGCAGCCCCACGGGGCCGTGCTTGGCGGCGTGGGCGCGCAGGGCGCCCAGGGTCATGAGGTGGTCGCCGCCCAGCATCAGGGTCCGCGCCCCCTGGGCGAGCCAGCCGGCCATGGTCTGCTGCACCGCGTCCAGGGCCTGTTCCATGCTGAACGGCAGGGTCGGGATGTTGCCGCCGTCCACCCAGTCCACGGCGGCCATGCCGCGCCCGGCTTCGTCCTGGCCCTGCAGGCGCATGGGCATGGACAGCCGGCCCATGCCCATGGTGGCGTTGCGGATCGCCCACGGGCCGAACCGGGCGCCGGGACGGTTGATCACGCCGCCGTCGTAGGGCGCGCCAAGCACCACGCCGGGCACCGGCGCGGGGGTGTTCAGGGCGGGCAGGCCCAGGAACGGGGTCAGCCCGGTGCGCAGGGACTCAAGGAGGGCTTCAGGGTTCAAGATGACCTCTTTCCTACGAAACCAGCTTGAGCCGGGTGTAGCGGGCGCGGATGCGCTCCATGTCCTGCTTGTCGATGACCGACCAGAGCCGGCGGTCGCCCTTCCAGTAGAAGTCGTCCACCTGGGCCACGACCCTGGCGCCCAGGGCCTCGTGGACGCTGCGGGCGTCGTGGTTGTCCGGCTCCACCAGGAAGCGGCACTCCTCGGTGCCTTCCAGGATGAGCTTCTTCACCATGGCCCGGATCAGCAGGTAGTTCACCCGGGTCTTCTGGTACTCGGGGTGGACCGCCAGGGTGGCGCAGTAGTTGATCTTGCCCTTGGGGAAGTTGAGGACGTAGCCCACCGGCCGCTCCCCGTCCATGGCGATGAAGCACCAGTCCGAGTAGAGCTCGGTGCACAATCTCAGGTAGTGCGGGCACAGCTCGCCGGCGGCGTCCGCGCTCCAGATCTCCCGTTCCAGGCGGAGCAGATGCTGGAAATCGTCGGAACCCACCGGGCGGACTTCGTACCGGGGGTTTTCGCTGTTAGGCAGAGGCTCTTGGATCTGAATGGGAGCCATGGGGCACCTCCTGATCTCCAACATCGGTCACCACCGTGACGGCTTGATGGCGAGGATGCGCGGGAAGGCACCTTTTCTGGAACAAACGCGTTACTCCGAATACAAGGCGGCGTAGCTGCGCGGCTCGATCTGCTCCGGCCCCAGGCCGAGCTGGGCCATGGCCAGGGCGATGGCTTCCCGCTCCCCTTCCAGCTCCAGGAAGCTGCCGTAGGGCGTATCGTCCAGGCACGCCTCCAGCTCGCCCCGGAGGTAGATGGCGCGGGTCTTGGCCATCTCCAGCACCGGCTCGAACCCGAGCGCCCGCAGGATGCCTTCCATGGCCGCGGGGTCGGCCACCGCGGTCTCCAGCTCGGGACGGATCTTCAGCTGCGGATCGGCCACCTTGGGGCCCTTCCAGGTGAGGGTCGCCTGGCCGCCGTACTGGCGCAGGCGCAGGGCGCAGTCCTGGGCCAGCAGCGCGCCGGCCCGGTCCCACAGCCGATTGGCCTCGGTGGCCGCGGCGTGGGCCTGGGTGAACCCGGCCCGCAGCAGTTTCTCGTGCAACGCCCCGGTGGACGGGATGCGCAGCTTGACTTCGACTTCCAGCGGCCCGGCATGTTTCATGTCAGCAACTCCTCAAATGATTGCATCATGTCGGTGGAGGTTCGAGCCGGCGGTGATCCCTAAACGATACCTGTTTGCCAGCATGTTCATCGCGGCGATGCTCGTGTTGTTGGCATTCGTCCAGGCGCCCCGCTCCACCCGGGAGGGCGGAGCGATGGTAACGGACGCGACCGTCGAGCTGTCAATGGAGAGTTTCGAGACCCTGGCCGAGTACCGCCTGCAGGACGGCTGGACCCCGCGTTTCCAGGGCGACCAGGACCCGGACCAGGACAAGGCCTGGCCCTTCGGCGGCGGTTTCGGCACCCCCTGGGAGCCGGCTTCGGCCTATCTGGCGGACCAGGGCCTGGCCCTGAACGGCCCCAAGGGGCACAGCGAAGTGGTCCTCTGGCACGGCCTGGAATGGCGCCACTACCGGTTCGACGCGCCGATCGCCTCGGCCCGGCTGGACCCGGCCAAGGGCAACCGGCTGCTGGTGACGCTCATGCTTTCGCCCCAGCGGTTCGAGACCCGGCTGTTGGAGGTCCCCGAAGGCCGGGTGCTCTGGTCCACGGACAGCGGACCCTGGAGCCGGTTCAGCTGGGACGGCCAGGCCGTCCTCCTGGGCCTGCGCGCCCCCGGGACGGAACCCGGCCTGCTGCTCACCGCCCTGCCCGTGGAAGCGGAAGTGCCCCCGGTCACCCTGGCCCCCTGGGACGAAAAGGGCCTGCCGCCGCCGCCCAGGGGCTGGCCCATCCGCCAGGAGCAGTTGTGGGACGACGGCAAGGACCTGCCCGGGTCGCGCCTCATGGTGCCCTGGCAGCCGGGCGCCAGGCTCTGGTTCCCGCTCCGGGACCGGCTCTGGGTGAGCAGCGGCAACGTCTGGACCCTCTGGGCCCGGAGCGGCGGCCTGTGGAAGCGCGAGGCCGCCGGCCCGGGCGTGCTGGTTGCCCAGCCGCCGCTGCGGATGGCCCTGCAGGTGACGGAAAAGAAGGATGGCGCGGTGCTGCGCAGGACCGGCCCCCTGGACCAGGCCAAGTGGGCCCCGCTGCCCCCGGAAACCGCCCCGTGGCCGCCCTACGACCCGGCCTGGGCCTGGTGGTCCGGGAGCCAGGCCACCACCGCCTGGGATGCCCGCTGGGGCGACCTGGCCGCACTGCCCGTGGAGCGGCAGCGGGCGGCCCTGCTCCGGGCCAAGCGCCCCGAATGGATCACCGCCTCGAGATTGCGGGCCTCGGTCCGGGGCTGGCTCCCCGATGGGCCCGAGGTGGCGATGCGCGAATCGTCGGCCGTGGCCTGGGTCTGGGTCGGCGACCGGGCCCTCCTTGAGCGGCTTCAGCCGACTGGAAGGTTGAAGTCGGTGCGAAAGGCCCTGAAACTACCCTAGGGTGCGCCCGTTTCTGTTAGCGTTAGCGCAGCCATTTCATCAAACTCCGGCATCCCGAGGTCCCCTATGCCCCGTCTTCTCCTCGTGGACGACAACCCCAGCATCCACAAGATCGCCGAGACCCTGCTGGCCGCCAGCGATGTCCAGCTGATTTCATGCGGTTCCGGCGCGCAAGCCATGGCCCTGGTCAACCAGGGCGACCGTTTCGATGTGGCGCTCCTGGACACCTCCATGATGGGGATGGACGGCTGGGCGCTGCTCCAGGAGCTGCGGGCGACCGAGGCCACGGCGCGCATGCCGGTGGCCATGATGGCGGGCGTCCTGGACATCGTCGACCCGGAAAAGCTCCGGCTGGCGCCGATCCAGGGGTTCCTGAAAAAGCCGGTGGAACTGCGCGACCTGGGCGAGCGGGTCAAGCGCCTGATGGAAACGCCCGTGCCGGCCCCGCCGCCGCCCGAACCCGAAGCGCCCGCCCCCTTCCTGACCCGGCCTTCCATGCGCATCCCGGACGAGCTCAAGGTTCCCGCCCCGGAAGACGACCTGCTGCTGCTGGGCCCCGAGGACCTGGCCGAGGAGGAGACGCCGCACGCCCTCGATGCCCAGGAGATCGCGGAGATTCCCCAGAACCTCGAGGAGCCCGCGGACGAGCCCCTCGAGCTGGAGGAGCTGGACCTGGACAGCCTCCAGGGCCTCACCTTCCCCACCAGCGCCATGCCGGCCATGGACGAGCCGGAAGCGCCGGCCGAGCCGGTCCCGGCTGCCGAAGTCCCGGAATTCCTGCTGGCGGACACCCTGCCCGAAGCCCCCCTGGAGCCCTCGGCGGAGTACGCCGACCAGCTGCCGGACCTGGGTCCCGCCCTGGAACCCGCCGCGGTCCAGGCCCTGGCGAACCCGTTCGAGCTGGGCGAACCGATCGACTGGTCCGACGACAGCGACGCCCTGGTGGGCATGGCCCTGGGCGACCGGGAACCCTCCGCCTTCCTGCCGGAAGCCGAACCTTCCGCCCTGGCCGAAACGCCCCTGGCGCCCATGTCGGAGGTGATCACCCTCTCGGACATCCTCGACCCGCCCGCCGCCACCCCCATCGCCATCCCGGAGGCGACCCCGGTCGCCTTCGAACCGGTCGCCGAGCAGGCCTGGCTGTCTGAAGCCGACGAGGTGCCGGCCTCGCCGGCCGCCGCGGCGGCGGACCCGCTTGCCGCTCTGCTGGCCGACCCGGTGCTCATGGACCGGCTGGCCAAGGCGCTGGTGGCGCGGCTGGGCGACCAGGTGCTGCGCGAGATCGCCTGGGAGGTCATGCCCGAACTGGCGCAGCGGCTGCACCAGCAGGAAGCGCCGTGATCACCGGCTACAACAGCGACGTCCGCCATGGCAGCAAGGTCTTCCATGTGCAGACCGAGGACAAGGGCCTCGGCAACCCGAAGATCGAGACGCTGATCTACCTGGGCGGCGAGATCCTCGACAGCTACCGCGGCACCTACGATGACCTGCTGGCCGAACCGCAATCCCAGGTCCAGGACCAGGTCATCCAGGCGCGCATGGACGAGCAGCACAAGTCCATCATCAGGGACATCAAGAACGGCAAGTACGACACCACCCCCAGCGACCCCCAGGTGGACGAACTGCACGTCTTCAACGACCGGCCGCTGGACCAGGCCATCCTGGAGTACCTGGCCCACGAAGGCGACATCGACACCCTGGAGATGGTGCTGGATCACCCCATCAGGCCGGTCTTCGGCCGTCCCTTCGCCTTCGGCATCCGCGCCCGGCTATGCGCCAGCCAGAGCCCCGTGCCCGGGGCCGACGTGACCGTGCGGCTGATCTCCAGCTTCCAGAAGGCCGGCACCCTGGCCACCGGCAAGACCGATGCCGACGGCCAGTTCAGCACCCAGGTGGACCTGCCTTTCAGCCAGCCCGGCCATTGCGCGGTGGTGATCAGCTGCAGCTCGGAATTCGGCAACGACGAGCTGCGCGCGCTGATCACGGATTAAAGCGTCTCCAGCACCGCCCCCAGCAGCTTCCAGAAATCCGCCGTCGAGCTGATGCTCAAGCTCTCGTCCGGCGTATGGATGTCCCACATGTCCGGGCCGAACGAGACCATCCGCATGCCGGGATGGCCCTGGCCGATGATGCCGCACTCCAAGCCGCCGTGGGTGGCCCGGAACTCCATGGGCTTGCCGAACAGCGCTTCGTGCGTGGCGCTGACCTGCCGCGCCAGGGGTGATTCGAGGTCGGGCTGCCAGCCGGGGTAGCCTTCGCCGCGGCGCAGCGTGAAGCCGGCCAGTTCGCACAGGGCCTCCACCCGGTCGGCCACGGCCAGCTTGGAACTGGCCACGGAGCTGCGGTGGCTCATGGCCACCCGCACTTCGCCAGCCTTGGTGACCACCTTCGCCAGGTTGGTGGAAGTCTGCACCAGGCCGGGGATCACCGGGCTCTCGGCCACCACCCCGTGCGGCGCGTTGAACAGGAAGGCCACCACGGCCCGGGCGTCCTGGGCCGTCATCACCTCCCGGCCGGCCGGCGTGGCGCTTTCCAGGGTGAAGACGACCTCGGGATCGAAGCTGCCCAGGGCGGCCTGCGCCTGCGCCTCCAGCTCCGCCAGCGCGGCGCGCAGCCCGGCTTCCTGCCCGGGCTCCAGGAACAGCAGGGCCGAGGCCTCCCGGGGGATGGCATTGCGCTTGTCGCCCCCGGATACGGCGGCGAGTTCCCAGCCGAAGGGCAGCAGCGCCCACAGCGCCCGGGCCAGGAGCTGGATGGCGTTGCCCCGGCCCTGGTTGATGGCGCCGCCCGAATGGCCGCCCTTGAGCCCGCCCACCTTGAGCCGCCAGGCCGGGCGGCCGGGGCCGGCCGGACGCAGCTTGAGCAGCCGGACCGCTTCGCTGTCCAGCCCGCCGGAGCAGCCGATGGTGATGAAGCCGCCCCGGCCGCTGTCCAGGTTCAGCAGGTTCGTGGCCCGGAGACAGCCGGCCTGGAGGCCCTTGGCGCCGGTCAGGCCGGTCTCCTCGCTGACGGTGATCAGCACCTCCAGCGGCCCGTGCTGGATGGCCGGGGAGGCCAGCACCGCCAGGGCGGCGGCGACGCCGATGCCGTCGTCGGCGCCCAGGGTGGTGCCCCGGGCCCGGAGCCGGTCGCCGTCCCGCACCACGCTGATCGGATCGGTCAGGAAATCATGGACCGTGGCTTCATTCTTTTCGCAGACCATGTCCACATGGGCCTGCAGGGCCGTGGTGCCGGCGCCTTCCCGGCCGGGGAACGCCGGCTTGCGGATCAGCACGTTGCCGGCCGCGTCCTGGCTCACCGTGCAGCCCATGGCCCGGGCCTGGTCCGACACCCAGGCGGTCGCCGCCGCCTCGTGGCCGGAACCCCGGGGAATTCGTGAAAGCTCCAGGAAATACCTCCAGAGCGGTTGGGGTTCCAGTGTTTCCAGCGAATTTTCCATGGCAAGGTACCTTCATGCAGCCAGATAGGCCAACCTGAAGCCATTGTAGCCAGCCACGGGGCGCCCAAATGGCGAGCCATCCGATACACTGGATGACACGAGCTGATCCAGGAGGAAGCATGCCAGACACCCCAGCACCATGCCTGCTCGACGCCAGGCAGGTGGAAATCCATCTCCAGCGCCTCTGCCGGGAGATCGTGGCCGCTTTCGGCAACAATGAATCCCTCGCCCTGCTCGGCATCCGCACCCGCGGCCTGTATCTGGCCGAGCGCCTCGCGGTCATGCTCCAGGACATCCTGCAGAAAGAGATCCTCCTGGGCGCCCTGGACATCACCCTCTACCGGGACGACCTGTCGGAACTGGCGGGCAGCCCGATCGTGCGCCCCACCGAGATCCCCTTCACCCTGAAGGACCGGACCGTGGTGCTGGTGGACGATGTGATCTTCACCGGGCGCACCATCCGGGCCGCCATGGACGCCCTGCTGGACCACGGCCGGCCCGACCGGATCTGGCTGGCCGTGCTGGCCGACCGGGGCGGCCGGCAGCTGCCGATCCAGCCGGACTTCATGGGGCTGAAGCTGGACGTGCCCCTCGACCGCAGGGTATCCGTGAAGGTGACGGAGATCGACGGCATCGACGGTGTGTTCCTCGAAGGGCGGGGCTGACATGACCGCGCCACGCTACCTCTTTCCCCACCGCCACCTGCTCGGCATCCAGCCGCTCAGCCCGCAGGACATCACCGCCATCCTCGACCAGGCCAGCGGCTTCGAGGAAGTCTGCGAACGGCCCGAGATCAAGATCGTGCCGGCGCTGCGCAAGCGGCTGGTGGTCAACCTGTTCTTCGAGAACTCCACCCGCACCCGCAACAGCTTCGAGATCGCCGAAAAGCGCCTGTCCGCCGAGATCATCAACTTCGACGCCGACAGCAGCTCGCTCAGCAAGGGCGAAACGCTGATCGACACCGCCATGAATCTCCAAGCCATGCACCCGGACCTGATCGTCATGCGCCATTCCGCCCCCGGCGCCCACGCGCTGCTGGCCCGGCACATGCGCGCCAGCATCGTCAACGCCGGCGACGGCGCCCATGAGCACCCCACCCAGGCCCTGCTGGACGCCTACACCCTGCGCAAGCGCTTCGGCCAGCTGGAGGGACTGCGCATCGCCATCGTCGGCGATATCCGCAACAGCCGGGTGGTCCGCTCCAATCTCTGGCTGCTCACCAAGATGGGCGCCCACGTCACCCTGGTGGGCCCGCCCACGCTCATTCCCGAGGGCATCCAGCACAGCTGGCCCAACGTGACGATCAGCAACGACCTGGAAGCCATCCTGCCGAGCCAGGACGCCGTCATGACCCTGCGCTGCCAGTTCGAGCGCGGCACCGGCGCCTTCATCCCCAGCCAGGGCGAGTATGCCCGGTTCTTCCAGCTCAACGCGGCCCGGATGAAGCTCTGCAAGCCGGATGTGGCCGTGCTCCATCCCGGCCCCATCAACCGGGGCGTGGAGATCACGTCGGAAGTAGCGGACGGGCCGAACAGCCTGATCCTGTCCCAGGTCACCAACGGCGTGCCGGTGCGCATGGCCGTGTTGTTCCTCCTCTGCAACCCCCACGGGGAGCAGGTTCCCTGACCCCCAGCCGGAAGGCCGACCCATGATCCAAGGTCCCATCACCCTGCTTATCCTCGACGGTTTCGGGGATGGTCCGCGCAATGCCTTCGACGCCACCTTCGTCGCGGGCATGGCGCAGCTGAGCGACCTGCGCCGGCGCTACGCCGCCACCCAGCTGCAGGCCGGCGGCGAGGGGGTCGGTCTGCCCGAGGGCCAGTTCGGCAATTCGGAAGTGGGCCACATGAACCTGGGCGCCGGGCGCGTGGTGTGGCAGGAGCTGACCCGGATCGACGCGGCCATCCGCAAGGGCACCTTCCGGGACAACCCGGCCATGGGCGCCCTGCTCGCCGGGCTCAAGGGCACCGGCGGCCGGCTGCACCTGCTGGGCCTGGTCTCCGACGGCGGCGTGCACAGCCACCAGAACCACCTGGTGGCCCTGGCGCAGTGGGCCCAGGCCGAGGGCGTCGCCACCACCATCCACGCCTTCCTGGACGGCCGCGACACCGAGCAGAAGAGCGCCGACGGCTACCTGCAGTGGCTGGCCTTCCAGCTGCGCGGCTGCCCGCTGGTGACCATCGGCTCCATCTGCGGCCGCTACTTCGCCATGGACCGGGACAAGCGCTGGGACCGGGTGGAGCGGGCCTGGAAGCTGCTGGTGGACGGCGTGGCCGAAGCCGAGGCTCCGGACCCCCAGGCCGCCATCCAGGCCGCCTACGACCGGGGCGAGACCGACGAATTCGTCACCCCCACCCGCACTGCCGACTTCCATCCCATCCAGGACGGCGACGGGATCATCTTCTTCAATTTCCGCGCCGACCGGGCCCGGGAGCTGTGCCACGCCCTGATGATGCCCGATTTCGACGGCTTCAAGCGGGCCCGCCAGCCCAAGTGCCGCCTGGTCACCTTCACCGCCTACGAACGGGACCTGGAGCCGTTCGTCGACATCGCCTACCCGCCCCAGAACCTCGCCAACATCCTGGGCGAGCTGGTGGCCGCCCAGGGCTGGAAGCAGCTGCGCACCGCCGAAACCGAAAAATACGCCCACGTGACCTATTTCTTCAACGGCGGCCGGGAGGAGCCGTTCGCCGGGGAGGACCGCCTGCTGGTGCCCTCGCCCAAGGTGGCCACCTACGAGCTCCAGCCCGAGATGAGCGCGCACGAGGTGGTGCGCGGCCTGGTGCGGGCCATCGACGGCGGCCAGTACCGCTTCCTGGTGTGCAACCTGGCCAACCCCGACATGGTCGGCCACACCGGCGACCTCTCGGCCGCCGCCATGGCCTGCGCCGTGGTGGACGACGCCATCCGCCAGATCGCCGCCCATACCCTGGCCAGGGGCGGGGCGCTCCTGGTCACCGCCGACCACGGCAACTGCGAATGCATGCGCGACGAGAAGGGCAACCCGCACACCGCCCACACCATCAACCCGGTGCCCGCGGTGCTGGTGGCCCAGGGTTTCGAAGCCACCCAGCTGCGCGCCGGCGGCGCCCTGGCCGACGTGGCGCCGACCCTGCTCAAGCTCATGGGGCTGGCCCAGCCGCTGGAGATGGACGGCCAAAGCCTTTTCTAGATTGGTCACCCGAGTCGATCGGAGCTCCACGTGTTCAATGATCTTCGGTCCCACCCGACCGCCGAGGCCCATCCCGCGGGCCTGGCGTCTTCCCGCCAGGCCCACCGCTGGGGCGTGGCGCGGATCGTCCTGCTGTATGCCGGCTTCGCCGTCCTGTGGATCCTGCTCTCCGATCGCATGGTCAAACTGCTGTTCAGCGACCCGGCCACCATGATGACCGTCAGCTCCCTGAAGGGCCTGGCCTTCATCCTGATCACCTCGGTGCTGCTCTACGCCACCCTCAACCGCTACGTGCAGGGCCTGCTGGCCTCCGAGCAGAAGTTCTCCAACATCTTCCACATGAGCCCGGATGCCATCGATCTCACGCACCTGGACAGCGGCCGGCTGGTGGAGCTCAACCGGAGCTACGTGAACATGTTCGGTTATACCCGGGGAGAGCTGATCGGCCGCTCCACCCTGCCGGACGATCTGGGCATCTGGGTGCGCGCCGAAGACCGCGCCCAGCACGTGGCCGAACTGCGGGCGCACGGCATCGTGGTCGGGCGCGAAGCCACCCTGCGGCGCAAGGACGGCAGCACCTTCATCGCCGAACTGTGCTCGTCGGTGCTGGAGATCAAGGGCGAGCGCTACAACCTGTCCCTGGCCCGGGACATCACCGCCCAGAAGCGCGCCGAGGAAGCCCTGCGGGAGAGCAACCAGCGCCTGGAGCTGGCCATCGCCTCCGCCAGCCTGGGCATCTGGGACCGCAACCTGGTGGATGGCACCGAGATCTGGAGCGACCGGATGTACGCGATCAACGGCATCGAGCCCCGGGCCGTCCCGCCACTCTATGAGGAATGGTGCCGGGACATCCTCCACCCGGAGGACCGCGCCGCCACCGAAGCGGCCATCCAGGGCGCCCTCGCCGGAGAGCGGAGCTACGACCTGGATTTCCGCACCATCAACCGGGACGGGACCATCCGCCACATCAAATCCAGCGGCCATGTGCTGCGCGACGCCGAGGGGCGGCCGCTGCGGATCATCGGCATCAACCTGGACCGGACCCGGGAAGTGGAGACCGAAGCCCGGCAGCGCCGCCTGCAGGCGGAACTGCAACACGCGGAAAAGCTGGAAAGCATCGGCAGCCTGGCCGGCGGGGTGGCCCACGACATGAACAATGTCCTGGCGGCCATCATGGGCATGTCCTCGGCCATGCGCACCACCTGTGCCGACGGCGATCCCCAGGCGAACGCCCTGGACACCATCATCCGCGCCTGCACCCGGGGCCGGGACGTGGTGAAGAGCCTGCTGTACTTCGCCCGCAAGGACCTGGAGGCCGCGGGCCCGGTCAACCTCAACGTCATCGCCCAGGAGATGGTCCACCTGCTGAGCTACACCACCCTGAGCCGGGTCCAGATCATCACCGATTTCCAGGAGCCCCTGGGCTGGATCGAAGGCGACAGCGGCGCCCTGAGCCATGCCCTGATCAACCTTTGCGTCAACGCGGTGGATGCCATGCCCGAAGGCGGCAGCCTGCAGCTGAGCACCCGCGGCGACGCCCAGAGCGTCTCCATCAGCATCAAGGACTCCGGCATGGGCATGAACCCCGAAGTGATGCGCAAGGCCATCGAGCCCTTCTTCACCACCAAGCCCATAGGCAAAGGGACCGGGCTGGGCCTGGCCATGGTCTACGGCACGGTGAAGGCCCACAAGGGCAACATGGAGATCCGCAGCCAGCCCGACCAGGGCACCGAAGTCGTCCTGTCCTTCCCGCCCCTGGCCGCGCCCGCGCCCATGCTGGCGGGAGAAGCGGCGCCGGCCGCGGCCCAGGGTGCGGTCCGGATCCTGCTGGTGGATGACGATGAACTCATCCGCAGGTCCATCGCCCCCATGCTCACCGCCCTGGGCCATGCGGTGCACACCGCCGAATCCGGCCAGGAGGCCCTGGATCGGCTCCAGGCCGGCCTGCAGGTGGACCTGGTGATCCTCGACATGAACATGCCCGGCCTCAACGGCGCCCAGACCCTGACCCGCCTGCTGGCGCTGAGGCCCGACCAGATCGTGCTGATGGCCACCGGCTACAGCGACGACGCCATCGCCCCGCTCCTGGAGGGCCGGCCCAATATTCACAGCCTGCGCAAGCCTTTCAGCCTCAAGGAGATTCAAAGCAAGCTCGGGACCATGGGCCTGCTCGACGGCACGCGAATGAGTGACCTATCTATTTAATAAATCAGAAACTTATGAAAAATTTCAGCGGCCGCGGGGCGCCGGGCGGATTAACCTGGGGTGCCCTGGAGTTGACCATGCGCCCTTGGATTCGAACCCTCCTCCCCTGCACCGCGCTGGTCCTGTGCGCGGGCAACCCGGGCAGCGCCTCCGGCTATTCCACGGATCCCGCGGCCAGCCTGCCGGCGCTCCTGGAGGACGCGGCGGTTACCGCGCACCAGATCACCCTGGCGGGCCCGCCGATCGCCTACACCGCCACGGCCGGTCACCTCACCGCCGCCAGCCCGGCCAACCAGGCTCCCGAAGCGGCGCTGTTCTACGTCGCCTACACCGTCGCCGGCGCCGACCCGGCGACCCGGCCCCTGACCTTCTGCTACAACGGCGGCCCGGGATCTTCCTCGGTGTGGCTGCACCTGGGCTCGTTCGGCCCCAAGCGGCTGGTGACCGGCGATCCCTCCACCAGCGGCCCGGTGCCCTTCCCCCTGGTGGACAACCCGGACTCGCTGCTGGACAGCACCGACCTGGTGTTCGTGGACGCCGTCGGCACCGGGCTGTCCGAGGCGATCGCCCCGAACACCAACCAGACCTTCTGGGGCGTGGACCAGGACGCGGCGGTGTTCCGGGATTTCATCCAGCGCTACCTGACCGTCAACCAGCGCCAGGCCTCGCCCCTCTACCTGTTCGGCGAATCCTACGGAACCCCGCGCAGCGCCGTGCTGGCCAACCTGCTCGGCGCGGCCGGCATCCGGCCGGCGGGGGTGATCCTGCAGTCCTCAATCCTGAACTACAACACCAACGGCGCCGCCGGCCCGGACATCAGTTGCGCCGGGTTCCTGCCCAGCTATGCGGCCCTGGGTGCCTATTTCGGCCTGGACGCCCCGGCGCCCGGCGATTTCGGCGGCTTCATCCAGCAGATGCGCGTCTTCACGGCCGCGACCTACGGACCGGCGGTGAACGCCTGGCTGAAGGATCCGGCCCCGCCGGCCCCGGCCACGGTGGCCCGGCTGCAGGCCACCACGGGCATCGGCGCGGCCCTGTGGAACCATGAGTTCAACTTCCTGCCCCGTGACTTCCAGAAGGACCTGATGCGCGGCACCCTGATCGGCCGCTACGACGGCCGGGTCGCAGTCCCCGCGTCCAGCCCCCTGGCCAGCGCTGGCGACCCTTCCAGCAGCTTCATCGTCCCATCCTTCGGAACGGCCATCGCCAGCTACCTGACGGACTTCCTCGGCTACGGCCATGGCACGGAGTACGCGTTATCGGGCCAGGCCGAGGACACCTGGGATTTTTCCCACGATGGCCAGGCGCTGCCCGATACCATTCCCGACCTGATGTCCGCGCTGCTCCGGGACCCCGCGCTGAAGGTGCTTTCCCTCAACGGCTACCACGACCTGGCGACGCCGTTCTACCAGACCGAGCTGGATCTGGCCCGGATGGGCGCCCAGCCGACCCTGCAGATCAAGCATTACAACGGCGGCCACATGGTCTACCTGGACGACACCTCCCGGCCCCTGGAAAAGGCCGACCTGGCCGCCTTCTACCAGGCCGCCCCCGGCTGGGCCGGGAGCCCGGACCATGCCATGATCGCCGGGCCCACCCAGCGGTGGCTCGTGACCGCGGCGCCGGGCATGGGCGTGGGCGGGCCGTTCACCCCGGCCAAGGCTTTGCTCGACCCCTATGTGCCTCCCGCCCAGCGCCACCCCTCCCTAGCCCCGCCGGCCAGCGGCGCGGCCCTCAAGGATCAGGCGGCCCGGAAGCTGGCCAACCAACCGGGATGAAAATAAAGGATCGACTAATCGTAAAACGCTCCTAGCATCCTCACATCCGCCCCAAGGGGGTGGTCATGGGGGCTGTCATGGCGACCGAAGGAACCCACCGTCCGGATGCGGCGCCGGTGCTGAGCGAATCCCAGCAGGCCGCGATCATGCGCCTGCAGAAGGATGAGAACGTCATTCCCGCGCCGGTTTGGCTTTCGCGCCAGGCCTACCTGGCCAACGACAGTGTCGAGCGCGCCCACGCCGAGCGGGATCCCGACGCCTTCTGGGCCGAACAGGCCCGCCTGGTGGAGTGGATGGAACCGTACACCTCGGTGAGCCGGTTCGACCCGCCGCGCCACGAGTGGTTCGTGGGCGGCAAGCTCAACGTGACCGTCAACTGCATCGACCGGCACGTCTACTCCGAGCGGCGCAACAAGGCCGCCCTCATCTGGGTGGGCGAGGACGGCGAGGAACAGACCTACACCTACGGCCGGCTCTACCGCGAGGTCAACCGCCTGGCCAACACCCTCAAGCGGCTGGGCCTCCGCAAGGGCGACCGGGTGATCATCTACATGCCCCTGACCCCCGAGGGGGTGATCTCCATGCTCGCCTGCGCCCGGCTCGGCGCCATCCACTCCGTGGTCTACGCCGGCATGGGCACCCAGGCGCTGCGCGCGCGCATCGAGGACTGCCACGCCAGCATCGTGATCTGCTCGGACTACACCTTCCGGCGCGGCAAGAAGGTGGCCCTCAAGCCCACCGTGGACGAAGCGGTGATGGACCTGATCTTCGTCGATCACATCATCGTCCACCGGCGCGGTTCCCGCCCGGGCGATGCGCCCTACGCCTTCGAATCCGAACGCGAGCACGATTTCTACGACATCCAGGAGGCCCGCGGCATCCACTTCGAGCCCGAGCCCATGGACGCGGAAGATCCCCTGTTCATCCTGTACACCTCCGGCACCACCGGCACGCCCAAGGGCGTGGTCCACACCACCGGCGGCTACCTGGTGGGCGTGACCTACCTGGCCAAGGCCTTCTACCAGATCACCGACCGGGACATCTACTGGAGCACATCCGACATCGGCTGGATCGTCGGCCACTCGTTCATCGTCTACGGCCCCTTGTCCTGCGGCGCGACGATCTTCTGCCGGGAGGGGGTGCCCGACTACCCCACCCCGGAGGTGACCTGGGAGCTGTGCGAGCGGTTCGGCGTGAACATCATGTTCACCGCGCCCACGGCCGTGCGCATGTGGATGAGCCATGGCCCCGAAGCGCCCAGCAAGTACGACCTGTCCCGGCTGCGCATGATCGCCTGCGCCGGGGAGCCGCTCAACCCCGAGGCGCACGCCTGGGCCCAGAAGTACCTGGCCGGCCAGAGCGACGGCATGGTGGTGGACAACTGGTGGCAGACCGAGATCGCCGCCCCGGTGCTGGGCACCCTGCCCACCTTCGAGGCGCGGCCCGGCAAGGTCGGCAAGGCCATGCCCGGGGTCCAGGCGGAAGTGGTGGACCCCGAGGGGCGCCCGGTGCCCGACGGCCAGGGCGGCCTGCTGATCCTGCGCAAGCCCCTGCCCTACATGATGCGCACCATCTGGAACGACCATCCGCGCTACGAGCGCTACTGGAACCAGATTCCCGGCGGCGTCTACACCGCCGGCGACATCGCCGTGCGCGACCGGGACGGCTACTTCGCCGTGCTGGGCCGCTCCGACGACGTCATGAACGTGGCCGGGCACCGGATCGGCACCGCCGACGTGGAAGGCGCCCTGTGCCGCCATCCGGCCGTGGCGGAAGCGGCGGTGATCGGCCTGCCCGACCCGCTCAAGGGCGAGCGGATCAAGGCCTTCGTGGTGCTGCGTTCAGGCACCGAACCGGGCCACGGCCTGATCGCCTCGCTGAAGGACCACGTCCGCCAGGACCTCGGCCCCATCGCCACGCCGTCGGAGATCGAGATCCGGCCGGCGCTGCCCAAGACCCGCTCCGGCAAGATCGTTCGCCGCTACCTGAAGGCGGTGGAGATGGGCGAGGACCCGGGGGACCTCTCCACGCTCGCCGACTGAAGTCCAAGCCCCCTCAGAAGAAGATGGCTGAGCCGTTCTTGAGCTTGACCAGGCCGCGCAGGGCCGGATTCACCCGGGGGCACCCCGCCATACGCAACTCCTCCAAGGCGGGCATCTGCCCCATGAACAACAGGCCCTGGTCCGTGAGGTTGGGAAGGTCCATGAGCCAGAGGAGGCGCAGGGGCATGGCCAGCAGGGCCCCGAAGCCCTCCCCCGTGATGTGCTGGCAGCCGGACAGGGACAGCGTCTCCAGGGGCAGGTTCCGCAGCGGCCCGAGACCTGCGTCGGTGATGGCGGTACCGGCCAGGTACAGCTCCCTGAGGGGCATCCCGGCGATGCGGGCCAGGCCCGCGTCCGTGATCCCCGGGCATCGGGTGAGATCGAGGCTGGTCAAGCGCAGGTTCTCCAGGGCGGCCAGCCCGGCATCGCCGATCCCGGCGTCCTCCTCGAGGGTCAGCGTGTGCAGGGTGCGCAGGGCTCCCAGAGACGCCAGCGCCGCGTCGGTCAGTCCAGTGCACCCCTTCAGCTGCAGCTCGCCCAGCGGCATGCCCTGCAGCGCCTTGAGCCCTCCGGTCAGGCTGGCGGCGTGATCCAGGGCCAGCGACTGCAAGGGCATGCCTTCCAGGCAGGCCAGCCCCGCCTCGGTGATCAGGGGAGCCTCCAGTTCCAGCTTCTGCAAGGGCATGCCCCGGAGCACCGCCAGTTCCTCGTCGGTGAGGCCGTTGATTGCGGTGAGGTACAACTCCTTCAGCGTTTGCCTGGGCAGGGAGGCGAGCAGCTTGCCTGACATTTCATTCGGGGAATTGTCACGGAGCCTCAGGATCTGCAAGGAAGCCAGCCCCGCCAGGGTTGGCGCCAGGTCTTTCTCGCTCAGCTCCTCGCAAGTGTCGAGCACCAGTTCCTTCAGGGGGCACCGATGGAGAAAGACCACCCCGTTGCCTTTCACACCTGGGAGCGCGGTCAGGGTTAGGCGTTCCAGGGGCAGCCCGGCAAGGTGCTCCATGGCCTGATCATCGATGTCCCCACGGTCGAGGGAGAGGCTGCGCAGGGGCAGGCCCTTGAGATACCCCAGCATCCGGGCAGTATTGCCCACCGTCCCATCCAGGAGGGTCAGCTGCTCCAGCTTCCGGGCCCGGGGCAGGAGGGCGCCCAGGGCCTCATCATCCACTTCATCGTCCAGGTCCAGCTCCAGCACGCGCAGGCGGTCCGCGGCCAGATGTGCCAGGCCCTGGCCATCCCAGGCCGAGTTGGGCCGCGACCAGCTCAGGGCCAGACTGCGCAGGTGCAGGGGGGCGAGGTTGCCGAGCCCCCGGTTGGTGATGGAGCAATCGAGCAGGTTGAGTTCATCCAGTGCCAACCGGTTGATGAGGACCATCCCGGCGTCCGTGACTTGTCTACAGCCCGAAAGGTTCAGCTTCTTCAGGCCCACTGGCAGGTTCCCCAGGAGCAGGTCCGTGACCTGGGGGCAGTGGGATAGGTCCAGGGACCTCAGCGCCGGCAAGCCCCTCAGCAAGGGCCCCCAGTGGTCATCCACCCAGGAGCATCCAGACAAGTCCAAGGCCTCGACCTGGGCCCCGTGCCGCGCCAGGTAGATGGCCAGCCCCCCGGGGTCCTTGACCTTGCGGGCGTCCAGCCCAAGCCCCTTCATCCGGTTCAGGGCTCTCTGGGTCCGCTTGGAGGCTCGGCCCAGGGCCGCCCGTTCCTTGACCGGCAGAAATTCCAAGATTCCCTGGAGGTTTACCTCAGGCAGGGCGCCCAGCCTGACCTTGGCCGGGGCGGGCGGCCCCGCCTGGGCCGGGGCGGCTGCGCCCCCTTGGGCCGGGGCGGCCACGCTCTCCCCAGGCATCAGGCGCGGCCGCTTGGCCTCTCCTTCCGCGCCGGCTTCGTTCTCGCCGGGCATGACGGCTCCTGCGGGAACGGCCAGGAGCAGATACGCCAAGGCGATCCCCCTGATGCACCGAAATCCAGCCTTGACACCAGAAAAGATCACCATGGCCCATCTCCCGGCATGAATCTTGACCTAAAATAAATTATAAATATTCCATGTCAAGTGCATAGATTCTGGGGGCCTTGGCTATCCCCAGTTCCGTTTCAAGCGGTTCAGTCCCGCAATCAGAAACCCAGCTCCGGGCCTGCCACGGGGATCTGGACCGAATGGAGGCGCCAGCCGTTGTCGAACTTGATGTGGATCGTCACGCCCCTCGCCCCTGCGGCCACGTTCATGCTCATGCTGCCCATCATCGGCACTTGGACCCTGCCGATTTCATGGCCGGCAATGACCATGACGGGACCATCGGCCATCCGGTAATAGACTGGGGAATTATCCTCCGGATTGGTCCGGTCGACCGTGAAGAAGAGGTCGCGTTCCAGAACGTTGAAAATCTTGAGCGGTCCCTGGTTGTCCTCAAGGGCGGCGGCGCCCACCACCTCCGGTCCGCCCTCAGGGACCTGGGGAGGAACTGGGGGTTGGACCGGGGGAACAGGGTGCGGCCCGGCCGGAGCAGGGCCGGCCAGCAGCAGGGCCGGGCACAAGGCGAGCAACAGGATTCGGGATATTGTTGATTTCAAATATAAATCTCCACAAAAGGGCCATAGCCTGGCGGCCTTTCATGAATGCCACGTTTCGATTAATGGTTCAAAATTCCCGTCCAAAACCCTTCGCGCGGGTTTCCTTGAATTTCCCCATGGCCAAGTAGGCTACTGACCGGACCCGGGAGACCTCTCCACGCTCGCCGACTGAATCAAACCTTGTCCAGCGCCTGTTCCAGGTCGGCGATCAGGTCGGCCAGGTCCTCGATGCCCACCGAGTAGCGCACCAGGCCGTCCGACACGCCGCCAGCGAGGCGCGCCTCGGCGCCCATGCTGGCATGGGTCATGGAGGCCGGATGGCAGATCAGGGTCTCCACCCCGCCCAGGGAAACCGCCAGGGCCGCCAGCTTGACCGCGTCCATCAGCCGGGCGCCGGCCGCCACCCCGCCCTTCACGCCGAACGAGATCATGGCGCCGGGCCCGGCCATCTGCCGCCTGGCCAGTTCGTACTGGGGATGGCTGGGCAGGCCCAGGTAGCTCACCCACTCCACCTTGGGGTGCTTTTCCAGCCACCTGGCGATCTCCATCGTGTTGGCCTGGGCCCGCTCCATCCGGATCGCCAGGGTCTTGAGGCCCCGGCTTACCATGGAGGCCTGGTGCGGGTCCATATTGCAGCCCATGATCACCACCATGGCCCGGAGCTGCTTGTACAGCGCTTCGGTCTTGGCGACCAGGATGCCGCCCACCACGTCGGCGTGGCCGTTGATGAACTTGGTCACCGAGTGCAGCACCACGTCCGCCCCCAGATCCAGGGGCTTCTGCAGGTACGGGCTGGCGAAGGTGTTGTCCACCACCAGCAGGGCCCCGGCGGCGTGGGCGATGGCGGCGGCGGCTTCCAGGTCGGTCACCAGCATGGCCGGATTGGACGGGGATTCCACGTAGACCATCTTCGTGTTGGGCTTGATCGAGCGCTTCAGCAGCTCCAGGTCGGTGGTGTCGATGAAGGTCGATTCGACCCCGAACCGGCCCAGGTGCTTTTCCATGAGCACCCGCGAAGGCCCGTAGACCGAGGCGGTGCTGACCATGTGGTCGCCCTGGCCGAGCAGCGCCATGTAGGCGGTGGAGACGGCGCCCATGCCCGAGGCGGTGGCGGTGGCGCCGAAGCCGTTCTCCAGCTGGGCCACGTTCTGTTCCAGGGCGCAGGTGGTGGGGTTGCCGATCCGGCTGTAGATGAAGCCGTCGGCGGTGCCGGCGAAACGCTCGGCCCCCTGCTTGGCATTGCGGAAGGCGAAGGTGGAGGTCTGGTAGATCGGCGTGGTCACGCTGCCGAGGGGATCATCGGGGATGCCGGCGTGCACCAGCTTGGTATTGAAGCCCAGCCTTCGAGTGTCCATGAAGCTCTTCTCCTGAGGTTGCGCCACACCGATGGGAACGCGCCTGGTGGCGACATATGAAATCTAAAAATTCGGTTAAAGGATTTGTAGCAAGGAAGTCGCAGCCCCATGGGACAATTTTCAATCGGCCTTTGAACCTTCCCTCCATCTTCGACCCTGGATCCCCAAATGTTCAACCAGATCTTTGAGAGCGTGTGGGGGCAGGCCAATGCCCTTTTCTATCCGCTGCGGCGCCGGCGCTATCATATGGATGCCGTGGTGGTCCTGGCCGGCCTGGCGATCATGTATGGCCTGGTCACCATGGGACATCAATGGACCGGCGCCCACCGGTCGGTGGTGGACATCAACCTGTCCATCTGGGCCCTGCCCAAGTACACGTTCCTCTCCATGATGCGGGGCCTGGCCGCCTACGTGATCTCCCTGGCCTTCACCCTGGTCTACGCCTACTGGGCCGCCAAGGACGAGCGGGCCGAAAAGCTGCTCATCCCGATCCTGGACATCCTCCAGAGCATCCCGGTGCTGGGCTTCATGCCCGGCGTGGTGCTGGCCCTGGTGGCGCTGTTCCCGCACAGCAACCTCGGTCTGGAACTGGCGGCGGTGATCATGATCTTCACCGGCCAGGCCTGGAACATGACCTTCAGCCTCTACCACTCCTTCAAGTCGGTGCCCCAGGAGTTCCAGGAGGCCGGCACCATCTACGGCTTCTCCTGGTGGGAGCGGCTGAAGTGGATCGAACTGCCCTTCGGCACCACCGGCCTGGTCTGGAACAGCATGATGAGCATGGCCGGCGGCTGGTTCTTCCTCATGATCACCGAAGCCTTCCAGCTCGGCGACCAGGATTTCCGGCTGCCCGGGCTGGGGTCCTACATGAGCGTGGCGGCCGACAAGGGCAACGTGCCGGCCATGATCTACTCCATCATCGCCATGATCGCCATGATCGTGTTCCTGGACCAGGTGCTCTGGCGGCCGGTGGTGGTGCTGGCCCAGCGGTTCCGGGTCGAGGACACCAGCCAGGGCCAGGCTCCGCGCAGCTGGTTGCTGCGGCTCCTGCGGCGGTCCCGGCTGTTCCGGCTGTGGGTGGCCCGGCGGGTGCACCGGCGGGCCCTCCAGGGTCCGCCCTCCAGCCACAAGCCCAGGGCCATGCAGGCTGCGGTCCAGGCGCGGACCAGCTACCGCTGGTACTCCACCCTCGCCCTGGTGGCCCTGGCCGGCCTGGTCCTCTGGAGCGCCTTCGAGCTGGTCAAGTTCCTCACCGACATCTCCCGGGGCACCTGGGTGCTCCTGGCCAAGGCCGGCGGGCTGACCCTGACCCGGGTGCTGGTCACCACGGTGATCGGCACGCTCTGGGCGGTGCCGGCGGGGCTGGCCATCGGCCTCTCGGACCGGATGGCCAAGATCTTCCAGCCCATCGTCCAGGTGGCGGCGTCGTTCCCCGCCCCCATGTTGTTCCCGGCCGTGATCTTCATCCTGGCCAAGTTCGGGGTGGGCCTGAACTACGGCTGCGTGGTGCTGATGCTGCTGGGCACCCAGTGGTACATCCTGTTCAACGTCATCGCCGGCGCCATGGCCATCCCCGGCGACATGCGCGAGGCCGCCACCAGCTTCCGGTTCAGCCGCTGGCAGCGGTTCACCTGGCTCTACCTGCCCGCCTCCTTCCCGTACCTGGTGACCGGCTGGGTGACCGCCGCCGGCGGCGCCTGGAACGCCAGCATCGTCGCCGAGTACTACAACTTCGGCGGCAAGACCCTGACCACCTTCGGCCTGGGCAACACCATCACCCAGGCCGCCACCGACCGCAATCTCACCCTGCTGGCCGCGAGCTGCCTGGTCATGTCGGTCATCGTGGTCACCTTCAACCGGCTGGTCTGGAAGCGCTGCTACCACCTGGCTTTCACCCGCTATACCCTGGACAAGTGAGGCAGCAATGGGCAACAGCATGGCCGATGACAACATCCTGGAACTGAAGGGCATCCAGAAATCCTTCGACCGCGGCACCGGCAAGACCCTGCGCGTGCTGGAGGACATCAACCTGGCGATCAGGCGGGATGAGTTCGTCTGCATGATCGGCCCGTCGGGCTGCGGCAAATCCACCCTCATGCGCATCGCCGCCGGCCTGATCGAGCCGACCAAGGGCCAGGTGTTCCTCCATGGCAAGCCCCACGAGGGGCTCCTGGACAGCCTCGCCATCGTGTTCCAGGCCTTCGCCCTCTACCCGTGGCTGACGCTGGAGCAGAACGTGCAGGTGGTCCTGCGCGCCAAGGGGATGGAGAGCCATGAGATCAAGGAACGCACCCAGAGCGCCATCAAGATGGTGGGACTGGAAGGGTTCGAGGAAGCCTATCCGCGGGAGCTGTCCGGCGGCATGAAGCAGCGCGTGGGCATGGCCCGGGCGCTGTCCGTGGACCCGGAGATCCTGTTCATGGACGAGCCCTTCAGCGCCCTGGACGCCCTCACCGCCGAGGGTCTGCGCGCCGAGATCCTGGACATCTGGGACGACCGGACGCGCAATCCCTCCTCCGTCCTCATGGTCAGCCACAACATTTCCGAAGTGGTCTTCCTGGCCGACCGGATCGTGGTGGTGTCGGCCAACCCCGGACGGATCCGCACCATCGTCGCAAACCCCCTGCCCCGGCCCCGGGACACCCACTCCCCTGAATTCCAGGCCCTGGTGGAGCACCTGCACGACATCATCACCAACGCCGAACTGCCCGACCTCCCGGTCAGCACCGTGGCTCCGATTGTCCAGGAGGATCTCATCGAGCCCCTGCCCAACGCCCATTACTCCGACATGCTCGGCCTGGTGGAGTTCCTGGAAGCCCAGGGCGGCGGCTGCGACCTGTTCCAGGTGGTGGCCCAGACCCACGTGCCGTTCGAGAAGGTGCTCCCCATCGTGAAGGGGCTGGAAATGATGGATATTGCCGATACGCCCAAGCGCGCGGTGAACCTCACGCCCCTGGGACGCAAGTTCGTCCAGGCGGAGAACGACGAGCGCAAGCAGATCTGGCACGACCAGCTGCTGAAGCTCAAGCTGTTCCGGGTGGTGCGGGAGCTGCTGGAGCTGCGCGAAGGCGAACTGTCCCGGGAGGAACTGGTCCAGGAGATCGCCGGCCGGCTGCCCATGGAGGACCCCGAACTCACCTTCGAGACGCTGGTCTCCTGGGGCCGCAGGGGCGAGCTGTTCGCCTACCGCAAGGACCACGGAGTGCTCACCTTCGAGTAGGGATCAAGCGCGTTTCTTCCCCAGGATGGCGGCGACCGTGTCCACCAGCGCCTGGGGTTCGAACGGCTTGAACATCACTTCCGCCACGCCCAGGTTCATGAGCCGCCGGGTCACTTCCTCGTCCCGGTGCGCGGTCAGCATCAGCACGCGCATGGTGCCGAGGTCCGCGTCCTCGTGGCACACCCGCGCCAGGCTGGTGCCGGGGCAGTTGGGCATGAGGTAGTCCATGATCAGCAGGTCCGGCCGCGCGGCCTTCACCTCCTTGAGCACTTCAAAGATGCTGGTGGGGTCGACTTCCTGCACTTCGTGGCCCTGCTTGCGCAGGCAGGCTGCGGTATAGGTCCGCGCCAGGTGGCTGTCGTCCACGATCATGATTCTGCCCATGGGTTCCCCGAAACGTGAAAAACCGCCCTCTTGAGCCTATATCCGAAACCGGTTTCCCGTACCATTATTGCTCAAGGCTCATTCGATCGGACCTCGCGAGGTGCCCCATGGCTGCTCTTTTCGATCCCCTCGCCCTGCGCGGGCTCACCCTGGCCAACCGGATCGGCGTTTCGCCCATGTGCCAGTATTCAGCAGAGGACGGCAAGGCCAACGACTGGCACCTGGTGCATCTGGGCGGGCTGGCCCAGGGCGGGGCCGGCCTGGTCATGACCGAGGCCGCGGCCGTCACCGCCGAAGGGCGCATCAGCCCCCATGACCTGGGCCTCTGGCGGGACGACCAGGTGGAGCCGCTGGCCCGGGTGGTGCGCTTCATCCGGAGCCAGGGCGCCGTCGCCGGCATCCAGCTGGCCCATGCCGGCCGCAAGGCCGGCACTGCGGCCCCTTGGCGGGGCGGCGGGGTCATCCCGCTGGACCAGGGCGGCTGGCAGGGCGTGGGCCCCAGCCCCCTGCCGTTCGACGCCGGCTGGACCCCGCCCAGGCCCCTGGAAGAGGCCGACCTGGCGCAGGTGGTCGGCGCCTTCCGGGACGCCGCGCTGCGCGCCCTGGAGGCCGGCTTCCAGGTGGCGGAAGTGCACGGAGCCCACGGCTACCTGCTGCACCAGTTCCTGTCGCCGCTTTCCAACCACCGGGAGGACCGCTGGGGCGGCAGCTTCGAGCACCGCACCCGGCTGCTGCGGGACGTGCTGACCGCGGTCAGGGCGGTATGGCCCGGCGACCTGCCCGTGCTGCTGCGCCTGTCCGCCACCGACTGGGTGGACGGCGGCTGGGACCTGGAGCAGTCGGTGCGGCTGGCCGGGATGCTCGGGCCCCTGGGGGTGGACCTGCTGGATTGTTCTTCCGGCGGCAACGTCCCCAGGGCCCAGATCCCGCTGGGCCCGGGCTACCAGGTGCCGCTCGCCGCGCGCATCCGCCGGGAGACCGGCCTGGCCACCGCCGCGGTGGGCCTCATCACCCGTCCGGCCCAGGCCCAGGCCATCCTCGACGAGGGCGCGGCCGACCTGGTCCTGCTGGGCCGGGAACTGCTGCGCAACCCCCGCTGGCCGCTGGCCGCCGCCCAGGAGCTGGGCGTCACCGTGCCGTGGCCCGGGCAGTACGCCCGGGCCGCGGCCGGCCCGGTGCCCAGCCGCTGAGCCGGCGGCTCACTTCCCCCGCAGCAGCGCCGTGCAGGCCTCGAACCGGAACTGCAGGGTGTAGTCCAGGGGCTTCTTGCCTTCGCTGTCGGTGAGGTTGCGGTCCGCCCGCTTCTTCAGCAGCGCGGCCATGGGTTCCTCGTAGCCGTAGTAGGCCGCGATGATCAGCGCCGTGGCACCCGCCTTGATGTTGCGGTAGGCCTTGGCGACCTGGGCGTTGGGGTCCGCCCCCCGCTCCAGCAGGTAATGCAGCACCGGGGTCTTGCCGTAGTAGACCGACCAGTGCAGGGCGGTCCAGCCCCACTTGTCGACCGCGTTGGGGCTGCCGCCGGCCTCGACCAGGGCCTTCACCCGGTCCAGATCGCCCTTCATGGCGGCCTCGGACAGGGCGGTGCCATCCGGAGCCCCTCCGGCCGCCGGCGGGGACTTCTTCACCTTGGACGTCAGCCTGGACCACATGCTCGGCTCGGCCTTGGGCTCGGTCCCTTTCACCAGGACGAACCGGGCCTGGCTCCACTGGCCTTCCTGGATATCCAGCTCCTGGGTGGCGGAGAGGTAGCCGGGCGCCTCGGCCTTGACGGACACCCGCCCCACGGGCAGGTCCCTCAGGTTCAGCGCCTCCCTGGGCGAGGCTGCGCCTTTCTCGGCGCCATCCAGGGAGATCCGGGCGCCCTCCACGTTCACCGCCACCTGCAGGCCGCCCACCATGACCGAAGCCGCCGGCGGGGCGCCCAGCGCGGCCGCGGACGGCGCCGGCGCCCCGGACGGGGGAATGAAGTAGAACTCGCCCAGGGCCTGGTCGTAGAGGGCCGGCACCTGCTCCTGGCCGGCGGCCTGGGAGAGTTTGACCACCTCGTCCCGGACGTTGCGCAGCACCCGGTCCACCGGCACCCCCGGCCGGTCCATCTCCTTCAGCAGCACCCGGGTGAACAGGCCGTTGGGGTTCTTGTCCCCGGGGCCGAGGGAATCCAGCGCCTGCTGGCCCGCGCCGGCGGAAAACAGCACCATCTGGCCGGTCGCCGCCGCGGTCACCGCCAGCCCCCTGGAGCTCAAGGCCCGGCCCGCGCCCTTGAAGGGGTTGTTCCGGCAGGCGTCGATGATGGCAAGGGAGAACCTGGCCCGCTGGTCCTGGAGATCGTCCAGGACCCGCTGCAGCGGCACCGCCTCGTCCTTCACCTGGTCCTCGCTGTCGCCCCGGATATCCACCGGCAGCAGGTAATTGGCCCCGCCCAGCTGGACCCCGTGGCCGGAGAAGTAGAACACCGCGACGTCGCCGCCGCCCACCTGGTTCTTGAAGGTGCGGATGGCCTCCTTCATGGCCTTCTCGTTCACGTCCAGCTTGAGCTGGACCTGGTAGCCGACCTTCTCGAAGGCGCGGGCGATGGCGCGGGCATCGGCCCGGGCGTTCCTGAGCGAGGGCACGTGCTGGTAGGCGTCGTTGCCGATCACCAGGGCCACCCGGTTCTGGACGGCCGCGGCGCCGGCCGGCGCGGGCATGGCCAGCAAGGCGCACCCCAGGGCCAGGAGCCGAAGGAACCGGGGCATGACGACCTCCTCTGGGGGAATTTGCAGCCCCAGTCTAACTAGAAGTCCCTCGCCTCGTCCCCGATTTCCGGGTCCACCCCGGCCCAGCGGGACTGGCTGTGGAAGGCCGGATCTTCCAGGCGGGCCAGGAAAGCCACCATGCGCTTGCCCCAGCTCGACCCGGCGGCACTGCCGGGCGGGGTGAACGGCAGCAGCTCGGCGGGCGCCTCTTCCAGGCAGAGCTGGACCAGGGTGAGCTGCTGCTGGTAGGTCCCGCCCACCGGCAGGAGGTTGGCCGACAGGGTCGCCAGGATCTCCTCCAGGGCCCCTTCGCCGCTCCCGGACAGGCCATCCAGCACCTCGGAGGCTTCGAAGCAGGCCTTCACCAGCTTGCCGTTCAGCTTCTCCAGCGCTGCCGCGGGCGCGCCCACCGCGAGGGCGTGGGCCGCATCCTCGAGGTGCGGGTGCAGTTTCTTGAAGAGCAGTTGCAGGGCCTGTTCGGCGGGGGTGAGATCCATTCCCGCAGTGTAGCTCCACCCCAACCAAAGTTCCTTGAATTCCAGGTATTCATGAATATCCAAAACGAGTGTAGGCTTTCCGCCACCACGTCCCTTCTTTGACTGGAGCTGCCATGTCCCAACCCCCTGAAGGTGAAATCCGTGAACCCATCTATCCGCCTTCCGCCGCCAGCAGCGAAGGGGCCCATGTGGCTTCGCTCCAGGCCTACCAGCGGATGTATGACCGGAGCATCCGCGAGCCGGAGGCCTTCTGGGGCGAGCAGGCCAGCGCGGAGCTGGACTGGTTCCACCCCTTCGGCCGGGTGCGCGAATTCGACTGGGAGTGGGGCCAGGTCCAGTGGTTCCTGAACGGCCGGCTCAACGCCTGCCACAACTGCGTGGACCGGCACGTGGCCACCCAGGGCGACCAGGTGGCGCTGATCTGGGAATCCGACACCCCGGGCGAAGGCCGCACGGTGGACTACCGGGAGCTCCAGCGGGAGGTCTGCCGGCTGGCCAACGTGCTGCGCCACCATGGGATCAGGAAGGGCGACCGGGTCGCCATCTACATGCCGATGATGCTGGAGGCGGTCTACGCCATGCTGGCCTGCGCCCGCATCGGCGCCGTGCACAACGTGGTCTTCGCCGGCTTCAGCGCCGAGAGCCTGCGCGACCGCATCAACGATTCCCGCTGCAAAGCCGTGATCACCGCGGACGAAGGCCTCCGGGGCGGCAAGATCATCCCGCTCAAGCGCACCGTGGACGAGGCCGTGATGGCCTGCCCCACCGTCAAGTTCGTGTTCATCGCCCAGCGCACCGGCAACAAGATCCCGTTCTACCCCCAGCACGACGTCTGGCTGCGCCCGGCCATGGACGGCGAGCGCCCGTACTGCCCCATCGAGCACATGGACAGCGAAGACACCCTGTTCCTGCTCTACACCTCCGGCTCCACCGGCAAGCCCAAGGGCGTGGCCCACACCACCGGCGGCTACCTCCTGCACGCCGCCCTGACCCACCGCTACGTGTTCGACTACCGGCCCGGCGACATCTATGCCTGCGTGGCCGACATCGGCTGGATCACCGGGCACTCCTACGTGGTCTACGGGCCGCTCTGCAACGGCGCCACCACGGTGCTGTTCGAAAGCATCCCCACCTACCCCGATGCCGGCCGCTACTGGGAGATGGTCCAGCGCCTGGGCATCAACCAGTTCTACACCGCGCCCACGGCCATCCGGGCCATCGCCCGGGAGGGCGACAAGTTCGTCAAGCCGTATGACCGTTCCTCGCTGCGCATCCTGGGCAGCGTGGGCGAGCCGATCAACCCCGAAGCCTGGCGCTGGTACCACAGCGTGGTCGGCGAGGGGCGCTGCCCGGTGGTGGACACCTGGTGGCAGACCGAGACCGGCGGCATCCTCATCAGCCCCCTGCCCGGGGCCACCCCGCTCAAGCCCGGTTCGGCCACCTTGCCGTTCTTCGGCGTCGAACCGGTGGTGCTGGACGACAAGGGCGCGGAAGTCCCCGGCAACGGCGTCTCGGGCCTCCTGGCCATCCGCCATCCCTGGCCGGGCATGGCCCGCACCATCCAGAACGACCACCAGCGCTTCGTCGACACCTACCTGCGCCCGTTTCCCGGCTACTACATCACCGGCGACGGCTGCCGCCGGGACGAGGACGGCTACTACTGGATCACCGGCCGGGTCGACGACGTGGTCAACGTCTCCGGCCACCGCCTGGGCACCGCCGAAGTGGAGAGCGCCCTGGTCACCCATCCGGCCTGCGCCGAGGCGGCCGTGGTCGGCTACCCGCACGACATCAAGGGCCAGGGCATCTTCGCCTTCGTCATCCTCAACGCCGAGTGGGAGGAGAACCAGGAACTCATCGGCGAGCTGAAGAATGAAGTCCGCCACCACATCGGGCCGTTCGCCAGCCCCGACATGATCCTGGTGGCCCCCGGCCTGCCCAAGACCCGGTCCGGCAAGATCATGCGCCGGATCCTGCGCAGCATCGCGGCGAAGAACTACCACGACCTGGGCGACACCACCACCCTGGCCGACCCCACCGTGGTGGAGGCCCTGATCGCCAAGCGCGAAGCCATGTAAACCAAACAACAGATCATAACCGGCAACAGATCGAAGCGCGGGCGGCTTGCCACGGTTTGATTGAATCAAGGTGGTAAAATGACGCGCCAGCCGCCAATTGGCCAGATTCTTTGGCCTTGACAATTTACAAATACATGAAATTCTCTGAAACCAGAATAGAGTTGCATTCGTCACAACTTGTTTGACTTCCCGCCAGGGTGGTCGGATTTGAGATCCCTGCCGCTGACCCCAGGCTCCTGGAGCGCCCGGGCAGTAGCCCCTTCTAACCATCCCTATTCCCGAGGAGGAATTATGAGGAATTACGCAATCACCGCGGCCATGGCCGTCCTCGTCGCCGGCGCTTTCCTCGCCTGCGACAAGGGTGCCAAGGAAATCAAGCTGGGTGGCGTGGGCCCGGTCACCGGCGAGGCCGCGACCTTCGGCGCTTCCACCCACAACGGCATGGACATGGCCCTGGCCGAATGGAACGCCAAGGGCGGCGTCAACGGCAAGCAGATCAAGATGTCGTTCGCCGACGACAAGGGCGATCCCGCCGAGGCGGCCACCGTCTTCACCAAGCTGATCGAACAGGACAAGTCGGTGGCCATCGTCGGCACCGTGATGTCCAAGTGCTCCCTGGCCGGCGCGCCGATCTGCCAGAACGCCAAGATTCCCATGATCTCGACCTCCTCGACCAATCCCAAGGTCACCCAGGTCGGCGACTACATCTACCGGGTCTGCTTCATCGATCCGTTCCAGGGCACCGTCGGCGCCGTGTTCGCCTTCAACGACCTGAAGGCCAAGAAGGCCGCCTGCATCTTCGACGTGGGCAACGACTACACCAAGGGCCTTTCGGAATTTTTCAAGGCCAAGTTCACCGCCCTGGGCGGCCAGGTCGTGGGCTATGAAGGCCACGCCACCGGCACCACCGACTTCAAGGCCCAGCTGACCAAGGTCCTGGCCGCCAGCCCGGACGTGCTCTACGTGTCCGACTACTACAACGACGTGGCCCTGATCGCCAAGCAGGCCCGCGAACTGGGCTTCAAGGGCCCCCTGCTCGGCGGCGACGGCTGGGATTCCCCCAAGCTCGTGGAAGTCGGCGGCGCGGCTGTTGAAGGCTGCTTCTTCACCAACCACTACTCCCAGGACGACACCAGCCCGCTGGTGCAGGCCTTCGTGACGAGCTACAAGGCCAAGTACGGCGCCGTTCCCGACGCCCTGGCGGCCCTGGGCTACGATGCCACCAACGTCATGCTCGACGCCATCAAGCGCGCCGGCACCACCGACGGCGACAAGATCAAGGCCGCCATGCAGGCCACCGATCTGCAGACCGTCACCGGGCACGTCAAGTTCGACTCCGACCGCAACCCCGTGAAGTCCGCCGTCATCATCGAGATCAAGGGCGGCAAGCAGGTCTTCCGGACCAGCGTCAACCCGTAGGCATCAGCGCCGAATAAAAAACGGTGGAACGGATCTCCGTTCCACCGTTTTTCTGTTCACCGACACTTAAACGCCCAGGTAGGCTTCCCGGACCCGGGGATCGGCGGCGATTTCCTTGGCCGGCCCGGAGATGGTGGTGTAACCCACTTCCAGGACGTAGGCGAAATCGGCGATCTCCAGCGCCTCGGTGGCATTCTGCTCGACCAGCAGGATCGTGGTGCCCCGCTTGTTGATCTGGATGATCTTGTCGAAGATCTCGTCCACCAGCACCGGGGCCAAGCCCATGCTGGGCTCGTCCAGCAGGAGGATGTCCCCGCCGGTGACCATGGCGCGGCCCACGGCGAGCATCTGCTGCTCGCCGCCGGAGAGGGTTCCCCCCAACTGGCCGATGCGTTCCTTGATGCGCGGCAGCATCTCGAAGACTTCCTCCATGCGCCGCTTGACGATGGTCTTGTCCTTGACGGTCCAGCCGGCCATCTCGAGGTTCTCGCGCACCGTGAGGGTCGGAAAGATCTTCCGGCCTTCGGGCACGTGGGAGATGCCCCGGGCGACCAGCTCATGGGCGGGGACGCCGGTGATGTCCTGGCCCTTGAAGACCACTTTGCCGAAGGTGGGTTCCACCAGGCCGCTCACCGCCCGGAGGGTCGTGGTCTTGCCGGCGCCGTTGGCCCCGATCAGGCAGACGATCTTGCCGTCGGGCACTTCAAAGGAGACATCGCTGATGGCCGCAATTTGGCCGTAGGTGACTTTGAGGTTGCTGACCGTTAGCATACGACCGCCTTCCGCCCGAGGTAGGCCTCGAGCACCTTGACATCCTTGACCACATCCTCGGGTTTCCCTTCGGCGATGGTCTCGCCGAAATCGATGACCTTCACGCGCTCGCAGATACCGGTGACAAATTTCATATGGTGCTCGATGAGGAAGATCGTGACCTTGAACTCGTCCCGTACCTGCCGGACCAGGTTCATGAGGTCCTCGGTCTCCTTGGGGTTCATGCCTGCCGCGGGCTCGTCCAGAAGGATGAGCTTGGGCTTGGTGGCCAGGGCGCGGGCGACTTCCAGCCGGCGCAGTTCGCCGTAGGGCAGGTTCTTGGCAATGTCGTTGGCGCGGGGCTCCAGGTGCATCAGCTTGATGAGCTCCATGGTCTCGTGCATGACCAGCTCCTGCTCCTTCATGAAGTTCGGCAGGCGCAGGAAGGACGAGAACAGGCCGGACTTGGTGGTGAAGTGGCGCGCCACCCGGATGTTGTCGATCACGGTCAGGTTGCTGAAGATGCGCAGGTTCTGGAAGGTCCGGGCGATGCCCTTCTGGACGATCTTATACGGCTTCATGCCGACGATGTCGTCGCCCTCGAACAGGATCTTGCCCTGGGTCGGGGTGTAGATGCCGGTGACGAGGTTGAAGGTGGTGGTCTTGCCGGAGCCGTTGGGACCGATCAGGCCGTAGATGACCCCTTCGGGCACATCGTAGGAGAAATCGGAGACCGCCTTGAGCCCGCCGAAATAATGGGACATGCCCTGGATCGAAAGGACAGGATTGGGATTGCTCATACGTGCTTCTCCTCAATGATGAGGATCTTGGACTCGCGCATGCCCATGAACCCTTCGGTCTTGAACAGCATGATGAAGATCAGGAGCAGGGCGTAGATCACCATGGTCCACTCGGTGCCGATCGGGATGCCGACCGTGTCCCGGAGCCAGTCGATGCCCACCCGCAGACCTTCAGTGGCGAAGGTGAGGCTGAAGGCCGCGATGATGGAACCGGTCATGGAGCCCATGCCGCCCGCATAAACCATGATGAGGAGGATGCTGGAAGCGTAGAAGCCGTACTGGGTGGGATGGGCGATCTGCAGCAGGTGGCACAGGAGGCCGCCGGCGATGCCGGCGAAGAAGGCGCCGATGACGAAGCCGAGCACCTTGTAGCGGGTGGTGTCGACCCCGACGAGTTCGGAGGCGAGCTCGTTGTCACGGATGGAAAGCATCGCCCGGCCGTGGGAGGACTGCACCAGGTTGCGCAGGAGCACCATGGTGAGGAAGGTGAACACGAAGATGATGGTGAACCCGGAGAACTTGGGGATGCCGAGCAGGCCCCGGGGTCCGCCGACGTAGGCGATGTTGTTGAGGATGGTGCGGATGATCTCACCGAAGCCCAGGGTCATGATGGCGAGGTAGTCGCCCTTGAGCCGCAAGGACGGGAAGCCGATGAGGAAGCCCACCACCGCCGCGCCCACGCCGCCGAGGATGATCGCGGCGATGAAGATCAGGTTGTCGGTGAAGACGTGGGGGCTCAGCTTGAATATCAGGGTGGTGATGGTGCCGGAGACGTAGGCCCCGACCGCCGCGAAGCCCATGTGCCCAAGGGAGAACTGGCCCACGACGCCGTTGATCAGGTTGAGCGTGGCCGCCAGGATGACGAAGATGAGCGCGCGGTTGATGATCACCACGAAATAGCCATTCAGGATGCCGGTGAGGATCAGAGCCTGCACTACCACATAGAAGATGGCCCCGGCGATCAAGAATTTGGGAAGTTTGAGTTTATCCATGCCGTATCCCCTAAATCTTATCGGCGGTCTTTTCGCCGAGAATGCCGTTCGGCCTCAGGAGGAGGACGACGATAAGAATCACGAAGGCGATGCCTTCACCCAGGAGAGAGTTGTATGCGGTGGCGCAGGTTTCGGCGATGCCCATGATGAAGGCGCCCAGAACAGCTCCAGGCACGTTGCCGATGCCTCCGAGCACAGCCGCGATGAACGCCTTGAGGCCAGGCAGGATGCCCATGTAAGGCTGGATGCGCGGGTAGGTCAAACCGGCCAGCAGGCCCGCCGCACCGGCGAAACTGCCGCCGACCAGGAAGGTGAAGGCGATGACCTTCTCGACATCGATGCCCATGAGCTTGGCGGCATCCTTGTCCTCGGACACGGCGCGCATGGCCTTGCCCATGGGGGTGCGCCTGATCAGCAGGGTGAGGCCGATCATCAGCACCGCTGCGACGAAGAGATCGATCATCACGTAGTTAGAGACCTGGGCCGAGCCGATGGTGAACATGTGTTTCTTGAGCAGCTCCGGGAATCCCCGGGGCGAGGGCCCGATGAACGGGGTGGCGGAGAACAGGTATTCCAGCAGCATGGAGACGCCGATGGCGGTCACCAGGGAGGAAAGCCTTGGCTTGTAGCGCAGCGGCTTGTAGGCGAACTGGTTGGAGAGGAGCGCGACCGCTCCGCCCCCGGCCATGGCCAGGATGAGCACGGCGAAGGCCAGCAAGCTGCCCTGGGGCAGGAAAGCGTTGAACAGGAAGAAGGCGCCGTAGGCGGCGTAGGCGCCCACCATGAAGAAGTCACCATGCGCGAAGTTGATCAGTCGGACGATGCCGTACACCATCGTGTAGCCGAGCGCGATCAGCGCGTAGATGGATCCCAGTTGCAGGCCGTTGACGATCTGCTGGAAGCTGAAGATAGAACCCATAGGGTATCCCCTCTCTTGGAAAGGGGGGTGCCCCGGAAGGCACCCCTCTTATGTTGGAATTCCGCAGTTTACGGGTTGACGGTAGTCTTGAAAACCTGCTTGCCGCCCTTGATTTCGATAATGACGGCGGACTTCACAGGGTTGCGGTCGCCGTCGAACTTGACGTGGCCCGTGACCGTCTGGAGATCGGTCTTGGCCAGGGCGTCCTTGATCGCGGCGCCATCGGTCTTGCCGGCGCGCTGGATGGCGTCGAGCATGATGTTGGTGGCGTCGTAGCCCAGGGCCGCCAGGGCGTCGGGATCGGCGCCGTACTTGGCCTTGTAGCTCTTCACGAAGGCCTGCACCATGGGCGCGGTGTCGTCCTGGGAGTAGTGGTTGGTGAAGAAGCAGCCTTCAACGGCAGAACCGCCGACTTCCATGAGCTTGGGGGAATCCCAGCCGTCGCCGCCGAGCAGGGGGCCCTTGAAGCCCAGTTCGCGGGCCTGCTTGGCGATCAGGGCCACGTCGTTGTAGTAGTCGGACACGTAGAGCACGTCCGGGCTGGCGGCCAGGACCTTGGTCAGCTGGGCCTTGAAGTCGGTGGTGCCGGTGGCGTGGCCTTCATAGCCCACGACCTGGCCGCCCAGGGCGGTGAACTTGGCCTTGAAGAATTCCGAAAGGCCCTTGGTGTAGTCGTTGCCCACGTCGAACAGGCAGGCGGCCTTCTTGGCCTTCAGGTCGTTGAAGGCGAACACGGCGCCGACGGTGCCCTGGAACGGATCGATGAAGCAGGTGCGGAAGATGTAGTCGCCGACCAGGGTGACCTTGGGGTTGGTCGAGGAGGTGGCCATCATGGGGATCTTGGCGTTCTGGCAGATCGGCGCGCCGGCCAGGGACACCTTGGACATCACGGTGCCGACGATGGCCACCGACTTGTCCTGCTCGATCAGCTTGGTGAAGACGGTGGCGCCCTCCGCGGGATCACCCTTGTCATCGGCGAACGTCATCTTGACCTGCTTGCCCAGCACGCCGCCCTTGGCATTCCATTCCGCAACTGCCATGTCATAGCCGTTCTTGGTGGAGGCACCGAAGGTGGCGGCCTCTCCCGTGAGGGGGCCTACGCCGCCGATCTTGATCTCCTTGGCATTCTTGTCGCACGCCAAGAAGCTTCCTGCGAGAGCGACGGCGACGAACGCCGACACGAGGGACAATTTCATGATGCCTCCTGAGTACTGCCGTTGAAAGGAAATGACATGTCCAAGGAATGGGGAGCTCTTGGAGACGCTTCCACACCTTGGACACGGTGCTCGGAAAAGCTTGATTAGAATGAAATCCAGAGTAGCAGCCACCCCGGTCGGGCTATTGTTTGGTGAATTATCAACCAAATTGTTTTAATTGGAAAGACAAAATTGCCCGGTCCAGGGCCGCCCGGATGTGTGGCACAATGCGTTGTAACTGTATCGGTTGATAGGGCAGTACCCCACGCGCCGCGCTTTAAGACGAGGGCTTCCGGAGCGTGACTTCGATCACGTCCGGGCGGCGTTCAGACCGCCGCGTTCACCGAGCACTTGATCGGCCCCTTGCGGATGGCTGCGAAACAGGCCAGGCATTCCCGGCAGCGCTGGATGTCCGCGTCCCGCCCGGCCAGCAGTTTCGCGCCGGCCAGGGGATCGGCGATCAGGGGGCGGGCCAGCGCCACCAGGTCCGCCTGGCCGCGGTCCAGCACCGCCTGGGCCACGCCCGGCTCCGCCAGCTTGCCCACGGTGATGACCGGAATGCCCACCGCCGCGCGAATGCGCCCGGCCGAAGGCGCGAACGCTCCGCCGGCGATGTCCTTGGGCAGCACCGAGCTGGAGTTGAGGAACGGCTGGCCCTGCCATTCGCCCATGGAGGACTGGCCGATGCCCGACAGGTCCAGCAGGTCCACCCCCGCCGCTTCCAGGGCCTGGGCGTAGAAGATCGCATCCTCGGTGGTCACGCCGCCTTCCAGATATTCCACCGAATGCAGCCGGCAGAAGATCGTGAAGTCCGGGCCCACGGCCCGGCGCACGGCGCGCACCCCTTCCACCGCCAGCCGGGAACGCCCGGCCCGGTCAATGCCCCAGCGGTCGGTGCGGCGGTTGCTGTACGGCGACAGGAACTGGGAGAGCAGGTAGTAGTGGGCGGCATGGACCTCCACCCCGTCGAAGCCGGCTTCCTTGGCCCGGCGCGCGGCCTGGGCGAAGCCCTCGATGACGCCCAGCAGTTCGGCCTCGGTCAGCGCCCGGGGCGGGGGTCCCGGCAGCAGCGCCACCGGCGAAGCGCCGACCAGCTCCCGGTTGAAGTCCGTGCGGAAGGTGCGGGCGCCGCCGTGGACCAGCTGGATCACCGCAGGCACGCCCTCGGCGTGGATGGCCTGGGCCAGCCGGGCCATGCCGGGCACCTGGGCATCGTCCCACAGGCCGAGCAGGTTGGGCATGATCATGGCGTCCTCGGCGATGGCGCAGGATTCCACCACCACCAGGCCCACGCCGCCCCGGGCGTGCTCCTGGTACCAGGCGATCTGGGCGTCGCCGGGGGCATGGTCCTTGGCCAGCCCGGTCACCATGGGGGCCATCACCAGGCGGTTCGACAGATGGAGGGCCTTCACTTGAAAGGGGTCGGAAAGTCTTGGCATGGCGCAATCTCCCACACCAAGCTTAATCAACCATTATTGTTTCAACAAATGAGATGCCGTCTCAAGGGCCGCTTCGATCAGCGTGTCGATGTCCCTGGGCTGGGTGCGGTGGTTGACGATGGCGGCGCGGATCACCAGGTGGCCGTTCAGCGTGGTGGTGGAAGGCGCGCAAAGCCCGGCCACCTGCAGCTCTTCGACCACCCGCCGGTTGAGGCGGTCGGGATCCGCGCCCCGGATGCGGAAGCAGACGATGTTGAGGTTGACCGGAGCCATCAGCTCCAGCTCCGGACTGGCCTCCACCCGGGCCTTCAGGTACTGGGCCAGGACACAGGTCTGTTCGATGATCGCGCCCAGGTGGTCGGTCCCGTAGACCTTCAGGGTGAACCAGGCCTTCAGGGCGCGGAAGCCGCGCGACAGGTCCGGGCCGAAATCGCAGGGCCAGGGCGAGCCCGCCGCCAGGCCGCGTTCCGCGCGGCCCAGGTAGACCGCCGGCGCGGCGAAGGTGCGCTGCTGCAGGGCGCCGTCCCGCACCATTAGGTAGCCCGCGTCGTAGGGCACCTGGCCCCATTTGTGGAAATCCAGCGCCAGGGAATCGGCCCGTTCGATCCCCGCCAGCCGCGGCGCCAGGCTGGGCGCGAACCGGGCCAGCGCGCCGTAGGCTCCGTCCACGTGGAACCAGAGCCCTTCCGCCCGGGCGATGGCGGCGATCTGCTCGAGCGGATCGATCGCGCCGGTGTCCACGGTCCCGGCCGTGCCCACCACCAGGAAGGGCCGCAGGCCCGCCGCGCGGTCGGCGCGGATGGCCGCGCCGAGCTGAGCCAGGTCCATGCGCCAGTCCCGGTCCACCGGGATGGCCCGCAGGGCGTCGCCGCCCAGCCCGGACATCTCCATGCCCCGGCGGACGCAGCCGTGCACCGCCGCCGAAGCGTAGGCCACCAGGGGCGCGCCGGCCAGCCCGCGGAGGCGGACCTCCGGCCCCAGGGCGCCGGTGCGGGCCACCAGGATGGCCATGAAGTTGGCCATGGAGGAGCCGGTGACGAACAGGCCCCCGGCGTCTTCGGGCATGCCGAACAGCGGCCCCAGCCAGCGCAGGATCTGCCGTTCCACCTCGATCGGCATGTGGTCGCGCCCGCCCAGGTTGGCATTCAGCCCGGCCGCCAGCATCTCCCCCAGCATCCCCGCCACCGAGCCACCGCCATGCACCCAGCCCATGAAACCGGGATGGGTGTTGCCGGTGCCGTAGGGCAGCACCAGCCGGAGGAACTCCTCGTGCACCTCCGCCAGGGGCGTGGGCCGCCGCGGCAGCGGCTGGCGCACCCCGCCGCGCACCGCGTCCGGGATCGGCCGCCATACCGGGCGCTCGCGGACGCCCTGCAGGTGGTCCAGCAGGTCGTCCAGCATCCGGTGCGCCTGGGCCCGGGTGGCCGGCCAGTCGCTGGGATCGAGGTCGTCGTGGTCCGCCGGGGGCTGGTCTGGGCGCATGGTGTCTTCCCTTCGGGCTCCATTATCCGCACGGGCGCCTGGGCGCGATACAACTTGAATCTCCGGTGACCCATGGGGCCACCGGAGATTCAAGGGTGTCGATGGTTTCAGGCGCCGGCGGGCGGAGTGTTCTGGAGCCAGGGTTCATCGGAGACCCGGGGCGGCTCGGGCTCCTCTTCGAAGATGGGCAGGTAGCCGGAGATCAGCGAGAACGCGCTGAAGCCGATCGCGGCGATGCCGAGCATGATGAGGATCTCGATCAGCGACGGGAAGTAGGTCCGGGTCGGCCAGCTTTCCAGGCCGGTGATCGCCGTGTTCATGCGGTTGGCGGCGAAGCCGGCCAGCACCATGAGGCAGGCGCTGAACAGCCCGCGCCGGGAATTGCGCACCCGGGACGACATGAGCAGCACCAGCGGCACCACGAAGCCGACCACGATCTCGAAGTAGAAGGCGATGCTGTGGTAGTTCCACTGGGCCAGGTAGCGCGCGCCGCCCCGGCCGAGCAGATCCTGGAAGCGGATCACCAGGTAGATGGCCAGCGCCACGGCGGTGATCTTGGCCAGGTTGGCGCGCAGGGCGGGCGGCAGCAGGGTGCGCCCGTTGCGCGACAGGATGAGGGTCTCCAGGATGATCATGGAGATGCCCGAGGCGATGCAGGAGACGAAGAACAGCACCGGCAGGAGCGGCGAGTACCAGAGCGGGTGCAGCCGGTTCGGCACGCACAGGTAGAGCGAGCCGAACGAGGACTGGTGCAGGGTGGAGAGCAGCACGCCGAGGATCATGAACGGCAGCGAGCAGGTGTGGAGCCACTGGATCGGCCGGTGCATGTTGAACTTCTCGAGCACGATCGGGGCGAACTCCAGGGACAGCACGGTGGTGTAGAGGATGACGCACCAGGTGATCTCGAACATCACCGAATGCGGGTTCCACATGACCAGGGGATGCCAGAAGTGGTCGGGCCGCCCCAGGTCGATGACCAGCACCAGCACCACCAGCGAATAGCCGATGAAGGCGGTGAGGATCGCCGGCCGCACGATCGGCTCATAGTCATGGGCGTGGAACAGGTGGACGGCGGCGACGATGGTGAAGCCGGCCGCGGCCAGGCCGATGCCGAGGAAGTCGAAGCCGATCCACAGACCCCAGGGGAACTCGTCACTGAGGTTGGTGGTGGCGCCCAGGCCGAGGGTGAACCTGAGGATGGCGGCGATGACGCCGGTGGTGATGAGCAGCGTGGCGATCGCGCGCCAGAAGGTGATTCGGGGGAAGGTGAATTTGCTCATTGGTGATCCTGATTCTGGTGGGTCGAGCCCGGTTTCTGGGATCCTTCGTGCTTCTTCACCTCTTCGCGCCGGTTGGTGATCCACCAGACCCCGCCGAGCATGACGGCACCCACGGTGACGACGTTGGGGATCTTCGACATGGCGCTCATGGTCAGCACCGGCATGGGCGTATTGCCCAGCCGGTTGTCGAAGCCCATCTGCTCGAACGGCACCGGGCTGATGTAGAACACCGAGGTGCCGCCCACGTCCTCCTGGCCGAAGATCTTGGTGACGTACTTGCCGGGTTCGGCGGTGATGCGGTGGGCGGCTTCCTGCAGGAGCGCATCGCGGTCGCCGAACTTGGTCGCGCCGGTGGGGCAGGCTTCGGCGCAGGCCGTCTGCATGCCCTTGGCCAGGCGTTCGGAGCAGAAGATGCATTTGCGCACCCGCGGGTGGGTGCTCTTCCATTCGTAGCGGGGCACGCGGAACGGGCAGGCCTGCATGCAGTAGCGGCAGCCGATGCACTTCTCGGCGTCGTACAGCACCGGACCGGCCGCGGTCTTCTTGAAGGCGCCCACCGGGCAGACCGACACGCAGGTGGGTTCCTCGCAGTGCTGGCAGAGCCGGCGCGCCCACCTGCCGTCATGTTCCTCAAGCGCCGTGAAGGCGGTGGGCGAAAGGCGCTTCTCTTCGCCCGCCGGCAAGTTGTTGGCGACCTTGCAGCCGTCCTGGCAGGCATTGCAGCCGATGCACATCGAGATGTCGATCAACAGTGCTTTTTGGATTTGAGCCATCGATTACTCCAGACTAGGGCCGTATTCAACGGCTCCGTATCCGGCGCCGCGGGCGAAACCTGAGAAGCGCAGCTACTTGCTGCAAACCTCCTGGGCAAAGAAGTTCTGCAGAAGGGTCCAGGGCAGGGGCTGGGTCGGGTCCTGGCCGGCCTTTCCGGCCTGGAGCCGGGTGATCTCCTCGCCATACCATTCCGCCGCCGGCCGGCCGATCTTCAGGCCACCGAGTTCCGCGGTCAGGTTGCTGGGTTCGATCCGGCAGACCCAGCCGTCCTTGTAGGGGCTGGTGGTGATCCGGGCGGGTTCGGCCTGCAGGCCGGCGTTGAGATCCTGCACCCGGCCGCTCACCGGAGCGGAGAAGCTGATCGTTTCTCCGCCGCGCTGGCAGGAGAACAGCGGCTCGCCGCAGCGGATCTCGGTGCCGGGCTTGGGCAGCTGCACGGCGCTGATGGCGCCCATGGCCTTGTTGGCGAAATCGTCGACGCCGATGCGCACGTGGCCGTCCGGCTCGATCCGGACCCAGGTGTGGCCGGGCGCGATGAACGAGCCGCCGGGGATGCAGAATTCGTTGCTGGGGGTGTCTTCGGCCTGGCTGGGGGAGACGATCCGGACGGTGGGCTGGCGCAGGGCGGCGAGCCGGGCCTGGCGCTTGACCAGCAGCTTGTTGATGAAGGCCGCCAGCTCATCGGCGCTGAACGGCTTCTGCACGTATTCGCAGGCGCCGCTCTGCATGGTCTCGACGGCGGTCTCGATGGTGCCGTAGCCGGTGATCACCACCATGTCCACGTCCGGCCGGAGGTGCTTGACCGCCTTGACCACTTCCACGCCGTCCATGTCGGGCATCTTCAGGTCGGTGAAGACGAAGTCGTAGTCGTTGCGCCGCACCAGGCTGAGGGCTTCCGGCCCGGTCTGCACGGTGTCGATGTTGTAGCCTTCCAGCACCAGGATGCGCCGGAACGAATCCAGCACCACGGCCTCGTCGTCCACGGCCAGGATGCGCGCCTTGGGGCTGGGCACCTCGACCCGCTTGAGGCTCTTGGCCTCGTCGTTGAACTCGAGCCGGACCTGGACCTTCAGGATCGCCTCGCGCTCCAGGCGGTCACGCTTCTGCTGGTGGCTGGCGTTGACCTTGCGCACGAGATAGTCGATCCCGACGAAGGCGAGCAGCATGATGATGACGAACAGGACGGTCATGGGAGGTCTCCAAGAAAAAGGGTGCTGGATGACAGGCTTAGGAGGGAGCGGGGCCGCTGCGGGTCGAGGGCGCCAGGGGCAGCCGGACGGTGAAGCGGGTTCCTCCCCCCACTTCGCTCTGCACGTCGATGGTGCCATCGTGGCCCTCGATGATGCCCCAGGTGACGGCCAGGCCCAGACCCGTCCCCCGGTTGCCTTTGTTGCTGAAGAACGGCTCGAAGATGTGCGCCATGTCCTCGCTGCTGATCCCGCACCCGCTGTCCTCCACCTTGAGCTGCACCATGCTCTTGGTGCCGGCCTTGTCCCGGGAGGGCCAGACCGAGGTGCGGCAGCCCTGGCGGCTGCATTCGTAGACCGGGTCGTCCTCGCCGGCCAGCACCGTGATCATCGGCGCGCCGCAGACCTCGCAAAGCCGCTCGGGATCCTGCAGGGTGCGCCGGCAGACGGGACAGGCGTAGCTCGCCAGGGTGCCCGCGGCGATGCCTTCCCGGCCCAGATCGTGGAACCGGCCGTAGACCGGATCCAGGTTGAGGTTCAATTCCAGGCCGGCCACACCCACCAGGACCCGGATGCTGGCCAGGCCGCCGATCGGCACTGACGGGTCCATCAGGTCGTGGCCTTTGGGGCAAACCGCCCGGCGGATCACCGAATGGCCCTTGGCCTGGAGCCGGACCGTTTCCGTGACGATGTGGATGCGGCCGCCGTCCGGGCCGATGGCGTCGGCGGCGTTGAGCAGGAGGTTCACCACCACCTGCTGGATCTGGTTGCCCTCGGCGAACGCCTCGGGCAGATCCGCCGCCAGGTCCAGGGCCAGGTCCACGTGGTTCATGCTGAGCTGGTTCATCACCACCGCCAGCGAGCGCCGGACCACTTCATTGACGTCGGTGGGCTTGCGCGCCGGCGGCGTGGGCCGGGCGAAATCCAGCAGCTCGCGGATGATGCCGCGGCAGCGCTTGGTCTCCCGGACGATGACCTCGAGGTCGGCGGCGGTCTGGGCATCGTCCCCGTAGCGCTTGGCCAGCAGAGAGGCGTAGGTGAGCACGCCGGTGAGCGGGTTGTTGATCTCATGGGCCACGCCCGCCGCGAGCCGGCCCACGGAGGCGAGCTTGTCGGCCTGGGTGAGCTGGCGCTGGGTTTCGGCGATGCGGTGGGTCATGGCGTTGAAGGCCTTGGCCAGGTCCCCCAGCTCATCGTTGGAGGTCACCGGGGTGGTGGTGGCCAGGTCGCCCGCCGCCACCCGCCGGGTGCCCTCCAGCAGCTCCGCCACCGGGCGCAGCACCAGGCGCCGGTTGAGCCACCAGATGATCAGGCTGCTGGCGAGGATGGCCAGGGCGGCCAGGCCCAGCAGGACCTTGCGGCTGCTGGCGATCTGCTGGTCGGCCTGGACCATGGACAGGTTCACGTCCAGCACCCCGAGGATCTTCTGCTGCTGGCTGTGGGCGTGGCAGTCGGCGGTCCAGCAGGACGCTTCGTTGGGGATCGGATTGATGATGCCGAGGATGCGCGAACCGTCCGCGGCCCGGTAGATCCGCGAGCGCTTCTGGATGTCCAGCTTCTCCAGCGGCCGCCCTTCGGCGTGGCACATGTAGCAAGCCTCGCCGCGCTTGTCCAGGGCCGTGCCGATCTCCTCGTGGCTGGAGGAGAACATGATCTGGCCTTCCTTGTTGAACAGTCGCACCTTCTGGATGCCCTGCTGCTTGAGGTCGCCGATGTTGCGGATCTGCCGGTGCAGATCGTCCCGCCGGTTTTCCAGCATGTCGTAGTGCGTGCTGCTCTTGATCGTCTCGCTGACCTGGTTGGCGCTCTGGGTCAGCTCGAACAGCAGCTGGTCGGTGTGCGAGCGCATCACCACGATGGTCATCACCCCGATGACCAGCGAGGTCACCAGGCCGGCTCCCAGCATGAGGCGCGTGCCGATCCGGGTGCGCATCTAGGCACCCGCCCGGCGGTCCGGGCACGGCCGCACGCCGCCGCGCATACGGCGAGCCGAGCCGAACAGAAGCCCTGCGTTCATGCGATTCTCCAAAGGAAGATTACCTGGGCAGGCCTGCAGAAGGCTCAGGTATTTAGCACTAATCGATCTTTAAATCTTAACTCTTTCCGTCGGTAAAACCATCGATTCGTGATAAAAAGCACGATAATTGTTGAGTCAACTGGTTCACTATAGCCAAATCCAGCCCATGGAAAAAACCAGCGCCGTTTGCTTCATTCCCGCCATTTCACAACTTCTTTTCTACGGCATGAGAACCTGCCGGTGCGCCAGGAAGCGCCTCCTGCAATCAGCCGCCGGCGCCGGCGGCTGATTCGCTCCCGATGTGGAAAAAAACAATAGATTTAAGACCTCAAAGCCTTAAATTGGAAAGGAGTCGCGTCTCCCGCGAGCGCCTGGAACCAAGAGGATAACGGATTGAAAACCTTCGCCTTCAAGATCGACCCCCTTACCGGGGAGGAATACTATGACGTCTACCTTCGGGGGCGCCAGCTGCTGAACGACCCGCACCTGAACAAGGCCTCCGGCTGGTCCAGCGAGGAGCGCGTCACCCTGGGCCTGGAAGGACTGGTGCGCTCGGCCATCTCACCCATGGAACTGCAGGCGGAACGCGCCTACGACGCCTTTCTCCGCAAGCCCGACGACCTGGACAAGTACATCTACCTGATCGGCCTCCAGGACCGCAGCGAAGTGATCTTCTACCGGCTGGTGGTGGATCACCTCAAGGAGATGGTCCCGATCGTCTACACCCCCACGGTGGGCCAGGCCTGCCAGCAGATGAGCGCCATCCTGCGCCGGTTCCGCGGGGTCTACATCACCCCCGGGAACATCGACAGCATCGACCGGATCTTCCAGGGCATCAACCTGCCCCAGGTGAACCTGATCGTGGTGACCGACGGCGAGCGCATCCTTGGCCTGGGCGACCTGGGCTCGGACGGGATGGGCATCCCCGTGGGCAAGGTCAGCCTGTACGTGGCCGCCGGCGGGCTGCACCCGCACGTGTGCCTGCCGATCTGCCTGGACGTGGGCACCAACAACCAGCGCCTGCTGGATGACCCGCTCTACCTGGGCTGCCGGCATCCGCGCATCCGCGGCGAAGCCTACGAGGAACTCGTCGAGAAATTCGTCCTGGGCGTGAAGCGCAATTTCCCGGACGCCCTCCTGCAGTGGGAAGACTTCGGCAAGCAGACCGCCTTCAAGATCCTGGAGCGCTACCGGGACCGGATCCTCTCCTTCAACGACGACATCCAGGGCACCGGCACCACCGCGCTCGGCGCCCTGATGACCGCCATGCGCATCAAGCGCAGCCGCTTCCAGGACCAGCGCTACATGATCGTAGGCATGGGCCAGGCCGGCACCGGCATCGCCCTGAACATCCTGACGGAGCTGAAGGCGGAAGGGCTTTCGGCCGAACAGGCCCGGGCCCTGGTGTTCGCCGTCGACATGCAGGGTCTCCTGGTGGAGGACGATCCGCTCCTGGAAGGCAACCAGCAGCCCCTGGCCCAGCGCCGGGCCGCCCTGGCCGGCTGGAAGCTGGCCCGCCCCGACCGGATCAGCATGGAGGACGTGGTGCACAACGCCCATCCCACCGTGCTGATCGGGGTCACCGCCCAGACCGGGCTGTTCAGCGAAGCGATCCTCACCGAAGTGGGCCGCTGCACCGACCGTCCGGTGGTGCTCGCCCTCTCCAACCCCACCTCCAAGTGCGAATGCACCCCCGATCAGGTGTGGCAGGCCACCAACGGCCAAGGCATCGTCGCCACCGGCAGCCCTTTCCCGCCCTACCCCTGGCAGGGCAGGACGCTCATGTCATCCCAGTGCAACAATATGTATGTCTTCCCCGGGGTGGGCCTGGGTGCCCTGGTGAGCAAGGCCACCAAGGTCACCGACGCCATGCTGCTGGCCGCGAGCCGGGCCATCAGCGCCATGGTGACCCCCGAGCAGGAGGCCATGGGGCTGATGCTGCCGGAGATGGAGCGCATCCGCGAGGTTTCCGCCGCCGTGGCCCTGGCCGTGGCCAAGGAAGCCCGGGACTCCGGCCTGGGCCGCCTGCTGGACGATGCCCAGCTGGCCAAGACCATCGCCAAGGCCCAGTGGGACCCCCATTTCGTGCCGTACCACCCGGGGGTGCTGTAAAGGCTACCGCGCCAGCGCCCGCATGATCAGGTTGGCGGCCAGCTTGGCGGTGATGCCGTCCCGGTCGTAGACCGGGTTCAATTCGCTGATCTCCACCACCCGCGTGCGCGGATCCCGCGCCGCCACGTCGGCGATCTCGCAGACCTCCTTCGCGGTGAGCCCCATGGGGCTGGGATCGCTGACCCCGGGCGCCTCGGCGGCCGCCACCACGTCCATGTCGAAGCCGAAGAAGATCCCGGCGGCGGCGCTGGCGTCGACGATTCCCTGCACCGTGGCGCCCACGCCGCGCTCGCGCAGCTCGGCCAGATAGTGCACGCCCACCCCGAGCGCCTCCACGTAGCGGCGGTAGGCCAGGGAGTTGGCGAAGGAATTGATCCCCACCTCGTGGAACGCCCCGGGCTGGATGCAGCCCTCTTCCAGAAGCTGCCGGTAGGGCGTGCCGCTGTTGCGCACCGGATCGGCGCGCACGTCCAGGTGGCGGTCGATGTTGAAGGCGAGCAGGGACGGCACCTCGGCGGCCAGGGCCGAGCAGTCCGGATAGGAGATGTCGTTGCCGCCGCCCAGCACCACCACCTTCAGCCCCTGGCGAAGGCAGTGCCGCACCAGAGCGTGCAGGGCATCGTGGGTCTGCTCCAGGGTGGCGAACCGGCGGAGGTCGCCCAGGTCCACCAGGCGCAGGCCGGCGTGGGCCTCGGAGACCGGGTAGCGGTAGAGCGCCCGGCGGATTTCCGCCGGCCCCTGGGCCGCGCCGGCACGGCCCCGGTTGCGCCGCACCCCCTCATCCTGGGGACAGCCGATCAGCGCCACCTCGGCGCCCGCCAGCGCCCCGGCCCCGCGCAGCGCCCGCTCCCCCATGCGCGGATCGTTGATATCGTCCCGCCGGTAGAACAGCCCGGGATCGGCCGGAACGAGAACCTCGTTGAAATCGATGGCGTCACTCATGGGCGGCTTCCTTTTCAGTCATTCCAGGCGTGCCCCGTGAAATCCGGCGAGCATGGCGAAAGCGAATGGCGCAGCACACTGGCGGTGCTGGAGCGCTCGAACAGGGGCTGCAGCGCCGTCCGGAACCCGGTGAGGGTCGTCCCCTTGGCCACGTCCTCGTCGAACAGCAGCGCCGGCCCGGCCCGGTACTGGCGCAGGAAGGCCAGGTCGCTGCCGGAGATGATCGGCGCCGTGTCGTTGCGCTTGAACATGGAGAACCGGATGAAGTAGAGGGGCGCCCCCAGCAGGTTGGCGAACACCAGCCCGGACATGATGGACCCGTGGGCCGCGCCGACGATGATGGCCGGTTCCATGGCTTTTCCCACCTGGCTCGCGAGGCTGGCGATCCACCGGGGATTCGAGGCGCGCCAGGTGTATTTATCTTTCATGCTGGCGTAGATGAATCCTTGCAGGATCAGCGGCAGTTCCCGGCGGAAGGTTTCCAGGATCTCCGGGCACCGGGGTTCCAGGGCATAGATCGCCCGGGCGGCGGCGATGGAGGCCAGGAACCGGTCGTTGACCGTGGCCACCATGGCGGCCGGGTAATGCTTCTTGAAGCGGGTCCGCTCGCTCACCTCGAAGTAGTGGGAGGGATGCAGCGGCAGCCCCTGCTCCACGCAGATCTTGTAGTTCAGGGCGACGTTCACCATGGCCGGGGTCAGCAGGTAGAGGGACAGGCAAGCGTCCCAGTAGTCCGGCGGCGCCGAAGCCGGATCGGCCAGGGCCGCCTCCTGGCCGGCGAGAATTCCCGGCAGAAGGGCCTGGATCCGGTCCAGCAGTTCATCGAGGGGCGCCTCGAAGGCCATGGCCTCGGGCGGGCTTTCCCAGTCGGCGTAGAGCAGTCGGTGCAGCATCAATCGATTTTGGCTTTGAGGGCTTTCAGGATGCCCGGCAGGCGGTTCAGCGCGGCCTGGCATTCCAGCCACTGCCGGTGCGGCCGGGCCAGGTAGCCGGAGACGAAACTGCCATCGGGGATGTCCTTGCCCAGCATGGAGTTGCCCGAAACCGTGGTGCGGCTGCCGATGTGGATGTGCCCGGCGGTGCCCACCTTGCCGGCCAGGGTCACGTAGTCGCCCAGGGTGGTGCTGCCGGAGATCCCGGTCTGGGAGACGATCAGGCAGTGCTGGCCGATCTGCACGTTGTGGGCGATCTGGCACTGGTTGTCGATCTTGGTCCCGGCCTGGATCCGGGTGGGGCCGAGCACCCCGCGGTCCACGGTGGTGCAGGCGCCGATCTCCACGTCGTCGCCCACCTCCACCCAGCCGGCCTGGGGGATCTTTTCCTGCCGGCCGGCGACCAGCACGTAGCCGTAGCCGTCCGAGCCCAGCACCGCGTTGCCGTGCAGGCGCACCCGCTGGCCCAGGCGGGTCCGGCGGTACAGCACCACCCCCGGGAACAGCTCGCAGCCTTCGCCCAGCACGCAGTCCTCGGCGATGTGCACCCCGGGATGCAGCCGGCAGCCGGCGCCGAGCACCGTCCGGGCACCGACGCTGACGCCGGGGGCCAGGTGGCAGCCTGCGCCGATCCGGGCGCTGGGGTGCACCGGCTGGCCCGACCACTCGGGGGCGGGTTCGGGGTGCAGCCAGCCGATGGCCTGGGCGAACCCCCAGTAGGGGTTGGCCATCACCAGCTGGGGCCGGTCGCCGAGGCCGGACCTGGCGTCCACCAGGATGACCCCCGCCCGGCTCTCCAGGGCCTTGGCGCGATACTTGGGGTTGGCCAGGAAGCTGAGGGAGCCCGCCTCGGCATCCTCCACCGGCCGCACTTCCTTGATGGTCCGGTCCCCCGGGCAGTTCACCAGCGTTCCGCCCAGGCGTTCCGCCAATTCGGCACAGGTGAGGAGGGGGCCGGCGTCCGTGGTGTTCATTGCAACTCCCGCGACAGTTTCCATGGTGCATATTAGCACCGGGGCATCGGGGTCAGATCGAGCGCCCGGGCCGGGCTTCAGATCTGCAGCGCGGCGCTCCAGGGCACCAGCGAATCCACCTGGTCCCGGCCCAGGGTGATCCCGAACAGCTTCCAGATGGCCACGGAATACACGTCGGGCAGGTAGCGGCCCCACATCTTCACCGGCACCTCGGCGGCATCGATGGTCGGGGAGAGTGCCAGCATGAGCATGTAGGTAATGATGAAGGAGGCGTTGCTGGCGATCCGCCCGGAGTAGGGGGTGCCTTGGCGCTGCTCGATGATCCGGGCCTCGTGGATGGCGCTGCCGAACTCGCTTTCCACCAGGTCGGCCCGGGTGGTCAGGATCACTTCGGCGCGGAAGGTGGGCTCGCCGCCCACCACGTAGTCGGGGAAGCCCTGGGCCAGTTCCGCCGCGCTGAGGCCGCGGCCGCACAGGCCGGTCCAGTCGCGCGCCCGCTCCTGGTCGATGATCTGTCCGGGGCTGGGCAAATCCAGGTCCACCAGCAGGTTGATATCGTTGTAGAGACCGTGGTGCTCCTCCCGCTGGACCCCACACACGGCCGGGTGGTTGCGGATCGCCTCTTCGATGGAGGCCATCTCCTCGGCGCTGCCCACGAACTTGAAGCCGATCCCGTCGTCGATGCGCAGATCCTCCGGCTGGAACACCACCACGCCGTCCCGGAAGGTGCGCGAAACGATGCGCTCGGCCTGGGCGAAGTCCTCGGCCATCTCGGTCTTGCTGGAAAGCAGCTGGCGCAGGGGGATGCCGTAGGTTTCGGCCCGGCGCATGGCCACCGCCGTGGCCCGGTCGTTGATCGCCCCGGCCAGCTTGTCGGCCACCCGCCGGGAGCCCTTTTCGGCGATCCGCCGCAGCCGCTTGACCCGGGTCATGCCCAGGATGGAACCGTCCGCCCGCAGGCCGAGCACCACATCCGAGGGCGTGCCGGGAAAGAATTCCTCCGGGCGCTGCCGGTACTGCCTGAACAGTTCCGCCTCCCGGGGGCTCGGGTCCTGGCAGGCCTCGACGATGGCGTCGCGCAGCTCGTCCTTGGAGCGCAGCCGCAGCAGCCGGATCGGCTCGGGGTGGACCGCGTCCTTGATGCCGGTCAGCAGGGTCCGGACCATGCCCGCCGTGATGAGATTTTCGTAAGTGAAGACCTGGGTCAGGAACCGGCCGTCCTCCGGATGGGGTGCATCCGCAAACCAGCGGGTCGCCAGTTCAAATAACTGTTTCCGGTGGGTGATGCTTGTAAGATGCATGACAAACCACCTTGATCTGTTCGCTGCTGGATGTAAAGACCCTCCGATTGTGACTTGGGACATAGGGTTACAAACCTGATGGGCTTATCCTGAATTGCTCTGACCGCGAAGCCTCATACCCGAGCGGGAAGCAGCGCAAGGCAGAATCCCGCCATCAGGCTGCGCGCTCCCCTATCAAGCGAGGAGACCAGGCAGGGGTGGGGAGGGTTCGAATGCACAAGCGCCTGGGGGTCGTGGGGATCGTCGTGGAAGATCCATCCGCCGCGGCCGAGATCAACGCGATTCTCCATGAATACGCCCGGATCATCGTCGGCCGCATGGGGATCCCGTACCGGGAACGCGGCCTGGCGGTCATCTCGCTGATCGTCGACGGCAGCCAGGACGATATCAGCGCCCTCACCGGGCACCTGGGGCGGGTACCCAACATCTCAGTGAAGACGGCCTTGTCTCGGGAGGGCCAGGCGGTCCCCAGGGATCCCATTATGGAGGAATAAGATGGCCACCTACGATCGCAAATCCCTGGAAGCCGGCTCTTTCATCAACCACGAAGAGATCGTCGAAACCCTGGCCCAGGCCCGGGCGCAGGCGGGCGATCCGGCCCTGGTCCGGGCGCTGCTGGACAAGGCGGCGACTTTCGGCGGGCTCGGCCACCGGGAGGCGGCGATCCTGCTGCAGGTCCAGGACCCGATGGTGCTCGGCGAGATCTTCGCCCTGGCCCGCAGGGTCAAGGAGCATATCTACGGCCGGCGCATCGTCATGTTCGCCCCGCTCTACCTTTCGGACTATTGCGTCAACCGCTGTGCCTATTGCGGCTACAACCACGACAACCAGATCCCCCGGCGCAAGCTGGACAGCGGCCAGCTGGAAGCCGAAGTGCGCGTGCTGGAGCGGCTGGGGCACAAGCGCCTGGCCCTGGAAGCGGGCGAGGATCCGGTCAACTGCCCGCTGGACTACATCATCGACTGCATCAAGACCATCTACTCGCTCAAGTTCGAGAACGGCGCCATCCGCCGGGTGAACGTCAACATCGCCGCCACCACGGTGGAGGACTACCGCCGCCTGAAGGACGCCGCCATCGGCACCTATGTGCTGTTCCAGGAGACCTACCACAAGCCCAGCTACCTGGCGGTGCACAAGGGCGGTCCCAAGCGCAACTACGAGTACCACACCGAGGCCCATGACCGGGCCATGCAGGCCGGCATCGAGGACGTCGGCCTGGGCGTGCTGTACGGCCTCTATGACTACCAGTACGACACCGTGGCCATGCTCATGCACGCCGAGCACCTGGAGGCCGCCCAGGGCGTGGGGCCGCACACCCTGTCGGTCCCGCGCATCCGTTCCGCCGCCGGCATGGTCGCCAAGGACTACCCCTACCTGGTCTCCGACGAGGATTTCAAGAAGGTGGTGGCGGTGTTGCGGCTGGCCGTGCCGTACACCGGCATGCTGCTGTCCACCCGCGAACCCATGGGCTACCGGGACGAGCTGATCACCCTGGGCATCTCCCAGATGAGCGCCGGCTCCTGCACCGGCGTGGGCGGCTACGCCCACGAGCACAAGCTGGGCGAAGAGGAGTCGGTGCCCCAGTTCGAACCCATGGACCACCGCTCCCCCTCCGACTTCCTCAAGGACCTGCTGCGCGGCGGCTACATCCCCAGCTTCTGTACCGCCTGCTACCGGGAAGGGCGCACCGGCGACCGCTTCATGCGCCTGGCCAAGACCGGCCAGATCGCCAACGTCTGCCAGCCCAACGCCATGATCACCCTGCAGGAGTATGTGGAAGACTACGGCGACCAGGAACTCCGCGATCTGGCCGGCAAGGTCATCAACCGGGAGCTGGCCAGCATCATCAACCCCAAGGCCCGGGAGGTCACCGAAACCTACCTGCAGCGCATCAGGAACGGCGAACGGGACCTGCGTTTCTGATTAGACCTCCGCCAGGCATTCCGCCAGCGCGGCCACGGCCAGCTGCAGGTCGGCGGGCTCGATCACCAGGGGCGGCTGGAGGCGCAGGACGTTGCCGTAGGTGCCGCCCAGCCCGATGAGGAAGCCCTTCTCCCGCATCAGGGCCTTGACCTTCTCCGCGGCCTCGCTGGCCGGGCTCTTCTGCTGGTCGCGCACCAGCTCCACCCCCACCATCAGGCCCAGGCCGCGCACGTCGCCGATCAGCGGCTGGCCGGCCTGGAGCTCCCTCAGGGCCGCCATGAAGGCGGTCCCCTTGGCCGCCGCCTGGTCGCAGAGCCCCTCCCGTTCGAAGAAGGCGATGTTGGCCAGGGCGGCGGCGCAGGAGACCGGATTGCCGCCGAAGGTGGACAGGTGGTCGCCGGGCCGGAAGGCATCGGCGATCTCTTCCCGGGCGATGACCGCCGAAAGCGGGAAGCCGTCGGCGATCCCCTTGGCCATGGTCAGGATGTCCGGCTCGACCTGGTAGTGCTCGATGGCGAACAGCTTGCCGGTGCGCCCGAAGCCCGACTGCACCTCGTCCACGAACAGCAGGATGCCGTGCCGGTCCAGCACCCGCTTGATCTCCCGGAAATAGTCCGGCGGCGGCACCACGATGCCGCCCTCGCCCATCACCGGCTCGGCGACGAAGGCCGCCACATGGTCCGCCGTGTTGAACTGGATGGTCCGCTCCAGTTCCTTGGCGCAGTGCAGATCGCAACCCGGGTAGCTCTTGGCGTAGGGGCAGCGGTAGCAGGATGCCGCCGGATGGTAGGCGCAGCCGGGCAGGAACGGCCCGCCGCCGCGCTTGCGCCCGCAGTTGCCGGTGAGCGAAAGCGTCCCCACCGAACGCCCGTGGAAGCCGCCCTGGAGCGAGATGAACTCCTGTTTCCCGGTGAACTGCTTGGCCAGGCGCATGCCGCCTTCGTTGGCCTCGGCCCCGCCGCTGCCGAAAAAGCTCTTCTGCAGCCGCCCGGGGGTGATGTCGGCCAGCTTCTCGGCCAGGTCGGCCACCGCCGGAATGTGGTAGGCGTATGCGCAGGCGTGCACCAGGCGGTCCATCTGGGCCTTGGCGGCGGCCAGCACCTCGGGGTTGCAGTGCCCGGCGTTCACCACCGAGATCCCGGCGAACAAGTCGGTGTAGCTCTTGCCGGATTCGTCCATGACCCGGGCCCCCTTGGCCTGGGTGATGACGATCGGCTCCACCGCCTTGACGCAGGCGGTGTTGACGTACTTCCGGTATTTTTCTTGGGTATTCATGGAAAGCTCCTGGCGGTCATCGGGCAGGGCGCCGCGCTCATGCAGGCGCCGCTCCGGGATGGGGAAAATGGGATGCGGATGGAAAAGGAATGAGCAATAGAAACTGTAGGGTTCACAACCATACAGTTCCAGGTACACTTGGGGAATTACTGGCCTCACTGTGATCGGTCCGCTCACGGACTGTAATGTCAGGGCGGCCATGACGATCTCCGCCCCGCGTACAGGACCCCCATGTTCCAGCTCGATCCCAATGCCAGCGAGCCGCTGGTGGCACAAATCGTTAATGGCCTCACCCGGTGCATCCGGTCGCGGCAGTGGCGGCCTGGCAGCCGGGCCCAGAGCATCCGGGAATTTGCCCGGGTGCAGGGCATTTCCACCTCCACCGTGGTGGAAGCCTACGACCGGCTGGTGGCCGCCGGGCTGCTCACCGCCCGCCGCGGCGCGGGCTTCTTCGTGGCCGAAGCGGGGCGGGCCGACAGCAGGCCGCCGGCCCAGAGCCGGATGGACGCCTCGGCCATCAGCACCGATTGGCTGTTGCGCGACATCTATGAGCAGCGTGAAGGCGACATCTACGCCGGCTGCGGCTGGCTGCCGGAGAGCTGGCACGACCTGGAGGCCGTCAGCAAGGCCATGCGCCACCTCGCCCTGCACCCCCAGGGGTCGATCCGCTACGGCCATCCCAAGGGTTTCGAGCCGCTGCGCCAGCAGTTGACCCGGCAGCTGGCGGACCTGGAGATCGAGGCGCCGCCGGCGCAGATCCTGCTGACCCTGGGCGCCAGCCAGGCCCTGGACCTGATCGTGCGCCGCCTGACCCAGCCCGGCGACACCGTGTTCGTGGACGACCCCGGCTACAGCAACCTGCTCTCCGCCCTGCGGCTGCGCGGCCTGAACCTGGTCGGCGTGCCCATGACCCCCACCGGGCCCGACGCCGCGGTCCTGGAAGCCCTGCTCGAACAGCACCGGCCGCAGCTGTACCTGACCAACACCCAACTGCACAATCCCACCGGCGCCAGCTACAGCGCCGCCGCCGCGTTCAAGGTGCTGCGCCTGGCGGAACGCCATGATTTCCTGGTGGTTGAGGACAACGTTTCGGCCGACCTGGTTCCCGGCCGGGCCTTCACCCTGGCCGGCGCCGACCAGCTGAAGCGGGTGATCTACGTGGGCAGCTTCTCCAAGTCCATCGCCCCGGGCCTGCGGGTGGGCTTCGTGGCGGCCGAGCCCGGGCTGCTCGACGAGCTGGTCTACCACAAGCTGGTCTCCGGCATGTCCACGCCGGTCATCAACGAGCGCCTGGTGCACTCCATCTCCCTGGAAGGGCACGTGCGCAAGCACCTGGAGCACCTGCGCAACCGGCTGGCCAAGGCCCAGGAGCGCACCTGCCGGCGGCTGGAGAACGCCCAGTTCAAGCTGTTCTTCGAACCGGGCGCCGGGATGTTCGTCTGGGCCCGGCCCGCCGACCCTTCGGTGGACACCCAGGCCCTGGCCCAGGCCGCCCTGGCCCGGGATATCCTGCTCGCCCCAGGCCACCTGTTCCGGCCCGACCAGGCCCCCAGCCCCTGGCTGCGGTTCAATGTGGCCCATTGCGACAACGACCGGCTGTTCACCTTCATCGAAGCAGCATCGACGGCCAGGCCTTGATAAATTTTTAATATTGCCTATCCTCAAAGTGCCAAGCAATAAGCCCGCCGCGCCATGAGGGAGGTCATGAAGCGAATTTGCATCATCCTGGCTTTCCTAACCCTTGGCCCGTTGAGCGCCTTCGGCCAGACCAAGGAAGAGACGATGGATTTTATTGTCAGTGAATTCAAGTCCTTTGAAAGAAAGGATTACCACGCCATAGAAGCCAATTTTTCACCGGCCGGCGACACCTTCACCCTGAAGCGCAGGGACCCGAAGCACAAGGACTTTGCCCTGAGTTTCCAGATGAAGGACGTGGAAGTCTACAAGGTCACCGTCAACCATCCCAATGGCATCGACCAGTACCGGCTGATGGTCCGGCCCCGCGGCCGGGACGGCTGCATCATGAAGAACAGCGTGCGCATCACCACCACCGTGAAGCTCGGCCCGACGATGGACAACGAAACCCAGTGCCGGGCCCTGGAACGGGCGTTCGCCCGCCTGACAACGCTCACCACGGCCCGCAAGTATCTGTTCTACGAACCGGTCAAGTGAGGGCCGGCCAGGGCCCGCCCGAGCGCGAGCGGGCCTCCCGGAACGCCTGGCGGATCTTCGCCACCGCCGCGGCCGGCAGCGGGCCCGCCTCCAGCATGGCCAGGTTGGCCTCGGCGTTGGCCGGGCTGGTGGTGCCGATGGAGAGCACGTGCACCCGGGATTCGGCCAGGGTGAAGCGCAGGGCGATCTCCATCCAGGCCTCCGCTCCCGGGAAGCCCAGGTCCCGGGGTTTCAGGTCCATGGCCCGGAACCGCTCGGCGTAGGCCTTGGCGTAGTCCCGGTAGAGGCCGGACTGGGCCTCCAGGGGTTTCCAGGCGGCGTTGGCCACGGAGCGCTTGGCGATCACCGCCGTCCCCGCCACGGCCGCCGCCGGCAGCACGCCCTCCAGATTCACCTGGTCGCAGATGCTGGCCGAGCACATGATCACGTCCACCCCGGCCAGGCCCACCGCGAACGTGGCCGCCTCGTTGTCCCCGGAATAGCCGGCGAAGCGGATCTTGCCGGCCTCCCTGGCGCGCGCCAGCGCCCCCAGCGCCTCCCCCTGGCGCAGCACCTCCAGGTCGCAGGAATGCAGCAGCATCACGTCCAGGTGGTCGGTGCCGAGCCGGCGCAGGGAGCGGTCCACCGTTTCGCTCACCAGCCGGGCCGACCAGTCCGCCCCGGAGGCGCCTTCCACCTGCCTGCCGCACTTGCTGACCAGGAAGTAGTCATCCCGGCGGTGGCCCACCGCCTTGCCGATGAGTTCCTCCGAACCCAGGTAGGCGGCCGCCGTATCGATCAGGTTGACGCCCCGGTCCAGCAGCAGGTTGAGCACCTTCCCCGCCTGCTCCTGGCTGCTGCCCAGGTAGCCGATCGGTCCCGCCCCGAAGGCGAGCCGGGAGACCTTCAAGCCGGTCCGGCCGAACGTGGTGTATTGCATGGGGCACCTCCGTGGGCGGCATTGTAACCTGACCCGATGCCTTCGTGGCAAGGTCAGGGCCAGGCTGGCGGCCGCTCAACCTTGATGGGATGGCCCAGGTCTATGGCTAAGCTTTCATTGGAGGTCCAACATGAAACGCTTCCTGCTCCCCCTCGCCTGTGTGCTTGCCCTTTGGCCCTCAGCCGCCCAGGCCGGGATCAGCCTGCACATCGATATCGGCCTGCCGGTGGCCCCTCCCCTGGTTGAAGTGCAGCCGGGCATCCAGGTGGTGGAAGGGTTCCCGGAAGAAGTGTTCTTCAGCGCCGGCTGGTACTGGTGCCGGCGGCCGGACGGCTGGTACCGCGCAGCTTCACCGCGGGCCCGGTTCGACTGGGTGGACCGCCGCTTCGTTCCGGGCGGCCTGGCGAGGCTCCCCGTGGGCGGCTACCGGAACTGGCACCGCGGCCAGCCGATGCGCGGCCCTGAGCGGCGCATGGACCGCTCCGGCATCCGCCACGACGAGCACCGGGACCGGCGTCCCCAGCCGTAGGTGCCTGAGAAATTCAAGGATCGAGTCCCACCTTAGCGCCGCGGGTCGTTCTGCTGGATCGCTGATCGCGGTCCAGCAGAACCGGATTGCTTCGCTGGAGCGTGATCGGCGTCTGTTTGTCCACCTTCGGGATTCCGGCTCAACCGGACTTCTTTCGGGCGGCAACAGGCGTAGTCTGGGTGCGTCCCTTCCGGCGGAACGGCCCGATGCCCTTTCTCCCCCAGGTTCCACCAGGGAGGGATGGTCCCATGAACAGCCTCATTCTCCTGACCGGCGCCACAGGCTATGTGGGAGGGCGCCTCTTGCAGGCCCTGGAGCGCGAGGGCCATGCTCTGCGCTGTCTGGTGCGCCAGCCCGGGCGGCTCCAGGGGCGGGTTGCTCCCGCCACCCAGGTGGTGGCTGGGGATCTCCTGGAAAACACCGGGTTGGAGGAGGCCTTGGCAGGGGTGGAGGTGGCCTATTATCTGGTGCATTCCATGGGCTCGGCGGGGGCCTTCGAGGCAGAAGACCGCCTGGCGGCCCGGAACTTCGGAGCCGCGGCCCGGGCCGCTGGCGTGCGGCGGATGATCTACCTGGGCGGGCTGGGGCACCCGGACGCGGGGGGGTTGTCCCCCCACCTCCGCAGCCGCCAGGAAGTGGGGGATATTCTCCGCCAGAGTGGCGTTCCGGTGCTGGAGTTCCGGGCTTCCATCGTTCTGGGTTCCGGGAGCCTTTCCTTCGAACTGATCCGGGCTCTGGTGGAAAGGCTGCCCCTGATGGTCACCCCGCGCTGGGTGTCGGTCCTGGCCCAACCCATCGCCATCGAGGATCTGGTGGCCTACCTCCTGGCCGCGGCCGCGGTGCCCATGGAGGGGAGTCTCGTTTTTGAAATCGGCGGGGCGGACCGGGTGACTTACGGGGACATCATGCGTGCCTACGCCCGCCAGCGGGGAATCCGCCTGCTCATTACGCCTGCAATGTGCTTTGGCGGTTGCGGGGAGCCCTGGACCTGCTGGTCGGGGGGGTGGGTATGAGGCGCGGCCGCGCCCACCCTGAGGCCCTGCGGGTGGGTGACCCGGTAGATTTCTGGCGGGTGGAGGCCCTGGAGCCCGGCCGGCTGCTGCGTTTGAGCGCTGAGATGAAACTTCCAGGGCGGGCCTGGCTGGAATTCGAGGTGGCCCCGGATGGCGCCGGCTGCAAGCTGCGCCAGACGGCCATCTTCGATCCCGTGGGCTTCTGGGGGCAGGCCTATTGGTATGTGCTGTTCCCAGTACACCAGGTGGTATTCGCCAGGATGTTGCGCGGCATCGGGAAGCGTGCCGGCCAGGCGATTCGCACGGAATTCGCCGGGCCATTGAAGCGGCCGGGACGGGATGGCACCTGAACGCCGACGCGTTCAGGGGACGATCGGGACACGGACCTTTACTTGGTCAGTCTGCTAACCCAGTCCGGAAAGCCAGTCCAGCAGGGTCTGGAACAGCCAGGCCCGGTGCCGGGTGAAACTGTGGTTGGCCTCGGGGTGCACCACCAGCGCCTTGGGGTGGCCGGCGGCGGCGTGCAGCGCCTCGGACTGGGCCACCGGCACCACCGCGTCGGCCGCGCCGTGCACGATCAGCAGCGGGCGCGGCGCGATCCGCGCCACCTGCGCCAGCGGCGTGTACTGCGGCGCGGCCAGGCCGCGCCACTGGGAGACGAAGGCTTCCGGGGTGATGCCCTGGAGGAACCGGGTGATCTCGGCGGCGGTGGCCAGGTCGTCCAGGGCCATGGCTGCGGGATCGGAGGCGGCGGCCACGGCGGCCACCGCCCGCACCCGGGGTTCGTCCAGCGCGGCGAGCACCGCCGCCCAGCCGCCCAGGCTGTGGCCGATCAGCACCAGCCGGCCCGGGTCGACCTCGGGGTAGGCGCCCGAACCCAGGGCATCGAGGGCGGCGTGGACGTCGGCCGGAATGGTCGCGAGGGTGTAGGCGCCGGCGCTGCCGTGGCAACCCCGGTAGTGGAAGATCAGGCTGTTCCAGCCGTGCTCGCGCAGGAACAGGGCCAGGTCGTGGTTCTTTTCGATCCCCGGCATGCCGTGCAGCAGGAGCGCGGTGGGCTTGGGGCCCGGGCCCCAGGCCAAGAACAGGGTGCCGATCAGCCGATAGCCCCCGCTCTGGAAGACGATCCCCTCCAGCCCCTCGTCAGACATGCAAACCCCCCAGGTTATTTATATATCATGACAGCCTGGGGCTTCGCCGATGCTACGCGTCGATCTCCGAATAGAGCGGATGGCTGAGGTAGCGTTCGCCGGTGTCGCACAGCACCGCCACCACCGTCTTGCCCTTGCCCAGTTCCACCGCCAGCTTGATGGCCGCGAACACGATCGCGCCGGTGGAGATGCCGGAGAACAGGCCTTCCTTGCGGGTCAGCTGGCGGGCCACGGCGACGGCGTCCTCGTAGGACACGTCCTCCACCCGGGTGTAGGCCTCCCGGTTGAGCACCGAGGGCACGAAGTTGGCGCCGATGCCCTGGATCTTGTTCGGGCCGGCGACGCCTTTGGTGAGCAGCGGCGAGGATTCCGGCTCCACCGCCACGACGATGGTGCCCGGCTTGTGGCGCAGCAGGATCTCCCCCACCCCGGTCACGGTGCCGCCGGTGCCGATGCCGCCGACGAAGGCGTCCAACTCGGGCACCTGCTCCAGCACCTCCAGGGCCGTGGTGCGGCGATGGGTGGCCGGGTTGGCCGGGTTGTCGAACTGGCGGGCCAGGAAGTACTTGGGGTCGGTCCTGGCCAGCTCCTCGGCCTTGTCCACCGCGCCCTTCATCCCGGCCGCCCCGGGGGTGAGCAGCAGCTCGGCCCCGTAGGCCTTGAGCAGGGACCGGCGCTCCAGGGTCATGGTCTCCGGCATGACCAGGGTGATGGCATAACCCTTGGCGGCGGCCACGAAGGCCAGGCCGATGCCGGTGTTGCCGCTGGTGGCTTCCAGGATCACCTGGCCGGGCTTGAGCGTGCCCTTGGCTTCGGCATCCTCGATGATGCTCAAGGCGATGCGGTCCTTGACGCTGCCGCCGGGATTGGCGCTTTCCAGCTTCACGTAGATGGTCGCCGCGCCCTCGGGCACGATCCGGTTGAGCCGGACCACCGGGGTATGGCCGATGAGTTGGTAGGCATGGTCGACACGATTGGGTCTGGGCATGGATTCACCTTCTGGAGCATGGGTTTCGGCTGGGGAGGGCCGGGTCACACGTGGGCGAGGCCGGCCTCGAGGGCTTCGAGGATATCGTCGATGTGTTCAATGCCGATGGAGAGGCGGACCAGGTCGGGCGTCAGGCCGCCTTCGAGCTGCTGCGCCTCGGTGAGCTGGGAATGGGTGGTGCTCGCCGGATGGATGATGAGGCTCTTGGCGTCGCCCACGTTGGCCAGGTGGGAGAACAGCGTGATGTTGTCGATCAGCTTCACGCCCGCGGCGCTGCCGCCCTTGATGCCGAACACCACCATCCCGCCGAAGCCGTGCTTGAGGTACTTCACGGCGTTGCGGTGGGAGGGATCGTCGGGCAGGCCGGGATAACGGACCCAGGCCACCTTCGGATGCCGCTGGAGGAATCCCGCGACCTTCAAGGCGTTCTCGCTGTGCCGCGCCATGCGCAACGGCAGCGTCTCGAGCCCCTGCAGGAAGATCCAGGCATTGTCCGGAGCGATGGCCGCGCCGAGGTTGCGCAGCGGCACGGTGCGCGCCCGCAGGATGAAAGCGAGCGGCGCCAGGGCTTCCGGCAGATCCAGGGCCCAGCGCAGCCCGTGGTAGTTGGCATCCGGCAGCGTGAACAGCGGATGCCGGCCGGCCGTCCAGTCGAACTTGCCGGAATCGGTGATGCTGCCGCCGATGGCGGTGCCGTGCCCGCCGATCCATTTGGTGAGGGAATTGATCACGATGTCCGCGCCGTGGTCGATGGTGCGCAGCAGGCAGGGGGTGGAGAAGGTGGCGTCGACGATGAGCGGCAGACCGTTGCGGTGCGCCACCTGGGCGATCCCTTCCAGGTCCACCACGTCCAGCAGGGGGTTGCCGATGGTCTCGATGAACACCGCCCGGGTCTTCGGGGTGATGGCGCGCTGGAAGGCCTCCGGATCCTTGGGGTCGACGAAATGCACCGTGATGCCCAGGGCCGGGAGGATGGCTTCGAACTGGGTGTAGGTGCCGCCGTAGAGGTTGTTGGCGCTGACGATCTCATCGCCGGCCTGGGCCAGGGTGATGATGGCGTAGAAGATCGCCGTGGTGCCCGAGGCCAGGGCCAGCGAGGCCGCGCCGCCCTCCAGCAGGCTGAGGCGCTGTTCCAGCACGTCCTGGGTGGGGTTGCCGATGCGCGTGTAGATGTTGCCCAGTTCCTTCAGGGCGAACAGGTTGGCCGCGTGCTCGGTGTTCTTGAAGACGTAGGAGCTGGTGCGGTGGATCGGGACGGCCCGGCTCAGGGTGGTCGGATCCGGGACTTGCCCGCCATGCAGGGCGATGGTTTCGGGACGGTAGGCGTGGGTCATGCTGGCTTCCTTTGGCGGTTGGATGCACTGGCGTTCAGTCCCGTGCGGGGGCCTGAAGAAGAAGATCCGTGGGCGGCAAGCTGCAGGCCCGCGTCAACAGCGCCGATCGCCATCCGAACCGCTGAGCCGGAGGTTGACCAGCAGCCGGCAGTACGGGCTGGCGGGTCGCCCCTCCCTGCTGTGCTGACCGTCCAAGCTGGCCTCCCGTGCCCCCCCTAGCGATGGGTGGGTCCGCGCTGCGAAATGCATTATTCTTACCGACTGGATAAGAATGCTCCGCCTATTTGGCGACTGTCAAGCCTTTCTCGGCGCCGTGTTGCCTAAATCTTGAACCGGGTCGCCAGGGAATCGAGGTTCTCCGCGGCGCGGCTCAGTTCCTCGACGGTACGGCTGGTTTCCCGGAGGGTCGCCGCCATCTGCTCCATGGCCGCGGCGTTCTGTTCCGCGATCCCGGTGAGACCGCCCATGACGTTCACCACGTTGGCGCTTTCCTGGTGCTGGGTCTGGCTCTGGCTGGAGATGACCTGGAGCCTTTCGCTGCTGGCCCGGATGGCTTCCTGGATGCTGCGCAGGGCGGCTCCGGCGGCGGTCACCCGTTCGCTCCCGCCCAGGATGCGCTTGCTGGACGCCTGGATGAGCGCGGTGATCTCCGTGGCGGCCTGGGCCGAGCGCTCGGCCAGCTTGCGCACTTCGTCCGCCACCACGGCGAAGCCCCGGCCGTTCTCGCCGGCCTTGGCCGCTTCGATCGCCGCGTTGAGGGAAAGCAGGTTGGTCTGGTTGGCGATCTCCGTGATCACGGTGCTGATGTTGGCGATCTGCCGGGAGTCGTCCTGGATCGCCCGCATGCCGTCCACCGCCTCCCGGGCGGCCAGGTCGCCGCTGGCCGCCGCCTCCCGGGCCACGCTGAACACCTGCATGGCATCGGAAACCTGGCTGTGGACCACCTGGGAGGAGCCGGCGATGGTGCCCACCGTGGTGTTGGCCTGGGCCACGCTGAGCTTCTGCTGGTCCGCGCCCCGGGCGATGGTGTCGGCGGTGGTGGCCATTTCGGCCATGGCCGAGGTCATCTCCAGGGTGCCCGAGGCCACCGCGGAGGAGATGGCCGCGACCTGCTGGACCATGCTCCGGATGTTGTCCACGAACCGGTTGAAATGGGTGGAGAGATGGGCGATCTCATCCTGGCCCAGCACCTCCAGCCGGGCGGTCAGGTCGCCTTCGCCCTCCGAGATATCGGCCATGCGCACGCCGATCCGGTCCAGGGGGTGGGCGATGGCATTGCCCAGGAAGACGGCGGCGCCCAGCCCCAGGGACACCATGCCGATGCCCAAGGCCAGCATCCAGAGCAGGCTGCGCTCGATTTCCCGGGACAGGCGGCGGGTGTTCATGGCGATCAGCAGGAAGGTGGACTGGGAGGCCTGCCCCCCGGAGAACACCACCGGCGTGGCCAGCACCAGGAAGCCCGCATGGGTGTACTGGGTGCGCTTGCCGGACGCCAGCGGCTGGGCGATGGCCGTGGGATCGAGCCTGGTGTCGTCCACGAACTTCCTCAGGTGGACGACCTCGGCTTTGCCGTCCTGCACGTTGACCACGCAGGCCAGGCTCACGTCCTGGTCGCCCTTCACCTGGTCCAGGAAGGTCTCGGTGGCCCCCGCGGTGGTGCCTAAATCATCGCTCCGCAGGCTGGGCCCCACCGCCGATCCGAGGATATTCATGAGGTTGTGGCCCTTGTTCCACAGGTCATTGGTCTGGATGCCGCGGATCAGGATGCCGGAAAGCAGGCAGGTGCAAACCGCCAGCGAGGTGGTCAACAGGATGATGGCGACGACGAGTTTCTTCTTGATCGTGAGATCGCTCTGCACGTTCATGGCATGACCCTCCACACCCGGGCCGCACCTGAGCCTGGGGGATTCCGCATTGAATGGATTTAACAATTAATCTATCTTGATTAGTCAAATATTACGAAAACGCGTTTCACCAGTGTGATCTTTTTTTCACACAATGCTGTAAATTTTTATCGCTCCACCGATTCCTCCAGGGCGGGCGCTTCGTTCCGGTTCCGGCGCAGCATCTGCCTCAGGCTGGCCCCGGTGGGCACCATGGGGTAGACGCTCAGTTCCTTGTCCACCTGGAACTCGATGAGGAAGGGGCCTTCGGCTTCCCGGGCCGCCTGGATGGCGGCGGCCACGCCCGCGCGCTCGGTGACCCGCAGGCCCGGGACCCCGAAGGCGTCGGCCAGCTTGACGAAATCCGGGTTGGCCATGGTCACGGCGGCGTAGCGGCGCTCGCAAAAGAATTCCTGGAGCTGCCGCACCATGCCCAGGTAGCCATTGTTGATGATGGCGATGTTGACCTTGACGCCCTCCTGGACCAGGGTCATCAATTCCTGCATGTTCATCTGGAAGCCGCCGTCGCCGTGGATCACCCAGACCTCCCGCTCGGGGCAGGCCAGCTTGGCGCCGATGCCGGCGGGCAGGGCGAAGCCCATGGTGCCCAGGCCGCCGGAGGTGATCAGGCTGTTCCCGGTCTCGTGCCGGTAGTACTGCGCTTCCCACATCTGGTGCTGGCCGACGTCGGTGACCACCAGGGCCCTGCCCCGGGTGGCCCGGCACAGCTCGTGGATCACCTGGGGGCCGCTCAGGCTGCCGCGATCCTCCAGGATGGCTTCGGCCCCGGCGCGGCCGCGCAGGGCGCCGATCTGGGCCAGCCAGTCCGCGTGCTCCAGGGGCTCCAGACCGGGCAGCAGCGCCGTCAGCACCTCCCGCAGATCCGCGTGGATCGCCACGTCCACCGGGATGTTCTTGTTGATCTCGCAGGCATCCACCTCCACGTGGAGCTTCTTGGCCCTTGGGGCGAACGAAGCCAGCTCGCCGGTGACCCGGTCGTCGAAGCGCATGCCGAAGGCCAGGATCAGGTCCGCCTCCTGGATCGCCTGGTTCACCCAGGCCTCGCCGTGCATGCCCATCATGCCCAGGTTGAGCGGGTGGCTGGCGGGGACGGCGCCGATGCCCAGCAGGGTCGTGGCGATGGGGGTCGAGGTGCGCTCGGCGAAGGTCATCAGTTCGCGCACGGCACCGGAAAGGATCACCCCGTGCCCGGCCAGGATGAGCGGCTGCCGGGCCCAGCGGATCAGCCCCAGGGCCTGGTCGAGCAGGGCGCGCCCGGGCCTGGGCGGCATGTGGCGGGTGTGCCGGGTGCATGGGATGGCGTCCCAGTCCAGCTCCGCCCTGGCCTGCTGGGCGTCGCGGGTGATGTCCACCACCACCGGGCCCGGGCGGCCGTGGCCGGCGATGGCGAAGGCTTCGCGCAGGGCCGGGCCGATGTCCTCGGCGCGCTGCACCAGGTAGTTGTGCTTGGTGATGGGCAGCGTGACGCCCATGAAATCCACTTCCTGGAAGGCGTCGGTGCCCAGCGCCGCGGAGCCGACCTGGCCGGTGATGGCCACCAGGGGGACGGAATCCATCATGGCGGTGGCGAGCCCGGTCACCAGGTTGGTGGCGCCGGGGCCCGAGGTGGCGAGCACCACGCCGGTCCTGCCGCCGGCCCGGGCGTAGCCGTCCGCCATGTGGCAGGCCCCCTGCTCATGCCGGGTGAGCACGTGGCGGATGGAGGGGAAGTCCTGCAGCGCGTCGTAGAGGCTCAGCACATTGCCGCCCGGGTAGCCGAACACGGTATCGACGCCTTCGCGCCGCAGGCATTCCCAGACGATGTGGGCACCGGTCATTTCCATTGGAAGGCTTCCTTAAAAGAGGAAGCCCCGCATCCTTGGGGATCGCGGGGCTCCGGGTCAGATGAGGTGAGTGACTAGACCGGTCCCGCCCGTACGCCCAGCAGTACCAGGGTTACCAGGTTGCCCGAGACGGACAGGGGACGGGGCGCCAAGCCGCCGGCACCGCTGGCCGAAGCCGGAGCCGCCAAGCGGGAATGGGGGTGCAGGTTCGCCATGCCGTCGCAAATCCTGAGGAGGGGTTCATTCATAGCTTAGGCCTGGTCCGGGCCAACCGCTTCGGTTATTTAGGTGGCATTATGAAATCCTTCCGCTGCTGGAGCCCCATGATGGCAAGCATGGTCCCGTTCTCCATCCTTGACCTGGCGCCGATCACCGAGGGCGGCGACGCCGCCCAATCCTTCCGCGCCAGCCTCGACCTGGCCCGGCACGGCGAGCGCTGGGGCTACCGGCGCATCTGGCTGGCCGAGCACCACGGCATGCCGGGCATCGCCAGCGCGGCCACCGCCGTGCTGATCGCCCATTTGGCCGCCGGCACCTCCAGCATCCGGGTCGGCGCCGGCGGCATCATGCTGCCCAACCATGCTCCGCTGGTGATCGCCGAGCAGTTCGGCACCCTGGAAGCGCTCTTTCCCGGCCGCATCGACCTGGGCCTGGGCCGGGCGCCCGGTTCCGACCCGGCCACGGCCCTGGCCCTGCGCCGCAACCTGGCCTCCGACCCCGATCAGTTCCCGCAGGATGTGCTGGAGCTGATCGACTACCTTTCGGCCCGGCCGCGCCAGGCGGTGCGCGCGGTCCCCGGCGCGGGGCTGAAGGTGCCGGTCTGGATCCTGGGTTCCAGCCTGTTCGGCGCCCGGTTGGCGGCTGCCCTCGGGCTGCCCTACGCCTTCGCCGCGCATTTCGCCCCGGCCCAGATGGACCCGGCGATCGCCGCCTACCGCGCCGGCTTCCGTCCCTCGGAACACCTCGAGCGGCCCTACGTCATGGTCGGCTGTAACGTGTTCGCGGCGGACACCGACGGCGAGGCCGAACGGCTCGCCACTTCCATGCAGCAATCCTTCGTCAGCCTGCGCAGCGGCCATCCCACCCGCCTGCCGCCGCCGGCGCCGGGCTACCTGGAGCGGATCTCGCCCCAGGAGCGGGCCATGCTCGACCAGGTGCTGTCCTGCTCGGCCATCGGCGCGCCCGGGACGGTGGCGCGCAGCCTGCAGGCCCTCCTGGCCCGGACCGGCGCGGACGAATTGATCATCGCCTCGCACATCTTCGATCCGGCGGCCCGGCTGCACTCGTACGAGCTCACCGGGGCCCTGCGCGACCTGTCGTGAACGCCGTCAATCCGCCGCGATGGGCCCCGGCCCCGCGTGGCTGGTCCGCATGAGGAAGATCAGCGGCAGGAGCACGAGGCAAAGCATGCCCATGACCCAGAAGGTGTCGGCGAACGCCATCATGCTGGCGTGCCGGATCAGCATGCGGTAGGCCAGGCCCTGGGCCTGGTACGCACCGTCCGCGGGCGAGGCGCCGTGCTGCACCAGGGCCCGGGTGGCGCGGTCCACGAAGCCCTGGTAGGCCAGGTTGCCGGGCAGCAGGTTGGCCACCAGGTTGGCCTGGTGCATCTGGGTGCGCCGGGCCAGGATGGTGCTCACCAGGGCGATGCCGGTGGAGCCGCCGATGTTGCGCACCAGGTTGAGCATGCCCGCGGCATAGCTGGTCTTGTCGTGGGCCACGTGCTGGAAGGCGGCGACGTTGATCGGCACGAACAGGAAGGCGAACCCGGAGCTCTGGACCATGCGGGCCAGCATGGAGGTATCGAAGTCCACGTCCAGGTTGAACCGGGCCATCCACAGCAGCCCCGCCCCGCACAGGAAGAAGCCGGTGGCGATGAGGAACCGGCTGTCCCACTTGCGCAGCAGCAGGGCCACCACCGGCGACATGATCAGCACCACCACGCCGCCGGGGCTGAGCACCTGGCCGCTGAGCAGGGCGGTGTAGCCGAGCAGGGTCTGCAGGAAGATCGGCAGCAGCGCCAGCGAGCCGTAGAGCACGAAGCCCAGCACGAACAGCATCACCGTGGACATGGCGAAATTGCGGTCCTTCAGCAGGCGCAGGTCGAGCACCGGATGGTCCTTCTCCAGCAGGTAGAACACCACCCCCACCAGGCAGACCACCGCGACGATGGCGCTGGCGATGATGAGGTTGGAGCCGAACCAGTCCCGCCGCTGGCCTTCGTCCAGGACGATCTCCAGCGCGGCCAGGCCCAGGGTGAGGATGC
>CAZVHQ010000007.1:0-128365 GCA_964627225.1 uncultured Mesoterricola sp.
TTTCCTGTCGCCGCGCCTGGACGAATTCATCGAGGAGGTGCCGGCCCAGATGCAGGTGGGCAACCAGTGGTACAAGGGCACCGCCGACGCCCTCCGGCAGAACCTGCCCTTCATCGACGACGTGGCTCCGGACCTGGTGCTGATCCTGGCGGGCGACCACATCTACAAGATGGACTACCGCCTGCTCCGCCGATTCCACCAGGAGCGCGCCGCCCGGCTCACGGTTTCGGTCATCCGGATCCCGGCGGACCAGGCGGCCGGCCAGTTCGGCGTGCTGGAAGTGGACGCGACCGGCCTGATCGTCGGCTTCGAAGAAAAGCCTGCGCTGCCCAAATGCATTCCCGGCACCACCGACTGCCTGGCCTCCATGGGCATCTACATCTTCGAGAACCAGGCCCTGCACCAGTGGCTGGACAACGACCTGCCCGACTTCGGCCGGGATGTCATCCCGGCCATGGTGGCGGCGGGCGAACCGGTCTACGCCTTCGACTTCTCCACCATGAACCAGATCGAGGACTACATCGTGGTGTCCCGCGGCGGGCAGCGGATCAAGACCCTGCGCCAGACCGAGGATGCCGGCTACTGGCGCGATGTGGGCACCCTCGACTCGTTCTGGCAGGCCAACCTGGACCTGGTGGCGGTCAAGCCGGCCTTCTCACTGTATGGGGAACGCTGGCCGATCTTCCGCAGCCCGACCTTCTTCCCGCCGGCCAAGTTCGTGCATGAGGAGGAAGGCCGCACCGGCCAGGCGCTGCGCTCCATCATCGCCGAAGGGGTGGTCATCTCCGGAGGCCTGGTGCGGTCCAGCGTGATCGGGGCCGGAACCTTCGTGCAGAGCCACGCCCTGGTGGAATCCTCCGTGATCTTCGGCGGCGAGGTGCACCGGGAACTGGTGCTGGAAACCTCCATCGGCCGGCACTGCCGGATCCGCAACGCCATCGTCGACCGCCACGTGACGCTGCGCGAGGGCACGGTCATCGGCTACGATCGCGCCGAAGACGAGCGCCGCGGCCTCAGGACCGCCGCCATCGGCGGCAGCGGGGACTATGTGGTGGCGGTACCCAGGAACACGATCCTTTAAATTTCGGCGTAGGGATCAGCCAGCGGAGGCAGTTCGTCCCAGTCTTCGGGCGGCTTGCCGGCATCATCCAGCAGGGCCACCAGGACCCCGGTCAGGACCAGCGCGATGCCGTTCAGGTAGAGGACATCCCAGAGGGGCAGAGCAGGCAGTTCGGTCATGGGATCCTCCTCGGGGTAGAGCGGCTCCCATGGAATTGAGCGAAATTCGTGCCAGAAATAATCGATCTGCGATACCCGCGGGAACCCACGCGAATGCCCTGTTTTTTCCGGCAGGACACCCCGAACGGGTGGGATCCTGCAACGCCTGTGGCAGAATGAAACACTCAGGCAATGGCACCCAAGCCCTGGCCGCCGCTTTCGCCGGCCGCCTCCTTGGCCAGGAAGCGCCCCAGACCGGTGGGCGACGGCCGATAGGAAGGGACCATGGCCATGAAGCAATCCAGGATATTCCGCAGGCGCTCCGATTCGGGATGGTCCAGGAGCGCGTTGAGGTTGCGCAGGCCCTGCTCCAGCTGCCCCGAATCCTGGGGGTCCTGGAGCGCCTCGAAGATCTTGGCGTGCACCTGGCTCCGGATCTCCTCGCCGGAGGTGAACAGTTCCTCGAACAGCTTCTCCCCCGGCCGGAGCCCCGTGTAGCGGATGTCCATGTCCGCCCCCGGGCGGTAGCCCGAGAGCCGGACCATCTCCCGCGCCAGCTCGGCGATGCGGACCGGGTCGCCCATGTCCAGCGCGAACACCTTGCCGCCGTCGCCCAGCAGCCCGGCCTGCAGCACCAGCTGGGCCGCCTCCTGGGTGGTCATGAAGTAGCGCACCATGTCCGGATGGGTGACCGTGACCGGCCCGCCGCGCCGGATCTGATCCATGAAGATGGGAATCACGCTGCCCCGGCTGCCCAGCACGTTGCCGAAGCGCACGCTGATCAGCCGCACGCCGGAGCCCGCGATGCCGGCCGCCCTGGCCACCACCAGCTCGGCGATGCGCTTGGAGACGCCCAGGACGCTCACCGGGTTCACCGCCTTGTCGGTGGAGATGTTCACGAAGGTGCGGGTGCCCAGATCGAGCGCCGCGTTCAGCACATTGTGGGTGCCGAAGATGTTGTTCTCGATGGCCTCTTCGGGGTTGTCCTCCAGGAAGGGCACGTGCTTGTGGGCCGCGGCGTGCAGTACCACATCCGGGCGCCAGGACAGGAACACCTGGCGCAGCCTCTGCGGGTTGCGGATGTCGCAGAGGGCCACCGCCACCTGCTGCCTGGGCAGCAGGCGGGCCAGATCGCGCTGGGCCTCCCACAGGCTGTTCTCGCCCCGGCCCAGCAGCACCACCCGCTCCGGGCCGAGGCCGGCCACGGTCCGGGCCAGTTCGCTGCCGATGGAGCCGCCGCCTCCGGTGATGAGCACCACGGCCCCGGCCACCGCCGCCCGGATCGCCACGGTATCCAGGCAGACCGGCTCCCGGCGCAGCAGGTCCTCGATGGCGATGGGCCGCACTTCCGGCTTCCAGGGCTGGCCGGCCACCAGGCTCTGGATGCCCGGCACGGTCTTGACCTCGACGCCTTCGGCCCGGGCCAGGGCCGCCACTTCACGCAGCCTCGCCCCGGGCGCCCCGGCCATGGCCAGGATCACCTGGGTGGCCCGCTGCTCGCGGATGTAGGTCGGCAGCAGCGCGGCCGGGCCCAGCACCGGCACGCCCTGGACCCTGAGGCCCTGTTTTTCCAGATCGTCATCCACGAACCCCAGCACTTGGCAGTTGAGGCCGGGGTGGTCCGCCAGTTCCTGGCACAGCAGCACCCCGGCCCGCCCGGCGCCGACGATGATGGTCCGCTGGACGGTGCCGCCCAGGCCGGCGGCGGGCCCGCCCCGGCGCCGGTACCGGGTCAGCTGGGCCATGCGCAGGCCGAACCACAGGGGACCGAGCAGCAGGCTGGCCCCGAGCGCCACCGCCAAGGGCTCGCCGGGCCAACCCTCCCGGCGCAGCAGGCACACCGTCGTGACGCCGGCCATCACCGCCAGGTTGCCCAGCATGAGCGACCAGGCATCCTTGATCCCCATCGCCCGGTAGTGCTGGGAATAGAACCTGAAGGCGACATTGATGGCCATGGCCAGGAGGACGAAGCAGGCCAGGCCCGACGGGCGCGGCAGGCCCTGGCGCAGCACGGCGCAGGCGGCGGCCATTGCCAAACAGGCAGCCATGCCATCAAGTGCCAGTTTGATGCACCTCCGGATCAAAGGGACCCTCGTTAACTTCCCAGCCCGGGTCCGGCCTGCCACGAGCGAAACCAAGTTGATGTCAGACATTACTATTTCCCCTGAATCTGTCCTTCAAACACATGCCGGACATTGGCCATTGGATTGGCATTTCCAATAAAAACATTATGAGTGAAACATCATTTCAGGACAAAAGTTAAAACAAATTCAAAAAAAAGGTAGTGTTTTATATCTTGACTTAGATAATATTATTTTTTTAAATATTGTGGATACTGTCACGACATTACTTTTACCGTTACTTTTCCAGCACTTATGCAAAAGCCCATGAACAGTCTCAATCGTTCATGGCCCATGAGCAAGATTAATTTTTTATATTTTTTGAATTTTTGAAAGCTCAGATGTCGTAATTGAGGGAAGGCGCCGACTCCTTGGCCTGCTGGCGTTCCAGCAGCGCCGCCAGGGAGATGCCCTGGTAGAGGTCGCTCAGCGACCGGGTGCCCTCCTCCCACAGTTCCTGGAGGGCGCAGACTTCGGGCTTCCGGCAGCAGCCCGAACCGCCGGGGCATTCGGCCAGGTTCAAGGGGCCCTCCAGGGCTTCGATGATGGCCAGCACCGTGATCTCCGCCGGGGGCCGGGACAGGGTGTAGCCGCCGCGCGCGCCGCGCACGCCCTGGACGATCCCGGCCTTGCGCAGCGGCACCATCAGCTGCTCCAGGTAGGTGCCGGGCAGGTGCTCCCGCTCGACGATATCCTTGAGGAAAGTGGAACCGTGGCCGTGGGCCCGGGCGAGGGCGAGCACGGCCCGCATCCCGTAGATGGCTCTCGATGAAAATTTCATTAGAACGCTCCGGTCCGTGACTTCGCCACAGAAGCAACATCTGCATTTTACGGTTTTCCGATCAAATGAGTTAGAGTTTGCTCCCTTATAATGAAACGATGAACCTTTCTGCTGTTTCCCCAACCCCGGCCCTGGCGCCTGAATCCGGCGCGGCCCGCAGCCAGCGCACCTGGGCGGTGGCGTTCGCGGGTTTTTGCGCCTTCCTGGGGCTCTATGCGACCCAGCCGCTCCTGCCGATGCTGGAGCGGCTGTTCCAGGCCGACAAGGCCACGGTGAGCCTGACCCTGACCGCCACCACCCTCGGCGTGGCCATCGCGGCGCCGCTGGTGGGGTCGGTGGCGGACCGCTGGGGGCGCAAGCGGGTCATGGTCTACTCGGCCAGCCTGCTGGCCCTGGCGACCCTGCTGGACGCCACCGCGGAAGGCCTGCCGTCGTTGATCTTCTGGCGCTTCCTGCAGGGGCTGTTCACCCCGGGGGTGTTCGCGGTGACGGTGGCCTATGTGCAGGAGGAGTGGGCCGACGGAGGCGCCGGCAGGGCCATGGCCATCTATGTGACCGGCACGGTCATCGGCGGCTTCACCGGGCGGATGGCCACCGGGCTGATCGCTTCGCGCTGGAACTGGCACTGGGCCTTCGTGGTCATCGGCGGGCTGGGCGCGCTGTCGGCCTTGGCGCTCCAGGCCTGGCTGCCCCGGGAACGCCATTTCACCGGCCGGCCGCCGAGCGCTTCGCTGCTCTCGGGCATGGGCGGCCACCTGGGCAACCCGCGCCTGCTGGCGACCTTCGCGGCGGGGTTCGGGGTGCTGTTCACCCTGGTCGCCACCTATACCTACGTGACCTTCCATCTGGCGGGGGCGCCGTTCTACCTGGGCCCCCTGGGGATCGGTTCGCTGTTCTGCACCTACCTGTTCGGCGCGGCCGTCACCCCGCCCTGCGGCCGGGTGATCGACCGCTACGGGCACCGGATCGCCCTGGCGCTGGCGATGACCATCGGCATCGGCGGGATGCTGCTCACCCTGATCCCGAACCTCTGGATGGTGGTGGCCGGCCTCGCCCTGTGCTGTTCCGGCGTGTTCGTCGCCCAGGCGGCCACCACCAGCTACATCGGCCTGGCCACGCGGCACGGCAGGGCCCTGGCGGTGGGCCTGTACGTCACCTGCTACTACGTGGGCGGCAGCGTCGGCGCGGAGCTGCCCGGCTTCCTGTGGCGCTTCGGCGGCTGGCCTGCCTGCGTGGCGCTGGTGATCCTGGTGCAGGCGCTGACCATCGCCCTCACCTTCAGCTGCTGGTCCGGGCCACCGGCTGAAGCGTGAGGGCTCCTGTTCAGCCGACCGGGGAGATGGCCGTGAGGTAGGGGATGCCGATCAGCAGCAGGGCGCCGATGAAGATCAGCCCGAACACCAGGCCGAGGCTCCAGAACGCCTTGCGGGAAATGAAGCCGCCCGCGTAGTACACCGGGGCGGGGCCGGTGGCATAGGGGGTGATGACGCCCATGATGCCCAGGGAGAAGCAGAGCATCATGGCGAACGCCTTGACCGGCATGCCGGGGATGGCCATGCCCGAGGCCAGGATCACCGGCAGGACGGCGGCGGTGTGCGCCGCCAGGCTGGCGAACATGTAGTGGATGAAGAAGAAGAAGGCCACCAGGATCGCCAGGACGGTAATCGGGCCGATCCCCACCAGGTGCGCGGCCACGAACTTGGCCACCCAGGTGACGAAGCCCACCTTGTTCAGGCCGTCGGCCAGGGCCACCAGGGTGGCGAACCAGACCAGCACGTTCCAGGCGCCCTTGTTGCCCAGGATGTCATCCCACTCCACCACCTTGAACACGATCATGCCGGCGATGACCAGCAGCACCACGCCGGTGGCGTCGATGAAATTGGCGCCGACCAGGGGCAGCCGGATGCCTTTGTTGGAACCGACGATCCACAGGAACACGGCGCAGATCACCAGGAGGGCCATGACGATCTCCTGGATCTTCACGGCACCCATGTTCACCAGCTCCTTCGCGGCCCAGGCCGGCACTTCCTCGCTGGCCTTGATTTCCGGTGGGTAGATCCAGTAGACCAGGAGCGGCAGCAGGAGCAGCAGGGGCACCGCCACCGGCAGGAAGCCCATGAACCACTGGGTCCAGGTGAGGTCCAGCTTGGCCGTCTGCTTGACGATGGCCAGGGCCGCGGCGTTGGGCGCCAGGGAGGTGACGAACATGGAACTGGTGATGCAGGTGGTGGCGAAGGCCACCCACATGATGTAGGAGCCGATCTTCCGGGCGGTGGGGCCTGGTGTGGAGCCGTACAGGCCGGGGATGTTCTGGATCACCGGGAAGATGGTGCCGCCGCTGCGCGCGGTGTTGGAAGGCGTGCCGGGCGCCAGCACCAGGTCGGCCAGCATGATGGCGTAGCCCAGGCCCAGGGTCCTGCGCCCGAGCAGGCGCACCAGCTGGAGCGCCACCCGGCGCCCCAGGCCGCTCTTGGCGTAGCCGATGGAGAACACGAAGGCGCCGAAGATCAGCCAAACGGTGCGGTCGGAGAAGCCGGCCAGGGCCCAGCTGATGGACTTGGCGGGGTCCGGGTCCACGTAGCGCATCGCCCCGGCCAGGGCGATGCCGATCATGCCGATGGCCGCGGCCGGAATGGGCTCCAGGATGAGGGCCAGGATCACCGCGGCGAACAGGGCGAAATAGTGCCAGGCCGCGGGGGTCAAGCCGCCCGGAACGGGGACGGCCGTGATCAGCACCCAGAGCAGCACCGGACCCAGGATTTTCCACCACATGGATTTCATAAATTCCTCCAATTCATCCCGGAACGACGGCATGGCCCGATGCCTGGGTCCGCGAGCAGTGTGTGGGTTCGAACCATTTTGAACCCGGAACGGCCGGGCCGGCGTGAATTTCCGCTCAGGCTTTCGAGGCCACCGCCAGGAACAGCGGGAAGCGTTCCGGCCGGCGGTCCGTGGTGCGCAGGATCTCGTAGGGCGTGCTGAAGCGGATGGCGCGGAAGCCGCAGCGCAGCATCCTGGCGGCGAGCTCCTGGCGGTCGAAGCCCCTGTGCACCTCGGCCCCGGGTCCGTGGAAGGAACCGTCCTCGGTATCCAGGTCGGCCACGCAGAGCCGGCCGCCGGGGGTCAGCAGATCATGGAACCGGGCCAGGATGCCGTCGATGTCCGCGATGTGGTGCAGGGTCATCAAGGTGCAGACCAGGTCGTAGGCGCCGGGCGCGGGGCCCGCGGTCAGGTCCAGTTCCAGCGGGGTCATGTTGTCCACGCCCGCGGCGGCGATCTTTTCGCGCAGGACGGTGAGCATCCCCTGGGAGGTGTCGGCCAGGGTGATATGGCCCAGGTGGGGCTGCAGCGCGAAGCCCAACAGGCCCGTGCCGCAGCCGTACTCCAGGGCGCGCAGGCCGGCCAGCGGCCCGGCCTCGGCCCGGATCGCCTCGGCCACCCGCCGGGCCCGTTCCACCTTGGCCGCGTCCGCGTCCCAGTTCCAGGCCTGGTGGTCAAACTCGCTCATGGGCATCCTTTCGGCGGAAAGATGGATGAAGGATAGGATGGCGGAGGCAGAAATTGTAAGCTTCGTTGGGGGGGTGGACATGCATATCCTGGTGGCCGGCTGCGGCTGGCTGGGCACGGCGGTGGCGGCCAGGCTCATGGGCCGGGGCGACCGGGTGACCGGGATCCGCAGCGACCCCGGCCGGGCCGAAGGGCTCCGGGCCTTGGGCATCGAGCCCCTGGCCCTGGATCTGGCCGCCCCTGACGCCGCGCTCCCGGACGGCGTGGAGGCCATCCTCGCCCTGCAGGCGGCCCAGCGCGGCTCCGAAGCCGCCTACCGCCGGGCCTACCTCCTGGCCAACGCCACCCTCCTGCGGGCCGCGCGCCGGCCGGGCCTCAAGGCCCTGGTGTACTCCGGCTCCACCGGCATCTTCGCCCAGCGGGACGGTTCGGAGGTGGACGAGACCAGCCCGCCGGCGCCCGCGCCAGGCACCTCCCAGGTGCTCGCCGAAGCCGAGCGCATGCTGCTGGGCGCGGCCGCGGAGGGTCTTCCGGTGCGCATCGTGCGGCTCTCCGGGCTCTACGGGCCGGCCCGCACCGGGGTGATCGAGCGGGTGCGCAGCGGCTCCCTGGCCCTGGGGCCGGGCGACGGCGCCTGGATGAATTTCTGCCACCGGGACGACGCCGTCGAAGCCATCATCGCCGCCCTGGACCGGGGCCGGGACGGCGCCGTCTACCATGCCACCGATGCCCTGCCCTTGCGCCGCCGGGAGGTGGTCCGGCACGTGGCCGGGCGCCTGGGCATCCCGCCCCCTTCCTCGGCCGCGCCCGCCGCCGGCCCCGACCGCAGGGTCTCCGGGCTGCGCACCCGGGCCGAACTGGGGCTGGAACTCCGGTGGCCCTCCCTGCGGGAGGGGCTGGAACCGTTCCTGGTTAAGTGAGGGTGAAGCCGCGCCCGGCCAGGAACCCGCGCATGTGCGGCCGGGGCCGGGCCGCCCAGGCCATGACCTCCTCGCTCCAGGAACTGTCCTTGCGGCCGCCGGAACGGGTCTGGTAGTAGGCGCGAAGCTCCCGGTCGTACTGCTTGATCCCGTCCAGCGAGCCCGGGTCGGCATAGCGCTCCCGCTTCAGCACCACGCTCAGCGGCAGGCGCGGCTTGACTTCCGGGGTCTGGGCGGGCTGCCCCAGGCACATGCCGAACACCGGGTAGACCAGCCCGGGCAGCTCCAGCAGCTCCGAGACCGCCTGGGGATTGTTGCGCACCCCGCCGATGTAGCAGATCCCCAGGCCGAGCGATTCGGCGGCCACCGCGCAATTCTGCGCGGCCAGGGCCACGTCCACCGTGGCGCTCAGGAAGCGCTCGGTCATGCCGCCATCGAACGGCACGCCCTGCATGGCGCAGGCCAGCTTGGCCCGGTTCAGGTCGGCGCAGAACACCAGGAAGGCGCCGGCCTCGGCCACGTAGCTCTGCCCCCCGGACAGCTCGGCGAGCCGCGCCCGCGCCGCCCCGTCCCGGACCAGGATCACCGTGGTCGTCTGGATGTTGCTGGAGGTGGCCGCCGCCTGGCCGCAGCGGACGATCTCCTCGATCACGGCGTCCGGCACCGGTTCGGCGGCGAACTTGCGGATCGAGCGATGGGCTTTGAGCAGGGCGATGACGTCGTTCATGGGGGTCCTCGGTTCGGGATGCTCCAATTGTAGCTGCCGCTTCCCGCCGGCGTTTGCCAAGATCCGCGGGGCGGAGGACAATGGCCGAGGTTCCCTTCCGATACCGGACGCCGGCGGTCCTGCCGCCGAGGGTCGCGCAGCCAGGAGGGACCTGAACCCGATCCGCACCGTGGAGGCCACTCGTGGAAACCCTGCTCGCCAACCTTGAAACCCGAACCCTGTGGCAGTACTTCATGGAGCTTTCCAGGATTCCCCGCGGATCCAAGGCCGAAGCGGCGGCATCCGCCTGGGTGGCGGCGCAGGGACGGGCCCTGGGCTGCGCGGTGGAACAGGACGCGGTGGGCAACGTGCTGATCCGCAAGCCTGCGGCCCCGGGCCGGGAACAGCACCCCACCGTGGCGCTCCAGGCCCACGTGGACATGGTCTGCGAACAGAACGAAGGCACCGGCCACGATTTCACCCGGGACGCCATCCAGCTGGTGCGCGACGGGGACATGCTCCGGGCCGCGGGCACCACCCTGGGCGCCGACAACGGCATCGGCGTCTGCGCCGCGCTGGCGGTGCTGGCCTGCGACAGCATCGCCCACGGGCCGGTGGAAGTGCTGGTCACGGTGGACGAGGAGACCGGCCTCACCGGCGCCAACAACGTCCGGCCCAACTGGCTGAAGGCCAAGTACCTGCTCAACCTGGACAGCGAGGAGGAGGGCATCCTCACCATCGGCTGCGCCGGCGGGATCGACAGCGTCGCCACCCGCAAGCTCACCCTGGGCGCGCCCAAGGCCGGCACCCGGCCCTACCGGCTCAAGGTTTCCGGCCTCAAGGGCGGCCACTCCGGGATCGACATCAACGCCGGCCGGGGCAACGCCATCCGGCTGCTGGGGCAGGCGCTGGCCGCGCTCGGGACGCCGTTCGAGCTGGCCGCCGTGAAGGGCGGCAACAAGCGCAACGCCATCCCCCGCGAAGCCTCGGCCCAGGTGTACCTCGACCCGGCCCAGGAGGCTGCGGCCCGCACCGCGGTGGCGGCGATCGAGGCCCACTGGCAGGCCGCCCTGGGCGCCTTCGACCCGCATCTCGCCATCCAGCTGGAACCGGGCCTGCCAAGCCAGGTCATGGCCCCGGCCGACGCCCAGGCGATGCTCCGCCTGCTGCTCACCGCGCCGCACGGGGTCGAGGCCATGAGCCCGGCGATCCCCGGCCTGGTGCAGACTTCGGTCAACCTGGGCGTGGTGGACTGCGCCGAGGGGACGGCGACGGTGAACCTGCTGACCCGCAGCTCCATCGACCTTTCCAAGGCCGCCCTCACCGAGCGCATCGCCGCGGCCTGCGCCGCCGCCGGGTTCGAGCACACCCTGTTCGGCGGCTATCCGGGCTGGAAGCCGGAGCCCGAGGCCGGCCTGGTCAAGCTCATGAACCGGGTGCACCAGGCGGCCTTCGGCAAACCGATGGCGATCCTGGCCATCCACGCCGGGCTGGAGTGCGGCCTGATCGGCGAGAACTACCCGGGCATGGAGATGGTGTCGTTCGGCCCCAGCATGTGGGACGTGCACACGCCGGACGAGCACGTGAGCATCCCCTCGGTCGCCAGCTTCTGGCAACTGCTGACGGCGGCGCTTGAAGCGATCTGACGCCAGGGAGTCCACCATGGGCCAGGTCACCCAAGCCCGGATCCTGCGCCTATGGGCGCCGCTGGAGGCGGCCTGGCTGCTCATGGCGGTGGAAGGTCCGTTCCTGGCCGCGATCCTGGCCCGGCTGGGGGACCCCACCACCAACCTGGCGGCCTTCGGGGTGGCCTGCGGCTTCGCCTGGGTGTTCGAGTCGCCGATCATCCTGATCATGAGCGCGGCCACGGCGCTGGTGGAGAACCGGGATTCGCTGCACAAGCTCAGGACCTTCACCTATTCGCTGAACGGCGCGGTCACCCTGGGGCTGGCCCTTTTCGTCTGCCCGCCGGTGTTCTTCTTCGTGACCGACACCCTCATGGGCCTGCCCCCGGAGGTCACCCGCCTGGCCCAGCCGGCCTGCGTCTTCCTGCTCCCCTGGCCTTCGGCCATCGGCTACCGGCGCTTCTACCAGGGCATCCTGGTGCGCAGCGGGCTGACCCGGCGCATTGCCTACGGCACCGCGCTGCGGCTTTCGACCATGGGCGGCACCGCCGTGCTGCTGGCCGCGGTGACCGCCCTGCCCGGGGTCATGGTGGGCACCGCCGCCCTGTCGGCGGGGGTGGTGATGGAGGCGGCGGCCAGCCGCTTCTGGGCCCGGCAGGCGGTGCGCCGGCTGCTGGACACGCCGTCTTCGGCGGCGTACCGCCAGGCGCCCCTCAGCTATCGCGCCATCGGCCGGTTCTACCTGCCCCTGGCGCTGACCTCGATCCTCACCGTCGGGGTGAACCCGATGATCGCCTTCTTCCTCGGCCGGAGCCGGATGCCGCTGGAGTCCCTGGCGGTGATGCCGGTGGTGAACGGCCTGATCTTCGCCTTCAACACCGCCGGGCTGACCTTCCAGGAGGTGGCCATCACCCTGTTCAACCTGGACCGGAGCAGTTTCGGGGCCCTCAAGCGGTTCGCCGGATGGCTGGCGCTCACCACCTTCTGCGGCCTGGCCCTGCTGGTGTTCACCCCGCTGCTGGACGTCTGGCTGGAGACCATCGCCGGGCTGGCCCCGGACCTGGCCCGCTTCGCCCGGCTGCCGGTGGCGATCATCATCCTGCTGCCGGCCATCACCGCCGCCACCTGCTTCCAGCGCGCGCTGCTGGTGGTGGTGCGCACCACCCGGCCGATCACCTGGGCCACCGGGGTCGAGGTGGCGGGCATCGCCGGCACCCTGTTCACGCTCACCCAGCTGTGCGGCTGGGTGGGCGCCGTGGCGGCCGTGGCCGCCATGGTCGCCGGGCGGCTGGCGGCGATGCTCTACCTTCTGCCCAAGACCGCGCGGGCGCTGCGCTAGGCAATGAAGCGCTCCGGCTTGAAGCCGCAGACCATGGCGCCCCAGTGCCGGCCCTGCACCTGGATGGGCAGGGAGAGGTCGTTCAGGATCTCGCCGGTGTCGCGCATGTAGGTCTGGAACAGGAACGGCTCGGTGTTGCGCGAACGCCGCTTCTCGGTCTCCACGGTGAAGTAGAGCTTCTGGTGGCGGCTGTTCGGGATGTCCACCGCGGGGTCGCCGGTCATCGGCCTGGAGACGTCGGAATGGTGCACCGCGATGTAGCCGTTGACGTCGGTGGTCAGGGCGTAGATGGAGCGGAGCTCCTGGCGGGCCTGGTCGACCATGGCCTGGAATTCCCGGGCGAAGACCGCCGTGTAGGAGGTCAGGTACTTCTGCGGCACCGTTTCGGCAACCGGGCGGTAGGTCTGGTCGAACACCTCCACCCCCTGGTCCGCCAGCGCCTGGATCCGGGCCTGCAGGGTGTCGCGCCAGCGCCCGGCCAGGTCGATCACGGCTTCCAGTTCATTGCTCCCGGTGCGGAACCGGGAGACCAGCTCCAGCAGCTGCTCGGTGGCGCGGTTCATCGCGCCGGCGCAGGTGGCCGCCTCGCCCAGGCGCCGTTCGGCTTCCAGGCTGAGGCTGCGGATATCGCAGGCCTGGGTGTGGATCACTTCACTGGTACTGGAGATGCTGGTCACCGAGGCGGCGGCGCCCTCGAGCTGGCTGGTGTTCTCCTCGAAATCGACCATCATCTTGGCGAAGTCGCCCGAGGCCCTGCCCAGGGTGGCCGTGGTGGCCTGGAAATCGGTGGTGAGTTCCTGGAGCCCCAGGGAGGTGCGTTCCACGTCCTGGAGCATGGCTCCCAGGTTCTGGGAGATTTCCACGGCCGCGTCCCGGGCCCCGTCGGAAAGCTTGCGCACCTGCTCGGCCACCACCGCGAAGCCCCGGCCGGCGGCGCCGGCGTGGGCCGCCTCGATGGTGGCATTGAGGGCGAGCATCCGGGTCTGGTCGGAGATCCCTTCGATCAGCTGGGCCACATCGCTGATGCGGGTGGAGCGGTCGCGCAGGTGGGTGACGATGCCCGAGAGGTCGGCCAGCCGCTGGTTGGTGCTGCCCATCTCGGTCTCGGCCTCCACCAGTTCGACCCGGGTGGTCCGGGCCGAGGCCAGGTTCTCCTGGGTGGTCGTGTTGATGCGGCCGGTCACCTGGGCCAGGGCGCCGACGGCGTCGGCCACTCCCTGGCTGGTGCCGGTGATGTGCTCGGAGAACTCGCCCTGGCGCTTGGCGTCGCGCACCGAATCGGTGGCGAGCTTGGTGGTGCGGGTGGAGCCGACGGCGATGGAGAGGCCCAGGCGCTTGGAATTGTCCAGGATGTCGCGGATCCGGGCGGAAAACCGGTTGAACCCGTCGGCCAGGCTGCGGATCTCGTCATGGGTGGCCAGGCTGATGTCCCGGGAGAAGTCATTGCCGTTGATCACCTTCGCCAAGTGCCGGAGCGGCACCAGCACGGACAGGTGGAAGGTGAGGAAGGCCACCCCGCCGATCACCACGGCAAGGACCGGGATCGCCCGGGCCGCGGTGTCGGCGCGCGCCAGCAGCGCCAGGGTGGCCGGCGTGGCGGCCGCGGAGGCCTGGAGCCCGGCGCGGCAGGCCCGGGTCACCTGGAGCAGGTAGCCGTCCAGGACCAGCAGCAGCAGAAGGATGGGCAGCATGCAGCCGAGAATCTTGCGCAGGAGCGAATTGAAAAGAGTACGCTCCGCGAACTGATAAAGGGCTTTGACTGGCCACATATGGGACCCCCTTACATACTGGCGCCGAATGGGATTGGGCTATTTCCACCCTAAACAATCAATTGTTCTTTGCACGGAATCAACCTTGCCGCTTTGCCAAGGTCCATTACTCTATTCGGTATATATTGAAATTATCACTGCCCATGCATGCCGCCTACCCGGAAAGGCTGTTTTATCGCGCCGTTCCGATCACGAGGAGTTCCGAGCATGTCTCATGATGATGAATCCAGGGAACGCATCGGCGAGTTGCAGACCGAACTGGCCAGGGCCAACCAGGAAGTGCTGGCGCTCACCCGGGAGCTGGAGGACCGGGTCGAGGCGCGCACGGAGGAGCTCCTGCGGCTCAACCAGGCGCTGGAACAGCGGGTGATCGACGGCACGTCCGAGCTGGAGCTGCTCAGCAAGGAACTGCAGAGCTTCGCCTATTCCGTGTCCCACGACCTGCGGGCGCCGCTGCGCCACGTGGACGGCTTCCTGGACCTGCTTGCCGAGCAGCTGGGCCCCAGCCTGGGCGGCGAAGCGGCCCACTGCTTCGAGCGGATCAAATCGGCCACCCGGCATATGGGGCTGCTCATCAGCGCGCTCCAGCAGCTTTCCAGCCTGAGCCGGCAGGCCCTGGTGCTTCGGCCGCTGGACCTGCATGGGCTGGTCGCCGGCGTGGTGGAAGGGTTCAAGGAAGCGGCCCGGGACCGGCAGGTTTCCTGGACCCTGGACCCGCTACCCACCATCCACGGTGACAGCAGCCTGATCCGCATCCTGTTCCAGAGCCTGCTCGACAACGCCGTCAAGTTCACCGGCCGGCGCGAGCAGGCCCGGATCCACGTCGGCTGCGCGCCGGGCGCGGCGGGGGAAACGGTGGTGTTCGTCCGGGACAACGGGGCCGGGTTCGATGCCGCCTACGCCCATAACCTGTTCGGGGTGTTCCAGCGGATGCACCGCCAGGACGAATTCGAAGGCATCGGCGTCGGCCTGGCCAGCGTCCAGCGGATCATCCAGCGCCACGGCGGGCGGGTCTGGGCCGAAAGCCGCCCGGAGGAAGGAGCCACCTTCTTCGTCGCCTTCCGGGGCCCCTCCCCCTGACCCGCCACCCAGCCATCCCATGGCCACGGCTGGCGGAGGGCGCGTCCAGCCGGTCCCGGGGCTACTGGGCGGCCAGTTCCAGGACCCCGGCCGGCAGGCGGACGGGCACCGGGCTGGGCTGGAGGCCGGGCCACGGGCTCACCACCCGGCCGGCCATGGCCGGGGCGGCATCCATCCAGATGGCGCCGTCCACCCGCAGATCCGGCGGCAGGCCGGCGAGGGCGGGGCAGCCGGCCACGGTCAGGTTGCCGTGGATGGTGAGTTCCGGCCCCAGGCGGGCCAGCTCCGGCAGGCCGCTCAGCTCCAGGTCGCCGAACAGCTCCAGCGGGCCGTCCAGGGCCTGGAGCCGGGGCAGGTCCTGCAGCACAAGCCGGCCGACGATGCTCCAGCCGCGCCCCAGTCTCCTGAGCGCGGGGCCGCGCACGGCCAGCCCGCGGATCGACAGCAGGTTGTCCGGCAACCGCTCGGCGGTGGCGCGCAGGGTCCAGGACTCGATCTCGGGGGCGTAGGTCAGGGGCGACCAGGCGACGATGGTGTCCAGGTTGATCGACGGCACCAGCTCGAAGCCCGGCCGCAGCCCGGCCAGGGCCTGGCGCAGCGGCTCGACCCAGGCCAGGTTGCCGCCCTGGCAGCACAGCAGCAGGGCGGCCGGAGGCAAGCCGGCCCGCTCCAGGGGCTCCAGCCAATCCGCGGGGCGCGCGGGGCTGGCGGCACCTGAAGCGAACCGGCGCAGGATCGCGGCGGGAACGCCGAAGCGGTCCACGCCGCTCAAGCCTCCATCAGCTTCTTGCGGGTGTAGGGGATCAGCCCGCCGGCGTCGATGATCGCCTGGCGCGCGGGGGGCCAGGGCACGATGGCGAAGGCCTGGCCGGTGGTCAGGTTGCGTACTTCGCTGGCGGTCAGTTCCAGCTCGTCGCCTTCGCCCGCCTCGATGCCGGGGCAGAGCACCAGCCGGAGGCCCACGTTGATGGCGTTCTGCAGGAAGATCCGGGCGATGCCCTTGGCCACCACCACCAGCTCGTAGCCTTTCATGGCGCTGGCGGCCTGTTCCCGGCTGGAACCGCAGCCGAAGTTCTCGTCCGCCACCACCACGCTGCCTGGAGCGATGGTCCTGGACTTGAGCTTGGCGTTGAATTCGGCGCGGTCATTGAAGCAGTACTGCGGCGTTTCGCTGGGCAGCACCGTGGCCATGAAGCGGCCCGGATAGATATCGTCGGTGCTGATGTCCTTGCCGAGCTTGATGACGACCTGGCCCATGTTATTTCCCTCCCTTGCGCGGATCGGTGATCATGCCGGTGATGGCGCTGGCGGCGGCGACCGCCGGACTGCACAGGTAGACGTCCGCCTTGGGGTTGCCCATGCGTCCCTTGAAATTCCGGTTGGTGGTGGCCAGGGCCGTCTCGCCGTCGCCCAGGGCGCCCTGGTGGATGCCCAGGCAGGGGCCGCATCCGGAGTTCATCACCACCGCGCCGGCCTTCATGAAGATCTGCAGGTAGCCGGCATCCATGGCCTCGGCGAAGATCCGGGTGGAGGCGGGGAACACCAGCATGCGGGTGCCGTCGGCCACCTTCTTGCCCTTGAGGATCTTGGCGGCCACGGCCAGGTCGTCCAGGCGGCCGTTGGTGCAGCTGCCGATGACCACCTGCTGGACCGGCTTGCCGGCCACCTTGCCGATCGCCTTGACGTTGTCCACCATGTGCGGGCAGGCGATCTGCGGTTCCAGCCTGGAGACGTCGATCTTCACCACCTTTTCGTAGACGGCGTCGTCGTCCGGCTGCACGCAGGGGATCTTGCCCTTCACCCCGGCTTCCTCCTTCAGGAAGCGCACGGTCTCCTCGTCGCCGGGGACCAGGCCGCAGGTGGCGCCGGCCTCCACGGCCATGTTGCAGATCACCAGGCGGCCGCTGGTGGACATCTTGTGGATGGTCTTGCCGTGGAATTCCAGCACCCGGAAATTGGCGCCCTGGGCGGACAGCTTGCCGATCAGGTGCAGGATGAGGTCCTTGGGCCCGACGAATTTCGGGAATTCGCCTTCCACCACCACCTTGATGGTGGCGGGCACTTCGATGTTCAGGGCGACCCCCAGGGTCCACACCGACGCCAGCTCGGTGGCGCCCACGCCGAAGGCGAAGGCGCCCAGCGCGCCGTGGCTGCAGGTGTGGCTGTCGGCCCCGACCACCACGTAGCCGGGCCGGACATAGCCGTACTGCGGCAGGATCTGGTGGCAGATGCCGCCCCGGTCGCCGCGGATGTCGTGGAACTTCTTGATGCCGTGCTGGGCCACGAATTCCCGCACCAGCTTCTGGTTGGTGGCGGTCTTGGGCCCTTCGGCCGGCACCCGGTGATCGAAGATGATGGCCAGGCGCGAGGCGTCCCAGGGCTTGGGCTCGCGGCCGGAGCCCTTGAAGATCTCCTTGAACTGGTTGATCACCAGCGCACTGTTCTCGTGCGACATGGCCAGGTCGACCTTCGGCTCGACGATGTCCCCGGCCTTGGCCGTCTTCAGCCCCGCAGCCCGGGCCAGGATCTTTTCCACGACTGTCATGCCCATGGGGCACCTCCGAAACAGGTTGTCAGATGACGCCTTTGGCCTTGAGTCCCGCCAGATCGGCCGCGCCCAGGCCAAGCCGGCCGTAGATCTCCGCGTTGTGCTGGCCCAGGGCGGGCGGCGGCGTCTGCACATCGCCCGAGCACTTCTCGAACAGCGCGGTGAGCCCGAACACTTCCACCGGGCCCACGCCCGGAATCTCGGTCTTCTGCAGCACCCCGCGGTGGCGCACCTGGGGCTGCCGGAGCGCGTCACCCAGGCCCAGGATGGCGCCGGAGGGCACATCGTTGGCGTTGAGCGTCTCCACCCAGTGCGCGGTGGGCCGCTCGAGCAGCTTGGCCTCGAGCAGCGGGGTGAGTTCCTTGCGGTTGCGCTTGCGGGTGTCGCGCTCCTGGAAGCGCGGATCGCTCTTCAGGCCGGGCAGGCCCAGGGTGTCGCACACCGCCTCCCACTGCTCCTGCTTGTTGGCGGCGATGTTGATGAAGCCGTCCTGGGTGCGGAAGGTGCCGCTGGGCGCGGCGGTGAAGTTGTCGTTGCCCATGAGCACCGGGTCCTTGCCGCCGATCAGCAGGTTGGCGGCCACCCAGCCCATGAGCGGCATGATCGAATCCAGCAGGGCGATGTCGATGCTCTGGCCCTGGCCGGTGCGCTCCCGGTGGAACAGGGCCGCCATCACGGCGAACGCCGCGTTCAGCCCGCCCACCGTGTCGCACACCGGGAACCCGGTGCGCAGCGGGTTCAGCCGCTCGTCGCCGTTCACCGCCATCTCGCCGGAGAGCCCCTGGATGATCTGGTCGTAGGCCGGTTTCAGGGCATCGGGCCCGGTCTGGCCGAAGCCCGAGATGGCGCAGTAGATCAGCCGGGGATTCAGGCTCGAAAGCACCGGGTAGCCCAGGCCGAGCCGGTCCATCACCCCGGGCCGGAAGTTCTCCACCAGCACGTCGGCATCCAGGGCCAGCTGCTTGAAGATGGCCTTGCCCTCGGTGCTCTTGGTGTTGAGGGTCACCGATTTCTTGTTGGCGTTCTGGGCCAGGAAGCTGGTGCCCATCAAGCTCTTGTTGTACGAAGGAACGATGCCCAGCTTGCGGGCCAGATCGCCGTCCCTGGGGTTCTCCACCTTGATCACCTCGGCCCCGAGCAGGGCCAGGTGCAGGGTGGCGAACGGCCCCGACAGGACGTTGGTGAGGTCGAGGACCTTGATGCCTTCCAGCATGCGCAGCTTAGCCATGATCAATACCCCAGAGGTCCGGTGCGGTAGACCCGGCCGGTCATTTCGCGGCCGAAGCAGGCCGCCACTTGCCTGGCGAGCTCCACCAGGGAGCCGAGCTGGATGTCCATGCGCTGCCCGGTGCGCTGCAGCCCGTGCACCAGGTCTTCGGTGGCGACGTTGCCGGCGGCCACCTTGGTGAAGGGACAGCCGCCGAGGCCGGCGAAGGAGGTCTCGAAGGTCTCGACCCCTTCGGCCATGGCCGCGTAGACGTTGGCCATGCCCAGGCCGTAGGTGTCGTGGAAATGCGCGGTGCAGGCCACCGGCCCGAGCTTTCGTACCGCCCCGAACAGCCGCTTGACCTGCTCGGGATGGGCGTGCCCGGCGGTGTCGGCCAGGCTGATGTTGAGCAGCCCGGCCGCCACGTACGCCTGGACGATGTCCAGCACCCGGCGGTCGGGAACCCGGCCCTCGAAGCCGCAGCCGAAGGCGCTCTGGACGCTCACCTGGACCTTCTTTCCGGCCGCGGCCGCGGCCTGGGCGGTGGCGATGATGCGCCGCTGGGCCTCCTCGCTGCCCATGCCGGTGTTCTTCCGGCTGTGGGTGTCCGAAGCCGACACGCCCAGGCAGAACAGCTCCACCCCGCAGGCCAGGCCCCGTTCCAGCCCCCTTTCGTTCAGCACCAGGCCGGACAGCACGGCCCGGGGCCCGGTCACCCGGGTCAGGCGCCGGAACAATTCGTCGGTGTCGGCCATCTGCGGGACCTTTTCCGGGTGGACGAAGGAGCCCACCTGCACGATGTCCAGCCCGGAGGCCATGAGCCCCCGTATCCAGGCCTCCTTGACGTCGGTGGGCACCACCTGGCGTTCCACCTGGAGCCCGTCGCGCGGGCCCACCTCATGAATGACGATGGTCATGGCTACAGCCTCCGGGCGATGGCTTCGGCCATTTCCAGGGTGGTGGCCGAGCCGCCCATGTCGTAGGTGCGCACCGCGCCCTCGGCGATCACCGCGGCAGTGGCGGCTTCCAGCCGTTCCGCCATGGTCTGCTCGCCCAGCCATTCCAGCATCATCTTGGCGGCCAGGATGGTGGCGATGGGATTGACCTTGTACTGGCCGGCATACTTGGGGGCCGAGCCGTGGCTGGGCTCGAACACCGCCAGCTTTTCGCCGATGTTGCCCGAGCAGCCGAAGCCCAGGCCGCCGACCATCTGCGCGCTCAGGTCGCTGATGATGTCGCCGAACAGGTTGGTGGCCACCAGCACCCCGTAGTTCCTGGGATTCTTCAGCAGCCACATGCAGATGGCGTCGACGTTGGCGTCGTCCATCTGGATGCCGGGGTAGTCCTTGGCGATGCGCTTGCCGATCTCCAGGAACATGCCTTCGGTGGCGCGCACCACGTTGGCCTTGTGGATGACGGTCACCTTGGGGTAGCCGAACTTCCTGGCGTACTCGAAGGCCGCCCGGATGATCCGTTCACAGCCGTGCCGGCTGTTGATCTTGCAGGTGATGGCGTACTCGTCCCCGGCCAGGCCGGCGAAGTGGGCGAACGGCTTGCTCAGCCTGGCGAGGGCCGCCTTCAGCTCGTCGGGCACCGGGCTGAACTCCACCCCGGCGTAGAGCCCTTCGGTGTTCTCCCGGAAGATCACCAGATCGATGCCCTCCTTGAAGTTGAGCGGGTTGCCAGGATAGGCCTTGCACGGCCGCAGGCAGGTGTAGAGGTCGAACATCTGCCGCATGCGCACGATCGGGCTGCGGTAGACCAGCCCCTTGCCCTGCAGTTCGGGCGCCAGCTCGCGTTCGGCATCCTTCACCGGCTTGGAGGTGATGGCGCCGAACAGGGCGGCGTCGCAATGCTTCAGCGCATCGATGGTACGCTGGGGAAAGGCCTCGCCTTCCTTGCACCAGAATTCCCAGCCGATGTCGCAGTGCACATACTCGGCCTTGAACTTGAGGGCGTCCAGGCAGATCCGCGCCGCCTCCATCACTTCGACGCCGACCCCATCACCCGGCAGCCACGCAATCTGGTATTGGCTCATATCATCTCCATCATGAAGGGAAGGATATTCAACGCTTTCATCTGCTACACCCAGCCCGGCCAACGGGGTCATGGCCTTGCTCAAACGAGCCGTAACGGCCCTGGGATGTCAGTGGTATCAATAGTTGCTATCAAATCAAGTGTTTCGTATCCTGGTTTCAGCTACAAACGATATATTTTTCCCATCTCATTCCCAAAAGTCATGACCTCGGGGCTGTCCATGAACTACTTGAGACGGGTCATGCCCTCCCTCACCGCCCTGCAGTTCTTCGACGCGGCCGTGAGGCACATGAGCTTCACCCGCGCCGCGGCCGACCTCAACGTCACCCAGAGCGCCGTGAGCCGGCAGATCCGGGAACTGGAGGGGTTCCTGGGCCAGCCGCTGTTCCACCGGATCAAGCAGCGGCTGGTGCTGACCGAGGCGGGCGAAGCCTATGCCGGATCGGTGCGCGACCTGCTCAACCAGGCCGAGGCGGCCACCCTGCAGGTGATGGCCTACAACGGCAAGGGCGGGGTGCTGACCGTGGCCCTGCTGCCCACCTTCGGCTCGCGCTGGCTGGTGCCCAGGCTGGGCGACTTCATCGTCCGGCACCCGGACATCCAGCTCAATCTGGTGGCCCAGGTGAAGCCGTTCGACTTCAGCGGCACCGGCATCGACGCCGCCATCCACTTCGGCAGCGCCGTGTGGCCGGATGCCGTGTGCCACCGGCTCATGGGCGAAGTCATCGTGCCGGTGTGCGCCCCGACCCTGTTCAAAGGGCGGCCGGAGCTGGACCATCCCGGGGAGGTGGCGCAGTACCCGCTGCTGCAGCTGACCACCCGGCCCCAGGCCTGGACCGACTGGCTGCGCGCGGTGGGGGAGACCAGCTTCGACGGCTCCCACGGCCCCCGGTTCGAGGAGTTCCACATGGTCATCCAGGCCGCCATCGCCGGCCTGGGCCTGGCGGTGCTGCCCCGCTTCCTGATCCAGGAGGAACTGGCCAGCGGCCGGCTGGTGGTGGCCTGCGACCGGCCGGTGACCAGCGACCAGGCCTACTACCTGGTGCATCCAGAAGGCAAGTCGGACCTGTACAAGGTGTGCGTGTTCCGGGATTGGCTGATCGAGCAGTGCGGCTAGCCTCTCGCGCGCCTGGCCTCGTAGGCTTTCAGGTGCGCCAGGGCCAGGCGCAGCATGGGCTGGGCCTCGGGCCGGGGATCGCCGCGCCGCAGCAGGTCGCCGATGACGTGATCGGCCTCGATCGGGGCGTTGCGCTCCAGGTCGCGCAGCATCGAGGCGGTGATGGTCGATGCGGGGTCGGTCAGCATGCTCCGGGTCCGCTCCAGCGAGGCCTCCGAGGGCGGGAAGCCCTGGCGCGTCGCGATGGCCACGCATTCCTCCAGCAGCGCCAGCGAGAAGCCGGTGCCGCCCGCCGCCGCGATATCAGCCGGCGCGCCGCGCATGAGGCAGGTGATCCCAGCCATGCTGGCGATGAAGATCCACTTCTCCCACATGTCCTGCAGGATCCCCTCGCTCAGGTGCGCGTCGAACCGGGCGCCTTTGAATTCGGCGGCCAGCGCCCCGGCCCGCCCCGAGCGCCCGCCCCGCTCGCCGAAGATCAGGCCCTGCATGGTGTTGAAATGCAGGATGCGGCCGTCCGGATCGAGCCCGGAGGAGATCAGGACCAGGCCGCCCAGCACGTGCCCGAACTGCTGGTCGAGCCGGTCCAGGTGGCGCATGCCGTTGAGCACCGGCAGGACCAGCGTATCCGGGCCGACCGCCGGGGCGAACGCCGCGATGGCGCTCTCCAGGTCGTAGGCCTTGCAACTGAGCAGCACCAGGTCGAACACCCCGGGCAGGGCACCGGCCTGGACGGTCGGCGGCGCGGGCAGCGTGACGTCGCCGCAGGCGCTGCGGATCACCAGGCCGGTCTCGGCCAGCCGCACCGCGCGTTCCGGGCGGACCAGGAAGCTGACGTCGCGCCCGGCTTCGAGCAGGCGCCCACCAAAATAGCCACCGATCGCCCCGGCACCCACCACGAGTATCTTCATCGGCCTACTCCCGCAGGCCCATCGTATCAGACCAGGGCCGGGTGCGCCGCGGCGATGGCGGTCTTGAGGCTCTGGCGCAGCAGTTCCACGCCCAGGTCCAGGTCCTCGGTGGTGAGGTTCAGGGCCGGGCGGAAGCGCAGGCCCTGCCTGCCGGTGGACAGGATGATCATGCCCAGTTCCTGGGCGGTGGCGACGGCTGCGCTGCGCAGCTCCGGGGAGGCCAGGTCCAGGGCGCAGAACAGGCCCTTGCCGCGGGGGTTGCTGGTGTGGCCGGGGAAGTCCCGGTGGATCTCCTGGAGCCCCTTCAGCAGGCGCTCGCCCTGGCGCGCGCAGTGCCCGACCAGGTCCTCCTCCTCCATCACGTCGATGATCCGGGTGCCGCGCACCATGTCCACCAGGTTGCCGCCCCAGGTGCTGTTGATCCGGCTGGGCACCTGGAACACGTTGTCCACCTCGTCCAGCCGCGGGCCGGCGGCGATGCCGCAGCACTGGGTCTTCTTGCCGAAGGCGATGATGTCCGGGCGCACGCCGGAATGTTCATGGGCCCACAGCCGGCCGGTGGCGCCGAAGCCGGTCTGCACTTCGTCGAAGATCAGCAGGAACTCGTGCGCGTCGGCCAGGCTGCGCAGCTTCCGGAAGAATTCGGGGCGGAAATGGTTGTCGCCGCCTTCGCCCTGGATCGGTTCGATGATGAGGCAGGCGATGTCATCGGGATTCTGCTGGACGGCCGCCAGGATCTGGTTCACCGCCTCCTGTTCCGCCGCCACCACCCCGGCGAGGGCCGCGCCTTCCAGGGGGAAGGTGACCTTGGGGTTGATGATCCGCGGCCAGTCGAACTTGGGGAAATACATGTACTTCCGGGGGTCGGCGGTGTTGGTCAGGCTCAGCGTGTAGCCGCTGCGGCCATGGAAGGCTTCGCGGAAGTGGATCACCTTGGAGCCCTTTTCGCCCTTGCCGGCCTGCAGGTTCTTGCGCACCTTCCAATCGAAGGCGGCCTTGAGGGCGTTCTCCACCGCCAGCGAGCCGCCGTCCACCCAGAACAGGTGCGGCAGGTAGGAGGGGGCGGCGAAGCTGGCGAAACGCTGCACCCACTCGGCCATGGCCGTGGTGTAGATATCGCTGTTGGCGGGCTTGTTGACCGCGATGGCGCCGAGCCTGCGCTCGAATTCGGGCTCGCACAGCCTGGGATGGTTGTGGCCCAGCGGGGTGGTGGCGAAGAAGGTGTAGAAGTCCAGGAAGCGGCGCCCGGTCCGGGCGTCGACGATCCAGGAGCCCTTGGATTTCTCCAGGTCCATCACCAGGTGGAAGCCATCGACCAGCATGTGGGCTTTCAGCACGTCGAACACTTCGGAGGGCTGAACTTTCGCTTCATGTCCCATGGCATGCCTCCCAGCGACGGATCTAAGGGTTTTCTCGTTCTCCATTTTCAGGGGCTCGTCCGTCAGAAAACACTGGTATTTCGACGATACAGGCCCCATCATTCGGCGTATTCTCTGCAAAGGTTATGCATAATGACGAAAACCACCCTGGATACCACCGATCACATGCTGCTCAACCTGCTGCGGGAGAATGCCCGCACCTCCACCGCGGAGCTGGCGCGCAACCTGGGCCTGTCCCGGACCACGGTGCAAAGCCGGATCGAGCGGCTGGAGCGCGGCGGGGTGGTGGCCGGATACACGGTCAAGCTGGCGGATGCGGTGGAGGCCGGGCTGGTGCGGACCTTCGTGCTGATCACCCTGGCCCCCCGGCAGACCAAGGTGATCGAGGCGGCGCTGCGCCGGCTGCCCGAAGTGCGCACCCTGCATTCGGTGAGCGGTCCCTTCGACCTGCTGGCCATCGTCGCCGCGGCTTCCATCGGCGAGCTGGACGCGGTGATCGACCGCATCGGCCTCCTGGAGGGGGTGGAGCGCACCACTTCGGCCATCGTCCTCTCAACCCGGATCGAGCGCTGATATCCTGGAAGTCTGGAGACATGGATGGATAAGCAGGTTTTCGTGACCAATATCGAGACGGTGAAGCGGCGCAAGATCCTGCTGATCCGGATCTCGCTGTCCATCCTGTTCGTCACCCTGCTCGCCTCGGTGTACATGAACAAGGTGCATCCCCACGACGCCATCCGGACCACCTTCAGGACCTTCAGCCTGCTCGGCTTCGGCATCGTGGTGTTCGCCTGCGTGGCGGCGATCCAGCGGCTGACCCGGCGGCTGGGCCTGCACTGCCCGAACTGCGACCGGAGCCTGTCCGGCCCCCTGAGCCGCCGGGTGGTGGAATCGGGCAACTGTTCCCACTGCGGCGCGGCCATCTTCTAGCTTCCATGGACCAGCCGGCCCTCTGCCTGTCGGTGCGGGCCTTCGTGGCTCCCCTGGAGCCGACCGGCAGCATCGACGCGCGCCTGGCCTCGCTGTCCGACGAGGATCCGCTGTCCCTGGGCGCACGCATGCACGCCCGCATCCAGAAGCGCCTGCTCAAGGAGGACGCCCGCAACCGCAGCGAGGTCGCCGTGCGCGCCCTGCTTGACCGGCCGGATTTCCAGTGCCTGGTACGCGGCCGGATCGATCTGCTGCTGGCGGAGCCGGAACGGGTCGAGGAGATCAAGACCGGCTTCCGCCCGGCGGCCATCCTCCAGGACGTGGCTGGCGATCCCGGACATCCGTTCGCCCTGCAGGCCCGGATGTACGCCTGGATGCGCTGGCGCGAGACCGGCTCGGCCCCGCTCTGCCGGCTGCGGGTGATCGGCCTGCTGGATGATAGCGAAGTCCTGCTTGATCTGCCTTTCGAGCCGGAGCCGTTCGACGCCTGGGTGGCCTGCCGGCTGGCGGAGCACCAGGAAGCCTTCCTCCGGGCCCGGGCCCGGGCTGCCGAGCGCCGGGAACTGGCGGCGCGGCTCAGCTTCCCCTTCGCCGAGCCGCGCCCGGGCCAGACCGAGCTGATGGACCGGGTGGCCCAGGCGCTGGCCGGGCAGCGGCGGCTCCTGCTCCAGGCCCCCACGGGGCTCGGCAAGACCGCGGCCATCCTGTTCCCCGCCCTGGCCCGGGCCCTGGACCAGGATCTCCAGGTGTTCTACTGCACGCCCCGGAACAGCCAGCACCAGGTGGCGGAGGATTGCATCCGCAACATCCGGGACCGGGGCCAGCCGGTGCGCTCGGTGACCATCCGGGCCAAGGAGCGGGTCTGCCCGCAGCCCGAGGTCAACTGCCGGCCCGAGGTCTGCCCCCGGGCAAACCTCTACTACGACCGCCTGAGCGCCTCGGGCGCCCTGGACCATCTGGCGGCCCTGGGCTGCGCCAGCTCCGCCGAGGTGGTCCAGGAAGCCGACCGGCACCTGCTCTGCCCGTTCGAGCTGAGCCTGGACGCGGCGCCCCGGGCGGACGTGGTGATCGGCGACTACAACTACGTGTTCTCGCCCAACGCCACCCTGTCCCGGCTGTTCGGCACCCCGGAGGACAGCGGGCGCCGGATCGCGCTGGTGGACGAGGCGCACAACCTGCCGGCCCGGGCCGCGGAATGGTTCTCGCCGGGACTGGAGATCGCCATGCTGGAGCAGCTGCAGAAGCGCCGCCCGGCGTTGCCCCAGCCCGGCCTGCGCCGGCGCTGCACCGCCCAGATCAGGCGCTGCCTCGACCTGCTGCACGGCCTTGAGGGCGGCCACCGGGTGGTCACGCCCGACCCCCAGCCGTTCTTCGGCGAGGAGCACCGGATCGGCAAGCTGCTGGCCTGGGCCGCCGGCCAGGGCCTCGAGCTGGGCCCGGGCCATCCGCTGACCGAGCTGTACCAGGCCTGGGCCGGGTTCTGCGCGGTGCTCAGGGAGCTGGGCGGCCAGCACGTGGTCAGCTGGATCCCGCCCGGCCGGCTGCAGATCACCTGCGCCGACGCCTCGGCCCACCTGCAGTCGCGCTTTGCCGGGTTGCACGGCGCGGTGCTGTTCTCCGGCACCCTCAAGCCGTTCCTCTACCACCAGCGTCTGTGCGGTCTCGACGACCCGCGCACCCAGGCCGCCGAAGTGCCCTCCCCCTTCCCGGCCGGCAACCGCAAGGTGCTGGTGGTGCCCCAGCTGTCCACCCTGTACCGTTCCAGGGACCGGGAGGCGCCGCGCATCGCCCATTTCCTCGAACGGGTGCTGCCGCTGCGGGCCGGCAACTACTTCGTCTTCTTCCCCAGCTTCGAAATGCTGGACAAGACCTTGCCGCACCTCCACCTGCCGGGCTTCCAGGTGCTGGCCCAGCCGAAGCGCGCTTCGGCCGCCCAGCTGGCGGAGATCCTGGAGCGGATGCGCGGCGGCAGCGGGATCGTGGTGTTCGCGGTGCAGGGCGGCTCCCTTTCGGAGGGCATCGACTATCCGGGGGAGACCCTCATCGGCTGCGTGGTGGTGGGCCCCGCCCTGCCCCCCTACGATCTTGAGCGGGACCAGATCCGCCAGTACTTCGACCGGCGCTACGGCTGCGGCGAAGCCTATGCCTACCTGTACCCGGCCGCGGCCAAGGCGTTCCAGGCCGCCGGGCGGGTCATCCGGACGCCGGAAGACCGGGGCCTGCTGGTGTTCCTGGACCGGCGTTTCCTGGGCGATGACTTCGCCCCCTGCTTCCCCCAGGGCTGGTTCCGGGACTCGCCCCGGGAGCTGGTCTCGGCCGCCATCCTCGCGGATGTGGAGGCCTTCTGGCGATCATGAGAGGGTCAGGGTCAGCACCCGGTCCCGGTACTGCAGGCTGCCCACCTGGAACGTGGTCTGGCCAACGTCCTTGAAGCCTTCCTTGACGTAGAAGGCGATGGCCCGGTGGTTCACCTCCCAGGCCTGCAGCCAGATGCTGGTCTGGCCGCGCGGCCAGTTCCGCCAAAGCGGGAGCCTCGGAGGGAAGGGCCGCACGGATTTCCATACCGGCAGGATACTACGGAGGCGCGCCCGGCCTCGGTAAAGGTCCGGTGACAAGCCCTCGACGGGCCGGCGGCAAGCTTGCAAAATAGCACGATCAAGGGACGTAGATGGATATCATTGAAATCGACAACCCCGGCTTGCGCCGCCTGCCAAGCGCCATCTCATGGATCGGGTCCCGCACCATGCATGCCTGCAAGCCAGCCTCATTCCGCGCGAGCAGTTTCCTGCTCCAGGTATTTCTGGCCCTGGCGATCCTGGGCATCCCTGCCTGGGGAGCCGGGCCGGTCAAGGTGACCCTGCAGTTGAAGTGGCAGCACCAGTTCCAGTTCGCCGGCTACTATGCGGCGCAGCTCAAGGGCTTCTACCGGGCGGCGGGCCTGGACGTCACCCTGCGCCAGGCGGATTCGCACCGGCTGCCCCTGCCCATGGTGGAATCGGGCGAAGCCGAGTTCGGGGTGAGCGACATGGAAGTGTTCCAGGCCTATCTGGCGGGGCACCCGCTGGTGGCCCTGGGCGTGGTGTTCCAGCATTCGCCGGCCATCATCGTCGCCCTGCGCAAGAGCGGCATCCACCACCTCTCGGACCTGGCCGGGCGGACCGTCATGTACGAGGGCGAGCAGGGACTGAGCGAGCTCCAGATGATGCTCCAGGCCGAAGGCATGCGCCTGGATTCGCTCAAGCTGGTGCAGCACAGCTGGAACCTGGAAGACCTGCTGAGCGGGCGGGTCGACGCCATGTTCGCCTATTCCACCAACGAACCCTATACGCTGAAGATGCGCGGCGCCAGCCTGACCGTGCTGCGCCCGATCGACTACGGGGTGGATTTCTACGGTGATCTGCTGTTCACCACCGCCGCCTTCGCCGCGGCGCATCCGGAGCTCACCGACGCCTTCAGCCGAGCCTCGTTCCAGGGCTGGGAGTACGCCATGGAGCACCCCGAGGAGCTGATCAGCTATATCCTCACCCTGCCCGGGGTGGCGGCCAGGGGCGTCACCCGGGAGCAGTTGCGCTTCGAGGCCGCGCAGATGCGCGGCCTGGTGCTGCCGGGGCTGGTGGACATCGGCCACATGAATCCCGGGCGGTTCCGCCACATCGCCGAGTTGAGCGCGCGGCTCGGTTTCGCGCGGATCACCCAGGAACCCGAGCGTTTCATCTATGCGCCCCCGGTTTCCGCCCGGCAGGCCTGGTTCCGGGTGGTGACGGTGGCGTTGCCGCTGGCGGGGCTGCTCGGGCTGCTGGTGGTGCTGTGGATCACCCAGCTGCGCCACACCGTGCGGGCCCGGACCCGGGCGCTGCGGGCAAGCGAGGAGCGCTACCGTTCCATCCTCAACGCCTCGCCGGACGACATCACCATCACCGACCTGGAAGGGCGCATGATCATGGTTTCGCCCATGGGGCTGAAGCTCTGGCACTGCGAACGGGAGGACCAGCTGCTGGGCCGGATGGCCACCGATTTCATCGTGCCCGAGGACCGGGAGCGCGCCCTGGCCGCCCTGGCGCGGATGTTCCAGGGGGTCATGCCCGGGCCGAACGAGTACCGTTGCCGGCGTCCCGACGGCAGCGCGCTGGAAGTGGAGGTGAACGTCGAGTTCATCCGGGATGCGGAAGGGGCGCCCGCCAGCCTCGTCATGGTGGTGCGCGACATCACCGAGCGCCGGCGGATGGAGCTGGAACGGCGCCAGCTCCAGGCCCAGCTGCACCAGGCCCAGAAGATGGAAAGCCTGGGCAGCCTGGCCGGCGGGGTCGCCCACGACATGAACAACGTCCTCGGTGCCATTCTCGGCATGGCCTCCATGCATGCCGAACAGGCGCCCCCCGGATCGGACCTGGAGCGCGGGCTGGCAACCATCACCAAGGCCGCCGAGCGCGGCGGCCAGATGGTCAAGAGCCTGCTCAACCTGGCGCGGCAAAGCCCCGCCGAAGCGCAGCTGGTGGATCTGAACACGATTCTCCGGGAGGAGGTCCGGCTGCTGGAGCGCACCACCCTCTCCCAGGTGCGCCTGGAGCTGGAGCTGGCGCCCGGCCTGCGGCCCATCCTGGGCGACGCGGCCGCCCTCACCCACGCCTTCATGAACCTTTGCGTCAACGCCGTGGACGCCATGGCCGGTTCCGGCACCCTCACCATTCGCACCCGCAACCTGGACCCGGACGCGGTGGAGGTCCAGGTCCAGGACACCGGCTGCGGCATGACCAGGGAGGTGATGGAGAAGGCCCTGGATCCGTTCTTCACCACCAAGGGCGTGGGCAAGGGCACCGGCCTCGGCCTGCCCATCGTCTACAGCACCGTGAAGGCCCACCAGGGCCTGCTGGAGCTGCAGAGCGAAACCGGCCGGGGCACCCTGGTGCGCATGCGCTTCCCGTCCTGCGCGCCCGCCGTCCCGGCCGCGCCGGCGCCGGAGGCGCAGCCCGAACCGGGCTGGGGCCAGCTCAGCGTGCTCCTGGTGGACGATGACGAGCTGGTGCGGAACTCCATCCAGGCCCTGCTGGAGGCGCTCGGCCACAGCGTCACCGCCGCCGCCAGCGGCGAGGAGGCCCTGGCGCGGGCCGCGGGCTTCGAGCCGGATGTGGTGGTGCTGGACCTGAACATGCCCGGCCTGGGCGGCGCCGGCACCCTGCCCCGGCTGCGCGCCCTGCACCCCTGGGTCCCCATCCTGCTCGCCACCGGCCGCACCGACCAGACCGCGCTGAACCTGGTGGAAGCCCATGCGCGCGTCCGCCTGCTGGCCAAGCCGTTCGGCCTGAAGGAACTGCGGCACCAGCTCGAGCTGATCCAGGACGAGGCGGCGGCCCGGCCGGAGCGCCGGTAGATCAGGCCACCAGCACCACCACCAGCCGCTTCGGCCCATGCACGCCGTAGGCCAGGGTCTGCTCGATGTCGGCGGTCTTGCTGGGGCCGGAAATGACCAGGGCGTTGGCCGGCAGGGCCGTGTGCCAGCCCAGTTCCCGGAACGCCTGGTGCAGCGTGTCGTAGATCCGGTCCGCGCGCAGCAGGGCGAGGTGCACCGGGGGCACCAGGGACAGCAGCCGGGGCTCGAAGGGGCCCGGCGCCAGCAGCAGGCCGCCGGTTTCGGCGATGCCGCCGAGGGTGGTGGTGAAACCCGCGGCCATGCCCTCGAACAGGTCCTGCTTGAAGCTCTCCACCGGCCGGTCGTAGGGCACCAGCCGCGCGCCGTTCCCGGGCCAGGCGGCGGCCAGGGCCCGGCCTTCGGTGGTGTGGGGCCCGAACAGCAGGTTGGGCAGGTTTTCCCGCTGGATGAAGGCGGCGATGGCCTGGGGCCAGTCCCCGGGGCCGGCGTCGATGAACTCGGTCTTCACGGCGGTCATGCACTGGCGCAGGCGCGCGACGCGCTCCGCGGGATCCCAGCGCTTGGCGTCGAGCACGGCGAAATCCGGCACCGGGGCGGGACCGCCGGGCAGGGCCGCGCGCAGGCCGGCCAGGATGGTGTCGCGCTCAGACATGGGGCACCCCCGCGCTCCGGGCCCGCTCCTGGAGGCTGCGCCGGGCCGCCCTGGGCATGCTCCGGGTCCGGGTCCAGGCCTCGAGCAGCGGCGCCCGGGCCGGCAACAGGCGCCACAGCCGGGTGGCGCACCAGGCGGAAACGCGGTAGACCGCCGGCCGGCGCAGCACCCAGGCCCACGCCGACCAGGCCAGCGCCTCCAGCCGCGAACGCGCCCCGCCGGCCCCCAGCACGCTGGTCCCGGGCCGGCGCTGGCTGGCTTCGCGGCGCAGGCGGATCAGCAGGTGGGGGATGGGGATCTGCACCGGGCACACCTCGGCGCAGGCGCCGCACAGGCTGGAGGCGTGCGGCAGCTCATGGCGCCGGTCCACGCCCTCCACCTGGGGCGTGAGGATCGAGCCGATCGGGCCCGGGTAGACGGCCTGGTAGGCGTGGCCGCCGATGCGGGTGTAGACTGGGCAGTGGTTCATGCAGGCGCCGCAGCGGATGCAGGCCAGGGTGGCGCGCAGCTCCGGATCCTGGAAGATGCGCGAGCGGCCGTTGTCCAGGATCACCAGATGGACTTCGCGCGGACCGTCCAGCTCGCCGCTGGAACGGGGGCCGGAGATCAGGTTGAAGTAGGTGCTGATGGGCTGGCCGGTGGCGGACCGGGTGAGCAGCGAATAGAGCGGCGGCACCTCCTCCATCCGCTCCACCACCTTCTCCAGCCCCATGAGCGCGATGTGCAGCGGCGGCACGTGGGTGCTCATGCGGCCGTTGCCTTCGTTCTCCACCAGGCACAGGGTGCCAGTCTCGGCCGCGGCGAAGTTGACCCCGGACAGCCCGGCCCCGGCTTCCTGGAATTTCTGCCGCAGCACCGCCCGGGCCATGGCGGTCAGTTCGTCCACCTCTTCGGTGTACTTCGCGTTCTTGATCTTCTGGCTGAAGGTGCGGGCGATCTGGTCCTTGTTCTTGTGGATGGCGGGCATGATGATGTGGCTGGGCATCTCCCCGTCCAGCTGGATGATGTACTCGCCCAGATCGGATTCCAGGGCCTCGATGCCGTGCTCCCCGAGGCAATCGTTCAAGCCCATCTCCTCGGACACCATGGATTTGCCCTTCACCAGGGCCTTCACGCCGCGGGCTTCCAGCAGGCCCAGCACCAGCCGGTTGGCCTGGGCGATGGTGCTGGCCCAGTGCACGGTGATGCCGTTCTTGGTCAGGTTGCGTTCCAGCTGCACCAGCAGGTCGGGCAGCTTCAGCAGGTTCTTGGCGCGGATGGCGGCGCCCAGGGCGCGCAGGCGGGCCCACTCCCGGGGATCGGCGAACACCGCCGCGCGCTTGGCCATGAGCCCGTCCATGGCCCGGCGGAAGTTGGCCCGAAGCTGGGGATCGGCCAGGGCCCGGGTGCTGGAGGCCAGGAAATCGATTTCCAGTTCAGCGGCCATGGCTGCGCTCCCAGAGGAACTGGGCGATGTGCATGATTGAAGGCGGGCTGGCCGCAGCAGGTCTGCCCCCTGGGGAAGATCACCCGCACGCCGGCGGACCGCAGCAGCTCGATCCCGGCCATGCCCGCCTCCGGGAAGAACAGGTCCACCAGGCAGGTGGCGTAGAAATAGACTTCTTTCACGGGGAGCCTCCCCTTGCGGAGCGCTCCGACATCTTGGCAGGTTTAGAATTGGAAGCCCGCGGAAACCAGCAGGGATTTCAGCTGGGTGTCCAGGTCCGCCTGGGAGCGCGGACGGCCCATGATCCGGTTGACATCGGCGGCGTACTCGATCTTCAGCGGCACGCCGATCTTGAAGATCAGGCCGAAGCCCAGGGCGGTGCGGAACGGCGGGAAGGCCGCCGCGCTGTTGCCGGCCTGGACCTGCGCGGCAATGTCGGCCGCTGACAACCGGGTCAGGCTCTCGTAGACCTGGCCTGAATCCATGAACACCTCGCCCCAGACCGACGGGCTGAAGATCGGGAACCGGTATTCCAGGTTGATCAGGGCCAGGCCCTGGCCGCCCACGGGGGTGGCGTAGGTGATCTCGCTGCCGTTGGGATTGGTCTCGATCTGGCTGGGGTTGGTGGGGTTGAACAAGGGAACCTGGGCCTGGACGCCCAGGGCGTCGGGCTCCACGCCGCGGAAACTGAACGGGCCGCCGGCGAAGAAACGCTCGGACAGGGGCAGGTTCTGGGCCGAGGAGGCCGTGGGCTTGGCCAGCCCCAGCCTCAACCCCAGGGCCACCACCCCGGCCTTGGCCTTGTAGCCCACCGGCCAGGTCCACTGGTTGCGCAGATCCAGCTTGACGAAGCTGCTGTTGGCGCTGGTGAGGAAGAGCTGGTTGGCGAATTCCACCCGCGCCACCGAGTACATGCCGCGGGTGGGGTCCAGGGGGTTGTCCCGGGTGTCCCGGGCCACCTGGACGAACGGTGCCGACACCGTGGTCTGGGTGGGGTAGCGGGCGTAAATGGCCAGTTCGTCGGCCGTGATCCCCAGCTGGGTCGAGCCCACGTCCACCCGCTCCCAGCGGTAGCCCAGCTGGAAGGACACCTGGGGGGTCAGGCTCCATTGCAGGCTGTTGGTGAAGCGCCGCCGGTGCAGATCGTAGAGGGATTGTTCCTCCTGGATATAGGCGGCCTCGGTGCGGAACGTGGTGCGGTCCGGCAGCAGGTTCTTCAGGAAGCCCGGCGCGAACCAGGGATCGGTGTAGCCCACGGTGAACGAATCCACCGACCGGTTGTAGGGGCCGGTGGGGAACATCCGGGCCAGGGTCGGGTTCTGGATGGTGCCGTTGCCGGCGCGGATCGCGTAGTCGATGGTGCGCCCCATGCCGCCCACGTTGAGCTGCTGGAGGCCGGCGCCCACGTAGTAGCCCTGGGTGCTGTCGTAGCCGAAGGAGTTGGTGATCACGTAGGGCGGCCGCTCCTCCACGTCCAGCTGGAGATCCCCTTCCTTCCACGGCGTCGGCGGGCCCTGCGGCTTGCCGGCCGCCGGAGCGGCGGCGTCCGGCTCGGCCGCCAGGCTCTTGAGATCCACCCGCTGGAAGGCGCCCAGGTAGCTCAGCCGGGCCTGGGCCCGGGACAGCTGGTCCGTGTCCAGGGGCGAGCCGGGCTGCAGCTTGGTTTCCCGCAGCACCGCCCTGGCCCGGGTCTTGTCGCTGCCTGAGACCACCAGGCGCTGGACCTGCTCGACGGGCTGGGGCGGCACGTCGATGCGCACCTCGGTGCCGTCCTCGGCGGTCTCCAGGTCCAGCCGCACCAGCGGCCGCACCACGCCCAGGGCGGGCAGGCGCTGCTGCTTGAGCGCGGTGAACACCTTGGCCAGGTCGCCCTTGAGCAGGGGGATGGGGCGGCTCAGGGTGAAGATGAGCACCAGCGGGTCGTCGCCGGATTGGGTGAGGGTGCCGGTGATGCCCGCCATGGGCCGCTGGTCGCTGACGAAGGTGCGCACCGACTCCGAGCTGGTCAGCGGCACCGCCTTGTCGGAGAAGATGAGCGGCAGGCACTGGCCCAGGCCCCAGGGGTCGCCGAAGCCCCCGGGCGGCAGCGACAGCCGCACCCGCCGCAGCAGCCGCTGGGGACCCTCCTTGATCCGGAACACCAGCTCGGTCCGGCCGTCCGTGCGCTCCAGCTGGCGGCGCAGGGTCGTCTCGGTATAACCCCGGCCCAGGTAGAGATCCTTCACCCGAGCTTCCACGGCATCCAGCAGCTCGGGGGTCGCCTTGGGCGATCCCAGCCACAGGCGGCCGCTGGGAAGGTCGGCAGCGCGCTTCAAGGCCGCTTCATCGAACGCCACGTTGCCCTCGAACCGCAGGTGCTGCACCTTGCTCAGTTCCCCCTTGGCGATGGTGTAGGTGACGGTCACTTCCTCGAAGCCCGGCGGGCCGGTCCGGGTCAGTTCCCGGCGGTGGCTCACCTGGGCGTCGAGATAGCCCTGGGTGCGGAAGTAGCGCGCCAGACGGCGGTCCCCTTCATCCAGCAGCTCCGGGCTGTAGCGATCGGCCCGGGCCAGGGGGATCAGGTCCTTGAGCGAAGTGGTGAGGGCGAGCCCGCTGCCCTCCTTCACCAGCAGCACCTTGGGGCCGGGGGTGACGTTGAGCCGCACGGTGCCCTTGCCGTCCCAGCTGAGGTCGGTCTGGGCTTCGTAGCGCTGGTCGCTCTGGAAACCCTTGCGCAGGTTCCGGTAGGTGGCCACCTGGACCGCCTCGTTCCATAGGGTGCGCCCGGGCTTCAGCCTGGCGAACCGCAGGATCTCCTCCCGGGTGTAGGGCGCCGGATTGCCGGCCAATTCCACCTGGCGCACCAGGGCGCCCTCTCCCGTAACCACATTGACAATGACGGTCCTGTCATCGCCGGCCCGGACCGTGGTGACCGTGGCCGCGGGGTAGCCCGCCTCCACCAGACGCCCCTGCAGGTCGCGGCTCCACGCGGCCAGCCGGAGTTCCCCCGGGCGCATGCCGGCCCGCAAGCCGCGGATCTGCTTCTTGACCTCGGGCCGGCGGACGTCGCCGCGCCACTGCAGGCGCTGGATGGCGGGCCATGGGTCCAGCAGCACCAGCGCCCGCGTGCCGTCCGGCCCCGGCACCAGCTGGCCGTCCACCCGGCGGAAGCGGTCGGTGAGGCGGATGGCGGCGAGGGCGGACTGGAACGCGGCATCGCTGACCGGCGCGCCGTCGACCAGGCTGGCCGCCATCCGGGCGAAGGCCACGTCGTCCTCGCTGCCGCCCTGGAACGTCAGCCCCAGCAGCGTGTCCGGCCGGACCGCCACGGCCGGCACCGCCATGCATGCCATGGAGGCCGCCAGAGCACAGCGAGGCAAAGCGAGAAGGACCATGCGGAACCTATCCGGATTGTTCAGAAACCTGCGAGCGATTCTTCCTCGGTGTCCTTGACGTCGAACACCAGATGCAGGCTGGTCATCGTGATGAGGTTGTAGATACGGCTGTTCATGCCGCAGACCCGCAGTTCACCGCCCTTGTTCTTGATGGAGGTGTAGCAGCCCACCAGCTCGCCCACCCCGGACGAATCCAGGTAGCTGACTTTACTGAAATTGATGATGATCTTCCGGCAGCCCTGGTCCAGCACGCCGCGTACCGCCTCTCCCAGTTCCTGGTCACCATCGCCCAGGGTTATCTTTCCTTCCGGATTGATAATGGTGACGCCTTGAAGCTGTCGATGGGTGAGAATCATGCTCGATCCTTATTGGGTGTGGGTGAAGTTTAGCAAGCCCCCGGGCTTTGCGGGCAACAGGTTCCTGAAATCGCATCGGCACCCGGCATGAACCGTGCTTGGGTCAAGGCGGGGTGTCCGTGACCGGCCCCCCCCATCAGGTGCGTCCATGTTCGATCTCGTTTCAAGCAACTACATGCTCCAGATGATGGACAAGAGCATGACCCTGGCGACCCGGCGGATGACCCTCATCGCCGGCAATATCGCCAATATCGATACCCCCAACTACCAGGCCCAGGATTTTTCCTTCGAGGACGCCTTCAAGCAGCAGATGGCTGCCATGGATAGGCAGTTTTCGCCTGGAATCCCCCCCATGCCCAGCGCCTTCACCAGCGCCGCCGCCACCCCGGTGGCCAGCGCCACGACCCCCGACTTCGAGCGCAACGACCTGAACGACGTCAACCTCGACCAGCAGACCATGCTCCTGGCCAAGACCCAGGAAATCTATCAGTTGAGTTCCAATTTCGCCCAGGCCGAGCTGCGCAGGGTGCTCGGCGCCATCCGCGACGGAGCCAAGTAATGACCACCTTCGATGCCATCAAGAACATCGCCGCCTCGGGCATGTCGGCCCAGCGCCTGCGGGTCCAGCTGGCCGCCTCCAACATCGCCAACGCCGAAACCACCCGGACCCAGGAGGGCGGGCCCTACCGGCGCAAGGAACCGGTGTTCCAGGCCGTGCTCCTGGAACAGACCCAGGACGGCACGCCGGTGACCGGGGTCGGGATCGCCGGCATCCAATCCTCGCAAGAACCCTTCATAAGCAAGTATGACCCCAGCCACCCGGACGCCGATGCCAACGGCATGGTCCAGTATCCCAACGTCAACCCGGTGGAAGAGATGGTCAACCTGACCGAGTCGAGCAACAGCTACCAGGCGAACGTCGCCGTGGTGCGGGCCATCCGGACCATGGAACTATCGGCCCAGGATTTGCTTCGAGTGCAGTAGTGGGCGGATTTGGCCCAGTGACGGAATTCTGACTGGCCCCGAGACGCCCTTTGCCCCACCCTTAAGGTGTTACCCCCCCAAGGCTTTCCCATGGACCCCATGTCGAACCTCAACCTGCCCGGCCTGACGCCCCTGTCCGGGACCGCCAGCAGCGCGGCTCCGGCCACGACCGGCACGGCCGACGGCGCCTCGTTCGGCGACCTCCTGCAGCAGGCGCTGAAGGAAGTGAACGATACCCAGGCCAGTTCCGAACAAGAGGCACGGAACTTGATGAGTGGGAATGCGACTGACATGCACACGGCTATTCTGGCGGTCCAGAAGGCTGATGTCAGTTTCCAGATGATGATGGCCGTTCGATCAAAGCTGGTCGATGCCTACCGCGCAGTGATGCAGATGCAGATGTAGCGCATAGGTTGCCGGCCATCGAAAGGAACCCATGGCCGACGATAGCAACATCACAGCCCAGATCCAGCAGACCCTCAAGGACATGTCCAGCACCCAGAAGGGGATGGTGGCTGCCATCACGCTGACCGTGCTCCTGGTCCTGGTGGGGATCGGCCTTTGGGCCAACCAGGAGTCCATGGGGACCCTGTTCACCAACCTGCCGCCGCTGGACGCCAACCGGATCGTCGAGGAACTGAAGAAGGACAGCATCAAGTACGAGCTGAGCCAGGACCAGCGGACCGTCTCCGTGCCGGAGAACCGGGTTGGCGAACTGCGCCTCAAGTTCGCCGGGGACGGCCTGCCCAAGGGCGAGGGCATCGGCTTCGACAAGCTGGAAACGCCCAGCCTCACCACCACCGACTTCACCCAGAAGATCATGTACCGGCGGGCCATGGAGGGGGAGCTGGCCAGGACCATCATGTCCATCCAGCAGGTGGCCCAGGCCACCGTGCACATCTCTCCGAGCAACGACAGCCCCTTCGTCACCGAGAAGGAGGACGCCAAGGCTTCCGTGCTGCTCAAGCTGAAGGGCTCCAAGATCCTGCCCGAGGAGAACACCCAGGCCATCGTCAACCTGGTGGCCGCCAGCGTGGAGGGGCTCAAGCCCGAGCACGTGGTGGTGGTCGACCAGTTCAGCCGCATCCTGGCGCGCACCGGCAGCGACCCGCTGACCGGGGTCTCCGACTCCCAGAAGAAGGTCCAGCGGGAGGAGGAGGACCACCTGGTGCAGCAGGTGACCGACCTGCTGGAGCCCGTGGTGGGGCTGGGCAAGGTCCGGGCCACGGCCCATGTGGAACTGGATTTCGACAAGGTGAAGACCGACGAGGAGACCTACAACCCCCAGGGCCAGGTGGAGCGGGAAACCAAGGTGGTCAAGGAGCATGAGCAGAAGAACGAGGCCGCCGGCGGCGTGCCCGGGACCGCCAGCAACCTGGCTCCGGCCGGCGGCGCCGCGGCCGCCCGGGGCGGCGACCTCAAGGACAAGGAAGAGACCGACACCCATTATGAAATCAGTAAGATGCAGCGCTCGACCGAGCAGGCGCCCGGAACGGTGAAGCGCATGTCCATCGCGGTGATCGTCGACCACGCCACCCAGTGGGACAAGGACGCCAAGGGCGAGCCGCTGGAGAAGCTGGTGGCGCGCACCCCCGAGGAGCTGAAGAAGATCCGCGACCAGGTGTCCTCCGCCGTGGGCTTCCAGGCCAAGCGCGGGGACGACCTGACCGTGGAGAACATCGCCTTCGCCCCCCTGAACAATCCCAAGGAGGAGAAGGAGGAGCGCCAGCAGCGCCTGTTCGACATGGGCTGGAAGGTGGCGCCGGTCGTCCTTTGGGCCATCCTTGGGTTGATCATCTTTTTCGTGGTGGTGCTGCCCATGCTCAAGCGACTCGGAGCTGCCCTGAACCGTCCGGCCCCCCTGCGCGTGCATGTGGGCGGCGAAGGCGGGGGCGATCCCGACCACCCCAGCCCGCGCAAGTTCACCCCGGGCCGGTCGGTGAGCGAGATCCAGGCCGAGATCGAAGCCGAGCTGAATGCCGAAGGCGCTTCGGGCGCCCCCGAGGCCCAGCGCCGGGGCCTGATCAAGAAGCGCATCCAGGAAAGCACCGTGGCCGACGCCGAAACCGTGGCATCCCTGGTCCGTTCCTGGATCCTCGAGGATGGGAGATAACGTGGCCAAACTGACCGGGACCCAGAAAGCCGCGGTGCTCATGGTCTCCCTCGGCGACGATACCGCCTCGAACATCTTCAAGTTCCTGGAAGAAGACGAGATCCAGAACATCTCCAAGGAGATCGCGCTGACCAAGCACGTCCAGCCGGAAACCGCGGACGAAGTGCTGGAAGAATTCCACACCATGACCCTGGCCAAGACCTACATCGCCCAGGGAGGCATCGAGTATGCCAAGAAGCTGCTCATCAAATCGGTGGGGCCCGAGGCGGCGCGCAAGATCATCGACCGGCTCACCAAGGCGCTGGAATCCTCCGCCGGCTTTTCCAGCATCGAGCGGGCCAACCCCGCCCAGCTGAGCAAGTTCATCCAGAACGAGCACCCCCAGACGATCGCCTTGATCCTGGCCCACCTGAACGCCTCCCAGGCCGGCGACCTGATCTCCAGCCTGCCCGAAACCCTGCGCGCCGACGTGGTGATGCGCATGGCCAACCTGCAGGAGATCAGCCCGGAAGTGGTTCGGCGCATCTCGCTCATCCTGGAACAGAAGCTGGAGGCCCTGGGCTCGTTCGCGACCGAAGCCTACGGCGGCGTCAGGGCCGTGGCCGAGCTGTTCAACCGCATGGACCGCACCACCGGCCGGGTGGTGCTGGAGAAGATCGAGAACGAGAACCCCCAGCTGGCCGCCAGCATCCGCGACCTCATGTTCGTGTTCGACGACATCCTGCTGATCGACGACCTGGGCATCGCCGAGATCCTCAAGCGGGTGGACAAGAAGTCCCTCACCACCGCGCTCAAGGGCACCAGCGAGGAGCTGCGCACCCAGTTCTTCCGCAACATGTCCTCCCGGGCGGTCGAGCTGATGAAGGAGGAGATGGAGTTCATGGGCCCGGTGAAGCTGAAGGACGTGGAGAAGTCCCAGCACGAGATCGTCGAGATCGTCCGGCAGCTGGAGGAGGAGGGCGTCATCAGCATCGGCGGCGGCGGCGGGGACGATTATGTCAGTTGAGCGGGTGATCCCGGCCCGGCACGCGCACCGGCGCAAGATCGAGGCGTTCCCCTATTCCACCGCTGCGTACACCACCCTCCTGCCCGAGCCGGAGGGCGAAAGCGACGCCCCCCTGGCCTCCGCCCTCTCCACCCCGGAGGAGGACGCCAAGCGGCTGGCCTCGGTGGACCAGATCATCTTCGAGAAGCTGCAGCAGGCCGAGCGGGACGCCCTGGACACCGCCCGCAAGGGCTACGAAGAGGGCTTCGCCTCGGGCGAGGCCGAAGGCCGCCAGTTCGGCGAGAGCCAGTACCGCGCCCACATCCATCGCCTGGACGGCCACCTCGAGGAGCTGGCCGATTCCCTCGCGCTCAACCGGCGCGCCGCCCAGGACGAGATCCTGGCCCTGGCCCTGGCCATCGGCGAGCATCTCGCGGGCCGGGAGATCAGCCGGGGCGCAACGACCATCAGGCCCATGCTGGAAGCCATCCTGGCCGCCCATCCCTTCCCGGGCTCCCGGTCGGACGCCGAGGACCCGGCCATCACCGTGCATATGAACCCCAAGGACCTGGAAGCCATGGGCACGCACCCGCCCTTCCCGGGCGTCGCCCTGCGCGCGGACGCCCAGCTGACCCAGGGCAGCCTGCGGATCGAAGCCGCCAGCGGCGTGCTGGACGCCTCCCTGGAGCGCCGGCGGGAACTGATGCTGGAGCTGGTCGAGCGCTTCCGTGAGCAGGACCAGCCGTGATGGACCTGGCCGCGCTCACCCGCCAGATGCGCGAGCTCCCCGCCGGGACGCTGCTGGGCCGGGTGTCCAAGGTGGTGGGCCTGATCGTCGAATCGCGCGGGCCGGAAGGCTCGGTGGGCGAGCAGATGATCATCCACCTGGGCGACGGCCGGCAGATCATGGCGGAGGTGGTGGGCTTCCACGACCAGCAGGTGATGCTCATGCCGGTGGAGAACACCGACGGCATCCGCCCCGGCCTGCTGGTGGAAGCCACCGGCCACCAGCCCGAACTGCCGGTGTCCGAGGAACTGCTGGGCCGGGTGATCGATCCCCTGGGCCGGGCCCTGGACGGCGGCCCCGAGATCGCCGTCCGGGACCGGGTGCCGATCCACGGCCGCCCGCCCAATCCCATGCAGCGCCGGCGCATCAGCGAAGTGCTGGCCACCGGCGTGCGCAGCCTGGACGGCCTGCTCACCCTGGGCAAGGGCCAGCGCATCGGCATCTTCTCCGGTTCCGGCGTGGGCAAGTCGACCCTGCTGGGCATGATCGCCCGCAACACCACGGCCCAGGTGAACGTCATCGCCCTGGTGGGCGAGCGCGGCCGCGAGCTGCGCGAATTCATCGACAACGACCTGGGCCCCGAAGGCCTGGCCCGGAGCGTGGTGGTGGTGGCCACCAGCGACCAGACCCCGCTGCTGCGCCTGCGCTGCGCCCTGTCCGCCACCGCCGTGGCCGAGTACTTCATGCGCCAGGGCAAGGACGTCCTCCTGATGATGGACAGCGTCACCCGTTTCGCCATGGCCCAGCGCGAGGTGGGCCTGTCGGCCGGCGAGCCGCCTTCCTCCCGGGGCTACACCCCTTCCGTGTTCGCCCTGCTGCCCCGCCTCATGGAGCGGGCCGGCACCTTCGAAGGGCTGGGCTCGATCACCGGGATCTACACGGTGCTGGTGGAAGGCGACGACATGAACGAGCCGATCGCCGACTCCGCCCGGGGCATCCTGGACGGCCACGTCGTCCTGACCCGGCGCCTGGCCGCCAAGAACCACTTCCCCGCCATCGACGTGCTGCCCAGCATCTCCCGCCTCTTCTCCACCCTGGCCATCCCCGAGCAGAAACAGCTTGCGGCCAAGCTGCGCGACCTCCTGGCCACCTATACCGAGGCCGAGGACCTGATCCAGATCGGCGCCTACACCAAGGGCTCCAGCCCCAACATCGACCAGGCGATCCAGTTCCAGCCGGCCATCCTGGGCTTCCTGCGCCAAGCCGTAGCCGAAGGCTCGACCTACCACGAGACCCTGCTCGCCATGGGCAAGATCTTCGGCATCGACCTGAGCCCCTTCCTGAAACCGGCGGTGTGACGTGGCCGCCCGGTTCCGCTTCCGGCTCGAATCCCTGCTCAAGCTGCGGCACTCCCTGGAAGAGGTCGCCCAGCGCACCCTGGCCCGCACGCTCACGCTGCGCGACCAGGCGCAGAACTACCTGGCCGAGCAGCAGCTGGCCCAGGCCGCCACGGTGGAAGCCCGCCGCACGCCCACCCGCCAGGCGGTGGACCTGGAGCGCTGGCGCGCCATCGAGCGCTTCCTGATGGTGCTGGAGCGGCGCATCGCCGGGGCCAGGGTGCAGCTGCGCGAAGCCGAGGTCCAGGTGGCCGCCGCCCGCCAGGAGCTGCTGCGGGCCCACCGGGCCCACCTGATGCTGGTCCGGCTCAAGGAGCGGCGCCAGGAGCAGCATGCCCTGGAGGCCCTGCGCGAAGAGGCCCGGGACATGGATGAAATGGCCGTGCTGCGCCATCGGCTCGGACCCGCTGTCGGCCCTTCGGGCCGTGAGGTGACCCCATGAACATGAAGAGCCTGATCTGGATTCTCGCCCCCATCGCCCTGTCCGCCGGCGTCATCTGGTTGTCGGCCCAGGACCCCAAGACCCCCGCCGAAGGCGTGCGGGTCGGTGAGCTGGCGGAAAAGCTCCAGGCCCGGGAGAAGGCCCTGGCCCAGCGGGAAGGCGACCTGCAGCAGCGCGAGCAGCGCCTGGCCACCCTGCAGGGCACCCTGGACAAGGACCGGCTGGATCTCGCGACCCGGGAGAAGACCGTCCAGGAAGCCCTGGAAAAGCTCGAAGCGATGCGCACCCGCCCGACCATCGACCCCCAGCTGATCCGCACCTACGAGGCCATGGACCCCATCGCCGGCGCCAAGGCGCTCAAGGAGCTGGCCCGGCTCAACGAGGAGGTGTCGGTGAGCCTGCTGGCCGGCATGCAGGCCAAGAAGGCCGCCAAGCTCCTGGACCAGCTGGCGCCCACGGACGCCAAGCTGGCCGCGCTGCTCTCGGAGAAGGTGGGCCTCTCCAAGCCCAAGCCCGTGACCCCCTGAAGCCCCATTGCCCCCCGGCAACCCGCAAGGCGCCATGAGCTGCGGCATGTCGGCCTGGATCCATGATCCGGGTCGCACGGGCCTGCTTCACCCGCATTTGCGGGGATTCAATAAGCATTGTTTAGCTTAAACAGCCGTTAATTAATTATTTTTCAACTGTTGTTATGAATTGTTTTGGCAAATAGAATTAAAAAAATAAAGATGGCTTGTCTTCCTTGAATTTGGTTATTTTGATGGGTCCAGGAATCTATTTATACCTGGCGGCAGTAGGTACCATTAAGGAGGCCGAAATGGCAGAGAACCAGGAAACCAGCTATCAGACCAACGTGGATTCCCCCATGGGCAGCGACGGGGGGGGCACCATCCAGGGCCGCGAGCACATGGCCCGGATCGGCAGGAAGGGAGGCGAAAGCGTCAGCCAGGATCGCGGGCACATGGCGGAGATCGGCCGCAAGGGCGGCGAAAGCGTCAGCCAGAACCGGGAGCACATGGCCGCCATCGGCCGCAAGGGCGGCGAGGCCATCAGCCAGAACCGGAGCCACATGGCGGAGATCGGCAAGAAGGGCGGCGAAACCGTCAGCCGGGACCGCACCCACATGGAAGCCATCGGCCGGAAAGGGGGCGAGACCGTCAGCCAGAACCGGGAGCACATGTCGGCGATCGGCAGGAAGGGCGGCGAAACGGTCAGCCAGGACCGCGGCCACATGGAACAGATCGGCAAGAAGGGCGGCATGGCCGCCCACGCCAAGCGCTCCCTGGGCCACGGCAAGATGGGGGACCAGGCCTAGCCGCGGTGCGGGCACCATGGAATTTCATGAATCAAAGCCCTAACATTCGATAATCATTCAATAACAGCATGGAATCATCCATGGCCCAGCCAAAGCCAGGGCTTCCCTGGGCTGGCGTTCCGCCTGTCCCTTGGGCAAAGGTTCAGGGCAAGCCACCCGGCTGAAACTGCCGGGTGGTTTCGGCACGCGGTGTGCGGTGGCTATGGCACCCGGTTCGATTCACGGGCGGAGGTTCCATGCTTCAGACCCAAGCGATCAAGGCCGATACGCCCATGGCCTCCGTCGGCGGCAAGGACAAGGATGCCGGTTCCACCGCCATGACGCCGGACTTTTCCGCCTACTTCTCACAGATGGTGGCCACCATGCCGGCCATGGCGGCCGGCCTGCCGGACCCGGCCCCGCCGGCCGCACCGGCGCCCAACCCGGTCCGCACCGTCGACAGCAACAAGAAGCCCTCCCAGCCTGACGCCAATGCCACCTCGACCAGCGGCGGAACCCAGGCCGACCCGAGCGCCCAGGCCGGCGCCAGCGCCCAGACCGCCCCAGTCCAGCAATCCAACTCCAATTCCAGTTCCAATTCCAATTCCAGTTCGGATTCCAGTTCCAGCACGCCGGCCAGCGGCCAAGCCACGGCTGGTGCCGGCCAGGCCCCGCAGCACGGCCCGGCGACGGTCTCCGCCGGCGCGAGCCAGGCCCAGACTGCCGCGCCGGCCGCGGCGCTGGCGGCCACCGCGGCGGCCGGCAGCGCGCCCGCGCCCCAGACGCCGGCCAAGCCCGCCCAGGCCCCGGACCCGGCCCCGCCCGCGGCGGCGCCCGCCACCACTGCGGCCGCGGACGCCCAGTCCGCCGCCAAGGTAAAGGATGCCCTGGCCCAGGCGGTTCCCGGCGGGAAGTTCGACATCCAGTACGGCGATGCCGCCCCGATGACCGCCAAGGCGCCCCTCACCGAGCTGGTGAGCCAGATCCAGATGGACACCAGCGCCGGCGGCGCCGCCCAGAAGGACAGCCTGCCGGAGGCCGCCCTGCCCGCGCCGGCCGCCGCCGCGCCGGCTCCGGTGGCCGATCCGATGGCCGCGCTGCAGGCGCTCATGTCGCCCCAGCAGGCCAGCCAGACCGCCCTCGCCGCCATGCCCGCGGCCGAGCCGAACGCCGTGGCCAGCGCCGGATCGATCGCCGGCAACGTGGCCGCGGCCCAGGCCGTGGGCGCCGGTGCGCAGCCGGGGGCTTCCGGAGCGGTGCGGGTGACCGCCACCGCCTCGGGCGAAGCAAACCGGCCCGCCGCCGAACCGAGCCTGGCCTCCCAGGTGGACGGCACCATCCGCTGGCTGGTGAAGAACCAGGACAAAGGTGCCGAGCTCCAGTTGCATCCGGAATCCCTGGGCCGGGTCCAGATCAATCTCAAGGTCGAAGGCAATGTGGTGCACGCCAAGGTCTGGGCCTCGGATGCCGCGGCCGTCCCGGTGCTGCAGGACCACCGGTCCTCCCTGGAAGCCTCCCTCAAGGCCCAGGGCATGACCCTGGGCAGTTTTGACCTTCAGCACGGGCACCGGGAGCAGCAGCAGCCCATGCCCGCCCCCGCCGAACCGGCATCCACCCCTCCGGTCAGCCTGGCAGTGCCCCGAACCGGGCAGGAAACGCCCGTCTCCCTGGACAATGCAGCTACCCAAACCTCAAGGATCGAATACGTGGCCTGACGGCACGACTCATGCTTATTAGTCACTCACAGGGAGACGCCCATGCAGACAGGAATAGTCGCCAGCACCACCAGCACCACCGGCACCACCAGCACCACCGGCAGCCAGACCCTGGGCCAGGACGCCTTTCTCCAGCTGCTGGTCTCCGAGCTCAAGAACCAGGATCCCACCCAGGCCCAGGACCCCAACGCGATGATCTCGCAGATGGCCCAGTTCTCCACCCTTGAGCAGCAGACCGACACCAACGCGCTGCTCACCAGCATGCAGACCCAGTTCGGGGCCATGTTCCAGGGCCAGAGCGCCAGCCTGATCGGCAAGAATGTCCAGGTCACCTCCAGCTCCCTGAACCTGTCCGGAGGCACGGCGACCATCGGCGTCGACATGCCCAGCGCGGCCACCAAGGTCACCCTCACCATCAAGAATTCCGCCGGCCAGACCGTGGCCACCCTGGCACCGGGCGCCTTGGCCGCCGGCAACCAGGTGGTGACCTGGAACGGCAAGGGGCTCGACGGCAACCAGGAGCCCGACGGCACCTACACCGTGAGCATCACCGCCACCGACGCTTCCGGCAACGCGGTGAACGCGACCCCCACGTCCATGGCGACGGTGACGGCGGTGAGCTACGGCAGCGACGGGACCGTCACGGTCACCGCGGGCGGGCAGCAGTATCCTCTTTCGTCCATCAACGAAGTTTCATCCTAGCCTCAGGAGCCTCCCATGAGTCTGTATTCGGCCTTCTACGCGAGCCTCTCGGGCCTCTCCTCCAACGCCAACGCCCTGGGCGTGATCGGCAACAACCTGGCCAACCTGAACACCATCGGCTACAAGGCCTCCACGGTGAATTTCCAGGATCTGTACAGCTCGGCCCTGAGCGGCAGCTCCATCCAGGGCAACGGCGACCCCATGCAGATCGGCCTCGGGGCCAGCCTGGCCTCGGTTTCCCAGGATTTCAGCCAGGGTTCGCCCCAGGCCACCGGCACGGTCACCAACATGGCCCTGCAGGGCGACGGCTTCTTCACCCTCCAGACCCTCTCCGGAGGCGCCGGCTACACCCGGGCCGGCAACTTCAGCACCAACCAGGACGGCTACCTGGTGGACCCCAGCGGCGACTATGTGATGGGCTGGAACGCGGTCGACGGCGTGGTGAATCCGACCGGCACCCCCACCAAGATCTTCCTGAACCCGGGGGCCGTCAGCCCACCCGCCGCGACCACCACGATCTCCAACACCACCAACCTGAACTCCGCCTCCGCCACCGGCACGACCTTCACCGCGCCCATCGCCGTCTACGACAGCCAGGGGGCCTCGCACAACATCGAGATCACCTACACCAAGACCGCCGTTGCCGGCCAATGGTCCACCGCGGTCTCCACCGATGACAGTGGGGTCACGGTCACCGGCTATCCGGCCGACATCCAGTTCGACAGCAACGGCAACCTCACCACCCCGGCCTCCGGCGTCAACCCCACCCTGACCATCTCCAACTGGTCCAACGGCGCCACCAGCCCTGCCATGACCGTGGATATCTGGAGCGGCACCCCCGCGACCTCCAGCCTGACCTCCTACGCCCAGACCTCCGGCACCGCCAGCACCACCCAGAACGGCTACGCGGCCGGTTCGGTCAGCGGCATGTCGGTCGATACCAACGGCAATATCATCGGCACGTTCACCAACGGTCAGACCGAGCCGCTGGCCCAGGTGGCCGTCAGCACGTTCAGCAACGACAATGGACTGGTGATGGCCGGGAACAACATCTGGAACACCACCCTGTCCAGTGGTTCCGCCAACGTGGGCGCGGCCAACACCGGCGGCCGGGCCTCGGTGCTGGGCTCCAACCTGGAGACGTCCAACGTGGACGTCGCCACCGAATTCACCAAACTGATCATCAACCAGAACGGCTACCAGGCCAACAGCAGGGTCATCACCACCGCCAACACCCTGCTCCAGACCGTCATCAGCCTCATCCAGACCTAGTCCAACCGGAGTATCCTGGAATCCAGGAGACCCATGGCCGACGAGTACGTACCTACCCCAGCGGACCCAGGCCGGATGCTCATCGTGGACGACCTGGGGAGCAACCTCAAGGTGATCGAGCGCGAACTCCAGCACGCCCCCTTCCGGCTCTGGTTCGCCCAGACCGCGGAGGGGGCGCTGGAGCTCTGCCGGGAGACCGCCTTCGAGGGCATCCTCATGGACGTGAGCCTGCCCGGCATGGATGGCATCGATGCCTGCCGGCTGATCCGCGAGTCGAAGCTTTACGCCCGGAACGCCGACACGCCGCTGATCTTCATCACCGCCGTGCGCATCGGCCAGGATTGGCTCACCCAGGGCATCGAGGCGGGCGGCATCGACTACCTGATCAAGCCCTACGCCTTTTCGGAGCTGCTGGCCAAGCTGCGGATGATGGTCCGGCTGAGCCGCCAGAGGCAGGCCGCCCTGGCCGGCGAGCGGAACCGGGCACTGATGGAGATCGCCGGCGGCATGGCCCACGAACTGGCCCAGCCCCTGGCCACCGCCCAGGTGCTCCTGGACAAGCTGATCAAGAACCCCGCCGCCCCGACCGCCGCGCAACTGGCGGACCTGCGCACCTGCCTGGCCAACACCAACAGCGTGCTGCGCCAGATCCAGAACCTGCACAGCTACATCACCAAGCCGTACGCCTCCGGGCGGATCCTGGACCTGGACCAGAGCAGCCGGAGCCTGTTCCCGAACCCGGCGGCCGACCCGGAAACTTCGGGATAGACTGAGGGTGCTGGAGTGGCGATGGCTCAAGGGGCCGGCACGACAAGGGGGCGCGGGGTGGTGGACTGGATGCTGGCCAATCCGTTCAGGAGCCTGGCGCTCCTGCTCCTGCTGGAGGCGCTGCTCCCGGTCCGGGCCCAGCCATCGGCCTGGCTGCTCCGGGGCGCCATCCGCGCCTACCAGGCCACCCTCAGCCCCTACCTGCCCACCCAGTGCAAATTCACCCCCACCTGCAGTCAATATGGCCTGCTGTGCGTGCGGAAGTATGGCACTCTGCGGGGAGGTCTCCTCATCACCTGGCGCCTGATCCGATGCAGCCCTCTCACCCATGGCGGCTACGACCCGGTGCCATGAGCAACCTTGTGACGCCCCTCACAGCGCCGGCCTACCGGACCCCGCATCCTGGGAACAGGGTTCATCCCCAAGGACAATGGATATGCAGATCGACCCCCTCATCGCCATCGAAAACCTCACCGCCGAACACCCCCAGACGCGCAGGCTGCTCTGCCGGCTGGGCGTGGATGTGCTGGCCGAGGGCAATCTCACCCTGCGCGAAGCGGCCCTGCGCCACGGTCTCCAGGTCCAGGAAGTGATCCAGGGCCTGGAGCGCCTGCTCCAGGACAAGGGGCCGGTCACCCAGGACTGGCTGAGCGCCACCAAGGCCGAGGTGGTCGCGCACATCGTCAGCCACCACCACGTCTTCACCCGGGAGGAGCTGGCCCGGCTGGGGCCCCTGCTCGACACGGCCCTGGCGGAGGACCTGGCCGCCCACCCCGAGCTCACCCAGGTGAACAGCCATTTCCGCAACCTGGAAAAGGATCTGCTGGGCCACTTCCAGATGGAAGAGAAGAACCTGTTCCCGGCCCTGTGCGCCATCGACAAGGGCGGCCCAACCCCCATTTCCCTGAGCACCCCCAAGGAGCAGTTGCGCACCATCAACGCCGAGCACCAGGCGGTGGAGGAGCTGTTCCTGAACATCCGCATGCTCACCGAGGACTACACCGTGCCCAGGGACGCCAGCCCCAGCCTGAGGGCACTGTACCTGGGCCTGCGCGAGCTGGAGGACGACCTCCACGTCCACCTCTACCTGGAGAACCACCTGCTCTACCCGCGCGCCCTGCCCGGTGAATCCTGGTGATGGGCTGGAGGAGCCGCTGGTTCTGGACCCTTCCTGTCACCGCCTGGGGCCTGGTGTCCCTGCCGCTCACCGCAGTGGCCATCCTGCTGGGGGCCCCGTTCATGGGCGGCCGGCGCTCGTTCTGGACCATCGCCCCGCTCTGGGCCCGGGTGATCTTCCGGCTGTGCGCCGCGGCCCCCACCATCATCGGCTGGGACGAGCTGCCCGAGGCGATCCGCAGCGAGCGCGAGCCGGTGATCTTCATGTCCAACCACGAAAGCAACCTTGATCCCCCGGTGCTGATCAGCGCCATTCCCATCCCCGCCGTGTACCTGGCCAAGAAGGAGATCAAGTGGATGTTCCCGGTGGGCTGGGCCGCCGCCATGGCCGGCACCATCTTCATCGACCGCAGCAACCGGGAGCGGGCCATCAACAGCCTGCACACGGCCGCCAGGGAGATCCGCGGCGGCAAGAGCGTGGTGATCTTCCCCGAAGGCACCCGCACCCGCACCGGCGACCTGCTGCCGTTCAAGAAGGGCGGCTTCGTCATGGCCGAGGAGGCCGGCGTGCCCATCGTGCCCCTGGCCACCGTGGGCGGCCATTTCATGCTGCCGCCCGGCGCGGTGCACATCCGGCCCGGGCGCTACGTGGTGGCCTTCGGCGCGCCGGTGGACCCCAAGGCCTTCCCGACCCGGGAGGCCCTGATGACGGAAGTGCGCAAGCGCATCACCGAGCTGCGGGAACTGGCGCTGCTGCCGGGAGCCTGAGCCCCGAACAAGGAGCAGATCGGCAGCTACGCCTTCCAGTCCACCGGACCGAAATCGGCGAAGCTGGTCGGTTCCAATCCGTGTCCCAGGCATTGGCGGACATCCCCGGTCATTGCCGCCGACCCACACCGGGTCCCCCGGAGCGGAGCCGACCCACTCGTACGATTCGGACTTTCCGTCCTCGCAAGCTGCGGGCGGACAAGTCCGAATCGTTTGCCGTCCTCCAAACAGCTGAACCTTTGGCTGTGGGATCCACTCTGCCCCCGGTTTCAGACCAACCTCGTCTGGGGCCTGCGATGCCTGCATGCCATCGTCCATCTGCCGTCTCAGCTGGAGGGGCTCGGGGCGACGGGCATTTCAGTGGGCTTCGAACTGGCCCCACCGGCCAAGATCATCCACAGCCTCCCCGCCCGCGGGGTGAAGATGCTCAAGACGCCCAGGCAAGCATGCGGTGCAGAGGGCCTCAAGCAGGACATCCCGGCCGTGGGGATGGCGCCTACACCAACAAGACCCTGCTAAAGAGGCAACATCGCCGTCATGACGCAGCCAAGGGTTCCGCCGTTTTGGAGGGCGGCAAACGATTCGGACTTGTCCGCCCGCAGCTTGCGAGGACGGAAAGTCCGAATCGTAAGAGTGGGTCGGCGCCGCTCCGGGGGGCCCGGTCAGGATCTCAAGGCGCCTTGGGGGCCGCCTGGGGCGCCGCTGCCGGCGCGGCCTGGGCCACTTCCCGGAAGCCCACGTCCTGCTTGGCCTGTTCCATGAACTCCCTGGTCAGCTTCTCCCGGCGCTCGGGGGCCATCTGCTTGCGGATGGTGTCCTTGACCTTGTCGAAATCACCGGCCTGCTTGGGGCTGCGCGATTCCACCTCGATCAGGTGATAGCCGAAGCTGGTCTTGACCGGGTCGCCCACCTTGCCGATTTCCTGGGTCCGCACGGCCTCTTCGAATTCCTTGGCGAAACGCCCGAACGGGATGTCCTTGTACAGACCGCCGTTGGCCTTGCTGCCGGGGTCGTCGGAAAACTCCTTGGCCAGGGCCTCCAGCTTCTTGCCGGCCTTCAGCTCCGCCTGGATCTTGGCCACCCGGGCCTTGGCCTCCTCGTCGGTGTAGCCCTTGTCGCCGGCGCCGGGCGCGCCCTTGAGGCTCACCAGGATGTGCCGGGCGGTGAACCGCTCGGGGGTGGCGAAGCGCTCGGCGTTGGCCTGGAAGTAGGCCCTGACCTCGGCCTCGGTGGGGTTCTCCGCCTTCGCCTTGAGCTTCTGGCCGTCGCTGCCGGGCCGGTCCTCGTCCAGCAGGACCCGGGCGTAGCACTGTTCCTTGAGGGCGGCGAGGGTGGCCTGGAATTCCCTGGTCTTCTGCAGGTTCTCCTTCTGGCCCTTGGCCGCGAGCACCTGGATCTCCAGGAACTGCTTCAGCGCCTGGGCGCGGCTGGCGGGGGTCTTGCGGATCATCTCGGCCCGGGGGCCGACCATCACCTTGAGCCAGCTGGTGAAGTCACCATAGGTGAGCTTGCGCGCCCCCAGGTAGGCGATCGGGTCGGTGCCCTGGGGCTCCGGGGTATCGGCCGGTTTCGGGGGCGTGGCGCGGGCCGGGGGAGCCTTGGGCGCCGGAGCCGGACTCTGGGCGAGCAGGGTCATGGAAAAAAACGGAACAAAGATTTTATGCATAGCCATCCTATTGATCATGCGCACCATTCCACCAAGGAGGTTGCGTCGTACCCTACCTACTTTAGAGCGTTTTTTTCAGTTGTCACCTAGACCGAGACGATCGAACGCCGTCTGCATCGGTTCGGCGTCGGGATCCCAGGTGGCGATGCCGGGCCATTGGTTGCGGAAGAAGGTGGATTGGCGCTTGGCGTAGGCCTGGGTCTCCTGGATGATCCGGGCCGCGGCGCCGCCGCGGGAGTCGAGCAGGATCTCGTAGCCCAGCGGGCGCAGCCGGCGCAGCTCGTCTTCAAGCCCGGCCGCGCGCAGCCGGTCCACTTCCTCGGGCCAGCCCTGGGCCAGCATCTCCCGGACCCGCGCGGCCACCCGCATCCGCTGCCGCTCCCGGGCCGGCAGCACCAGCAGCGCGCGCCAGCCCCCGGGCACGCCCTGCCGGGTGCCGTCCAGCAGCTGGGACGCCCTGCGGCCGGTGGCCAGGTGCAGGGCCAGGGCGCGCTGCACCCGGGCCCGGTCGTTGGGGTGCAGGGCGGCGGCCCGGTGCGGATCCACGGCGGCCAGGTAGCGGTGCAGGGCTGGCGCCCCCAGCAGGTCGGACCAGCGGCGCACCCTGGCCGACAGGGCTTCGGGAACCTCCGGCAGCTCGCTGAGCTGGTCCCAGATGCCGCGCAGGTAGAGCCCGGAGCCGGTCACCAGCACCGGGCGCGGGGCGGCGAGCCAGGTCCGCGCCAGCTCGCCGAACCCGGCGGGGTTCAGCCTGGCCGTCAGGGGCAGCAGCCCGTAGCCCAGATGCGGCACCGGGGTCTCTTCGGGCCGGGGCTGGCCGGTGCCCACCGGCAGGTCCCGGTAGGCCTGGAAGGGGTCGCCGTTGACCACGGTGCCGCCGATCCGCAGCGCCACCGCCACGGCCAGGGCCGATTTGCCGGACGCGGTCGGGCCGAGGATGGCCAGCTTTTCCGGTTCAGGCATCCGCCGCTCCGCCCTGGGACAGGAGCACCAGCGCCCGGGCCGCGGCGTCCCGGGCCAGCCTGGCGGCCTCCAGCACGTGCGCCAGGGCGTCGCTGGGGTCCTGGCCAAGGGTGAGCAGGGCTTCGCACTGGGCCTTGAGCCGGGCCAGGTCGCCGCCGGGGTCGGGCAGGTGCCGGCCCCCCGCGGTTTCGAGGATCTTCAGGAAGCAGCGGATCGCCGAGCAGGCCGTGGTGACGGCCGCGGGCGAGCGCTGCCGGCTGGCCCGCATGGCCAGGGCCGCGGCCAGCAGCCGGAGCCCGTCCTCGAACACCGACTGGAGCGGGCCCTGGGGTCCAGCCTGCTCGTTCATAGGCGGCCGGCCGGAGGCGGCACCGGGTACTCGCCGCTGAAGCAGGCGTAGCAGAAGCTCTGGCCGTCCGGGTCGTGCATGGAGGCCTGCAGGTCCTCCAGGGTGAGGTAGCCGATGCTGTCGGCGCCGATGAAGGCGCGGATCTGCTCCGCGTCCCGGCTGGCGGCCAGCAGATGGTCCCGGCTGGGGGTGTCGATGCCGTAGAAGCAGGAATGGGTGGTGGGCGGGCTGCTGATGCGCACATGCACTTCGGCGGCGCCGGCGGCGCGCACCATCTGGACGATCTTCCGGCTGGTGGTGCCGCGCACCAGGCTGTCGTCCACCAGCACCACCCGCTTGCCCTTCAGCAGTTCGCGCACCGGGTTGAGCTTCACCTTCACGCCGAAGGAGCGGATGGTCTGCCGGGGTTCGATGAACGTGCGGCCCACGTAGTGGTTGCGGATCAGGCCGAACTCGAACGGGATGCCCGACTGCTCGGCGTAGCCCAGGGCCGACGACACGCCCGAGTCCGGCACCGGCACCACCAGGTCCGCCGCCACTCCATGGCGCCTCGCCAGGAGCCGGCCCATCTCGCGCCGGGTGGCCATGACGCTCTGGCCGTAGACCAGGGAATCGGGCCGGGAGAAGTAGACATGCTCGAACACGCACGGCCTGGGCCGGACCTGGGGATGGGGGAAATGCGAATGCATGCCGTCCCGGTCCAGGACCAGCACCTCGCCGGGCGCCACCTCGCGCACGTACTCGGCGCCCAGCAGATCGAAGGCGCAGGTCTCGCTGGAGAACACCGTGGCCTCGCCCAGCCGGCCCATGGCCAGCGGGCGGAAGCCGTGCGGGTCGCGCACCGCCAGGAACTGGGTCTCGGTCAGGAGCAGGATGGAATAGGCCCCCTGCACCTGCTCCAGGGCCTCCAGCAGCGCGTCTTCCAGGTTGCTGGCCGAGGCGCGGTTGATCAGCGCGAGGATCACCTCGGAGTCCGAAGGGCTGCTGAACACCTGGCCGCTCCGGATCAGCCGGGCACGCAGCTCCTCGGTGTTGGTGAGATTGCCGTTGTGGCACAGGGACAGCTGGCCGAAGCGCCCCTCCACCAGGAACGGATGGGCCGCGGACGCCACGTTGCCGCCGGTGGTGGAGTAGCGGGTATGGCCGATGGCCCCGTCCCCGGGCAGCTGGTCGAGGATGGCCTCGGTGAAGATGTCCGCCACGTGGCCCAGGCCCTTGTGCAGGTACAGCCTGCCCTTGGAGCGTGAGCAGATCCCGGCGGCCTCCTGGCCCCGGTGCTGCAGGGCGTACAGCCCCAGGTAGGTCTGCCTGGAGGCCTCCAGCTCGGGCCAGACGCCGAACACCCCGCATTCATCCTTGAAAGCCATGCTTCCCCCAAGCACCAAGGATACCTTAAGCCGTTGTCTAGAAATAACCTGAACAGATCCTTGCGGCCCCGGCATAAGGGGCCGTAGTGGAATAACCTGAACTGCACAGGTTATTCCGCAACGCCCCCTAAGGAATCTCTTCGGTCTCCAGTTCGCCGGCGGCCGCGGGGGCCGCAGTCTGCTCCCCCCAGTGCCGCAGCGTCTTCAGCAGCGCGGTGCCTTCCTCGGCCGGGACCGCGTGGCGCCCGAGCGACATCCCGGCCAGGTGGATCTCCAGGGAGCGGATATCCCCCTCGGGAAGGGTCGCGCTCAGATAGGCCAGGGCCAGCAGGCCGGGGGCCACTTCCACCAGGTAGGCGTACGCGCCCACCTCGGGCGGGGTCTGCACCTGCCATAGCCGGCACCACCGGCCGGCGAATCTCATGCCGGTTTCCAGGGGCACGGACTGGGCGGTCGGGCCGGAAAAGTAGCACAGCCCCAGGGCCCGGGCCAGGATGGCCGCGGACGGCGCCGGGCCGCTCCCGGCCAGCGGCTCGATCTGCCATCGGCCCATGCGCAGCCGCTTCACCTTGTTCCGGGTGGTCAGGGCCGGCGTCGCCACCATCCGGAAGGCGCTTTCCACCACGGCCGGATCTTCCCGCAGGCGCACCTTGAGCCGGTAGTCCAGGCGCGCGTCGTCCGCCCCGCCCGCCGCCAGGGGCAGGGCCTGCAGGGCCAGGGTGAAAAGACTTGAAAACAACCGCATTCGGACACTCCAGAAACCGCAGACACACCCAGCCCGGCCCATGGACAAGGCCCAAGGCGTCCTCCCGGACTCAGAACCACGTAGCAGGCTCCAACTATAGGTTAGCTTCCGCTTCCCTCTCCTGCACTTCTTTTTGGCCGGAACCCCTGCCTGGGTCCAGAATGGGGCCATGCCACTCTGCTTCGACCTCGACGGCACCCTGGGCCAATTCGGCGGCGGCTACCTGCTGCTGCGGGAGGCGCTGGGCGAATTGTGGGGCGAGCAGCCGACCGCGGCCGACCTCGCCCTCTGCCATGGTTCCACCGACTGGGAATTCGTCGACCAGCTGCACGCCCTGCGCTTCGGCCGGGGCATTTCCGAACCGGACTACGCGGCCTACGACCGGGCCTGCCTGGCCCGGTTCTCCGCCACCTTCCACCCCGACGGGCGCCGGCACACGGCCTTCGCCGGGATCATCACCGGCATGGCCCGGCTGGTCGACGCCGGGCACCGGGTCTGGCTCGTTTCGGGCAACACCCCGTCCGTACTTGATTTCAAGGCGCGGACGCTGGGCGTGGACGCGCGCATCCCGCGCCTGGGCAGCCTGCCCCACCTGGACCGGACCGGGCTGATCCGCAAGGCCCTGGAAAGCTGCCCCGGACCTCACCTCTACGTGGGCGACCGGCCCCATGACCGGCTGGCGGCGGAAAGCGCCGGCGTGCCGTTCCTCGGGGTGGGCGGCCTGGTGCCGGGCGACCACCCCCTGCTGGACACCGGGGCCGAAGCCGAGCACCTGGTGCGCGCGGTGGAGGCGATCCTCCTCAACGCTTAGGCGGGAAGCGCTTGAGCATGGCGTCGACCGCGGATTTCACGGCCTCGTCGGCTTCCGCGGGGCTGTCCGAGCCCTCCAGCGCGCTATCCGCGGTGGCCTTCCACACCACGGTGTGGGTGCGGAAATCCTGGATCTCCATGACCAGCCCGCCCACCGCCTCGCGCTGGCGGTCGCCGATGGGGGCACCCACTCCCAGCCCCAAGGGCCCCAGCCCCAAGCCCACCCCCAGATGGGCCTGGTGCGACCGGCTGCCCTGGCGGACCGGATAGCTGCTCACCAGGAAATCCGGTTGCGCCGCGCCCTGCTGCTGGAAGCCCTTGGCCTCCAGCGCCGCCACCACGGCGCGCTGCACCCGGCTGTTCATGATTGGATTATCGAACTCGCCCGCCCTGCCCCGGGGCGCGGCCTGCCAGGCGAAGGTGCGGTAGCCGGCGAAGTCGGCCTTGGCGTCAAAATCGTAGCGGACGCTGGGTCCGGAGCAGGCCACCAGCGCGGCCAGCGCGCCTGTGACCAGCAGTGACCGGTGGATGTTCATGAGCCCTCCCTGAAAGGACCAGACCCCGGCTGGGACCGGGAGGTTGAATTATCCCGCGGGAACCTCTCCGAGCGCCTTGCGCACCACCGCCAGGGCGTCCTTGATGCTGCACGGCTTGGACAGGAACCCCGCCAGCCCCTTGTCGGCCAGGACCGACGTGGCCTCCCGCTCGCCATAGCCGCTCATGAGCACCACCGGAATGTCCGGGGCCAGCTTGTGGATCTCCTCGAACACCTCCTCGCCGCCCATGCGCGGCATGGTGAGATCCAGCAGGACCAGGGAAATGACCGACCGGTGCCGGTGGAAGGCGCCGAGCCCCTCCACCCCGTCGCCCGCTTCGAGCACCTTGAATCCGGCGATCTCCAGGCCCTGGCGGAGAATGACGCGGATGGTGGGCTCGTCGTCCACCAGCAGGATGACCTCGGAGGACCCGGCCAAAGGGGCGCCCTCGTCCCCGGCCTCGGGCTCCGGCGCCTTGCCGGCCAGGGGGAAGTAGAGCACCGTGGTGTCGCCCTGGCCCGGGGCGGAGACGTTGTGCACCGCGCCGAGGTGCTCGCGCATGATCTGCTGCACCGCCGACAGCCCCAGGCCGTACCCCGGCCACTTGGCGGCGAACAGCGGATCGTAGAACTGCTCGGTGATCTCCAGGGGCTTGCCCGGGCCGGTATCGCGCACTTCCAGGCAGACGTGGGGCCCCTCCAGGCCGGGTGCCGGCTCGGCCATCTGCCTGACCCGGGTGCGCAGGCGGATCTCGCCGCCGGCGATGCGGATGGCGTCCGCGGCGTTGTAGACCAGGTTCAGCAGGGCGTAGCGCACCTGGTTCAGGTCCAGGCTCACCAGGGGCAGCTCCTCTTCCAGATCCAGTTCCAGATGGCCGCCCTGGGGGATCATGCCCTCGATGGCCGGCAGGCTTTCGCGCACCACGTCGTTGAGCTGCCGCGGCGCGATCTGCAGGCGCCCGTGGCCGCTGTAGGCCACCATCTGGCGGCACAGCGCCGAGGCCCGGACCATGCTCGACTGGATATTCTCCAGGCTGCTCCTGAGCCTGGCCGCGTCCACGGCCCCGCCCAGGGCGATCTCGGTAAAGCCCTGGATACCCATCAAGGTGTTGCTGAGATCATGCAGGGTGCCCCGGGCCAGGACCCCGAGGCTCTCCTGCTGCTGGGCCTGCAGCAGGGCGGCCTCGTAGGTGCGCTGCTCGGTCACGTCGTGGATCACCGCCAGGAATTCGGCCGGCTGCCCGTTGGGGTTGCGGACGAACACGGTCATGCGGCTCTTGAACCAGCGGTAGACGCCCCGCTGGTCGCGCACCCGGAAGGTCTGCTCATGGATCAGCTCCCGGCCGTCGGGCGGCGGAGGCGCCAGCAGCTTTTCGTACTGCCGCTGCACCACCGGCAGGTCCTCCGGGTGCACCAGCGAAGCGAAAAAGGACAGTCCGCCCTTGAGGAAGGCCTCCTGGGGGTAGCCCAGCAGGTTGGTCACCGCCGGGTTCAGGTAGATGAAGCGCTGGCCGCGCGTCTGGATGATGGCGTGGATGTCCTGGGAGAGGTCGGCCACCGCCTCGATGTAGCGCTCCCCTTCCTCCAGGGCCAGTTCCGTGTCCCGGGCCCGGACCATGAGCCGCCGGATGGCCAGCACCCCCACCACGGCCATGGCCGCCACCCCGAGGCCGGGCAACGGGCTGCGCGGCCCGGGCAGGAGCATCATGGTGCCGGCGGTGCCCAGGAACAACAGGCCGAACAGGCTGAGCAGGGTCGCGGTGGATAGCATCCGCTTCAGGGCCAGGGCGGGCATGGTTCACCTCTGCGTCGGTAGGACATGAGGAGCGAGATCGATGGGACCATTTCACCAGCAAAACCCGCCGGCCGGAGCCTTATTTGTGCAAGCATGATGGGCCATGGAGGTTGCCATGCCGTTCCCAGCGCTCGTGTCCATCCGCGAGATCCCCCCCGGAAGCCTGCTCCTGGATGCCCGGCCGGGCCCGGAAGCCTTTGCCGGCGGCCATCTCCCGGGCGCGCTGCACGCCGACCTGAACCGCTGCCTCAGCCTCGCCTCGGCGCCGGCAGCCGATCCCGCCAGGGGCGGGCGCCACCCCTTGCCCCCGCCCGCCCAATGGGCCGCGCAGCTGGGCGCCTGGGGCATCACCCCGGAAACCTGGGTGGTGGCCTACGATGACGCCAACGGCGGCAACGGCGCGGCCCGGCTCTGGTGGATGCTCCGGGCCTTCGGCCACCAGCGGGCCGCCGTCCTGGAGGGGGGGCTGCAGGCGGGCCTGGCCGGCGCGCCCGCCCCGGGCGCCCGTCCCGCCCCCGCCCCGCCCTACCCCGGCGACCGCTGGCTTTGGCCCACCGTGACCATGGACCAGGTGGACCGGCTGCGCCAGGACCCCGCCTGGAAAGTGCTCGACGTGCGTTCCCGCCCCCGCTACCGGGGGGAAAGCGAACCCATCGACCCGGTGGCCGGGCATATCCCCGGCGCCTTGAACCTGCCGTTCGCCGAGAACCTGGACGCCCAGGGCCGCTTCAAGGACTGCGGAACCCTGCGCCAGATCTACCAGGACTTCCTGGCCGGCACCGGCCCCGAGCATCTGGTGGTGCACTGCGGCAGCGGCGTGACCGCCTGCCATACCCTGCTCGCCCTGCACCTGGCCGGCCTGGCCGGAGCGGCGCTCTACGTCGGGTCCTGGAGCGAATGGTGCAGGAACCCCATGCCGCGGGCCTCAGTTTGACCGGTGGGCGGGTTCGCGCCGACCACCGACAGGATGAAACGGAGCGTGGATTTTCCCCCGTTGACGAAGGCGTACGGCCGATCCGACGGGAAAGTGATCGAACTCCCGGCCTTGAGGTTGCGGGTGCCCTTTTCGTGTTCCAGGATCATGGTCCCCTTCACGATATAGACCATTTCCTTGGAGTTCTTCAGGTCCGGTTCGCCGTCGTAGCGATCGCCGGGCGCGAGGGTCCACTCGAAGATATCCAGGATGCGCGGCCGGACGAAACTGCCCAGGAGGGCCACCCGGGTGCCGGGGCAGGCGCCCTGCCAGACCTGGGGCCGGTGCTCCGGGAGGCCGGAACCGGCGGCCTCCTCCAGGGAGGCGTCCATGACCAGGTCGGTGAAGGAGATCCCGAACGCGACGGCAATCTTGCCGAGGGTCGCGAGGCTCACGTTCTCCTCGCCGCTTTCGATCTTGATGATCATCCCGCGGCTCACCTGGGACCGCTCCGCCAGCTCGATCTGGCTCCACTTGCGAGCGGCACGGCCCTCCTTGACGTTTTGGGAGACAATCCGCAAGAGGTTTTCGGGTCCGAACAACATTTTTCCCTCAATGTAAAATAGGTTGCACCGGTTCTGGGTGACGACTCTACAGTGTCTACCATTTCACCAACTGGGCGTTCGACGGCGTCATGGCCTTTGGCGCGTTCATGGGCTTCACGGCACTCGCCGCCACCGCGATGCCGTTCTGGGCAGCAACCCGGGTATCCATCCTTTGGACCATCGCGGTGGAGACGGCGGCGTACCGTCCCCTGCGGGTCCGCAAAGTGCCAATGTGTATTATATTATACCTACCGGACCCGATGGCCGGTCCCGCCCGCCGCCCAGGAGTTCTCATGGAAGAACCCGCGCTGATCATCTTCACCCTTCTGCTCCAGGCCGCGGCCGGAGCGGCATGGTGGCTGGCGGGGCTGATCCCCTGGCTGGCGGGCCACGGCGATCCGGCCGGAGCGCGGGCCCTGGCGGCCTGGGGCTGGCCCGGGGTCGCCGGGATGGCCGTGGCCGGGGTGCTGGCCTCCTGCGGGCATCTGGGCGTCCCGGCCAATGCCTGGCGGGCGGCTTGCCATTGGCGGACTTCCTGGTTGAGCCGGGAGATCCTGGCGGCCACCACCTTCACCGGCCTGGCGCTGGCGGCGGCCGCGGCGGCCCGTGCGGGCCTCCCCGGGGCCTGGGCCCAGGGGCTGGCGGCGGCGTCCGGCCTGATCCTGGTCCACTGCATGGCCCGCGCCTATCGCCTGGGCCCGGTGCCGGCCTGGAACACCCCGATCACGCCCGTCGTGTTTTTTTCCACCGCGCTGCTGCTGGGCGGGGGAACCCTCGGGGTGATCCTGGCCAGCCTTCCCGGCCACCGGGCCGGCCCGCTCGAACCCGTCTGGTCCATCTGGGCCACGGCTGTGGTGCTGCTGACGAGTTCCAACCTGATCCTCACCGGGCTCTGGCTGGCTCAGCTGCCGGAAGCCATGAAGGCCCGGATGCTGGACCGGCATCGGTTCCTCGTGGCGGGGCGCTTCGGCCTGGCCTTGGCCGGGATCGGCGCGGTGGTGCTCGCCCGTTCCGGCGGGGGCCAGCTGCCGTTGCGGCTGGGCGCCATCCTGGCCATGGCCGGTTCGGAAGGGTTTGGCCGGGCCCTGTTCTATTCGGGACGTCTGGCCCATGGCGTGTACCTGTACAAAGGCTGAGGAGGGAAGATGATGCACCCTGACCGGCCGGGAGGGCCGAATGCCGAGGGCCGCCTGGGAATGTGGCGGAACCTGCTGAAGGACGCTTGGCCCTTGTCGCTCCTGGCCCGGCCGGTCCGCCTGGAACGTCCCAGCGACGGCCATTGGGTTCCCGCGGTCTGCTGGCATGACTGCGGCGGACGGTGCGTCCTCAAGGCGCTGGTGGTCGAGGGCACCGTGGTCCGGCTCAAGACCGACGACACCCACCCCGACAGCCCCGATTACCCCCAGCAGCGCGCCTGCGTGCGGGGAAGATCGCAAAGGGGACAGGTGTTCGCCCCGGACCGCCTGAAATACCCCATGCGGCGCCTGCATTGGTCCCCCGGCGGGGGGGACCGCTCCCTGCGCGGGCGGGACGAATGGGTCCGGATCTCCTGGGACGAGGCCCTGGACCTGGTCGCCAGCGAGATCAGGCGGGTCCGGGACACCTATGGCAACGCCGCCATCTTCAATCGCGGCGGCGAAATGAAGCGGACCCTGAACCTCTATGGCGGCTGCGTGGACAGCTGGACCACCGGTTCGCACGGATCATGGATGGCGAGCGGCAAGCTGATCGGACTGTACCAGCCCGCCGGCGAGCATGGCTTTGATGCGGACGGCGCGCTGGGCGACCGCATGGACCTGAGGGAAAGCGAGCTGATCGTGATGTGGGGCGTCAACCCGGCCTGGAGCAGCCCGGGCAGCCCCACCTACAACTTCATGCAGGCCAAGAAGGCCGGGGCGAAGTTCATCTTCATCGATCCCTTCTACAGCGCCTCGGCGGCCCTGCTGGCGGACGACTGGATCCCGGTCCGTCCGGGCACGGACCATGCGCTGATTCTCGGCATGATCCACACGTTGATCACGGAGGACGACCCCCAGCGCAATCCCCTCATCGCCTGGGATTTCCTCAACCGCTGCACGGTGGGCTTCGACGCCGGGCACATGCCGCCCGGAGTGGCGCCGGATGGGAACTTCCGCGACTACGTGCTGGGCCGGCCGGATGGCCGGAGCAAAACCCCGGAGTGGGCGGCGGACATCTGCGGCGTGCCGCCGGCGCGCATCCGCGACCTGGCGCGGGAGGTGGCCCGGGTCCGGAAGGTGGCCCTGCTCACCAGCTGGGCTCCGGCCCGGGTCAACAACTCGGATTCCTGGCCCCAGGCTTTCATGACCCTGGGCTGCATGACCGGCCATATCGGCCAGCCGGGGAACATGACCGGCACCTCGGTGCACTTCTCCTCGGGCAACGGCGGCCCCCACCTGGTGCTGGCCGGCCCCACCGGGGTCGAACCCATCCCCAACCCCATCGGCGGCGCGGACGACTATACCCAGGGACGGCCCGCAAAGGGCATGAGCGTCGCCTGCAACCAGATCTGGGATGCCATCCTCGAAGAACAGTACCTGGCGGGCAAGGACGATCTGCGCCCCCTGAACCTCAAGCTGATGTACCACGGAGGGGAAACCAATATCCTGGGCTCCCGCCAGGGGCTGCTCAAAGGCATCCAGGCCTTCCGCAAGATGGAGTTCGTGGTCACCCACGCCCAGTTCCTGACCACCACCGCCAAGTACTCGGACGTGGTGCTGCCGGTGACCACCCCATGGGAGCGCTTCGGCTGGTTGCGCACCTACCAGAACAACCGCGAGGTGCTCACCATGGGCAGCCAGGTGGTCCAGCCGCTGTTCGAGGCGAAGGATGACATGTGGATCGCCCGGGAAGTGGGTGTCCGCCTGGGCCTGGATCCCCTGAAGATCGACCCGGTGAGCCTTCCGCAGCAGATCTTCAACGCCGCCAAGGGGGCCGTGGTGGTGCGGGAAGACGGCGGGGGCTACGAACCCCTGCTCACCATCACCCCGGAGGACATCGCCGAACTGGGCGTCCAGGGCGAACCCCAGCAGGGCCGGATCGCCTTCCAGACCTTCCGCCGGCAAGGGGTCCATCAGGTGCCCCGCAAACCGGGCGACGCTTTCCGGCATGTGCCATTGCAAGCCTTCCGGGAGGACCCGGAAGCCCATCCGCTGGCCACCCGCAGCGGCAAGCTGGAGATCCATTGCCAGGCGCTGGCGGACTTCGTGGGAAGCTGCGGCTGGAACGAGCTGCGGCCGATCCCCGCCTACAACCCGGCCCGGGAGGGTTACGAGGACACCTTCGACGACTGGGAAACCAGGAAGAAGGGGCCGTTCCCCCTGCAGTTCTACTCCGTGCATTACCTTCGCCGGGCCAATTCCACCTATGACAACGTTTCGTGGCTGCGCGAAGCCTGGCCCCAGGAATTTTTCATGAATCCGCTGGATGCCCAGGCCCGGGGCATCCAGAACGGCGACACCGTGACGGTCACCAGCCATCATGGTGCCGTCCTGCGGCGCGTGCGCGTCACCAGCCGGATGATGCCCGGGGTGACCACCATGGGGGCGGGTGCCTGGGCCGAACTGGACCCGGAGGAGGGCCTGGACCGGGCCGGCAACACCAACACCCTGAGCGGCCAGACGCCGACCGGGCAGGGGATCAGCGGGTGGAACTCCTGCACGGTCCAGGTGGCCAAGAGTGCTCTGGAACTGGCTCCCGACGCCCGCTGGGCGCCGCGGGTCGTGTTCGGGAAGGATTGAGGCGGGCATGGATTCCCAGTGGGCCTTTCATTTCGACGCCAGTGCCTGCACCGGCTGCAAGGCCTGCCAGGTGGCCTGCAAGGACAAGAACGACCTGCCGGTGGGGGTGAGTTGGCGCAGGGTCATCGAATACGCCGGGGGCGGCTGGCGGCCCGAAGGAGGCCTGTGGGTGCCGGTGGGGATATTCGCCTACCATGTTTCCCTGTCATGCATGCATTGCGCGGAACCCGCGTGCATGGCCGCCTGCCCGGCGGCGGCCATCCGCAAGCGGGAGGACGGGGTGGTCCTGGTGGACAGCACCCGGTGCCTGGGCTGTCATTACTGCGAATGGTCCTGCCCCTACGGCGCGCCCCAGTTCGGCCTGCAGGGGGACAGCATGAGCAAGTGCGATTTCTGCGTGGACCTGCTGGCGCTGGGACAGAATCCCGTGTGCGTGGACGCCTGCCCGACCCGGGCCCTGCATTGGGGCGAGCTGGGACTCATCCGGGAGACGTATGGGCAGGTCCAGGCCCTGGAGCCCCTGCCCGGCCCGGACCAGACCGGCCCCTCATTCATCGTGACGCCGCACCGCCATGCCCAGCTTCCAGGCCAGGGCACGGGCCGTGTGGCCCGGATGCCGGAACCCAGGTCCCGCGGCGGAGGCCGGCCATGACCCCGGATGAGCTCGAACCGGTCCTGGCCGGCCTCGGCCTCGCCTTTCACGGTCTGGCCTGGATGTTCTACCAGGCCCCATCCCCTGAAAGCACGGCCGTCCTCATGGGACCCGGGGCCCTGGAACACTGGGTGGTGGACGCCGCCGACCGGCACACCCGGACCGGGCTGGAGTTGTTGCGGGTGTACCGGGAGCATTGGGGCCCGGACGCCCTGGCCTCCCTGACGGCGGATTTCAACCGGCTGTTCGTGGGGCCCGGCAGCCTGCTCGCTCCGCCTTGGGAATCCGTCCACCGGGGGGTCGACCATCTCCTGTTTGATCACCACACCCTGGCGGTGCGCGCCTGGTATGCCCGGTTCGGGCTGGAAGCCCCGAACCATGGCCACGAGCCTGACGACCACCTGGGTCTGGAACTGGCCTTCATGGGCCAGCTCTGCGATCTGGCCGCGTGCCGGAACGGCCGCAAGGAGATCCTGCAGGCCATGGGCGGGTTCCTGGACGAACACCTGTTGTGCTGGGCGCCGGCCTGCCTGGGGCAGATCCAGGCCCGCGCCAGGACGCCCTACTACCAGGGCCTGGCCCACCTGGCCCAGGGCTGCCTGCACCTTGCAGTCCGGTGCCTTTCAACCTTTGGGGACGGCCGGCCCCATGACCCCTGACCACCTCACGGATATCCTCGACCTTGCCTCCAGGGACCATGCCCAGCGAGGAGAGGTTCAACATCATGCCCGTCGAACTCGACATGCCGGTGTCAGCCATCATCTCCCGCCCCAGGGTGCACGTCCCCTGCGCTGCCTGCGGCGGGCAGATCATGAATGGGCGGACCGTCCCCATCGATGGGGCGCGGATCTGCAAGGCTTGCGCCCATGAAGGCTATTTCAGGTTCCTGGCTCCCGAGGCCGGCCTCACCCGCTGGACATCTCCCACATGGCGTTGACGATGCTCCAGCGGACTCCGGCCCGGGCCAGATGCACGTGCAGCGCCCAGCCCGCCAGCAGCGCCAGCGCGCTGGCGGAGCGCGGCCGCACGTCCAGCACCCGCACCTCCAGGCTGCGCCGGTCCGGCGCGATCTTGCCGCCAAGCGTGCCCTGGAGCCCCAGCTCGCTCAGCACCAGGCCCTCGGCGTCGCCGCAGGGCCTGGGCCCCCCGTCCCGGACCCGCATCAGCCGGTTCACGAACTCCGGATGCAGGCAGCGCATCATGGCCTGGGCGTCGCCGGCGAACCAGGCCCAGGCGAACTCGGTGACTTCCCGCTTGATGGCGGCGCGCGGCTCTTCCACGGCCACCCCTTGCCGCCCGGACCAGCGGCAGGCCATGACCTCGCTGCCCAGCACGGCCGACCTCACGCCGGATGATTTCTCCTGCCCTCGCGGCATGTCCCCCTCCCAGGTATGGTTTGACCCCCGAAAAGTGCGCCGGGCAGTACTTCGGTTCGCCCCGGCCGAACTTTTTTTTGCGTATCGCCGGCAGTTATGGGTTCGTTGCATGCAAATTCTTGACCGAATCAATCAGGAACATTATATTTAATGGTGTTTCGACAGGATGGACCCCTTGAAGATTTCCGCTCGCGGCAGGTACTCCATGCAGGCGCTGTTCGATCTGGCCCATTTCAGCCATGGCCAGCCCGTGCCGCTCCATCTCATCGCCCAGAGGCAGGAGCTCAGCCTGCCCTTCCTTGAGCAGATCTTCAACCGGCTCAAGAAATCGGGGATCGTCGCCAGCGTGCGCGGGCCCAAGGGCGGCTACATCATCACCCGTCCCTGCAACCAGGTCACCGTGGGCGACGTGCTGCGGCTCACCGACAGCGGCTTCTACGCCGCCGCCAAGGAAGACCCGGCGATGGCCAAATCGGTCCTGCGGGCCGACGTCAAGATGAACGAGCTGCTGTGGAAGCAGCTCGCCAGCCAGATCACCCATTTCATGGACACCATCACCCTGGCCGACCTCTGCGTGGAAAGCCACAGCAACACCTGCCCGAGCTGCACCTGTCCGGAATACACCCTGGACGTCCAGGCCCAGCTCGATTCGGGCCAGCGCAAGCGCTGCGCGGCGCTGGATTGAGCGCTTGAGCAATCCCTGCGCCCTGCCCAGCATCGCCCTGCCGCCCACCCCGGAGGAACGGCTCACCCTGCCCAAACTGGAGGAGCGCCTGCGCAGGCGGGTGGGTGTCTGCATCCACGAATTCGGCCTGGTCGAGGACGGCGACCGGATCCTGGTCGGCCTCAGCGGCGGCAAGGACTCCTGGGCCCTGCTGGACCTGCTGGAATCCCTGCGGCGCCGGGCCCCCATCAAGTTCGAGCTGTACGGCGTGACCATCGACCCCGGCTTCAGCCGGTTCAATCCGGACCGCATCGCCGAGGTGTGCGAGGCCAAGGGCATCCCCCACACGATCCTGCCGGCGCCCATCGACCTGATGGTGCGCAAGCGGCCCGAAGTCACCCCCTGCGCCATGTGCTCCCGGTTCCGCCGCGGCGTGCTCTACTCCCACGCCCGGGAGCATGGCTACAACAAGATCGCCCTGGGCCATCACCTGGACGACCTGATCGAGACCCTGCTGCTCAACCAGTTCTTCGGCGGCCGCTTGGCCACCATGCCGCTCAAGCTCATCGCCGACACCGGCGACAACATCGTGATCCGCCCCCTGGGCACCTGCGAGGAGGAGGATCTGCGCCGGTTCGCCTGGCTGAAGGGCTACCCGATCATCCCTTGCGGCTGTCCCCTCTGCGGCGCCTCGGTGCTGGAATCGCGCCGGGCCCAGGTGAAGGCCCTGGTGGCCCAGCTGCGGGAGACCATCCCCGATCTCAAGTTCTCCATGCTCAAGGCCATGAAGAACGTCAAGACCTCCCACCTGCTGGACGCGAGACTGCCGCCGATCACTTGAAATGAAGTGGTGACCAAATCCCTGGCATGCGCATCTAACTGGCAGCGATCCAAGGAATTGTCGAGGAGACGAGCGGTCCGTCCCAGGGCCTGGCCAGCGGTTTCCCCGGCGCTGCCGGAAATCCATGTTCAGGAGGTATCATGCCCATCCCAAGATGGTTCTGCCCACTGACCGCGCTCGCCCTGGCGTGCGCTTTGCACCTGGAGGCGGCCGTCGCAGCCCCGGACACCGCGCCCGCCTACCACGGCGGCGCCCTGGTGGTCACCAACCCGGGCCTCGCCCAGGGCCACCTCGCCCCCGGCCAGATCCTGCCCATCCGGCTTTCCCGGCTGACCCGCCCGGCGGATGGCCCGCCGCCGCTCCAGGGCACCGAGACGCCCGGCAGCGTCCGCTATGGCCAGCTGGAATTCCTCCAGGTTTCCCCGGCCAGCGTCACCTTCAGCGTCGCCTTCCGGGACGGCGGCCCGGCCCGCACCATCACCCTGCGCCGGGGGGAGAGCGTGGACCTGGCCGGCGACGGCGTGCCCACGCTGGCGCTCCAGGCGCCGGTGAAGGCGCTGCAGGCAGGCGGGGACGCCATCGACTACGCCCTGCTGGCCTTTGCCTGCGATGCCGGCCACACGGCGATGTTCGCCCTGGCGCCCGAAGCCTTCGAGGGCGGCCGCTACCCCTACGGCATCTCCGGCCTGACCCCCGCCGGGCAGTTCATCTTCCAGACCGATTGCCTTGGCGCCCGGCCCACCCGCGGCCCGGGCAAGGCCACCCTGGTGTTCCCGGAACAGGCCGGCCCGGCATTCCAGGTGCGGCCCGATCCGGGCGATGTGCTGGTGGAGGCCCAGTCCGGCCGGTTCGGCGCCATCCAGCAGGTGGACCGGACCGTGTCCGGCCTGGAGATCCGCTACGCCCCGGCGGCGACACCGTTCCTGTTCCGGGACGTGTTCGGCGCCGCCTGCGTCCAGGTCTCCGGCAACCTGGCCGAGCTGGCCCGGCGCTACCGGTGCGGCCCGGCCGCCCTGTGGGACACCAGCCTGACCCTGGTGGACATCGCGCGCGCCGAACCGCTCCTGGACGACCCGCGCGGCCAGCTTGCTCTACAGTTGGCCGCCCGGCTGAGCGTCGACCTGTCCCTTTCGGTCAACGCCAACTACCACGGGATATCAGCCGGCATGGCCGCCTACCTGGACGAAACCCTGCGCCTGGCCGTGGACGGCCACCTCCAATTGCCGTTCAGCAAGCAATTCGGCCCGCTCTCCCTGGCCCGGAACGAGGTGGGGTTCGCGATCTACGGCGTGCCCCTGGCGGTCTCCCTGGACCTGACCGGCGGGCTGGATGTGGACAGCCAGGATACCGGCACCCTGCTGGAAGGGATCAGCGCCACCGGGCGCTGGGGCTGGAGTTCGAACGTCGCCGCCACCTGGGGCTGGCGGGGGATCAAGGTGAACGCCCCCGCCCCGGTGCCCACCAACACCCTGGTGATCCAGGGGCTGCCGGAAAACGCCTCCAGCATGACCGGGCAGGGCTCGGTCCGCCCATGGCTGACCCTCATTCCCAAGCTCAAGTTCGCCTCCTGCCTCTTCGCCGAATGTCCCAGCGCCCTGGCCGCCACCGCGCTGGTGCGCACCAGCGCCGGCCCCGGCGCGCCGGCCGCACATGCCCAGCTGGATGTCGATTACCAGCTCAAAGCCGGCATCGGCTTCGAACTGCCGCTCTTCGGCCATGTCTGGGACAAGACCTGGCCGCTCTACACCTGGTCGGACACGGTATGGGCGCAGGATTGGCTCAAACCATCCGCAGCCACAGCCCCTTGAGGTAGCTGCCTTCGGGGTGGTTGAGGGCGTAGGGATGGTCCATGGGCTGGCCCAGGTGGGCCAGCACCTGAGCTTCGCGGCCGGCTTCCAGCAGCGCGGTCCATACCGCCTCCTGGAAGCGGGGCCGCTCCAGGTGCTGGGAGCAGGAAAAGCAGCCCAGCACGCCGCCTTCGGCCGTGGCCCGGGCGCCCAGGCGGAACAGGTCCTTGTAGGCCTTGAACGCCTTGTCCACGTCCTTGCGCTGCTTGGCGAAGGCCGGCGGATCCACCACCACCCGGTCATAGGCTTCCGGTTCCAGCTGGCGCATGAGCTCGAAGGCGTCGCCCTGCAGCCGCTGGTGGCGCGCCGGATCGAGCCCGTTCATGGCCCAGTCCCGCTCGGCCTGGTCCAGGGCCGCCCCGGAGATGTCCAGGGTGGCCACGGAGGCGGCCCCGCCCAGCCCGGCGTGGATGGAGAAGCCGCCGGTGTAGCCGAAGGCGTTGAGCACCCGGCAGCCGTTGGCGATCCGGCCCAGGGTGAGCCTATGCTCGCGCTGGTCCAGGAAGAAGCCGGTCTTCTGCCCCTTGAGCAGGTCCACGGACAAGAGCGCCGCCCCTTCGCGGATCACCACGGGACCGGCCAGGGAGCCCTTGAGCAGCCTATTCACCGGGTCCAGGCCCTCGTCCTTGCGGCCGCCCTGGCTGCGTTCCACGAACACGGTGATCCCCTCCGCCTGGGCCAGCTCCAGCAGCGGCGGCCACCAGCAGTCGCGCAGGGCCTCCAGCCCGGCCGTGCCCACCTGGAGCACCAGCGCCGGGCCGTAGCGGTCCACCACCAGCCCCGGGAGCAGGTCGCCCTCGCCGAACACCCAGCGGCAGCCCGCCTCCGGGCCATCCAGCCCGAGCATGCGCCGCCCCGCCAGGGCGCGTTCCAGCCGGCCCCGGAAGAAGGCCAGGTCCAGCGGCTGCTCCTCCCGGCGGAAGAGGCGCACCGCCAGCGGGTTGCTGGCCGAGGCGGTGCCTACCCCGAGCACCTGGCCGGCGGCGTCGGCCAGCCGGACCACCGGGGCCGAAGGCGCTTCGGCCAGGGCTCCGGAGTACACCCAGGGGTGCCCCTTGGAGAGCAGGGCTTCCTTGCCCGGTTTCAGGCGCACGATCGGGTAGGGCCATTCGGAAGTTTGCATCCATCCAGGATAGCGGCGGTTCACCGCCTGAGGATCGTCTTCAACGCCGCCGCCAGCGCCGCCACGGCTTCGGGGGCGGTGCCCGGCAGCAGGGAGACCCGCAGCGCCGACCGGGCTTCCGCCTCGGTGTAGCCCAGGGTCGTGATGGCGTGGCTGGGCCGGGTGGACCCGCTGTGGCAGGCCGAGCCGGTGGAGACGGCGAAGCCGGCCAGGTCCAGGGCGATCTGCACGCTTTCGCCCACGTGGCCGCGCAGCAGCAGCGAACTGGTGTTGGGCAGCCGCGGCTGGTCCCGGCCGGGCACCGCGTAGTCCGGGGACCAGGACAGCACTTCCGCCTCCAGGGCGTCGCGCAGCGGGGCCAGCCCGGCGTTCCCGGCCAGGCGCGCGGGCAGCTCGGCCACCGCTTCAGCCAGGCCCAGGATGGCCGGCAGATCCTCGGTGCCGCCGCGCCGGCGGCGCTCCTGGGGCCCCTCCATGACCGCCGTCCAGGGCAGCCCGGGCCGCATCCAGAGCACGGCGACGCCGCGCGGGCCGCCGATCTTGTGCCCGGAAAACACCGCCGCGTCGCAATCCGAAAGCGTCACCGGCACCTTGCCCCAGGCCTGGGCGGCGTCCTTGATCCGCACCGCCTTCAGGCCGGGCATCGGGTACAGGATGCCGGTCTCGTTGCTGGCGGCCATCTGCACCACGGTGGCGCAGCCGGCGGAATCCTGAGGCATCCAGCGCACGGCCCAATCAGCCAGCGGGTTCAGGCAGGCGCTGTGCTCGCCGGGGAACACCAGGGCCGGCCGGTCGCCGAGCGCCGGCCGCAGGCCGCGCAGCAGCAGGTGCAGGGCCTCGGTGGCGCTGGCGCAGAAGACCAGCTCGGCCGGGGGCACGCCCAGGCTCCCGGCCACGCTCCGGCGGGCCTCTTCCAGCAGGTGCCGGGCGCGCTGGCCCTCCCGGTGGGTGCTGGTGGGATTGCCCCAGGCGTCCGCCATGGCGCGGGCCACCGTCTCCACCACCCGGGGCAGCGGCGGCGTGGTGGCGTTGGCATCGAAGTAGTGTCGTTCCATCCGACCATTCTTGCCGCAAAACGGCCGTAGAATCGAAGGCATGTCAACCCCCCTTCACCCGCAGAACGTCATCGCCCTGGTCTGGGATTTCGACAAGACCCTGATTCCCGGCTACATGCAGGATCCCATTTTCGCCTTCTACAATGTCGACGACAGCGCCTTCTGGCGGGAAGTGAACGCCCTGCCCGCGCATTTCGCGCGCCAGGGCGTGACGGTCCACCCCGACACCGCCTACCTGAACCACCTGCTCACCTATGTCCAGCACGGGCGCATGCCGGGGCTGACCAACGCCCGGCTGCGCGAGCTGGGCGCCAAGATCCGCTTCCATCCCGGCCTGCCCGGCTTCTTCGGCGCCCTGCGCGAGCACCTGGAGCAGGATCCGGACGTGCAGCGCTTCGAGATCCGCCTGGAGCACTACATCGTTTCCACCGGCCTGAAGCCGATGATCGACGGCTCCGCCATCCACCCCTACGTCAAGGGCGTTTGGGCCTCGGAGTTCCTGGAATCGCCGCCGGGGCCCGGCTTCGACGTGGACCCCACCCTGGACCTGGACGCCCCCAGGGACCTGGGCGAGCCGCTGTTCCCGGTCACCGGCGTCGCCCAGATCGCCGTGGCCTACGACAACACCAGCAAGACCCGGGCCCTGTTCGAGATCAACAAGGGCAGCAACATCAACCCCAGCATCCAGGTCAACGCCACCATGCGCCCGGAGGACCGGCGGGTGCCGTTCGAGCACATGATCTACATCGCCGACGGCCCCTCGGACGTGCCCGCCTTTTCCGTCATGCGCCAGAACCACGGCATCGGCTACGCCGTCTACGACCCGGCCAACCCGGCCAGCCTCAAGCAGGTGGACCGCCTGCGCCGAGATGGCCGGATCGACCACTTCGGCCCCGCCGACTACCGCCCCGGCAGCCCGACCAGCGACTGGCTGACCCTGCAGGTGGACCGGATCGCCGCGGAGATGGCCGCCAAACGCAAGTCCGCCCTGAAGGCGCAGGTGGGCGAGGCGCCGCAGCATCTGCCGCACTAGAAGTTGAATGATCCCAGCGTCGCAGGGTGCTGCTTCACCGCGTACCATTCCCGGGTGAACGGCATCCGCAGGGGAGCAAGGGGCGGCCGGAGCCGGGAGGCGACCCAGTGCACCACCTGGTTGGGGATGCGGTCCCGGTGGCGCAGGTAGCAGCAGGTCTCGACCGGCTCGGCGCCCAGGGTGCTCTTGATCTCCATGGCCGTGCGCCCGTAGTTGACCTGGCTGCAGCGGTGCTCCAGGGCCAGCCGCAGGAAATCGCCCAGCATTCTGGGGTAGATCGAAAGACCCTGGTTGAGCCCATAGTCCAGGCCCACCTGATGGGCTTCGAGGACCCCGCCGCGCACGAAGGCGCTGAGAAAACCCACCAGCACGCCCTGGTGGAAATAACCGCGGAGAATGAAATCGGGGCCCAGGGTCCGGCGCAGGTTCAGGAACATCGGGAAGGTCAAGCTGCCGAGCTGGTACTCGCTCCTTTCGTAGACCGCCCGGTAGAGCGTCATCACCCGCTCCCGCTGGGCGAGCAGCGCCTCGGCATCGAGGTCCTGCACGATCAGCGCCTGGGACTTGGCATAGGCGCGCTTCGCCTTCACGCGGTATTTCGAAGTCAGGCACGCGAGATAGGTCTCGAAGCAATCCCAGGATGGATCCAGCGGCAGCACCATGGCCGGTTCAAGCTTCAGCTTCGCGAAGCCCTGCCGGCCAAGGGCGGTTCCGAAGGCGCTCGCCTGGGCCGGCAGGTCCTTGACCAGCAGCCCGTCGATGGGCCTGATCCGCTCCAGGTCGGCTTTTACCGCGGTGAGGGCCCGGAGCAGGCCAGCCATGGCCCGCTCCGGCGCCACGCCTGGCGCGAAATGGAAACCATGCTCGCCCGAGGTCGCCGGATTGCCGCACAGCAGCACCTGGAAGGACAGGGAACCTTCGCCCAGCCCCAGCCAGCGCATCATGAAGGGGACCCACCTGCGCTCCCGGAAGCGTTCGCCCAGGGACCGGCCCTTGAAGCGGGTGAGCTGGAAACACGCCACGCCCACCATCCGCCCGTCCTCATGGAAGGAGGCGAAGCGGAAGGCTTCGCCAGGCCCCGCGCCCGCCGCCATCGCCCGCAGGTAGGGACGCTGCAGGAACGGACCGGCCTGGGTGGCCAGGCCATCCCAGGCTTCGCCGCCCAGCCCATCCACCGATTCCGCCAGGCGCACGTCGAGCGCCGGCGCGGCCCAGCAGCAGTGGTGCGTGGCACAGGATGACGAGGAAGACATGGATGGGCTCCTAGAACCGGGGCAGGAAATCCCTGATCCGCTGCAGGGTTTCGGCATTGACCCGCGCCACCAGGTTCTTGCCCTGCTTCTCGGTCGTGATGAGCCCGGCCATGGTCAGTTCCCGCAGGTGATGCGACAGCGTCGGCGCACCGATCCTGAAGCGGTCCTTGATTTCGCTGATCATGCAACAGCCCTGGGCGGGGAACCGCGCCTCCTGCTGCCGGGCGATCTCCAGGAAAAGCTCCAGCCGGTGTTCGTGGCTGAGCGCTTTCAGGATGAAGGCCATTCCTCGGGCATCCTGCAATTCCCCCATGCTCATGCCGCCGCCCTCGCCTTCTGGAATCCGAGTGTTACCGAACGATTCGATAATTATCAAATTATTGATCGGTCGCGGGCGGCTGTCAAGCAACGGCAAGCGGCGATCAACCCCGCCCACGATGGGAAAGTAAGGGGAAAGATGGATATTGGTAAGGAGGTGACGCCATGCCCAAGCTCATCCGGGATGCCCTCGGCCTCCACGAAGGTGACCAGGTCCGGTTTGAACTGGATCCGGTCAACGGAAAAACGGTGATGGAACCCATCCGGTTCAGGCCGGAAGACCTTGCCTCCTTCGCGATCCCGGGAGCCCGGCGGATGAGCTTCGCGGAAATGGAAGCCGCCAAGCGGGCAGGCGCACTTCAAAGCTTGCTGAGTGGCTTGACCCTCAACTCACCTTGTGCCTGTGCACCAGGTCCAACAATTCCCTGTCCATCCGAGTCTGCCAGCCTTCCCCTGTCGCCCGAAAATAGTCCACCACTTCGGGAGATAGCCTGAGGCTGACACGCACTTTGGTAGGAGCCTTCTGGGGTCCACGCACGCCAAGTTTTTTCATCAAGGGATCAGGCAAGCCAGCCTCATGGATGGGCTTGAATTGCTTCATGTCCTCCAAGGTGAGTTCTCTGACTTCGCCTTGTTCATCAATCAGTGGCTTGGGCTTGCTCATAAACACTCCTTTCCCTGGCGTTCGCCTTGCGGAAGCTGATCACTCGAATGCCTGCCAAGGTTTCGGTGAATACAAGGACATGCAGTCGCCCATCCAAGAGTCCGAGTGCTATCCATCGCTGCTCACCGTAATCGCGCCGGCCGTCGAGGCGGATCTGGGAGAAGTTCCAATCCAGATCACGAGCCCGGTCGAAAGACAGCTTTCTATCCCTGATGGTCCTCGCATTTTTTGCGGAGTCATACTCGACGTCCATCACCTAATTGTCGGCACAAAAAGGCAAGCGTCAAGACCAACCTGGGGTGAGGAGGTGCAGCCTTTTTCGGGAACCGCTCAACAGCAGAATCAGGGCTTGGCGGTAGGATGAAAATCCGGAGGAGCCGCACGCCCCGCCCGATCGATCCCGAAGGAGACCAATGGATCCAGCCCTCCAGCGCATCACCCAGGCCCTGGGGCCCGACGCCCAGCTGGCCGTGGTCGGCGGCACGGTGCGGGACCGGCTGCTGGGCCGGGCGGGGGGGGACTGGGACCTGGCCACGGCGCTGCTGCCCGAGGAGGTGATGCTCCGGGCGCAGGCGGCCGGGCTGCGGGCCATTCCCACCGGGCTGCAGCACGGCACCGTCACCCTGATGGAAGCGGGCGTCGCCTTCGAGATCACCACCTTCCGCGGGGACGGCGACTACCTGGACGGCCGCCGTCCGGCCTCGGTCACCCTGGGCGTGACGCTGGAGCAGGACCTGGCCCGCCGGGACTTCACCATCAACGCCATGGCGCTGCCCGCGGAAGCCCTCGAACTTCCGGACTGGCAGGCCCTCCTGGTGGATCCCCACGGCGGCCGGCGCGACCTGGAGGCCAGGCTGATCCGGGCCGTGGGCGATCCGCTGCAGCGCTTTGCCGAGGACGGCCTGCGCTGCCTCCGGGCCTGCCGGTTCCAGGCCCAGCTGGGCTTCAGCATCGAGCCCGGCACCCTCGCGGCCATTCCCCGGCGCCTGGAGGTGGCCGGCAAGGTGGCCGTGGAGCGGGCCTTCGTCGAACTCACCAAGCTGCTCTGCGGGCCCGAACCGGAGCGCGGGCTGGCGGCCCTGGCCGAGACCGGGCTGCTGGACCTCTGGCTGCCCGAGCTCCGGCCGATGATCGGCTGCGCCCAGAACCGCTACCACCGCTACCCGGTCTGGGAACACGTGCTGGCGGTGACCCGGTGCGCGCCGCCCGAGCCGGACCTGCGCTGGGCCGCGCTGCTGCACGATTCCGGCAAGCCCGCGGCCCGCTCCGAGGATCCCGGGGGCGAAATCCACTTCTACGGGCACGAGGCCATCTCGGTCGGCCTGGCCCAGGCCATCCTGACCCGCCTGCGCGCCAGCCACGCGCTGATCCGCCAGGTGGCCGCCCTGGTGCGGCACCACGGCACCCACCCGGGCCCCGCCTGGGGCGACGCCGCCTGCCGCCGCTTCCTGAAGCAGCTCATGGAGGATGGCCTGCCGCTGGAGCGCTGGGCCCAGTTCAACCTGGCCGACCAGTCCGGCAAGGGTTTCGGCGCGGAGCCGTTCCGGGCCGGGCACGCAGCCATGGTGGCCCGGCTCGGGGCCCTGGCCGCCCAGCGCCCGCCCCTGGCCATCCAGGCCCTGGCCCTGGACGGCCGGGCGCTCATGGAACTGGCCGGCCGCCCCGGCGGGCCCTGGCTGGGCCAGCTCCAGCATTTCCTCATGGAGGCGGTGCTGGACAACCCGGAACGCAACCAGCCCGGGCCCCTGCGCGAACTTGCCGCGGGCTGGCTGGCGGAAGGTTGAAAATACCTCCATCCGGGTGGCACCTTCCAGCTTGAGGGCGCATTCCCTGCTGCAGGAGGTGCCATCTTGAAACTCATGCAGCGTGAACCCCACACCATGTCCCCCGGCATGCCGCCCATCGAACCGTTCGCCATGATGCGCAACCTGATGCGCTGGGATCCGTTCCGGGACATGGACTTCAGCCTCGACTCCCAGTCGAACTTCACGCCGTCGTTCGATATCCGGGAAACGCCCGGGGCGTACATCTTCGAGGCCGACCTGCCGGGCATCGGCCAGCAGGATCTGGATATCAATCTGGCCGGCAACCGGCTCACGGTCACCGGGAAACGGGAGGGCTCCGGCAAGGGCGAGGGCGAGAACTTCTACACCATGGAACGCTCCTTCGGCTGCTTCTGCCGCGCCTTCAACCTGCCCGAGGGCGTTGACTCGACGGGGATCAAGGCGGACCTGAAGGAGGGGGTGCTCACCCTCGTGCTGCCCAAGACCCCGGAGGTTCAGCCCAAGAAGATCAGCTTAAGTCATTAAGCAGGACCACGGCCTGGGCGGCCAGGCCTTCCCCGCGGCCGGTGAAGCCCAGCCGTTCGGTGGTGGTGGCCTTCACGTTCAGGTCCATGGGGTCGATGCCCAGGACCGGGGCGATGCGCTGGCGCATGGCCTCGCGGTGGGGGCCGAGCTTGGGGCGCTCGCCGATGAGGCAGACGTCGGCGTTCACCACCCGGAAGCCCCGGGCGTGCACCTTGGCCAGCACGGCTTCCAGCAGCGCCACCGAATCGGCCCCCCGGTAGGCCGGATCGGTGTCGGGAAAGTGCTGGCCGATGTCGCCCAGCCCGGCCGCGCCCAGCAGGGCGTCCATGAGCGCGTGCAGCATCACATCCGCGTCGCTGTGGCCGAGCAGGCCGCGCTCGTGGGGCACGGCGACGCCCATGAGCATCAGCGGCTTGCCGTCGGGCTCCGGGACGAACCGGTGCACGTCGAACCCCGAACCGACCCGCATGGTCATGGCCGCACCGGGAACGAGCCGGTGGCGCCCTGGTCGCCGTCCCGGGGCGGCCCGGGCAGGCGCAGGGTGACGGTGGTGCCCTGCCCTTCGGTGCTGACCAGTTCGATGTCGCCGCCATGCTCGGCCATGATGCGCTTGACCGTGGCCATCCCCAGGCCGGTGCCCCGCGCTTTGCCGTAGCTGAAGAACGGCTCGAAGATGCGCTTCTGCACCTTCCTGGGAATGCCCTTGCCGTTGTCGCTCACCTGGATCTCCACCCCGCCGTCGTCGGCGGGGCGCCAGCTCAGCACGACCCTGCCGCCGTCCCGCCCGGCCAGGGCGTCCAGGGCATTGCCCAGCAGGTTCTCGATCACCCGGTTGAACCGGTGCCGGTCCAGGCTGGCCTGGCAGGGCGGACCCTGGCACTCCAGGACCACCTCAGCCTCCTGGGCGCGGGGCTGCAGCGGCTCCACCTGGGCCGCCAGGAACGGCGCCAGGTCGACCATCTCCCGCTTGGGCTCGCGGATCTTGGAATACTCGAGGATGTCCATGCTCAGCTGGCCCAGGCGCTCGGTGGCGCCCAGGATCTGGGCCAGGTGGTGCTGGGTGTTGGAATCGCTGGTGGTGAGCCCCAGCAACTGGGCGTGGCCGGCGATGACGAACAGGCCGTTCTTGAAATCATGGACGATGGAACTGGCCACCTGGCCCACGGCGCCCAGCACCTGGTTGCGCAGGTTGGCTTCGGCCAGCCGGGTGCGCTCGATGGCGATGGCGCACAGGGAGACGATGGCCTCGAAGGTGAGCCGGTCCACCGGCTCGGTGCGGGCCCGGCGGCTGTCCAGGTAGAGCACGCCGATGCGTTCGCCCTGGACCAGCATGGGCAGGCAGAGGATGGTCTTGATCTTCAGGTCGGCCGCCGACGGGTGGCGCTGGAGATCCTCGTCGGACGCCGCGCTGTGGATCCACACGGGCTCGCCCTGTTCGAACACCTGCTTCACGCTGGACATGGAAAGCTGGATGTCCTCGGCCAGATGGTCGGAGCCCAGGTTGCGCTGGACCTTCACCACCAGGTCGCCCTGCTCGGGCAGCATGATGAAGCCGCGGTCCGTGCCGGAGAGCCCCAGGAGGCGGTCGATGGTCTGCTCCAGCAGGTCGTCCAGTTCCACCTCGCCGGTGAGCAGGGCGGCGGTCTGGATGATGGCCTGCAGGTTGGCCTCGGGTGCGGACGCGGCGACCTCCGGGCGCAGGGTCAGGTAGTAGGCGCCGTCCGCCAGGCGGATGGTGCTGCCCGGCTCCCAGCGCATGCGGGTGAGCGGCTGGTCCTCGTGGAAGGTGCCGTGCGAGGAGCCCAGGTCCTCCACCCACCAGCCTTCCTCGGTGTGCTGGATGCGCAGATGGGTCCGGCTGACCATGCCGTCCGGCAGCACCACATCGCACTGCGCCTGGCGGCCCAGGACCATGGAGCGCAGGGCCGGCACAGACCGCTCGAACCCGTGGCGATCCCGGATGGAAATGGAAGCCCTGTCTGGCACGGCGTCTCCGAGGGGGAGGCCGCGCATTCTACGGCCCAGGGCCAGTATAAGGGAAGGCCGGAGCCAGATATAGTGGACATGGGCAGGGTCGCCGTGAGGAAATGAGCCCATGGAACAGCAACGGAACCCCGATCTCGACCCGGCGGCACGGGATGAGACCTTTGAATACTCCCTGCGGCCCCAAAGCCTGCCGGAGTACATCGGCCAGGAGAAGGTCAAGGCCAGGCTGGAGATCGCCCTGCGCGCGGCCCTGGGCCGCAAGGAAGTGCTGGACCACGTGCTGCTGTTCGGCCCGCCGGGCCTGGGCAAGACCACCCTGGCCCACGTCCTGGCCAACGAGATGGGGGCCCCCTGCAAGGTGATCCAGGCCCCGGCCCTGGAAAAGAAGGGCGATCTGGCCGCCATCCTCACCAACCTGGACGAAGGCGAGTTCCTGTTCATCGACGAGATCCACCGGATGCCCGCCGCCATCGAGGAGATGCTCTATTCGGCCATGGAGGACCGCAAGCTGGACATCCTCATCGGCCAGGGCCCTTCGGCCCAGACCCTCAAGGTCGACCTGCGGCCGTTCACCCTGGTGGGCGCCACCACCCGCGCCGGGCTGATCTCCAAGCCCCTGCACGACCGCTTCGGCATCACCCACCGGCTGGAGTACTACACCCGCCAGGAGCTGGCCATCATCGCCAGCCGTTCGGCCCGGGTGCTGGGGGTGGAACTGGCCCTAGAAGGCGCCGAGGCCATCGCCCGGCGCTCCCGGGGCACCCCGCGCATCGTCAACCGGCTGCTGCGGCGCTGCCGGGACTACGCCGAAGTGAAGGGCCAGGGGGTCATCACCTCGCCCATCGCCGACGCCTGCCTGTCCCTGCACGAGGTGGACGACCTGGGCCTGGAGGGCCTGGACCGGGCCTACCTGGAGGCCCTGTGCGTCAAGTTCCGGGGCGGCCCGGTGGGGGTGCGCACCCTGGCCGCGGCCCTGGGCGAAAGCGACGGCGGCGCCCTGGAGGACCTGGTGGAGCCGTACCTGATGCAGATCGGCTTCCTGGACCGCACCCAGCAGGGCCGCAAGGCCACCGACGCCGCCTACGCCTACCTGGGCCTGAACACCACGCCGGGCACGCTGTTCAGTTAGCTCGCACCACCCGCACGGTGCGGTCCAGCAGCCGGAACAGGAAGCGCGCCTTGTCCTGCAGGCTCTCCAGTTCCGGCCGCAGATCGCCGGCCCCGGTGAGCACCAGGCTCAGATCCTCGCCCTCCGGCACCAGGCGCACGGCGCGCACGGCCTGCCGGCGGGTGCGGTCCAGGGCGTCGGCCACCCGGATGATGGCGGCTAGCTTTTCCACCACGTGCCGGGTCCAGGGTTTGAGCAGGGCGAAGGTGCCGTGGCTGTCCGCGGAGGGCGGCTTGCCCCGGTGGAAGCGGACGATCTGGGCGATGGTCTCGATCTCCGCCGGCCAGAACCCGGCCAGGTTGGCGTTCTGGATCAGGTAGGCGCCATGCTTGTGGTGGTCCTTTTCGGACAGGGAGAGGCCCACGTCGTGCATCTGGGCGGCATAGCCCAGCAGCTCCCGCTCCGGGTCGCCCAGTTCGAAGAACGGCATGAGGTCGTGGAACAGCTGGTCGGCCAGCTGAGCCACGTGCCGGCTGTGGCCGGGATCGGGATCCAGCTTGGCGCAGAGGGCCGCCACCGACGCCTTGCGCCGGTCGGCCAGGACCGGAAGGGCCATGCCGCCCCGGGCCAGGGCCTTCCAGACCATGCCTTCGCGCAGCCCCACCGGCAGGCAGCGCACCTGTCCGGCCCCCAGCCATTCCACCAGGCCCATGGCCCAGCTGGCGCCCACGTGCAGCACCTCGGCCCGCTTGGGATCGACCCCCAGCAGCGCCACCCGGTCCTGGGGCGAGGCCTTCCACAGCCGGCGCTTGAAGCGCAGCAGCTCGGCCAGGTCGAAGCTGGACTGGCCGCTGGCGCCCTTGGCGAGGTCCAGCAGGGTGCCGGAGGTGCCCAGCACCAGCCGGGCGGCGGGCAGATCCGGGGGCAGCGCCTTGCCGGCCTTCTTGAGCACCTTGCGGATGAACTTGCGCAGCCGAACCAGTTCTTCGGGCAGGGGCGGATTGGAGGTGGGCACGGCGTCGGCCAGGCGCTGCAGGCCCCAGGGCAGCGACAGGGTCGCCACCGGCCGGCCCGCCACCAGCCAGGTGAGCTCGGTGCTGCCGCCGCCAATGTCCATGAGCACCGCCGGCTCGTCCGGGAACGGGATCGCCCGGCTCACCGCCAGGTAGATCAGGCTGGCCTCCTCTTCGCCGGAGATGACCTTGATGGCGATGCCGAGCTTGGCCGCCTCTTCGATGAACCTCGGGGCATTGGCCGCTTCGCGCAGCGCCGCGGTGCCGCAGGCCATCACCGTCTCGCACTGCAGCCCGCGGATCACCTCGGCCATCAGGGCCAGCGCCTCCAGCCCGGCCTGGAACGCCTCGGCGCCGATCTCCCCGGTGCGCAGCACGCCGCGGGCCAGGCGCACCATGTGCTTTTCCCGGGCCAGCACCTGCTGGTTGCCCATGCTGTCGGTCTCCACCACCATCAGATGGATGGAGTTCGATCCCACATCGATGGCGGCGATTCTCATGTTCGGCTACCTGGGAATGGTCCCGGTGCGATCCCAGCGGGTGCGGGAGAAGAAGTGGCGCGCGCCGTCGGCGAAATTGCCCAGCACGTCGCCGGGCCCCTCGGGAACCCGGGCGTTGGTGTCGTCGTTGCCGCCTTCGCGATAGCTCCACCAGACGATGAACGGGCGCCCGCGCAGGTGGTCGATGGGCAGGAAGCCCCAGTAGCGGCTGTCGGCGGAATTGTCGCGGTTGTCGCCCATGGCGAACACCCGCCCGGGGGGCACGGTGAACGGGCCCATGTTGTCCCGGAACCCGCCGTCCAGCATGTCCCGACCCTGCATGTCCATGGTCAGGGCATCCGGATCGGCGAACGGCCAGGTCAGGGCCAGCCCGGTCGGGCGCTCTTCAAACTCGAGCCGGCCGGCGTTGCGGGTGGTCGGCCAGGGCCCCGGCAGCGGCCCGTCCTCCCGGTTCAGGATGTGGTGCTCCCAGGGACCGGTGCACAGCCGACCGTTGAGGTAGAGCCGCTTGTCGCGCATCTCGACGGTGTCGCCGGGCAGCGCCACCAGGCGCTTCACGTAGTCGGTGTTGCGGTCCAGCGGGTAGCGGAAGACGATGACGTCGCCCCGCTGCGGCTGGCGCATGGGGAACAGCTTTGCCTCCCAGGACCACTGGGGCACCGCGAACACGAACTTGTTCACCAGCAGGTGGTCGCCGATCATCAGCGTGTTGCGCATGGACGCCGACGGGATGGTGAACTGCTGGCCGACGAAGGTCTTGAAGAACATGATGATCAGGATGGCGAAACAGACCACCTCCAGGTTGTCCCGGAGAAAGCCCTTGGCCACGCCTCCGGGCAGGGCCTGCTCGCTGGTCTCGTCGCTCATGATGTGCTCCCTGATGGGCTGCCGGCCGCTTTGCCGGGGACGTCGGTAAATCCGCGGGTGACCAGGAGGTTGGTGATGACCCAGCGGCCCTGGCTCCAGGTCAGGGTCTCCGCCTCGCCCACATCGGGCAGGTAGAGGGTGCGGGTCCGGTTGCCCGATCCGTTCAAGGCGATGGATTCCACCCAGACGCCCACCGCCCCTCCGGGCTCGGCCAGGCGCACCCCGGGCAGCTGGACGCTGGCCCGGCCCACCACCCAGTTGAAGCTGCCGCGGGATTCCCAGCGGCTGACCCGGTCGGGGAAGCCTTCGGGCAACAGCAGGATGCCGCCGGGCTGCAGGGTGACCCCGCCGTCCTTCTGCAGCACCTGGGTGTCCCACTGGCCGGTCAGGGAGGTGAAGGTCTTGGTCACGGCGAGGCCCGGCCCGTCCGGCCGGGATTCCTTCACCCGCACCTGCTGGCGCTTCTGCAGGCGCAGCGCGGCGTCCAGGGTGGGGTCCTCGAAGCCCAGGGTCAGGCCTTCTTCCCAGGCGGCGTAGATCGGGTGCGGGGCGGGCATGAACACCCGGTCGCAACCCGTGGAGAGCGCCAGCGCGAGCAGGGCTCCCAGGGGCGCCAGCTTCATCGCAGGCCTTTGTTGTACTTGGCCATCAGGTCGGAAAGGCTGGCCCCGCCGCGCGGTTCGCTGGTGCGCTCGGGCTTGCGTTCGGGCGCTTCGGCGCGCCGCTCGGGCCGCCGGTCCGGTGCCCCGCCGGGCTTGCGACCGTCCGGATGGGGCCGGTCCGGCCGGCGCGGATTCGCCGGCGCTTCGCCAGGCATCGCCGGGGGCCGTCCGGCCTGGGGCTGGGGCCGTCCGGCCTGGGCCTGGGGCCGGTCGGGGCGCGGCCTGGGGCGGTCGCCCCGGGGCCGGCGGTCCGGGCGGGGGGTCTGGGACGCCTCGGGCCGGGTGCCGCCCCCGCCGGGCAGCAGGGCCTTGATGGAAAGGCCGATGCGCTTGGACTTCAAGTCCACCGCCAGCACCTTGACCCGCACCGACTGGCCGACGTTGAGGGCGTCCGCGGGGTTCTTGACGTACTGGTGGGAGATCTCGGAGAGGTGGACCAGCCCGTCCTGGTGCACCCCGACATCGACGAAGGCGCCGAAGTCGGTGACGTTGGTGACGATGCCCTGGAGTTCCATGCCGATCTCCAGGTCGGCGGGCTTGTGCACGCCCTCCCGGAAGATCACCGCCTCGAAGCGCTGGCGGGGATCCCGGCCGGGCTTCTTCAGCTCGGCGATGATGTCCTTGACGGTCTCCAGGCCGGAGTGCTCATCGATGAACAGGGCCGGATCCAGGGCGTCCAGGACGGCGTCGTTGCCCACCAGCTCCGGCACGGTCTTGCCGGCCATCTGGCAGATGCGCTGGACCACCGGATAGCTTTCCGGGTGCACGGCGCTGGCGTCCAGGGGGTTCTCCCCCTCCCGGATGCGCAGGAAGCCCGCGGCCTGCTGGAAGGCCTTCTCGCCGAACCGGGGCACTTCCATGAGCTGCTCCCGGTGCTTGAAGGCGCCGTTGGCGAAACGGTGCTGGACGATGTGCTTGGCCAGGCTTTCGCCGATCCCGGCCACGTAGGCCAGCAGGCGGTAGCTGGCCGAGTTGAGGTCGACCCCGACCCGGTTCACGCAGGATTCCACCACCTCGTCCAGGCCCTTCTTCAGGGCGGTCTGGTTGACGTCATGCTGGTACTGGCCGACCCCGATCGACTTGGGCTCGACCTTCACCAGCTCGGCCAGCGGATCCTGAAAGCGCCGGGCGATGGAGATCGCGCCGCGCACGGTGACGTCCTGCTCGGGGAATTCCTCCCGGGCCACGTCGGAGGCGGAGTAGACCGAGGCGCCGGCCTCGCTCACGGCGACGCACAGCACGTCCTCCCGGCCGGACTCCTTGAGCCAGCCGCGGATGAAGGCCTCGGCCTCGCGGCCGCCGGTGCCGTTGCCGATGGCGATGGCCTCGATGGGGAAGCGGCTTGCCAGCCCCTCCAGCAGGGCCCGGCTGCCGTCCAGGTCGCGCTTGGGTTCGAGCGGATAGATGGTGGCGGTCTCCATGAACTGGCCGAGCCGGTTGATGATCGCCAGCTTGCAGCCGGTGCGGATGCCGGGATCGACGCCCAGGGTGCAGCGCTGCCCGGCCGGAGGGGCCAGCAGCAGGTGGTCCAGGTTGGTCTGGAACACCTTGATCGCTTCCAGGTCGGCCTTCTTCTTGGCCTCGATGCGCACGTCGGTCTCGATGGAGGGCGACAGCAGGCGGTCGAAGGTGTCGCCGCAGACGTCGTGCAGCATGGCCCGGTAGGCGGAGGCGGGGTTGACGGCCACCTTGGAGACCAGCTCGGTGACCAGCCTTTCCCGGTCCACCTCCAGCTTCGCGACGAGAATCTCCTCCTTCTCGCCCCGGCGCACGGCCAGGATCCGGTGGCCCGGCATCTTCTTCAGGGGCTCCTGGAACTGCCAGTAGGGTTTGAAGCGCAGGGCCTCGGGGGCGTCCTTGCGCTCCTCGCGCAGGCTGGCGTGCAGGATGCCGGTGTCGTGGAACACCTGGCGCATCCAGGCGCGCACGTCGGCGTCCTCCGCCAGCCGCTCGGCCAGGATGTGCCCGGCGCCCTCCACGCAATGCGAGGGCGTATCGATGCCCTCCTGGTCCTGCTTGACGTACGGCGCGGCCAGCATGAGCGGATCGGCGCCCGCGGCGTCGGCCAGCAGCTCCTCCAGCAGGGGCTCCAGGCCGCGCTCCCGGGCGTCGGTGGCCTTGGTGCGCTTCTTGGGCTTGTAGGGCAGGTAGAGGTCCTCGAGCTCGGTCTTGGCCCAGGCGGCCTCGATCTTGGCCCGCAGTTCCGGGGTGAGCTTGCCCTGCTTCTGGACCGACTTGAGCACCGCCTCGCGCCGTTCGAGCAGCTCCTTGTAGTAGCCGAGCCGATCCTCCACCGCCCTGATGGCGACTTCGTCCAGGGACCCGGTGGCCTCTTTCCGGTAGCGGGCGATGAAGGGAACCGTGTTCCCCTCGTTCAACAGCGCCGCCACCGAGGCGACGCCCGCCCTGGGCAAGGCGAGTTCCTGACAGATGCGATCGACCAACAACTCCACGGCACTATCCTTTCCACACCGCTGGGGTGAAAAAGAGATCATACCCTATAGTACGGATTTCAGGGCTTGCGGGCCCGGGGATGAGCGGATTCGTATGTCCGGGCCAATTGTTCCAGGTCCAGATGAGTATAACGCTGGGTGGTGCTGAGGCTGGCGTGGCCCAGCAGTTCCTGGATCGCCCGCAGGTCCATGCCGCGGCTCAGCAGGTGGGTGGCGAAGCTGTGGCGCAGGGCGTGCGGGCTGATCCGGTTGCGCAGGGCCGCCCGGTCCAGGGCGCCGGCCAGGAAGGTGCGCACGCTGGTGGGGGTGAGCCGGCCGCCGCGCTGGTTCAGGAACAGCGCCGGAGTGGGCGGCAACTGCTTCTCCGCGATGAAGGCGCGCCGGTGCGCGAGATAGCCCTTGAGCACCTCCGCGGCCCTTTCGTGGAACGGCACCAGCCGCTCCTTCCGGCCCTTGCCCAGCACCCGCAGCGTGCGCTGTTCCATGAGCAGATCCTGGAGGTCCAGCCCGGTCAGCTCGGAGACCCGCAACCCGGCCGCGTAGAGCAGCTCCAGCATGCAGTCCAGGCGCGCGGTGAGGAAGTCGGTGGCCGGCAGGTCCAGCAGCGCCGCACTTTCGCCCTCGGTCAGGAAGGCCGGCAGGCGCTGGGGCAGCTTGGGATTGCGCAGGCCCGAGGCCGGGTTGACGTTGATCCGCTGGGTCTCGAACAGCCACCGGTAGAAGCCGCGCACGGTGGAAAGGATCCGGGCCTGGCTGGCCGGGTCCAGGCCCCGCTCCCCCAGTTCCAGGGCGAACCGGCGCAGGGTCCTGGGCGGCACCTCCCAGGCGCCCCAGGACTGGCCCGCGGCATGGGCCAGGAGCTTGGCCAGATCGCCGTCCTGGGCCCGGAGGGTATGCGGCGACACGCCCCGCGCCCGCTGCTCCAGGCGGAACGCCGCAACTGCTTCCGCCAGGCTTTGGGGGTTGCCGGAATTATCCATGGACGACATACTTCCTTTCCCTGCTACGATGCCACCGACGCGCGATCATTGGAGCCATTTCTTGGTCGAAACCATCCCGGATCTTTTTTATGAAGGCATCGCACGCGACCTGCCCGTGGCCTTGGCCAAACGGGCGGGAGGCGGCTTCAGCCCGATCTCCCACCGCGAACTCCAGGCCATGGTGGAGCGCCTGGTGCTGGCCCTTGAGCGGCACGGCCTGGAGCGCGGCGACCGCCTGGCCATCCTGTCGGAGAACCGCCCGGAATGGGCCGTGGCCGACTATGCCTGCGCGCTTTCGGGCCTGGTGTCGGTGCCCATCTACGCCACCTTGAACCCGCCCCAGACCGGCTTCATCCTCAAGCACTCCCGGGCCCGGTGGGTGGTGTGCTCCAACCCGGACCAGCTGGCCAAGGTGCTGGGCCTGTGGCCGGAGCTGCCGTACCTCGACGCGGCGGTGCTCGTGGAAGGTCCCCTGCCCGAGGACCAGGACCGCCCGGTGTTCACCTGGGAGGCCCTGCTGGCGGAAGGATCGCTGCGCGAGGCGCAGCGCCCGGAAGTGCGGGAGCGGGCCCGGCTGGCGGCGCCGGCGGACCTGCTGACCATCATCTATACTTCCGGCACCACCGGGGACCCCAAGGGCGCCATGCTCAGCCACGGCAACATCGTCTCCAACGTGATGGCCGGCCTGAAGGTGCTCCAGCCCATCCCGGGGGAGCGGCTGCTGAGCATCCTGCCCCTCTCGCACATCTTCGAACGCACCTGCGGCCACTACACCATGTTCTACGCCGGGGTCGGCATCTATTACGCCGAAAGCCTGCAGACCATCCCCCGGGACCTCCAGGAGGTCCGGCCGGAGGTGCTGCTGGCGGTGCCCCGGATCTACGAGAAGAGCTACGCCCGGGTCCGCGAGCAGGTGGCCGCCGGCGGCTACCTGAGCCGGGTGGTGTTCCACCTGGCCATGCGGGTGGGCCGGCGGATCGTGCCGTACCGCTACCAGGCGCGGCAACCCGGCTGGTGCCTCCGGCTGGCCATGAAGGTGTTCGACCTGCTGGTGTTCAGCAAGGCCCGCGCCCGTTTCGGCGGCCGGGTCCGGCTGGCGGCCTGCGGCGGCGCCCCGATCCACCCCACCATCCTGGAATTCTTCTGGGCGGCCGGCATCCCCATCTTCGAGGGCTACGGGCTCACCGAGACCAGCCCGATCCTCACCCTCTGCGCCCAGGGCGAGATGCGTCCGGGCTACGTGGGCCGCCCGATCATGGACCAGTGGAACGGCGCGCCGTTCCTGGCCCTCGCCGACGACGGCGAGATCCTGTGCCGGGGTCCCAACGTGATGCTGGGCTACTGGGAGAACCCCAGGGCCACCCGGGAGGCCATCGACGGGCAGGGCTATTTCCACACCGGCGACATCGGCGAAATGGACGTCCAGGGCCGGCTGAAGATCACCGACCGCAAGAAGGAGATCCTGGTGACCTCCGGCGGCAAGAACGTCGCCCCCCAGCCCCTGGAGAACGCCCTGCGGGGCGACAAGTACATCGAGCAGGCCGTGGTGATCGGCGACCGCCGGCACTTCATCGCCGCCCTGCTGGTGCCGAACTTCTCCGAACTGCGCCGCTGGGCCCAGCACAGGAAGCTCAGCTTCATCACCGACGCCGAACTGGTGGCGTTGCCCGAGGCCGTGGACAAGCTGATGCGCCAGGTCCAGCGGGTCAATGCGCACTTCTCCAACTATGAGAGCATCAAGAAGATCATCGTCCTGGACCGGGAGCTCACCGCCGACAGCGGGCTGTTGACGCCTTCCCTCAAGATCCGCCGCCGGGCCGTGGACGAAGCGTTCGCCGCGCGCATCAACAAGCTCTACGACGGGCCGGTCTCAGGCAGCTGAAATGCCCCAGGGCGGGTCGCCCGGGCCGGACCAGGTCCGCCTTCCGGGCCTGGCGCGATCTAAGATAATTTATTTTTAATATAAATAAAAACATTTTTCAAGGCCACAAGGCCCATGAAATAAAAAGCGTTATTCAAATCTAACAAGGTTAATATGGAAAAAGTCAACCAAGATTTTCATAGCCCTGGCGCCCTTCATCGATGGCAGCAGAAACCCCTCTCCACCAACCGGACTGGCTCGATATCCATCAACCGAGCGTGGGCCGCTATATCCTCGGACCGATCCTGGGCCTGGGCGGCGCCGGCGAGGTGCGCGAAGCCTGGGACGTGGTGCTCTGCCGGACCGTGGCCCTGAAGGTGCTCCGGAAGATGGAGCCGGTGGGCCTGATCCGGTTCATGCACGAGGCCCAGATCCAGAGCCGGATCGTCCATCCCAACATCTGCCGGATCTACGACGTGGACAACTCCGGCGGGGTGCCCAAGATCGCCATGCAGCTGGTGCGCGGCCCCACCCTGGCCCAGATCGCCCCCCAGCTGACCGTCCGGGAGATCGTGATCATCCTGGCCCAGGTGGCCGAAGCCATCCATGCCGCCCACCGCCTGAAGCTGGTGCACCGCGACCTCAAGCCTTCCAACATCCTCCTGGAGCGCGGCCCCAGCGACATCTGGACCCCCTTCGTCTGCGATTTCGGCCTGGCCATGGCGCTTGATGAACCCTCCATCACCCTCGGCCCAGGCCTGATCGGCACCCCGGCGTTCATGGCGCCCGAGCAGATCCTGGGCGACCGGCGCCTGGTGGGGCCGGCCACTGACGTCTTCGCCCTGGGCGCGACCCTCCATTACGCCCTGTTCGGCGACGCCCCGCCACCCGGCGCCCTCAAGCTCAAGCGGCCGGACTCGGCCGCGGCCCCCCTGCCCGCGGATCTGGAGACCATCCTGCGCAAGGCCCTGGAGCAGGAGCCCAGCCAGCGCTACGGTTCGGCCATGGCCCTGGCCGAGGACCTGTGGCTGTTCGCCGCCGGTTCGCCCATCCATGCCCGCCGCGTGGGCACCCTGGAGCAGGCCTGGCGCCAGTTGCGGCGCTACCACATGTTCGCCCTGGTCCTGGTGCTGGCCGGCGGCGGCGTCCTCGCCGGACGGCTGGTGGAGATGAACCGGCTGACCCGGGCCCACACCGCCCAGGCGCAGGCGACGGCCTTCTTCATGCTCGAGGCGGCCGATCTGGAAAAGGAGATGCGCCTGGAACGGATGATGCCGGTCCACGACCTGCGGCCCGTATTGGCCCGGATTCAGCTCCGGATGGCCGGCATCCGGGCGCGCATGCGCACCCTGCAACCCAAGGCCCAGGGGCCGGGGCATTATGCCCTGGGCCGGGCCCATATCATGATGGAGGACTACCCCGCGGCCCGTCAGGAGCTGGAACAAGCCTGGGCCCAAGGTTTCCACACAGCCGACTGCGCCTGGCTGCTGGCCCGTAGCCTGGTGGCGGCCGACTATGTGGCCAACAACAACGCCATCTTCTATACCGGGCTGCCGGCGCCGGAAGGCGCCGCGTTGAGCCAGCGCGCCCAGGCGCTGTTCCAGCTCGGCAAGGGCGCCGAGGGCAGCACGCCCGAGTACGGCGATGCCATGATCGCCTTCCTCCGCAAGGACTACCGCAGGGCGGCAGCCAGCGCCCACGCCGCGTTCATCGCCCGGCCCTGGATGTACGAAGCCGCCGTCGTGGAATCCATGTCCCTGGGCGGCTTGGGCCGGATGCAGTTCGATTCGGGCGACCTCCGGGGCGCGGAGGCGAGTTACCGGGCCGCCATGGCCGCCGCCCAGCAGTTCATCACCATCGGCCATTCCGACCCGCTCTCCTACCACGCCTACTTCCTCGCCGCCCAAAGCCTCTCGGCATCCCAGGCATTCCGCGGCAAACTGCCGCTGGACGCCATCGACGACCAGATCGCCCGCTGCGAGCGGGCCCTCACCCTGGACCCCCGGCTGCCGGAGCTGCAGGACGACTGGCTGCTGCTTTGCCTCCTGAAGGCCAGCCAGCTCCGAAACCTGGGCCGGGACACCGGCCCGCAGCTGGACGCCGCCCTGGCGTTCCTGGGCACCTGGGGCCGGGAACCGCTGCCGGTGCAATTCCGCGCGGACCGGATGCTGCTGCATCTGCGCCTGGCGGAGCGGAGCATGCGCCGGAACGAGGATCCGCGGACCGACCTGGATGAGGCGATGCACGACCTGGGCCACACCTGTTCCTTCCGCTACCGGGATTTCCTGGGAGACGTGCTGAACTTCAAGGCCCGGTTCGAGGTGAAGCAGGGCTTCGACCCCAGGCCGACCCTGGCGGATGCCCTGGACCGGATGCAGCCGCTGCTCGAGCGGGGCGCCAGCTGGACCCTGTGCGAGACCGCCGCCGAGTCCTGGCAGATCCTGGCGGCCTGGGAAGCCGGCCACGGATTGGACCCCCGGAACAGCCTCCAGCATTGCCAGGCCATGGTCGATCTGGGCCTGCACATCCATGGCCGCTCCCATTCGGGCCATGCCCTGAAAGGACTGACCGAGGTGCTCGAGGCGCAGCTCCACCCCAGGGAGGGCCCGGCCCTTCTGGCCCAGGCCCAGAACGAACTGCATCTGGCCCAGACCCTGGGGCCGGGGGGGCGGCTGGCCACCCTGTTGCAGCAATCCCTGGACAGCCAAAGGGCCGTTGCGAAAAATTAAAACATACTATAATTGTTATATATTTAATTCGGTCCCATGTCCACCAACGAGCATCACCTGCAACCCGAGTGGCTAGACGCCCACAGTCCGAGGCAGGGGCGCTACGTGCTGGGGCCGCCCCTGGGCCGGGGCGGCACCGGCGAAGTCCAGGAAGCCTGGGATGTGGTGCTGTGCCGTACCGTCGCCTTGAAGGTGCTGAAAAAGATGGACCCGGGCAGCCTGCTCCGGTTCATGCACGAAGCCCGGCTGCACAGCCGGCTGGTACATCCCAACATCTGCCAGATCTACGACGTGGACAGCACCGAGTGCTCGCCCAGGATCGCCATGCAGCTGGTGCGCGGGCCGACCCTGGCCGAGGCCGCCGGCAGTTTGACGGTGGAGGAGATCGTGCAGATCCTGGCCCAGGTTGCCGACGCCGTCCACGCCGCCCACCGCCTGAAGCTGATCCACCGGGACCTCAAGCCGTCCAACATCCTCCTGGAGCGGAACCCCGAAGGCATCTGGTTCCCCTATGTCTGCGATTTCGGCCTGGCCATGGAGCTGGACCAGCCCGCCTTGACCGCCCCCCTGCGGGTGAACGGGACCCCCGCCTACATGGCGCCCGAACAACAGTGCGGCGAGCGCGGCCGGATCGGCCCGGCCACCGACGTGTTCGCCCTGGGCGGCACCCTGCACTTCGCCCTCCATGGCCAGCCGCCCCAAGGCCCGGCCATCCAGGGCGGCCCAACCCCGGGAGCGCCCCGGACCGTGCCCAGGGAGCTGGAACATATCGCCCGCAAGTGCATGGAGCCCGACCCCGGGCTGCGCTACCCATCGTCCGCCGCCCTGGCCGAAGAGCTCTGCCGGTTCCGCAACGGCGAGCCCATCCAGGCCGGCCCGGGAGGCCTGCTGGAGCGCCGCTGGCGCCGCTGGCGCGGGGCCTGCAAGCGCGCCGGCGCCGTTGCCCTGGCCTGCGCCATGGCCGGCGGCGCGTTCGCGCTGGCCGAGCGCCGCCAGGCCGCCGCGGCCCGGCGGCGCTCGGGCTGGGAGCGCGGCTTCGTGCTGGAGGCCGCGGCCATGGAGCGCGACCTGAGCCTGGAAAAGATGCTGCCCGTGCACGACCTGAGGCCCGCCTACGCCCAGCTCCGCTCCAGGCTGCAGGCGCTCCAGGAGCGGCTGGCGGCGCTGGGTCCGGAAGCCCAGGGAGCCGGACACTATGCGCTGGCCCAGGGCCGGTTCCTGCTGGGCGATTGGCCGGGGGCGCGGCTGGAGCTGGAACGGGCCGGGGCCTCGGGGTTCCGCGGGCCGGAACTGGCCGGCCTGCTCGCCCAGACCCTGGCGGCCGGCCAGGACCGGAAGGAAAAGGCCGCCCAGTTCCAGGGCACGGCGGTCGCCGCCCCGGCCGGCCAGGTGGCGGACCTGGTCCGACAGAACCCCGCTTCGGGCGACTATGGCGAAGCCATGGTGGCCTACTTGAGCAAGGACTACGCCCGGGCCTTCGAACTGGCCCGGGCGGCGGGCCGGGCCCAGCCCTGGCAGAGCGCCGCGGACGCCCTGGCCGCCCAGAGCCTCACCGCCCTCGGCCGGCAGGGCATCGACCGGGACGATTTCCTGCTGGCCGAAGCGCGCTTCGGCACCGCCATGGAAGTGGCCCGGGACCGCCTCCAGCGCGACCCGAGCGACGAATCCATGCACCATGCCTACCTGCTGGCCGCCTGCGGCCTGGCCTCGCTCCGGCTGGAACGGGGCCGGCTGGCCGCCGCCTTCCTGGCGCGCCTCCGGCAGGACAGCGAAACGGCCTTGCGCCTGAACCCAGGCAACCCGGAGCTCCAGGACGACCGTCTGGCGGTCGGCATCCTGCAAGCCCGGCGTCTGGCGCAACGGGGGGCCGACCCCGGCCCGGAGTTGGACGCCGCCCTCCGGTTCATGGCCGCCTGGACCCGCGAGCCGCTCGACGCCGAGCTGCGCGCGGACCGGATGCTGATCCACTGGCTGCGGGCGGAACGGGCCTTCAGCCAGGGCCGGGATCCGGAACCGGCCCTGGCCCAGGCCCTGCTGGACCCGGGCCATACCCCCTTCCTGGGCCGGGACTACCTGGGCGCCGTGCTGAACTTCAAGGCCCAGGTGGAAGCCGCCCGGGGCCGGGATCCCAGGCCGACCCTGGATCAGGCCATGGCCGGGCTGGAACCCCTGCTGGGCCAGGGCGCCCCCGGTTTCCTCTGCGCGACCGCCGCGCAGTCCTGGCTCATCCGGGGCCGCTGGGAAGCCGCCCACGGCCTGGACGCCAGCCCGAGCCTGCGGCGCGCCCGGGAACTCGCCGAACGCGGCCGGGGCCGGCGGCCGAGAAATCTGGTTGCATTCCTTGAATAATGGCGGATGGCGCCTAAGTGCCTTTCCCGCTAGTCCCATCATCGCTCCTGTGCGACAATTCCATTGCATCAGAGCGAGACAAGGGACCCCATGACTGGAAATTCCGACAAAGCCCCCAAGAAGGTAAAAGAAAAAAAACAAACCCCACAGGAACGTCTCGAAGCCATGCGCTACAACCATATGATGTATGGCCCAACCGAAGGGGAATTGAAGCTAAATCCGAAAAAAGTGGATTTTGGCGCCTCATTCCTAAAGCACGCCAAATTCCAAAGCCTGATGACCTCCTTTAAAAACGGAACCGCCTTTAAATTTGACATCACTGCCAATGGCAAGATTTCCACCATCGATACCGATGGCTCGCACATCTCCTTCGACGGCAAGGTGCTCTTCTACGCCCGCGCCTTGAACAAGTACGAGGACAACCTGCTGCTCGAACGCGGCACGGCGGTTCAACTCCAATCCAACGACGCGGTGGTCCACCTGGTGTTCGCCGTGTTGCGCAGCCTGCCGGAGCTTGGCGAGCCGCAATTTTCCTATCTGCACCACAAGTTCTACCACGGCAACGGCAGCCTGGAAACCAGCTCGACCGAGCAAGGATCCAATCTATTGATTGGGCCTTATAAACATAATAAAACCCACGAAAAAATCAAGTACTGACCGGCGCGGAGCGTCCAGCGCATCTTTTCCCACTGCACGGGTGGCAGAGCGGCGAAACTAGCCCCCGTGAAAAATCATCTCTTGCGCATCCTCGGGGCTGGTTTCGGCCTGGCGGTGATCCTCGGCGCGACCGTCGGAGGGGAGATCCTGCGGCTGCCCGGAGCCGTGGCGGCGCTGCTGCCCAGGTTTGGGGATGGCCACGGCGATCGGCAGCTCCAGGCATTGACCCATTTAGCACGCGCTTGCCTTCCATGACCAGCCTGGCGGCTTCGGCGGCCAGCCCGGCCATGCGGATGGCGCCCAGCCAGGTCTGTTCCGCGGACGAAACGCCATGAAGCGGTTTTTTTCCAGGAATATTCCTTGAAATACACCCGATCATCGGGCCTACAATACCCTTCCGATCGACCAAGCAGCAGACTCGCTGCTTGGCGCAACCAGCCACCAAACCACCAATGGAGGGACCCATGGGCAAAGTCTTCGAAGCTCCCGGCAAGCCTGGCAGTATCGTCACCGTCAAAAGCCGCTACGGCAACTTCATCGGAGGCGACTGGGTCGCTCCAGTGAAGGGTCACTACATGGCCAACGTCAGCCCGGTCAACGGCAAGCCCTTCTGCGAGGTGGCCAAGTCGACCGCCGAGGACGTGGAACTCGCCCTCGACGCCGCCCACGCGGCCAAGGACGCCTGGGGCGAGACCTCGCTCGCCGGACGGGCTGCGGTCCTCAACCGCATCGCCGACACCATCGAAGCCAACCTGGAAATGCTGGCCGTGGCCGAAACCTGGGAGAACGGCAAGCCGGTGCGGGAAACGTTGGCCGCCGACATCCCCTTGGCCGTCGACCATTTCCGCTACTTCGCCGGCGCAACCCGCTCGCTGGAGGGCACCTCCACCGAGATCGACAAGGACACCATCGCCTACCACTTCCACGAGCCGCTCGGCGTGGTGGGACAGATCATCCCGTTCAACTTCCCTCTGCTCATGGCCGCCTGGAAAATCGCTCCGGCCCTGGCCGCGGGCAACTGCACCGTGCTCAAGCCGGCCACCCCGACGCCCTGGTCGATCCTCAAGCTGGCCGAGCTCCTCGTCGGCGTGGTGCCGCCCGGCGTCATCAACGTCATCACCGGTCCGGGCGCCGAGATCGGCAAAGCGCTGGCGACCAGCCCGCGCATCGGCAAGATCGGCTTCACCGGCGAGACCACCACTGGCCGGCTGATCATGCAGTACGCCGCCCAGAACCTCATCCCGTCCACCACGGAACTCGGCGGCAAGTCGCCCAACATCTTCTTCGCCGACGTGATGGACAAGGACGACGCCTTCCTCGACAAGGCGATCGAGGGCCTGGTGCTGTACGCCTTCAACAAGGGCGAGGTGTGCACCTGCCCGTCGCGCGCGCTCATCCAGGAATCGATTTACGACAAATTCATGGGCCGTTGCCTTGACCGGATCCGCAAGATCACCCAGGGCAACCCGCTCGACACCGCCACCATGCTCGGGCCGCAGGTTTCGGTCCAGCAGCTCGAAAAGATCATGTCGTATGTCGATATCGGAGCCCAGGAGGGGGCCGAGTGCCTCATCGGCGGCAAGCGGAACATCCTGAAAGGGGAGCTCGCCGAGGGCTACTACTTCGAGCCGACGGTGCTCAAGGGCCACAATAAGATGCGCGTCTTCCAGGAGGAGATCTTCGGCCCCGTGCTGGCGGTGACCACCTTCAAGGACGAGGCCGAGGCACTGGCCATCGCCAATGACACCCTTTACGGCCTCGGCGCCGGGGTGTGGACACGCAATGGCAATCTCGCGTACCGGATGGGCCGGGCGATCAAGGCCGGTCGGGTGTGGACCAACTGCTACCACCTCTACCCGGCGGGCGCGGCCTTTGGCGGCTACAAGATCTCCGGCGTCGGGCGCGAGAACCATCAGATGATGCTCGAGCACTACACCCAGGTGAAGAACCTGCTCGTCAGCTACAGTCCCGAACCGCTCGGGTTCTTCTGATTGGAGTTGGAGTATGGACGCGCCCTTCACGGAACCCGCGGTAACCGCCACCCCGGCAGCGCTTGAGGCGATCGCCAATCTGGTGGCCGAGAGAGGCGCGGTCATGTTCTACCAGTCGGGGGGCTGCTGCGATGGCAGCCTCCCGATTTGCTTCGACGACGGGGAGTTCATCCTCGGCGACCATGACGTCCTGCTGGGTGAGGTTGGCGGCTGCCGGTTCTACATCGACCCCCGTCAATACGAGGTATGGAAGCACACTCAGCTCATCCTCGACCTCGGCGAGGGAGAGCCCGAAGGGTTTTCCCTCGCGGCCAGCGAAGGCAAGCACTTCATCACCCGATCGCGGGTGTGTACCAGGCCGTGACCGCCGCATTCTTGAGCGTGCCTTCCACCTGAACGGGGCCATGGGGGGTGTGGGCGAGCAGGCAGGCAGCTATGCCGTGCTGCTGAAGCCCGATCAGATCGGGAGCGAAATCCGGCGCCCCCGCCCGGGGCGAGCGTGTGGCCGAATACAGCCAGATACTGCGATGTGCTTCATGATGGCGTTGGGGGAAACCCCCTTCCGAAGCCATGAAAGGAGAACCGCCATGCTTCGAGAGGCGCTTGGATCTCCTCGAAAAGCCCCAGCGCCTGATCGCCACCTTGCGCGCCTGAGCCGAAGGAGTGGGATAGTGGATCTTCATATTCGGGATGGGGAAGGTCGGCCATGAACAGAGTCTTTTGGGTATTCCTCGGCGGAGGCATCGGGTCCGCGACACGCTACGGCACGACCTTGCTGGCAGGGAAGCTGTTCGGCACCGGGTTCCCCTGGGGCACCTTGATCGTCAATCTCAGCGGGTGCTTTCTCATCGGCATCATCCTGGCGCTGGCGGAAAAAACCAATCTCGTGCAGCCCTCCACGCGCCTGTTCTTCGTGACCGGGTTCCTGGGGGGATTGACCACCTTCTCCAGCTACGCCATGGAAAGCATCCTGGCGTTCCGGAGCAGCACGTATCTGGCTCTGGCCAACATCGCGGTGAACAACCTGGTCGGCTTGGCCCTGGTTGTCTGCGGCCTCACCTTGACCGAACGGATCCTTTGAAACCAGGGGTTGAACATGCCATTGACCTACACGCTCGCACGTATCTTCACCAGCGAAGAGTCCCGGTATAACGGAAGGCCCCTGTACCAGGAGATTGTGGATCTCGTCAGCCGGCAAAAGATCTCCGCCCGCTGCCATGTCACCAAAGGCATCGCCGGGTGCTATGAAAATGGTGAAATAGCGACCTTCGGCGTGGAGATTTTCTCCTTCAATATGCCGCTGGAAATCATCGTGATCATGCCGCAGCAGGAAAGCGCACGCCTGCTTCCCCTGATTGAAGACATGGTGGACGAAGGCCTCATGACGGTCGAGGAGAAGGATGTGCATTGGCACAAGTGCCGGAGGCAGATGATTCCCCGGCAGGTCCGGGTCAGGGACGTGATGACGGCGAATCCCCAGACCCTGCCTCTGGACGCGCCGGCCGCCGAGGCCCTGCGGATCCTGGTTTCGGCGCAATTCCATGGGATACCGGTCGTGGACAGCCATGACCGGCCGGTCGGCATGGTCACCCATGGCGACCTGCTCCGGCAGACGGCCCTGCCGATCAAGGCGGGCTTGTTCCGCAAGTTCGACCCTTCCCACCTGGAAGCCATGGAAAAGGTGCTTGCTGGCACACGGCTGGCGGACCTCATGAGCCAACCGGTGGTGGTGATCAAGGAAGACCGGCTGCTGTCGAAGGCAGTGGACCTCATGCTGGAGAAGGATCTCAAGCGCCTGCCGGCCGTCGCCGAGGATGGCAGCATCACCGGGATCCTTTCCAGGCTCGACATCTTCAAGACCATCATGGATCGCAACCCCGACTGGGGGACCTTCGACCGCGGCGGCGTCAAGCTGGGTGACCTCACGTTCGTGAAGGATGCCATGCGCACCGACACCCCGACCCTCCCGCCATCGGCGCCGGTCTGGGACGCCATCAAGCTGATCGATTCGACCAGCATCAACCGGGTGGCCATCGTGGATCCGGCGGGGAAGCTTCTGGGCCTGGTATCGGACAAGGTCCTCATGGCCGCCTTTTCGGCCCACAAAGGCGGGCTCCTGGACCTGATCGTGGAAAAGCTCTCGTTCATGGACCTGGCCCGCAGGAACAAGAGCTTCCTGAAAGCCCTGCGGGCCCGCACGGTCGGCGAGATCATGCTGACATCCATCTTCTCCGTGAAGGAGGACGGGCTGATCGACGACGCTCTGCAAATGATGGTCGAGAAGAAGCTCAAGCGCATTCCCGTCCTGGATGAGCAGGGGCATTTCAAGGGGATGCTGACCCGGGATTCGCTCCTGCGCGCGATGCAGCCCCCGCCCGGGATGTGAACCGGGCTGCCGTTGCGGTCATTGCTTGGGAAATCATGGCTGATGGACAAAGGCCAGGGTTGCGTCAATTTGCGCCCAGCCGTGGCCTGCCCTCACAGGAACAGCGAACCTTCGATCACTTTCACGGCCTTGCCGGCGATCATCACGCGGTCCCCCCTCAGCTTGCAGAACAGCTCGCCGCCCCGCTTCGAGAGCTGGCGCGCATGGAGGTCCCGCTTGCCCAGGCGCTCTGCCCAGTAGGGCACTAGGACACAGTGGCTGCTGCCCGTGACCGGGTCTTCGGGAACGCCCATTTTCGGCGCGAAGCAGCGGGACACGAAATCGCAGTTGGAGCCCGGAGCGGTCACGACGATGAGCGCGGGCTCGAGCCGGGAGATGGCATCCAGGTCGGGCTTCAAGTTCCGCACGGAGGCTTCGTCTTCCAGCAAGGCAAAGAGGTCGCGGGTCACGGCCAGCGGTCCGGTCTTGCCGACGAAATCCACCCGGTCGCGCTCAGGATGGAGTTCGTTGAGCAGCACGAAGGCGCTGGCCAGGGTCGCGTGCCCGCAGAGGTCGATCTCGCCCCCGGGCATGAACCAGCGGATGCGGTAGCCCTTCCCTTCGGCACGAAGAAAGCGGTCTCCGACAGGTTGTTCTCCGCGGCAATGGCCTGCATGGTCGGTTCGGGCAGCCACTGCTCCAGCGGCATCACGGCCGCCGGATTGCCGCTGAAGGGATGTTCGGCGAAGGCGTCGATTTGATAGATGGGGTATTGGCTCATGCCTGGCTCCGTCCCTTCACTTCCAGGATCATTTCTATTGCCGTCGCGCCCGCAGGGTTTCGAGGATGGCATCAGCCGAGCGGTCGATGTCCTGTTCGGTCGTGGACCAGTTGCTGATGGAGATCCGCATGGCAGCCATGCCGTGCCAGACGGTCCCGCCCAGCCAGCAGGTGCCTTCCTGCTGCACGCCGGCGATCACCGCCCGGGTCAGGGCATCGGCATCCCAGTGCGGGTCTTCGAACCTGACCAGCACCTGGTTCAGCACCACTTCGTTGAGGATCCGCACCGTCGGTTCGGCCCCGAGCCTTTCGGCCATGCGCTTGGCCTGGCTGCAATTGCGTTCCACCAAGGCGCGCAGGCCATCGCGTCCCAGGCTGCGCAGGACGGCATACACCGGAACCGCCCTGGCGCGCCGGGATTCCTCCGGCACGAACTCGTGGGGATCGCGCTCCTGGGTGTCCGAAACGATGTAGGCGGCGGCCAGGGACATGGCCGCCCGGTGCGCTTCGGGATGCGCGCAGAAGACGATGCCGCAATCATACGGGACGTTGAGCCATTTGTGCCCGTCGGTGGCGATGGAGTCCGCGCCTTCCAGGCCGGCGGCAAGCCTTCCAAGGGATGGGCTGGTGCGGGCCCAGAGTCCGAAGGCACCATCCACATGCAGCCATGCGCCGCGGGCGCGGCAAAGCCGCGCGATCTCCTCGATGGGGTCGAACGCGCCGGTGTTCACGTTTCCGGCCTGCGCGCAGACGATGCAGGGTCCGCTGCTTTCGCCGAGCATCCGGGCCAGTTCCGGGGCGAGCATGCGGCCCTGGGCGTCGGTGGGGACGCGCCGCGCCCGCCCGGCGCCCAGCCCCAGCAGACGCAGAGCCATGGAGATGGTGTAGTGGGATTCTTCGCTCACCAGGACGTCGATGGCGGGCGCCCCGGTCAGACCGGCGGCCTCGACGTCCCAGCCCTCCTTGATGAGCACATCGTGGCGGGCCGCCGCCAGGGCCGTGAAACTCGCCATCTGGCAGCCGGTGACGAAACCCACCCCGCGATGGTCGGGGAGCCCCAGGAGATCGCGCATCCACCCCGCCGTGATCTCCTCCACGACCGAGATCATGGGCGCCATGGCATAAACGGCGCTGTTCTGGTCCCAGGCCGAGACCAGCCAATCCGCGGCGGTGGCGACGGGGAGGCTGCCCCCGATCACGAAGCCGAAGTAGCGTGGTCCCTGGGAGGCGAGGGTGCCTCGCTCCGCCGCGGCCGCCAGCGTGTTGATCACCGCCGCGCTCTCGGTCCCCGCCGCGCCGAGAGCGCCCCCCAGCGCGCTCCGCAGTTCCTCGCTGGTGGCGCTGGCAGCCACGGGGCGGTCGGCCACTGTGCCAAGGTAGGCCTGTCCATGCTGGGCGGCAAGGGCAAGCAGGGCATTCCGGTCGTCATGGTTCATCACGTTCTCCGCAGCAGGGGCAGGCAGCCGCATGGCTTCTCTGGTCAAGAGCAAGGAGACCACCGGCCGGAATCGAGAAACAGATACAAAAAATAATATTTAAGCTATAACAGATTCACCATGCCCAGCCTCTACCAGGACATCGCGCACCAGCTGGCCCGGACCATCCAGGACGGACTGATCAAGCCCGGAGAGTCGCTCCCTTCCCTGCGGCAGTTCTGCCAGAGCCAGGGGGTGAGCCTCATGACCGCCCTGGCGGCCTATCGCCATCTGGAGGACATCGGGCTGGTGAAGGCAGTGCCCCGCTCCGGTTATCGGGTGCTGGCCACCCAGGTCGCGCCGCTGATCCACCCGGCGATTCTCCGCTCCAGGCTGAACTCGTCCAGCACCCACCGGACCGACATCATTTCCCAGTTGTTCCTGGCCTCAGCGGATCCTGCCATCATCCCGCTCGGCTTTGGCTGCCCGTCCGCGTCCTTGTTCCCCCTGTCCGGACTGCGCAAAGTCACCCGGGAGCTGCTGAACACCCGCAAGGAACTATGGGTGACCTACTCCACGCCTCCCGGCTGCGCGGCGTTGCGGCGCCAGATCGCCCGGCGGCTCCAGGCGCGGGGGATGGACGTTGGCGAGGAGGAGGTACTGCTCACGGCCGGCGGCATGGAGGCCCTGTCGCTCTGCCTGCGTCTGCTGGCGGACCCTGGAGATCTCGTGGCCGTGGAGTGCCCGACTTTCTTCGGGGTCGTCGACGCCGCCCGGAACGCCAGGGCCAGGATCGTCGAACTGCCTGGAGACCCGGTCGCGGGGCTCGATCCCGGACGTCTGGCCGCCGTGTGCACAAAACAGCCGGTGCGCGCGGCTGTGCTGCTTCCCAATTTCGCCAACCCCACCGGCAGCCTCATGCCCGAGGACAGGAGACGCGAGTGGATGAAGGTGCTCCAGGCGACCGGGGTCGCCCTGGTGGAAGACGACATCTATGGCGACCTGGCCTGGGATGGCCACAAGCCGGAACTGCTGTGCGCCACACCGCGGGAGGACGGCCTGCCGAACCTCCTGGTGGGATCCTTGTCCAAGACGCTCCTGCCGGGCGGCCGCGTGGGTTACGTGGTGGCCAGGAGCCCATGGATCGAGCGGCTGGCCGACCTGAAGAGCAGCTCCACGCTGGCCAATTCCACCCTCTCCGAACATGTGGCCGCTGAATGCCTTGCTTCGGGGATGTTTGAACGCCACCTTCGGCATCTGGTTCCGGGCATCAGGACCGGGGTGAGCAGGCTGCGCGGCTGCGTCGCCCGCCAATTCCCCGCCGGGACTCGGGTTTCCGACCCCAAGGGCGGTTTCTTCCTCTGGGTCGAATTGCCCAGGGGGACGGATTCCCTGGCGCTGTTCCGGGCGGCCTTGAAGGAAGGGGTGAGCCTGGCTCCGGGCTGCATCTTTTCATTGGGCGGAGGCCTCGACCGGTTTCTGCGCCTCAACGGTGCGGCTTCCGGGGATCTTGACCAGGCGATGGGGGTTCTCGGGCGGTTGGCGGGGGAATTGCACAACCAGCAATAATCTACTAATTACGGATGGGCAGTTCGCGGCCCGACCTCACCAATCCGGCCATTCCGCCAGCCCCCGTTCCTGCAGAAACCCCATGTAGGTTGCTGAATGGTCATTCCTGCTTTTCTCGACGAGGCATGACTGGACAGGGCCTTCCGTAAATGAAGCCCTCCACCAGGAAGTGCGGGATGCGCTGGGCTCCGGGAAAGTATGACCCAACGGCATTCGTTCTTCCCAATATCAGAAATAGCCGGAATGGATCGTTGCTCATGATCGGGGCGGTTTGACCATGGTTGGGGCAAAACGCATTGACGTGTTTGGAGGCTTGAGATAATTGTTTGGTTGTGCAATTGTGCAATTACTTGTCGAGGCGTTCCATGGATCTTCGGATTGGCTACTTCCCAGTGCTGGATGCCGCCTTAGCCCTTCGTCAAAGCTTTGAATCGCAGCGTTTCGCCCCCTTCAACCCAGTCATGCATGGGATTCACGATCGGCTTGGCAAGGCGGGCCGGGCCCAGGTGGACCAAGTGGGGCAGGCCACGGGCGGATGGTTGTCCATCCTCGGCATTCTACTTGACCAGGAATCGGCGGGCCTTAAGGGCCTGGAAGAAGGATTCCTCCAACTGCAACAAGATCCCCTGGCCGCGTTACCGCTGATCCGGAAAGGTACCTTCCCGGACATGAACGGCATGGCCAAGGTACCATCCGAGTCCACCATCCTGACGGCGGGCCACCTGATGGGCCAGACCCTGGGGGTCAACATCGTCGGTGAAGCCGCCCGGCGCTCCCGTCGGCTCCTTGAGGCGACCCAGGCTCTCGCCGAGGCTACGCGCAGCCAGGGCGTCTGGCCCTATCTCATGCGGGTCTCCGACCGCCTGCGGCGAACCGCTTCCGGCGAGATAGCCTTCCGGATCAAGCCCGAATTCCGTCTCCGCGAGGATGCGGTCGAACGCATCGTCCTGACGCCTTCCCTGGTGGCGACCCGCCGCCTCACCTATTGGCGCAACGGCTCGACCTTGGTTTTCTTCATCTCCGAATGCGCTCCGGCGGCTCTCAACGATCCACCGGACGGCCTTCTGCTCACGGCCTTGGCCGTGGGTGACCGCACCCGCCTGCGGATGCTGCGCCGCCTGGCCCAGGGCGCGTGCAACAACCTGGGGATGGCCGAGTTCCTGGGCATGAACCCCTCCACGGTGTCCCGCCATTTCAAGGTCTTCAAGGACGCCGGTTTCGTGGAATTACGCGAAGGTGCGGATGGGCGCGCGGAATACGAGTTCACCCCCGAGGCCATGACCGCGGCCTTCGGCGCCATCTCCGACTTCATCCAGGGCAGGGAGCAGCCATGACGCAACTGGAAGAACTGTCGGCCAACGCCTGGCCGGGTCTGCGCTGCTCCCTGGTGGACGGCTGGATCGCGCGGTTCGCCATGGGCCATACCCATCGCGCGAACAGCGTCCTGCCTCTGGGGCCTGGAAATGGCACCCTGGCCGATCGCATCGCCCGGTGCGAAGCTCTGTACCGGCTGGAAGGGCTGGAGCCCTGCTTTAAGATCTTCCCGGAGGCCGTGCCCGAAGATCTGGATGCCCAGTTGGCTCAGCGCGGCTATATCCGGCGCGCGAACGGCCAAGTCCTGGGGCTCGAGGCCCTGCATTCAGCGCGGTCCGCGACGAAAGGGTGGACGGTCACCAGCTTGCCCCACCTGACCCCCGAATGGTTCCAGTTCCATGCTGACAGCAGCGGCCTGGATGCGCGCAAGGCGACCGCGGCCAAGGCCATTCTGGAAGCCATCGTGCCTGAACGCCGCTTCCTCATGCTTGAGGGCGACGCTGGACCGGCGGCCTGTGCCCTGATCGTGCTGGAAGATGGCTGGGCGGGCATTTTCGATCTGATGGTGCGAAAGGAATGGCGCGGGCAAGGCCTGGGGCGCGCCGCCATGCAGATGGCGCTGGCCGAGGCGGCAAGGGCCGGGGCCCGGCGTTCCTACCTGCAGGTGCTGGACGCTAACCGGGTCGCCAGGGAACTGTACGCCAGCCTAGGCTACCGGCCTCTGTACTCCTACGGGTTCCGGGTGAAGGCGCCGCATGCCTGAACCGGCCGCCCTGCATTCAAGCCCTGCCCACCCTCCGCGAGCGCCGGCCGCGCCGCTGCGCCATGCTCTGCGGGCCTTGAGGCACCGGAACTTCCTGCTGTTCTGGGTCGGCCAAGGGACCAGCGTGTTCGGCACCTGGATGCAGACCACGGCCCAAGGCTGGCTGCTCTTCCGGCTGACCCATTCGCCCATGGCATTGGGCCTGCTCAGCGCGGCGCGGTTCGGCCCCGCGTTGGTGGCCGCACCCTTCGCGGGCCTCCTTTCGGACCGTTTCCCCCGGCGCCGGGTGGCGCTGTTCACCCAGGCCGCAGGCCTCCTGCTGGCCACCCTACTGGCAGAGTTGGCGTTGACCGGCCGGGTGCGGGTCCCCCACATCCTGCTCCTCGCCACGCTTCAGGGCTTCGCGGATGCCGTGGACGCGACCAATCGCTATGCCTTCCAGAGGGACCTGGTGCCGGCGGATGACCTGCAAAGTGCCCTCGGCCTCAATTCCGCCGCCTTCAACGTTGCGCGTATGATGGGTCCCTGGGTCGCGGGAATCCTGATCGCCCGGTTAGGTGAAGCCGTCTGTTTCGGCCTGAACGCCGCGAGCTATCTGGCGGTACTCGGATCCCTCCTGCTCATCCGGTTGCCCCCTGGCGCCTATTCCAGGCCAAGCCCAGCCAAGGCCCAGGCGCTCCTGGCCGGTCTCCGGTTCACTTTTTCGAACCCCGCCATCCGCCGGGTCATGCTCGTGGTGGCCCTCACGTCCCTGACCGGGCTCGCGTTCAACACCCTGGTCCCGGCCCTGGCCGGGGATGTCCTGCACACGGGACCCCGGGGCTTCAGCTGGCTCCTGGCCGGGGGCGGCATCGGCGCGGTCCTGGGCTCCCTCGGCGCCGCCGCCTACGCCACCCCCGGGCGGACAGCCTGCATTCATGGGGTCGCGCTTTGCGCGCTCGGGTGCGCCCTGTTGACCCTGGCCGTGGCCCGTGCCATTCCGCTGGCGTTGGCCGGAATGATGCTGCTCGGAGCCATGACGTCGGTCCAGCATTCGACCAGCAATGCCTTCCTGCAAAGCGCAGCTCCGGCCGATTTGCGTGGACGGGTCGCCTCGCTTTACGTCTGGGTGATGCAGGGTCTGGCCCCCGTTGGTGGGCTGCTCCTGGGCTGGGCAGCGAGCCGGGTGGGCATTCCAATCACCCTCGCCTGGACCGGCTCGGTGGGTTTGGCGGCCGGAATCACTCTGAGTTTCAGGCTCAGCCGGCACCCCAGGCAGGTGCCGTCGCCAGGTTGAGGCGGTGAACTCAAGCGATTCCAAAAAGGCAGTCCGTCAATGGTCACAGCCAACGGGTGGTGCCAGGGCCGAGACAAGATCGCCATTTTGTTCGATCATGGATGAAATGGATGGGCCGGGCGGTCCCGCCCGTGAAAGCCCTTTCCCGGTCAATGGATCCAATCTGGCGGTGATTTTTCCGTTTAGGTTTCTTCAATTATCCGAAAAGAGTTCCCATAAATTTCGCTAAAAATAGTAAGTTATCTTTTTTTAGTAACTTACGCGAGCTGCTGGACATGATCAAGTTCGAGCAACTTTTTGGGCCAAAGCTATACCAAGAAACCAAATGGCATTTGTTTCCAACACTTACACTCAGCTTTGAGAAGTGCGAACGGTGCTGAAGTGTTTCTTGATGTGTCCATAAGTGCCCTGAAATGTCGAAGCGTTAAGAATGCGGTTCGCCCCATGGTTCGCCCCTGATTCGGGCCTCTTGCCGAAATTGGGACCAGGGAATGTCCGCACCGGACCGGACGTCACCGGCTCCAGGCACCCCTTGGTTCAGGCACTTCCCTGCCACGGCCACCCATGCACATGGAGTGCACTCCGGAGAGTCTGCCTCATGGCGCCAAGCCAGCAGGCAAACCGTCGATGGGTCAATGGCCCTGGAATTGCGCAAGGCTATCTATCTTTGTTTGTTTATTTAAGGGTCAACATGACCCATTCCTGAGCCCAAATGGCCCATAAAGACGGGTCAATGGCGCACCATGCCCTCAGACGCCCCATTGAGGCCAGGGGCATGGTATATTCTGCCCGTGAATATTAATCAAAACACCCCCACCGATATCATATAAAACCTAGCATTCCCAATAATCGCCATGAATATTATGGCTGGTTAAATATTTGAGTATTCATTCATGACCGTTGAACCCATTAATTTCGCCGACCCAAGACAAGCCTCTGCGTTGCATGGTCTTCAGCAAGCGGCTTACGGGGCCGAAGCCATATTGCTTGGGACCACAGACTTTCCACCTTTGCGGGAGACCTTGGACGAATTGGTATCCGCTGCAGAGGCGACCCTCGGGGCCTGGGACGGAGAGCATCTTTGCGGAGCCATCACTTACCAGGTTTCAGGCCATTCGATCGACCTCTGCAAGCTCATCATTGACCCGTCCCATTTCCGGCTTGGGCTGGGCTTTTTCCTTGTCTGGCAGCTCCTTCACGCGTTCCCAGGGTTACCTGTTGCCGTGACGACCGGATCCAGAAACACTCCCGCCTTGCGGCTGTATACCAAGTTGGGATTCAGCCCGATGAAGACGTGGATCGCGAAAGAAGGAATTGCCCTGGTCATGCTCGTGAGAAATGCCGGCCATCTTTCGCCCATTTCATAACGCTTTGCTCAACCCTGCTCGTCTTGGCCCTATGTACTTCCGTGGTCCCAGCCCATTTTCGATTCGCCGTTCACGACGGCGAGCGTTCCGAGGGTTGAGGTGCCCAGCAGTGGCACCGGTAATGGAACAATGGCCAGGGAATTGCGCAAAGGTATCCGCATGCTTTTCGTATCTTTACGGTCAAGATGACCGATACCAGACTCAGAATGACCCCTGAAGATGGGTCAATGGCGCGCCATGCTCCAATCGGACCACTTAGGCCCGGGCAGGTAGCGCCCCCGGGAATCGCCGTCCCGGACCAGGGTTTCCTCTTTCACCAAGGCAGCCAAGGCTCTTTTCGCGGTGGAAGGAGACACTCCGAAGCAGTCCTGATAGTCCTGGTTCTTCACGAACCCTTGCGCCTCCATGCGAAGCCGGAAGGTTTGCCCGGGGTCCATGCGGGTACCGCCAGTCTGAGGGCCTAGGACATCCAGGGCGACCCTGACCCGGTACAGGCCGCCGGGCCCTGGGTGGTCGGGCGCCTCCAGGAAGCCGGCGTCGACCATGGCGCGCAACTCCCGGTAGGCCTGGTCGCGGTCGACATCGTTCAGGGCCTGGTATTCTCCGCTCCCGAAGGCCCCACCTTCGTTCTTGGCCAGAATGCGCTGCTGCCGGATGTTCAAGGGAAGACGGTGAATGAAGGAGATCCACTCAGGCCGTCCACCCGCGAAGACCGGTGTGTTTCGGAGCGTCATCACGAAAACCCCGCCTTCGAGGTCCAGTTCCGGCATGGGTAGCCATGACGTCTCCATTTCATCGAAAATGCGGGGCATACCCTCGCCCTGCTCCCGCATCAGGCCCAGTTCCGCCAGAACCCGGGTGACGCGCGGATTGCGGCTGGCATGGGCCCGGCGGCGGGCACGAAGCGTTTCCAGGGTCACCGAGGGCAGAAGATCCCCCGGACTCCGGATTTCCATACGGTCGGAAAACAGCCAGACTTCAACGCCGCGCCCATGGTCCCGATATTCTCGGTGCGCCACAGCATTGACCACGGCCTCCTGCCAGGCGAAGGCCGGGTACTCGGGCATTTCCTTGAAGAACAGGTCATGCAGGCGCTCCGAATTCCGGATCAGCAACCCGAGCCGGTGGTAGGCCACTTCGATGACCTGGCAGAGATTGCCTTCAATCCGGGGCTTGACCTCGGAGACGTTGTTCCTCGATCCGGTGAGACGCTCACTCCCCTCGACCCGGAAGATCCGGATACCTGCATTCGGATGGTCGAGGCGCCGAGCCGATCCTGAAAACAGGAGCAGGGCTGCACGCCGGAGCAGAAGTTCGGCCCCTCGCCATTCCACCAGTCCACGCTCAAGAAGAAACCCCAGGTAGTCGGTGGGGGCAAAACCTGCGCTGCGGGCCGCAGCCTCCATCCGCTCGGGATCCAGCGCATCCAAACCGATTCCGGGAACCAGGTCGGATTCATAGCTTTCCTCTTGGCCACGGCGCTTGATGGCGTTGATCGCCTCCTCGGAGTCCTGGATGACCGTGTCTTTCACTCGCCGAGGAAAGCCGTCACCATGCACCATCACCGCCCGGGGCGCGGTGGGCACCGAGAAGATCAGAACCTGGTGGCCTTCCAACTCCTGAACCCAGCCCGGCGCCTGGGGCGGGGTGAGCCGCCTGACGGGAACCGAAACAAGATCCTGCAGGACGTCCGCTGGGTAACTATGACCGGTCACCGTCTTGTCATCCTCCTGACCAAGGATGAGCACGCCACCGTCCGCGTTGGCAAACGCCGCAACAGACGAGGCGACCTCGTCTCGCACTTCGGACCGGGACCGTTGTTTCTTCATTCCGGGGGGACCGTGGAAGAGGCTCTTCCGATCGAAGAATTGCCCCTCCTCTTGGCGAAGGTATGGCGTGAGGTCAAGCTGCTGAATGGTCATTCCGGCTTTTCTCGACGAAGGATGACTGGACGGGGCTTTCCGGAAAAAATACCCTTACCCGTGAAGCGCTGGAGGTGGTGGGCTCCAGGAAAGTATGACCCAGATGAGGTCCTTGCCCACGGCAACCTAGCCGACCGGACCCGCCTGATGGTGATCCTGGCCACCCTGATCGAGAGCCACCTGCTTACCGCGAAATGCCATCCGCTGCCCCGATGAAGTAATCCCGAAAGCCGCACAGGCGTAACACTCCAGAGTGGATCCATTCGGTTTCTGATCAGGGCCAAGACAAGACCTGGAATATATCGGATCATGTTCCGATGAGCACGGACAAGGATTACCCCCAGCAAGCCCCATGGCACCACCCCCAACCCGATGCCGAGGTCGATACGAAAGACGAGCCCGTTGTATTTTCAGCGCCAATTGTCGAAAATTCACCAGTAAATTTAGTTAAACGACGTGTTTTCAGTAACTTACGTGAGCTATTGGACATGATCAAGTTCGAGCACACGGTGTTCGCGCTGCCCTTTGCGCTGCTGGGCGCCCTGGCCACGTCCCGGGGCCTGCCGCCACTCGAGAAGGTGCTGTGGATCCTGGTGGCCATGGTAGCGGCGCGCACCGCCGCCATGACCTTCAACCGCATCGCCGACCGGGACCTGGATGGGGCCAATCCGCGCACCCGGGACCGCGCGCTCCCCGCGGGCCGGGTGAGCCTCGGCGGGGCCATGGCGCTGCTGGGCCTGGCCATCGTGCTGTTCGGCTTCGCGGCGGGACGGCTCGGCCCGCTGCCCTGGAAGCTGACCCCGCTGGCGCTCCTGATCATCCTCGGCTACTCCTTCTGCAAGCGCTTCACCTTCCTGAGCCACGCGGTGCTCGGCCTGGCCCTGGCCGGGGCGCCGCTGGGCGCCTGGATCGCGGTGAACGGCCGGCTGGATCCGCCGGCCTGGTGGATGGCCCTGGGCGTGCTCACCTGGACCGCCGGGTTCGACATCCTGTATTCCCTTCAGGACCTTGACTTCGACCAGGCGCGCCGGCTCCATTCGGTCCCTTCCCGCCTGGGGGTTCCGGCGGCATTGTGGGTCTCCCGGGGCCTGCACCTGGCGGCCCTGGGCGCCTGGGCGATGTTCAACCTGGGCCTGGAGGCGCATCTGTTTCCATGGCTGGCCTGGGCCCTGGTGGCGGGCATCCTCGCCCGGGAACAATGGGTGGTCCGGGGCGGACGGCTGGAGCGCATCGACCACGCCTTCTTCACCTTGAACAGCCTGGTGGGGCTCATCTTCTTCACCGGGCACCTGGCGGAATGGATCGTGGCGCGGCTGGCGCCCTGATGTTGAAAACTTCCTCGACAGCCGAAGACATCCCACGTAGGGTAGGAATTCTATGGCAAGAAAGCCTCTAGCCCGACGTGGCCTGCGTCTGAGCCGCCCGGATTCCGAGCGGTTCTTCACGGTCATGATGGTGTTCCCCCATCGCACGTTCCGCTGGTCCATCGCCCGCAGGACCGTGCTCTACGTGGCCGGCACGATCATGGCCATCTGGGCGGTGGCGATGATCGGTTCGGCCTACGGGCTTTGGGCCACCAAGAAGATCATGAGCTTCACCCAGCTCCAGCGGGATACCTATGCCCAGCAGCGGCAGCTGCGGGAGACCCTGGACAAGGCCCAGGCCCTCGACGGCCAGGTCCAGAAGCTGCGCCAGCAGATGACGGACCTGCTCAAAGTGCTGAACATGAAAAATCCCGACCCTTTGATCAAGCCCCTGCCGCCAGCTGCCAACCAGCCAGCCGCGACACCGGAGAAGCTGAGCCTGCTGAGGGACGACCTGGAGCGCACCAGCGCCGCGGCAAAGCTCCTGAAGGTGCGCATGGACCCGATCATCGACCGCTGGAACCATACGCCTTCCATCCCGCCCACCGCCGGCTACCTCAGTTCGCCGTTCGGCATCCGGCTGAGCCCGTTCTCCCGGCACAACGAATCCGATGATGGACTGCTGGGCTTCCACAGCGGCATCGACATCACCAACGCCGAGAACACCCCCATCCAGGCCACCGCCGACGGCGAAGTCGTGCAGGCCGGATGGATGGATCGCTACGGCAACGGGGTGGTGCTCAGCCACAGCGATCAGGTCGAAACCCTCTACGCCCATATGGCGAGGGTTCGAGTCAAAACGGGACAGAAGGTGACTCGAGGGGATATCCTGGGAGACATGGGCCGCACCGGCAATGCCACGGGGGTCCATCTGCACTATGAAGTGCGTCTCAACGGCCGGCCGGTAAACCCCATGCCCTATATGCGTCTGCAGCGCGAATGGCTATCGTCCCTACGGTAATGCAGGAGTCCCCATGTTCAGCAGCAAGAAGCGCCCCGATCAATCCCAGGCCATTCACACGCTGCTCGGCAAGGGGACCCTCTGGAAGGGCGAGATCCAGGCCGGCCAGAACAGCCTGCGCATCGAAGGCAACGTCGAAGGGAACATCCAGAGCGAGGGCGAGGTGACCATCGCCCCCAGCGGCGAAGTGCGGGGCACCATCGAAGCCAAGCACCTGATCGTCACCGGCCGGGTCATGGGCGTGTTCAAGATCAAGGAATGCCTGGAAATCCACGGCACCGGCTACGTCGAGGGGGAAGTGGAAGTGGGCTCCCTGGTGGTGGACGAGGGCGGCACCCTGCAGGGCAACTGCACCCGCACCGGCGTGGAGCGGGTGGAGCCCAAGGAGAAGGAGAAGGAAAAAGAGAAGGACGCCTTCGTGCCGTTCCCGTCTCCCCCCGCCCTGCCGCCGGTTGCCGCCATGGGCGCCGCGGCCTTCGCCGGGAACAGCAGTTCACGGGCCGATGAGGCCGCCTCCGACCGCCACGTGTTCAACATGGCCAACGGCGTGCCGCCGCTGCCCCCCGCCGGGGAACACGCCTACTCCAAGACCAAGCTGTAAAGGGCAAGCGCCCGGGCATGGCCCGGGCGCTTGATCTTTCCGTAATGGCTAGCGCTTGGCTCCGCTGAGGTTGGCGCCGTCGAGGTTGGTGTCGGTGAGATCGGCTTCGCGCAGATCGGCGCCGCCCAGATGGGCGCCGCTGAGCTTGGCGCGGGTCAGGTTGGCCCGCACCAGGTTGGCGCCGCTGAGATTGGTCCAGACCAGGTTGGCGCCGCTGAGGTTGGCGCCGGCGAGGTTGGCGCCGTCCATGGAGGCGTCGATCAGGTTGGTGTCACGCAGATCGGCGTTGGTCAGGTTGGTGCCGCTGAGGTTGGCGCTGCTGAGGTTGGCGCCGTCCAGATAGGCATCGCGCAGCACGGTCTCGCGCAGGTCGGCGCCGCACAGGTTGGCCCCGTCCAGGTTGGCGCCCTTGAGGTTGGTCCCGCGCAGGGCGGTCTCCCGGAGGTCGACGCCGCGCAGGTCGGCCCAGATCATGCTGGCGCCGGAGAGGTTGGCGTTGTGCAGGTTGGCCTCGTTGAGGTTGGCCTGGTAGAGATCGGCGCCGGTCAGGTTCGCCCCGCTCAGGTTGGCGTTGCTCAGGTTGGTGCGGTACTCACCCCAGGACTCGGTGGGCAGGGAGGCGAGCTTGGCGCCTTCCAGGTTGGCCTTCTCGAAATTCACCCCGAACAGGTTGGCCCCGCAGAAATCGGCCATGGCCAGGTCGGATTCGCTCAGGTCGGCTCCGCTCAGGTTGGCGCCGATGGCGTGGCAGGCGCGCAGGATGGCCCCGTGCAGGTTCACCCCGGTGAGCTTGGCCCCGTCCAGGATGGCGTTGCTGAGATCGGCGCCCTGCAGGTCGAAGCCGCTCAGATCGACCCCGCTGAAGTTGGCGGCGGTGAGCACGGCCCGGTCCAGGTCGGCGCCGCGCAGGTTCGCCCCGCTGAGGTTCGCCCCGTTCAGGTTGGCGCTGAGGATCACGCCCTGCAGGTCGGCGGTGCTGACGTTGGCCATGCTCAGGTCGGCGCCGCACAGGTTGGCGGTGCGCAGGTCGTCGCCATGCAGATCGGCGCCGCTGAGGTTGGCGCCGCCCAGCTGGGTGTCTTCCAGGTTGGCGCCCACCAGCACCGCGCCGGCGAGGTTGGCCCCTTCCAGGTTGGCCGAGCTGAGATCGCACTCGCTGAGGTTGGCCCGGCTGAGGTCGCGTTCGGCCAGGTTGACCCGCATGAGCTTGGCGCCCACCAGCACGGTCTCGCTGAGCACGGAGCCTTCCAGCATGGCGCCGCTGAGGCTGGCGCCGGTCAGGTTGGCGCCGGTCAGGTTGGCGCCGACGAAGCTGATTTCCCGCAGGTCCGCGCCCGTGAGGTCGGCCATGTGGAGATCGGCGCCGATCAGCACGGCGCCGGCCAGCAGCGCCGAACTGAGGTTGGCGCGGCCGAGCTGGGCGCCGCTGAGGTTGGCCCCGCTCAGGTCGGCCGAACTCATGTCGGCGTCGTTGAGGATGGAGCCCTCCAGGCTGGCGTGGCGCAGCACCACGCCGCACAGGTTGGCGCCGCTCAGGTTGCTCTGGTTCAGGTTCAGCCCGCGCAGATTGGTGCCGCTGAGGTTGGCCCCGCTCATGTTGGCGCCGGTGAGATCGGGGATGTCGTTCTTGTCGTACTGCAGGATGTCCAGGTAGCGCAGGTTGGCGCCGCTGAGGTTGGCACCGCCGAGGTTGGCGCCCCGCAGGTTGGCCCGGCTCAGGTTGGCGTGCTCCAGGTTGGCTTCGCCGAGGTTGGCCCAGTGCAGGTCCGCGTCGGTCAAATCGGCGTCGGCCAGGTTGGCGTGGACCAGGGCGGCCCCGCCCAGCACGGCGAAGGAGAGGTTCGCGCCCATGAGGTTGGCGCCGCCCAGCGAGGCCCCCAGCAGGCTGGCCTTGCTGAGATCGGCGCCCTGCAGGTTGGCCCCCGCCAGGATCGTCTGGCGCAGGTCGGCACCGCTCAGGTTGGCCGAACGCAGATCCTTGCCGCTGAGGTCCACCCCGCTGAAGTTGACCCCGGAGAGGACGGCGCCGGTGAGCTTGGTGCCCCGCAGAATGGGCATGGTGGCCTGGTCGTACTGCTGGATGTCGAAGCCGCTGAGGTTCGCGCCGCTCAGGTTCGCGCCGCTCAGGTTGGCGCCCTTGAGCTTGGCGCGGCTGAGATTGGCGCCTTCCAGGTCCGCCTCGTCCAGGTTGGCCAGCCGCAAGTCCGCCCCGGTCAGGTCGGCCCCGCGCAGCACAGCCTGGTTAAGCACCGTCCCGGCCAGGTTGGCTTCGGACAGGTTGGCCCCGGATAGATCAAACCCCCTCAAATCGAGGCCACTGAGATCGGTACGCTGGAAGCTCTTCCCCGACTTGAGGATAAAGACCACTTCCTTACGTGTCAGCTCGCTCATTGAACTTCCTTTGCAGCTTTCTTGCTTTCGACTTCCATGGGGGAAAATTCAAGGGGTCTTCGAATCTCCGATATGGACTTGGACCTGGCTGGGAATACTCAGTGTGCCTTAGTTGACGCTCCCGTGGGGGGCGTACCTTTTCACGAATTAACCCGAATCTCCATGAGTCCACCTTTGGGCGGGCGGCAACGGTTTTGCCAAAGGGCATTTTGCAGGGGGAACGAACCTTGAGAACGACCAAAGCGCTTACTTCGATCAGAGTTTATTGTAGTCAAGTCTACTCCCCAGTATTGAATACCATCAACCAGGATTTCCCAAGGCTCAGCGCCCTTTCCATCGCCGCAGGCAACCCGGCCGATCCGGCCCAAGCCAGGAAATCCCTGTGGCTCCAATCCATGGCCTGGCCGTTGTGGGACCGGGCCGGGTTTCGCCTTGGCCATTCATATCTATGCACAGAAAATATCGATGCTTTTCCGGCCGCCCGCAGCCCGGACCGATCCGCCGCGGGCAAAAGCGGTGGACATTCCAACGAGGAGCCTATAGACTGAACAACCACCGCGGTCCCGTAGCTCAGCTGGATAGAGCATCAGACTACGAATCTGAGGGTCGCACGTTCGAATCGTGTCGGGACCACCAAATGACCCAGTGACAAGGCCCGTCATCGCGATGGGCCTTGGGTTTATCCCAGATAGGCCGCCACCACCCGCCCGTCCCGGGCCAGTTGCTCCGGCGTGCCCTGCACGGCGATCCGGCCGCGCTCCAGGACGTAGGCATAGTCGGCCACCTGCAGGGCGGTCCGGGCGAACTGCTCCACCAGCAGCAGCGTGGTGCCTTCGGCCTTGAGCCCCAGGATGGCCCGGTAGACCTCCTGGATGATCACCGGCGCCAGGCCCATGGACGGCTCGTCCAGGAGCAGCAGCTTGGGCCGGGCCATGAGCGCCCGGCCGACGGCGAGCATCTGCTGCTCGCCGCCGGAAAGGGTGCCGGCCTGCTGGCGCCGGCGCTCCCTCAGCTTCGGGAAGCGGTCGTAGACCGCCTGCAGGTCGGCCGCGGCGGCCTTGCGGTAGCCCAGCACCTTGGGCAGCCAGGTGTAGGCCCCCAGCAGCAGGTTGGCTTCGGTGCTGAGCGGGCCGAACACCTTGCGCCCCTCGGGCGCGTGCGCCAGGCCCAGCGCGGCGATGCGCGAGCCGTCCAGGCCCTGGATCGGCACGCCGTCCAGCAGGACGCTGCCCCGGGTCGGCCTGAGCAGGCCGGAGATGAGCCGCATGGCGGTGGTCTTGCCGGCGCCGTTGGCGCCGATCAGCGCGACCACGCTGCCCGGGGCCACTTCCAGGGCAACGCCGTGCAGCACGTCCACGGCGCCGTAGCCGCCGTGCAGGTCCCGCACCTGGAGCATGAGGTCGGTCATGGCGCCCCCAGGTAGGCTTCCAGCACCAGGGGGTCGCGCTGCACCTTGGCGGGAGCGCCTTCGGCCAGCAGGCGCCCGCCGTCCATCACGGTCACCTGGTCGCACAATTCGCTCACCACGTCCATGTGGTGCTCGATCAGCAGGATGGTGATGCCGCGCCGGTGCACGGCGCGGATGGTCTCGATGAGCCGGAGCACGTCCGGGTGGGCCAGGCCGGCGGCGGGCTCGTCCAGGATCAGCAGGGCCGGGCGCCGGGCCAGGGCCCGGGCCAGCTCCAGGAAGCGCTGGGCCCCGTAAGGCAGATCCCGTGCCTTGGCGCGCGCCTCGCCCTCCAGCCCGACGCAGGCCAGGAGTGCCAGGGCCAGGGCCTGGGCCCGGCGCTCTTCGCCCCGGCCCAGGCCGGCGATCACCAGCGGCAGGGGCATCCGGAACACGCCGTGCAGGGCCACCATCACGTTGTCCAGGGCGGACAGCTCGCTGAACAGCTGGAGGTTCTGGAAGGTGCGGGCCACCCCGGCGCGGGCCATGGGCATGAGGCCCGCGCCGCGCACCTGGGCGCCGCGCAGCAGGATGCTGCCGCCGCTGGGCTGGTACAGGCCGGAGACCAGGTTGACCAGAGTGCTCTTGCCCGAGCCGTTGGGTCCGATCAGCCCGTGGATGGTGCCGGCCTCGATCTCGAAGGTGATGCCGTCGACCGCTTTCACCCCGCCGAAGTGCCGGCGCAGCCCGGTCACCGCCAGCAGCGCGCCGGGCGCCGCGGCCCGGACCGGGAGGGCTTCGTCCAGGGACGCCGGGGGCGGCAGCGCGGCCGGCGGCACCCGGAAGACCCCGGCCAGGAACCGCGCGCAGAAGCCCATCAGCCCTTCGGGCAGGCCCACCATCACCGCGAACAGCAGCAGGGCGAAGATGGCCTTGCGCCAGTCCTCGGTGTGCCTGGCCAGCAGACCCCCGCCGGCCAGCAGCGCGGTGGCGGCGATCGGCGCCAGGGCCTGGAACGGGCCGGCGCGGCGCGCCGCCAGGGCGCGGATTCCCGCCGCCAGCGCGGCCGCGAAGGCGGCAAACGCCAGGGTCAGGAACAGCCGGCGGCTGGACAGCAGGTTGGGCAGCAGCACCACGATGCAGGCGCCCAGAAAGGCGCCCCAGAGGCTCTTGCGGCCGCCCAGCACCACGCCGAGCAGCAGGATCACCATCAGGTCGTAGGTGAAGATCTGCGGCTGGAGGTACTGGAAGTTGAAGGCGTAGAGGCCGCCGGCGAAGGCCCCGAGGCCGGAGCCCAGGGCGAAGCCGGCCACCTTGTGCCGGTAGCTGCCCACGCCCATGGCGTCGGTGGCGATCGGGCTGTCCCGGAGCGCCTCGAAGGCCCGGCCCCAGTGGGAGCCGAGCAGGTTGCGCATGGTGACCCAGACCAGGGCCAGGGCCGCCAGGCACAGCCAGTAGAAACCCCGGGCCTCCAGGACCAGGCCCAGCAGGGGCGGCCGGGTGAGGCTGAGGCCCTGGGCGCCGCCGGTGAGGGCCTCCAGCTCGTTCAGGGCGGTGACGGTGAGGGCGGCGAAGCTCAGGGTGGCCAGGGCGAACTGCGGCCCCTCCAGGCGCAGGGCCGGCAGCGCCAGCAGGCCGCCCACCACCAGCCCCGAGACCGCAGACGCCAGCAGGCTGGGCAGCAGGCCCCAGTGCAGCCGGGTGACCAGCAGCCCCGCGGTGTAGGCGCCGATGCCCAGGAACGCCACCTGGCCCAGGTTGATCTGGCCCAGGTAGCCCACCGTCACGTCCAGGCCGATCAGCAGCACGCCGTAGATCGCCAGCAGGGTGAGCAGGGCCAGGACGTACGGATTGCCCACGGCCAGCGGCAGCGCCGCCAGCAGGGCCAGGACCGCGAATTCGCAGCCGCGCAGGAGCAGGAAGCGGCGCATGGCTCACACCTTCCGGATGGCGGCGCGGCCGAACACGCCATGGGGCCGCACGGCCAGGGCCAGGATCAGCAGCACCAGGCCGGGCGCCTCGCGCCAGCCGCTGCCCAGGTAGAAGCTGGCCAGGCTTTCCAGGGCGCCCAGGAACATGCCGACCACCACCACCCCGAACCCCGAATCCAGCCCGGCCACCACCGCCACCGAGAACGCCTTGAGCACCAGGGCGGCGCCCATGGTGGGGCCGACGGTGGTGATGGGCGAGACCAGCACGCCGGCCAGGGCCGCCACCATGCCCGACAGGGCGTAGGACAGCATCACCGCGCGGGTGGCGGAGATTCCTGCCAGTTCGGCGGCCTCGGGATCGGCGGCCACCGCCTCCACCGCCTTGCCCAGCAGGGTCGCGCGCTTGAACAGCTCGATCAGCCCCATGACCCCCAGCGCGCCCACGGCCACGGACAGCTCCAGGGGGGTCACGTCGATGCCCAGGATGTGGATGGGGTCGGACGAGATGGGGGTGGGAAAGGGGCGGTCGTCCCGGCCCCACAGGTTCTCGGCGGCGGAATAGATGAACAGGCCCAGGATGATGGTGAGCATGATCCAGCCTTCGCTCTTCTGGCGCAGGGCGAGCCGGACCGCGGCCCGCTCCACGCCGAGGCCGGCCAGGGCGCCGAAGGCCAGCGCGAGCGGGACCATCAGGCCGTAGGGCAGGCCCAGGTTGGTGCAGGTGAGGGCCACGAAGGCCGAGACCATCACCAGCTCGCCCTGGCCGAAATTGAGGCTCCGGCTGGTGGCGTAGGTGAGCTGGAAACCGTAGGCGATGAGCGCGTAGACCAGGCCCATGAGGGCCCCGCTCACCACCATCTGCAAGGTGATGCTGATGTCCATCAGCGGCCCAGGCCGGCCTTGGCGAGGCGGTCCCGGTCGGCCTGGTTGGCGAACACCACCCGGCCGTCCATCACCATGCCCATGACCGTCTGCTCAGCGCGGAAGGCCTCGTGGCTCTGTTCGTTGGCCGGGTCCCAGCGGGAGAAGGGGTGCTTCCAGGTGGCGATGACGCCGCGCACCGGCTCCTTGAGGTTCTCCAGGGCCTCCTTGATCTTGTGGGTATCGGTGCTCTGGGCCTGCTTGACCGCCGCCGCGAAGATCAGCACCGCGTCGTAGCCCTGGGCGGCCGACACCGGGGAGGGCATCCGGGTGACGTTGTAGGTCTTGTGGAAGCTGTTCAGGAAGCCGGCCACCCGGGGGTTGATCGGCTCCTCGATGAAGGTCTGCGGCATGAGCGTGCCGTTGCCGTTCTTGCCGGCGTTGTCGATGAAGTTGGACATGGACAGGGTCCAGCCGCCGATCAGCGGGGTCTTCATGCCGAGCTTGGCCAGGCCGTTGGCGGCCACCGCCAGCTCCGGGCCGATGCCCCAGATCAGGATGGCCTGGGCCCCGGCCGACTTGGCCCGGAGCAGCTGGGCGGTCATGTCCTTGTCGCCGATGTTGAACTTCTCGGTGGCCACCACCTGCAGCTTGCCGCCCTGCTCCTGGATGCGCCGCAGCAGGTCGTCCCGGCCGGAGACGCCGTAGTTGGTGGAGTCGTGCAGCAGGGCCACCTTGGCAAAGCCGCGCCGGGCCGCCTCGGCCACCACCATGGCCGACTGGATGGCGTCGTCGGCGGCGAACCGGAAGATGGAGAGCTCCTTCACCTTGGCGTCCGACCACTGGGTCATGGACTGGGAGCCGGCGGCGGGGGTGATGATCTTGGTGATGCCCTTTTCCTGGAGGTGCCGGTCCCCGGCCATGACCACGCCAGTGTTCACCGAGCCGATCACGCCGGCCAGGCCGTCCATGGCCGAGAGCTCCTGGGCGATCAGGGCGCCGCGCTCGTTCTTGGCCTCGTCGTCCCGCTCCACCACCTCGATCGGCAGCTTCTTCCCGCCCACCTGGATGCCGCCGGCGGCGTTGATCTCGGCGATGGCCAGCTTGGCGCCGTCGCGCATGGACACCCCCATGGGCGCCGATCCGCCAGAGAAGGGGCCGGTGAGGGCGATCTTGACGGTGTCCGCGGCCCCCAGGGGCAGCACGAGAAGGCTCAGCAACAGAGGCCGGAGGGAGGGTTTTGCCATGAAACACTCCTTTGAGAAAGGTCGATGCCGGATGAGGGCGTCATAAGGCTAATGCTTTATCCCACCCATGGCGATGGTACAATGCTGAAAAGTGGAAATTATTTGCCCCAATCCGGGCATCCCGCCGGTTTTCCCAAGCCGCGGTCCCGGCCCTGAATCGGAGTCATGGTGGAATTCGTAGCGCCCTTCTTCAAGTCCCTGGTGCTGGTGCCGCTCACCTTGCTGCCGATCATCAACCCGCTCAGCGCCGCTCCGGTGTTCATCGCCACCGCGGGCAGCAACCCCGCGGTGGTGCGCCGGATGGCGCGCCAGATCGCGTTCAACAGCTGGTGCGTCCTGGTGGTCTCCATGCTGGTGGGCATCTATGTCCTGGACATCTTCGGCATCTCCCTGCCCATCATCCGCCTCGGCGGCGGCCTGCTGGTGGCGGCGGCCGGCTGGCGCATGCTGAACCGCACCGGCGGGAGCGACGTACAGGAGGCGGTGGCGCACCGGGAGGTGGACCTGACCCACACCGAGATCGTGCGCCGCAGCTTCTTCCCGATCACCTTCCCGCTCACCACCGGGCCGGGAGCCATCGCCGCCGCCATCGCCCTGGGCGTCCACCTGCCGCGCACGCCGGTGCTCTACCTGCTGAACGCCTCCATCGCGGTCATCGGCGTGGCGGTCACCACCCTGTGCATCTACTTCTGCTACCGCCACGCGGCCGGGCTGCTGGCCATGCTCGGCGAGATCGGCACCATGGTGATCATGCGCATGCTCGCCTTCATCCTGCTTTGCATCGGCATCGAGATCATGTGGGCCGGATGGGCCGCGCTCAACCACATGAAGCCGTAATCAGCCGAGGAAATAGGCCAGCACCGAAGCGACGAAGACCCCCGGCAGCATGTTCCCCACCGGCAACCGCTTGATGCCGGTCAGGTCGAGCCCGATGGCGGCGATGAGCAGCCCGCCGGTGGCGGTGAGGGTGGCCAGCACCGGCAGGGTGAGGTAGGGCGTGACCCGGCCGGCGGCCAGGGTGATGCCGCCCTGGTAGAGAATGATGGGAATGGCCGACAGGGCCACCCCGAGGCCCAGGGCGCTGGCCAGCATGATCGAGCTGATCCCGTCGATCATCGCCTTGACGTACATCACGTGGGGCTGGCCGGCGGCGTCCTGGATGGGCCCGATCACCGCCATGGCGCCGATGCCGAACATCAGCGTCGCGGTCACGAAGCCTTCCACCAGACTGTGCCCCGCGCCGGCGCCGTCCGGGGCGGACAGCCCCGAGGCCCAGCGCTGCATCCACTGGCCGAACCGTTCGAGCCGTTCCTCCAGTTGCATCAGTTCACCCAGGATGCTGCCGAGCACCAGCCCGCCGATGACGACCAGGGGGTTCGGATGGTACGGCAGCGGCCCGGCATAGTGCAGCTTGCCCGGGTCCATGCGCGGGTCCAGCGCCATCTGCATGCCCAGGAAGAAGATGGTCAGGCCGAGGCCGGCCATGGCGGTCCGCCGCACCCGCTCGGGGATGACCCGGCCGAACATGAGGCCAACCGCGGTCCCGGCCAGGATCGCGCCGGCGTTGACCAGGGTGCCGATGCCAGCGATGCCCGCCCGCACCTACTCCACCCCGACGAAATCGACCACCCGGCCGCCGGTGGCGTGAACCAGCTGATCCAGGGTGATGCGCACGCCGGTGGCGTCGTTGCCCGCGGCCGGGAACACCGATTCGTAGGTCCCCAGGTCCCGGTCCAGCAGGATCTCCACCCCCTCCAGGCCGAACGGGCAGACCCCGCCGGGACGGAAGCCGGTGACCCGCTCGGTTTCCTCGGCGTTGGTCATGGACACCTTCGAGCCGATCACCTGCCGGAGCACCCCGGAGGGAATGCGCTTGTCCCCGGTGCACACCACGAGCACGAAGGCGCCGGCCTTGGTCTTGAAGAGCAGCGATTTGGCGATGCGCGCCGGCTCGACGCCCAGGCGCCGGGCGGCCATCTCGACGGTGGGTGTGCTGCCCGGTTCATATTCCAGGGCCTCCAGCCCATGGGCGCTGAGGATTTTTTGCACTTTTTCAGGGACCATGGGCCCGCTCCGAATCGTTTATTTAATAAAACTATGTCACGAATTTACATTCATGTGCACCCTCCCTGGCCCGGCCTGCGCCGCCAGCCGCTTCCCCTGGATCAGCCGCGTGAATGCGCTTCCGCAGTGCCGGCGGGGCCCGTCACCATTTCGCCAGGTCGGCCAGCCAGGCTCCCACGGCCTTGCCCAGCTTGGCCTTGTAGTCGGCCAGGAGCAGGCTGTCGGCCTGGAATTCGTTCACCCCGACGCCCTTGGCGACGATGGTCATGGACTCGTACTGCTGGCCCGTGCTGTCCTCCAGGGTGAGGCTCATGGAACCCTGGGCCACCACGAAGTCCGCCGCGCGCCGGTAGTCCCACCAGGCCCGCCGCCCCACCGCCACGCCGTTGCGCCCGCTGCGCACGCGCAGGGTGATGGAGAGCAGCGGCCTCTGGTCGGACCAGCCCATGCCCTCCTTGAGCACGGCGGTGCGCACCACGTCCTTCACGTCCTGGTCCAGGTCGATCCCCGGGGTGGGCGCCAGGCCGAAGGTGAGGGCCGCACGGGCCGCCACCATGCGGCGCTCGACGTCCAGCCTGCTCTTGAGCACGTCGGCCCGGAGCACGGGATCCCCGCCGCCGCCGCTGAGCAGCCCAGCCAGGTCGTCCAGCTGGACCAGCTCGCCGTGGGCCTTCTTCAGGGCCTGGGCCTGCACCAGCTTGGCCCGGATCCCCTGCTCGCCGCGGTCGGCGGCGAGATCGGCGTTCAGGGTGTCGAGCCGGGTCCGCAGCTCCCGCTGGGCGATGTCCAGGTCCAGGTAGGCCAGGGCGTAGCCGGTGGCGCCGGGCCGGTCCAGGAAGGTCTCCTCCACGGTCAGCCCCGGCAGGTCGGCGGCCTGGGCCTGCACCTGGGTGTCCACCTGGGTGTTCTGGCTCCGGCTGGCCGTGGCCGGGCCGGCGCTGCTCCGGGTTTCCTGGGACACCGTGGAGACCCGGGTGTCGGCCTTGATGTTGGCCCGCATCCGGGCGATCACGTCGGCCCTGGCATTGTCGGAGGCCTGGCGCAGGGTCGCGGCGTCGGAGGTGATGGCCGCCAGCCCCAGGCCGTAGACCCGCCCGGGCTGCACCGGCAGCACGCTGATCCAGATGGGTTTGGCGGCCTGCGGAGCGATCAGGGCGGGAACCAGCAGAAGGGTTGACAGCATGGTCACACTCCTAGGAACCGAACAGCCGGCGGACGCTGTCCTTGCGGATCTCCACCTCATCCGCCCACTCGATCACCGCCGATTCGATGTCGGTGAGCTGCAGGGTGATCTTGTAGTAGACGTCCTTGACCTTGCCATTCTGCTTGACGATCGAGGAAATGTCGCCGCCCAGGATGTACTTGCTGCCGGCCTGCTTGCCGGCGGCCTTGGCGGTGGCGGTATCGGCCATGGTGCCCTGGAGCTTGTACTGGTTCATCAGGTCGCCCTGCATCTCCAGGGCCGAGAAGCGCACCTTCCCGGACTTGATGAGCGACGTGCGGATCTTGTCGGTGATCGACTTGGTGTCGATGTGCTCGGAGGTCTCGTTGCGCAGCCGGGTGACCGAGATGAGCGGCGGCCGGGTCGGGTCGGCCGGGTCCGGCTGCAGGCGGTTGCTGGAGACCAGGCTCGCGACGATCTTGTCGGCGATCATCTGCAGGTCGGTGGAACCGAAGTCGGCGTTCACCGTCTCGGTGGCCTGGGCGTTGCCGTAGGTGGTGACGGGACCCGAACACCCCACGCAGAGGCTGATCGCCGCGATCCCGAGCAAAGGCAAGGACAGCTTGTTCATGGTTGAATCCTTCAAGGAAAGTGCGGGCCAATGGACCCCAGGACCCTGGTCCAACATCATTGCAGATTTGGCGCGGGAGTGGCAGGCGGGTCGCCGAGCGGCTGGGGCCGGGGCGCCGCGGGATCCCCGTCACCGGGCTGGAAGGTTCTCACGTCGATCCGCTTGAACCCCGGGAAGGCGCGCACCAGCAGGAACGTGAGGCTGCCGGGGGCGACGTCGACCGCCACCCGCTCGGCCAGGCCCGGGCCGCGCAGCTCGAGCTGGCTGGGACCGGCGCTCAGCTTGAACCGGGCCACCTGGACTTCGGCCGGCAGGCTGAGCCAGGAGCGGCGGTCCGCGGAGGTCAGGACCGCGCTGGCCACCTTGCTGACCAGGCCGCCGAAGGGGCCCCAGTTCTGTTCGGCCTTCTCCTGCATCTGCCCCTTGGCGATCGCCCCCAGCAGGCCCCGGGTGAGGATCCCCGGCATCCGCTCCTGCAGCGCCTTCACCGCGAGGGTGCGGGTGTCCAGGATGGTCGTGGTCATGAAGGTCCTGGACGGCGTGAGGATGGCGAGGGGCGCCTGGGCCGTGCCGAAATCGTTGTAGATGGGGAATGCCAGGCCGTAGAGCTTGTTGTTGGCGAACAGGTTGATCTTGACCTCATCCATCTGCGGCACCAGCCCGGTCTCGAAGAACACCACCACCGACCCGGCCGAGGCCGGCTCCGCGGCCTCCGGATCGGCCACCCGCAGCAGCGCCCTGGCCTGGTCATAGGCGTTGCCGGACTGGGCCCGGGCGATCTCCAGGTAGGCCGAGCGCACCCCCGGGGCATAGGGGGCCAGCTCGTAGGCCTTCTTGATTTCCACCATGGCGTCGTTCAGGCCGGCCTCGCCCCGGGCCAGGTAGATCTGGCTGGAGAGGTAGTAGGTGAAAGCGTTCTCGAACGAGTTGCGCACATTCTTCACGTAGTCGTTCATCCGGCCGTAGGTGGCGCGCACCGTCGGATCGTCCATCCTGGCGCTTTCCGCGCCCCTGGGCGGGGTCTGGCGCACCTCGCGCTGGTGCCGTTCCCGTTCCAGCCGCTGGTATTCCTCGGCCTTGCGCACCTCAACCCGGGCCCCTTCCATGTCCCCCAGCAGCATGAAGTTGATGGCGTTGATGGTGCGTGACATGACCTTGTCGTAGCCGGCGCCCTCGTACTTCAGCAGCGAATCGTTGACCAGGATGGCCCCGGTGCTGCGCCCCGCCGCCCCCGCGGAGACGATGGCCCGGCCTTCGTAGTCATGGGCCACGGCGTCGGCGGTGTTGAAGAAACCGATGCTCTTCTTCGGGTCCCCGGCCAGGTGGTAGAACGCGCCCAGCTCGTACAGGGCCAGCAGCCGGTCGGCTCCGTCCCGGGAGGCGTCCTTCAGGAACACCTTGTCCACCACGCCCAGGTTGTTGGCCCTCAGGCCGTCCAGGGCGTTGCGGAAATCCCTGATGTGGTCCGCCGCGGCCGGACAGGCCAGCAGGGCGATCAGCGCAGGCACCCGGAGCGCGAACAACCCGGACAACGTTCGACGCTGGTGCATGGCATGGCTCCCCGTGAAAGAACAGCCTACCGGATGCGCGGACCCATGGGCAGACCCACCGCGCTGGCTGAATTTGCAACGATCCTGAAAATGGCCAAGCCAGTGGAACCCTGGTGCGGTTACCTTCATGAGCCTATTATGCGGTTTTATCGCCCGCTGCGCCGCTGTTCCCGCTGGGACCGTACCAGGCCCTGGCGCAGCCGAGGCTGATGGCGGACCGCAACCAACTTGTGGTTACCCAGCTGGACGAGGACTCCTAAAAAAACGATGCTGAAGCCGAGTTCCGGTTAGAATCCCCAATCAACCGGAGGAACCTGTGAAGATCGCCATCCCGATGGAGGTCCGGCCCGACGAACGCCGCGTGGCCCTGGACCCGGAGTCCTGCAGGAAGCTGATCCAGATGGGAGCCGAAGTCACCATGGAACCGGGAGCCGGGGCGGGCGCCTTCCTCCCCGACGCGGCCTACCGGGAGGCGGGGGTCGGCCTGGAGGCGGATCCGGCGCGGCTGCTGGGCGAGGCGGATTTCGTGGTCAAGGTCAACGCCCCGGCGGCCCGCCCCGGCGGCCGCCACGAAGCGGACCTGATGCGGCCCGGCGCCATGCTGCTGGCCTCCCTGTTCCCGACCCGCAACCTCGAGGCCGTCATCCGGCTGGCCGGGCGCGGCATCACGGCCTTCTCCACCGACTGCATCCCGCGCACCACCCGGGCCCAGGCCATGGACACCCTGTCCAGCCAGGCCAGCATCGTCGGCTACAAGGGCGTGCTCCTGGGCGCGGTGGAGCTGCCGAAGTACTTCCCCATGCTCATGACCGCCGCCGGCACCACCCTCCAGGCCAAGGTGTTCGTCATCGGCTGCGGGGTGGCGGGGCTGCAGGCCATCGCCACCGCCAAGCGGCTCGGCGCCGCGGTCAGCGCCACCGACGTGCGCCCCGAGGTCAAGGAGCAGATCGAATCGGTGGGCGGCAAGTACATCGGCATCGAACTGGCGCGGAGCGCCCAGGCCGGCGGCGGCTATGCCGCCGAACTTTCGGCCGAGGACCAGGCGCGCCAGGCGCGCATGCTGGCCGAGCACTGCGTCCAGGTGGACATGGTGGTCACCACCGCGCTGATCGGCGGCGTGCTGGCCCCCAGGCTGCTCGACGAAGCGATCGTGCGTTCCATGAAGCCCGGTTCGGTGATCGTCGATCTCGGCGCCGACGGCGGCGGCAACTGCGCGCTGTCGCAGCTGGGCGGCACCGTGACGGTGGCCGGGGTGACCGTGCTCGCCCCGCTGAACCTGCCGGCGACCCTGCCGTACCACGCCAGCATGCTGTTCTCCCGGAACCTGCTGAACTTCATCACCGCCTTCTGGAACAAGCCCGAGGCGCGCTTCAACCTCGACTGGAACGACGACCTGCTGAAGGGCTGCTGCGTGACCCGCGACGGCCAGGTGGTGCACGCCGCGACCCTCAAAGCCATCGAGAAAGGAGCCCAGTCGTGAACCTCCTCACCGGATTGACGCTCGCCATCGCCCAGGGGGCCGAGGCCCACGGCGGCGGCCACGGCACGCTGGACTTCATGGGCGCCCTGTTCGTGTTCATGCTGGCCACCTTCATCGGCCTCATGGCGATCCAGCGGGTGTCCCGGCTGCTGCACACCCCCCTCATGAGCCTGACCAACGCCATCTCGGCCATCGCCGTGGTGGGCGCCATCATCGTCGCGACGGGCAAGGACGCGCCGGTCACCGTCACCGCCCTCGGCCTGGTGGCGATCTTCTGCTCCACCACCAACATCGTCAGCGGCTTCCTGATCACCGACCGCATGCTCAAGATGTTCAAGAAGCGCGAAGGGGCGCGCAAATGAGCGCCGAGAACCTGGTCCAGCTGCTCTACCTGGTCGCCACCGGCCTGTTCATCATGTCGCTGCGCTGGATGAGCGCCCCGGAGACCGCCCGCAAGGGCGTGTTCTCCGGCGTGGCGGCGATGCTCATGGCCGTGGCCGGCACCCTGGCCGGCGTCGCCAGCACCGGCGGCACCCATTACTGGTGGATCCTGGGCGCCTTCATCGCCGGCGCCGCCGTGGGCTATCCCCTGGCCCAGGTGCCGCTCACCGCGGTGCCCCAGCGGACCGCCCTGTCGCACGCCTTCGGCGGCCTGGCCGCTGGCCTGGTGGGCGCCGGCAAGTTCTTCCTCTACTACGGCCAGGACAACGCCGAGGCGCTGGCGCCGTTCATCGTCATCGCCATCGTGCTGGAGATCCTGCTGGGCTTCCTGACCTTCACCGGCTCCCTCATGGCCGCCGGCAAGCTGCAGGAGATCAAGTGGATCCCCCAGCGGCCGGTGACCTATCCGGGCCAGAACGTGATCAACCTGGCGTTGTTCGCCCTGGCCCTGGCCCTGGGCGTGGCGCTGGTGCTGAATCCCCTGGCGGCCTGGGCCCCGGTTGCCTTCGTGCTGGTCATCCTGCTCGCCCTGGCGTTCGGCGTGCTGCTGATCCTGCCCATCGGCGGCGCCGACATGCCGACCGTGATCTCCATCCTGAACGCCTACGCCGGCCTTTCCGCGGTGGCCATGGGCTTCGTGCTCAACAACAAGCTGCTGATCACCGCCGGCGCCCTGGACGGCAGCTCCGGCCTGATCCTCTCCATCATCATGTGCAAGGCAATGAACCGCTCATTCACCAACGTGCTGTTCGGCGCCTTCGGCCAGACCCAGCATGCCGCCGCCGGGGGCGAGGCCAAGGTCTACAAGGAGGACACCGTGGAAAGCGCCGCCCAGATCATGGCCCAGGCCGGCCTGGTGGTGATCGTGCCCGGCTACGGCATGGCGGTGGCCCAGGCCCAGCACCGGGTGCGCGAGCTCTACGACCAGCTGAAGAAGCGCGGCGTCACCGTGAAGTTCGCCATCCACCCGGTGGCCGGGCGCATGCCCGGGCACATGAACGTGCTGCTGGCCGAGGCGGAGATCCCCTACGACGACCTGGTGGAGATGGACGAGATCAACGGCGACCTGCCCC